>DJPN01000036.1 GCA_002438565.1 Alphaproteobacteria bacterium UBA6411 | reverse complement strand
CACACACACGAAAGCGGCCGTTCAATGATCGAAATGCTGGGCGTTCTGGCAATTATCGGTGTTTTGTCCGTCGGCGGTATTCAGGGCTATTCAATGGCCATGTCGAAATTCAAAGTGTCCAAAACGACAGACCAGGTTCAAACCATGGTGACAAACGTTCGCACATTGTTTGCGGGCAACCGCACCTACAACGGTCTGGGTGATTCGTCCTCTGGTTACGGAACGGCATACACGCTGGGCATTTTCAATGATGAAATTTGCGATGATTCGACGTGTAAAAATCCTGTGAACCCGTACGGAGGTTCTGTTTCAATCGGAACGGCAAACTCCAACCAATATTTTACGATTTCCTACAGCGGATTGCCGCAGGACGCCTGCACGCGTTTGGCAATGGCGGATTGGGGCGATGCGTCGTCCGGTTTGGTCGCGATTATTGCTTCCGGTGCGGCCGCTACTTCTCAAACCAGTGCAAAAACATTCACTGGAAATGCCCAGAATGGCATTTTTACGACAACGGCGCATTTGATTCCCATTACGTTGAGTAATGCGGTTACGGCATGCAAAAAGTCGGCATCGGCAGACAATTCGTCGTCCATCACTTGGGTTTACCGTTAATCCGTTTTGCAATTCCGAAAAAGGGGCGCTTCGCCCCTTTTTTTGTATCCAATTTCGCATGTTTCTGATAATAAAAAACAAAAACAATCGAAAAGGCGGAAAAAAATGAACACGGCGTATCAGATTTTGGAACAGCGTTTTAACGAAAAAAACACGCTGGAACACATTATCGCTTTGATTGATTTGGACGGGCAGCTGAACGCCCCCGCGGCGGCGGCAAACGGCCGTGGTGAACAAAAGACTTTGTTGGAATTGAAAATTCACGCGATTTTAACGTCGCCCGATTGGGATGAAATTTTCGACAAACTGGAATCTGCCGCCGATTTGGATGTGTGGCAAACCGCCAACGTCCGCAAAGCCAAAGAAGAGGTGGCGGAAGCTTCCGTTTTGCCTGCGGAACTGGTCGAACAGCTGGCCAAAGCCCGCAACGACAGTGTCGCTGTGTGGTTTAACGCCCGCAAGGAAAACGATTTTGATTCGTTTCGGCCGCATTTGGAACGGCTGGTCGATTTGCAGCGTCAAGCGGCTGTTTTGAAAAATCCGCAAAATCCGTATGACGCGATGCTTGATTCGTACGAATCGGGAATGACGCAGGATTTTATCAATCCGCTGTTCGACGATTTGAAATCTTTTCTGCCGAACTTTATTGACGACATTCGTTCGCGCGCGCCGCGGCAGACGGCGGAATACGAAAACACGCTTTCCGTTGATGAACAGATCGCTTTTTGCAAAGAATTGATGAATCGCATGGGCTTCGATTTCGGCCGCGGGCGGATGGACGTATCCTCAACGGCGTTCTGTACGACTTTGGGCAAAGACGACATTCGCATTGTCAGCCACTTTTCGCGGCAAAATCCGATGGAAGGCATTGCGGCGGTCATGCATGAAACGGGGCATGCTTTGTACGAAATGCATTTGCCGTACGCGTATATGAACCAACCCGTCGGGCAGCAGCGCGGCATGGCCATGCATGAAAGCCAGTCTTTGCTGATGGAAATCGGCGTGCTTCATTCGACCGGATATTTGAACTGGCTGGCGAAACAGCTGGGGGAAAAGCCGGAAACTCTGCGCGCGAAAGTGCAGTCCGTTCAGCCGTCTTTGATTCGCATTTATGCCGACGAAGTGACGTACC
The DNA here is from genome assembly GCA_002438565.1 of Alphaproteobacteria bacterium UBA6411. GTDB lineage: Bacteria > Pseudomonadota > Alphaproteobacteria > CAAGCB01 > CAG-977 > UBA2903. Next base: position 19,167 of record DJPN01000036.1, on the reverse strand, counting down.
CTCTGCATATTGTTTTGCGCTACGAACTGGAAAAGGCGATGATTGCCGGCGATTTGCAGGTCAAGGACTTGCCCGCCGCATGGAACGATAAAATGAATTCTTATTTGGGCGTCGTTCCCGAAAGCAACGCCAAAGGATGCCTGCAGGACATTCATTGGGCGGACGGCAATTTCGGCTATTTCCCCGATTACACTTTGGGGGCTGTCGCGGCGGCGCAGTTTTTGCGGGCGGCCGAAAACGCCGTTCCCGATATTCCCGAACGGTTGGGGCAAGGGGATTTCGCGCCGCTGAACAAATGGCTGACGGACAATATCCGGTCGCAGGCGTCTTTGCGTCCGTTTAACGATGCGGTTTTGTTCGCAACGGGGCAAAGGCTGTCGACGGAAAGCTTTAAAGAGCTGCTGAAAAGCCGTTATTTGCCGTAAAAGTCTGTCGGCCGTTCGGCTATCTGGCAGAATGTCTAAATAGGCGGCGCGGTTGTTTTTGTGTAAAGTAAAGGCGATTTTTTATCAAAGGAGAATCGTCATGTCAGCCCAAGAACATCACATCGCCAGCAAAATGGCAAAAGCCGTTACTTTCATGTGTTTGAAAAATTTGATGCACAATTCGTATGTTGCAGGCAAAGAACCCGTGTCGCCCGCGGGGGATTTTACCGATGTGTTCATCACCGACGGGCAGGGAAATCAAATCGCATGGACGGAATGTTGCCGTTTGTCGCATGACGAGCGCGAAAAAATTCAAACCGAGATTATTTGCGGCATTTACGATTTTTTGCTGAATGTTGAAAACGAAGCGTACGGCGAAGCAATGAAAGAAGCGTACCGCCACGCCGTCGATTGGAAAGGACCGGAAAGCAGAATCCGCAGACATCGCTAAAAAATTGTTTCTTTTCGGATTGATTCGGGGTAAAACATAAATCAAAACTTTAACAGCCTTTGGGTCGATTGAAATGAAAAAATCCGCCGCGGCGGGATTGCTGCCTGTGGGAATGACAGATGTGTTGCCGCCGTTTGCTTCCAATGAAGCCGACGCGGTCGAGCGGATAATACACACTTTTCAAAGTTACGCCTATCAGCGCGTTTCCCCGCCTATGGCTGAATTCGAGGAAACGCTTTTTTTCAGACAAAACGATGACTTGAAAAGTCAATCTTTCCGTTTGGTCGATCCCTTGTCCGGAAAAACGATGGGAATTCGCGCCGATATGACGGATCAAATCGCCAGAATCGCTTTGACCCGCTTGGCGGACGAACCGCGTCCCTTGCGTTTGGCGTACGCGGGACATGTTTTGCGCTTGAAGGGGACTCAGCTGAATCCCGCGCGCCAGATTTTGCAGGTCGGGGCGGAGCTGATCGGCGCTGACAGCGCGCAAGCCGATGCCGAAGTTGTGCTGTTGGCTTTGAAAGCTTTGAAAAACATCGGAATTGAAAAAGTTTCGATTGATTTGAATTTGCCGACTTTGTTTCCCGCTTTGTGCCGCGCCTACGGGTTTGATTGCGAAGCGGCGGAATCTTTGGCCGATTTCATCAATCAAAAGGATTTTTCCGCCGCCCGCAAATTTTTGAACGGATTGGGACAAAGCGGACGGGCGGCTTTGCCCGTGTTTGATATTTTGTTTGACGCATACGGCGACTGCAACCGTGTTTTGGCATTGCTTGATACGCTTGATTTGCCCGAAGAGGCGCGCGCCGAATGTCGCCGCTTGGCGCAGGTCGCCGACATATTGAAAAAATACGGCAATTCTTTGAAAATCACGGCGGATGCGCTGGAAAACCGCGGGTTTGAATATCACTGCGGAATCGCTTTTACTTTATACGGAACGGATACGTTCGTCGAATTGGGACGGGGAGGGCGTTATATCGCTTCCGCCAAAGGAAAATCGGGCGAACCCGCCGTCGGCGTAACATTGCTGATGACGGAAATTCAGTCCGTTTTAAAAATTCCCGCACTTGAAAAGCGGGTGTTCGTCCCCTTAAACACGCCGTTTGCTGAAACGGAACGGTTGAACGGGTACACCGTCGTTTGCGGTTTGTCAAACGATGGGGAGGCTGAAGCGCGGCGCTTGTCGTGCGGCTTTATCTATGCGGACGGGACGCTTCGTCCGTTGTAACAAGGAGCAGAAAACAAAAATGTCCAATATCGTAATCATAGGCGCCCAGTGGGGCGATGAAGGAAAAGGCAAAATCGTCGATTTGATGAGCGAAAAGGCGGATGTTGTCGTGCGTTTCCAGGGCGGAAACAACGCGGGACACACTTTGGTCGTCGACGGCGTGACGTATAAGTTATCCTTGTTGCCGTCGGGTATTGTGCGCGGCAAACTGTCCGTTATCGGAAACGGCGTGGTTGTCGATCCGTGGGCGTTGCGCGACGAAATCAAGCGCGTGTCCGATTTGGGCGCGAAAGTGTCGCCCTCCGTGCTGAAAATTTCGGAATTGGCGACTTTGATTTTGCCGCTTCACCGCGAATTGGACCATATGAGCGAAGAAGCCGCCGGCAAATCCAAAATCGGAACGACGGGACGCGGCATCGGTCCCGCGTATCAAGACAAAGTCGGCCGCCGCGCCATTCGCGTCGGCGATTTGTTTGAAAAAGAAACGCTGGCGGACAAAGTCGAAAATCTGCTGCGTTTCCACAACGCTTTGCGCCAAGGCATGGGGCAGCCGCAGGTTAATGCTGCCGATTTGCTGAAACAGCTGGATGAAATTGCGGATTTCCTTGCGCCTTATGTCGTTCCCGCGTGGAAAATTCTGGCGGACAAACTGGACGATGGGGCTTCCCTGCTGTTTGAAGGGGCTCAAGCCACCATGCTGGACAACGATTTCGGAACGTACCCGTATGTGACGTCGTCGAACACGATTGCGGGACAGGCCGCCGTCGGTTCGGGTGTCGGCATGAAATACATCGACAAAGTTATCGGGGTTGTCAAAGCTTATACGACGCGTGTCGGCGCCGGTCCTTTCCCGACCGAACTGTTTGATGTCGACGGCGACAAAATCCGCGAAGTCGGCCGTGAATTCGGCACGGTTACGGGGCGTCCCCGCCGCTGCGGCTGGTTCGATGCGGTTTTGGTGCGTCAAGCCGTTCGCGTCAACGGTGTTCATGAATTGGCCGTGATGAAGCTGGATATTCTTGACCAGTTCGACGAAATCAAAGTTTGCGTCGGTTACGAACTGAACGGCAAAAAGCTGGATTGCTTCCCCATGCAGGTCAAAGCGGGGGCGGATGTCAAGCCTGTTTATGAGACTCTGCCGGGGTGGAAATCGTCAACGTACGGTATTCGCGACTATGCGCAGCTGCCCGAAAACGCTAAAAAATATATTGAACGTTTGGAACAGCTGACGGGCGTCAAAGTCGGCATGATTTCGACCAGCCCCGAACGTGAAGACACAATCATTCGCATAGACCCGTATCAATCGTAAAAAACTGTTTATTCTGGTTAAACCGTTTGATATACTGGGGGAAATTTACAGCTGAAAGGGTAAATTTCCCCCTTTCAATCGGGGAAAATCGGAAAAACAATGGCGGATTTGGAAGAAAAAGTCAAAACGGCAACGGAAACCGAACAGAAAATCATTGAAAAGGCTTCCAAAACCGAAAATGCGGAACATGATGATTTTGTAGCGGTGGTCAGTGACAATTACCGCGTTTTTCTGCATTTGCCGCTGCCTTTGCTGGATATGCCAAATGCGAAAGCGTATCAAGCCGAAGATGTAAATGCTCCGGATCGCCGCATTTTTGCGTATGTATGCCGCCCCGATTTGCCGGTTCGCAAGGATCACGTCCGCTTGCGTTCCGGATCGAAAGTGGAGGGGCTTCTGCCTTTGGTGGCAAGCGGCGTCGCATATTGGAAACCCATGCGCCAAAGAACGTTTTTTTTGATTTATGAACGTCCGTTGGGCGGACGCGTTGTCATGGGCAAAAAATTCGCCCCCGTTTTATCCAAGGAAGAGGTTGATTTGGTATCCAAATGGGTACGGCCTTTGCTGATGGGTGTCAACAATTTGGCTATACGCGGGCTGACTCACCGCGCCATTCGTCCCGACAACCTGTTTTATATGGATGCCGAAAAAACGCAAATCGTTTTGGGGGACTGCATTTCCGTTCCGCCGGCTTATGATCAGCCGGGGGTTTGTGAAACCATTCCTTCCATGCTTTGCCAGCCCGAAGGACGCGGCAACGGCGTTACGGCGGACGATTTGTACGCTTTGGGGGCGACGCTGATGTGGCTGGGGCTGGGGCACAATCCCGTGGAAGGACTGTCCATGCCGGAACTGGCGGAACTGAAAGTGCGCAAAGGATCGTACGCGACGATTATCGGCGAGGAACGCATCGCTTTGGCGCTGATTGAGCTGTTGCGCGGACTTCTGTCCGATTCCGTTGAACAGCGCTGGGACATCTCGTCGGTTCAGCAATGGATTGACGGGCGGCGTTTGACCCCCGTGCAGGTCAGAGCGGGAAAAACATCGCAAAGGCCTTTCATTTTCAATAACCAAGAGCATTTTTCCTACCGCAGTTTGGCTTTGGCGTTTTTTTACAACTGGGATTTGGCGGCGGAAGCCATTCGGTCGGAACGGCTGATGACGTGGATTTTGCGCGGCTTTGAGGACAAGCAGACCGCGGAAGCCATTGCCAAAACTTTGGAAATGGCGGTTTTCGCTTTTTCGCAAAAAGAACGGCAGGATGATTTCATTGTTTCCAGAACTTGCATGCTGCTGCATCCGGAGGCTCCCTTGCATTTGCGCGACTGGTCGTTTATGCCCGATGCGCTGGGATATGTTTTGGCCGTATCCGTTTTGCAAGACAGGGACATCAAGCCCTTAATCGGCATAATTACAACGGGATTTTTGGAAAGCTGGTACAGTCTGAAAAATGATCGCGTGGCGGCGCAGCAGGTCAAAGCCATGCAGGTTACTTTGAAAAAACCGGATTTGGGCATGGGGATTGAGCGCGTTTTGTATGAAACGGCGGAAGGCGTTCCGTGTCAAAGCCCGCTGGTTAAAAAATACTATGTGGACAATGTGCGCGATTTGACCGAAGCGCTGGAACAGGCGTCCAAAAAAGTGGATGCCAAAACGGATCCCGTCGACAGACATATTGCCGCGTTCATTTCCGTGAATTTCGGCACAAAACTGGGGGAACAAATCTCTTTGCTGAATTCCCCGAAAGAAAACGTTGCGGCGCAGGGAATATTGAGTTTGTATTCCACTTTGCAATGGACGTTCGGTCCGGACAAACTGTATGGCATGTGTTCTTGGTTGGGACGTCATATTGTGCCGATTATCAACAACTACCACAGTTTGGAAAAACGCAAACAGCTGGAAAAAGAATTGCCGAAGTATATCCGCAAAGGCAGCTTGCCGGAACTGTACCGTTTTTTGGACGATAAAGAGGAACGCCTGTCCGATATGCGCAATTTTGAACAGGCCAGACGGGATTATGTCAAGATTTCCAAGGAAATCGAAACTTTGGACGGCAATCGCGAAAAACGGGTGGAACACGGAATGATGCTGGGGTACGAAGTCGCCGCCATTGTTTCTTTTTCCATTGCTTTGCTGGTTATGCTGTTGCTGCTGGTGGCGCGTTTTTTAAGAGGTTAGAAAATGAGCGAAAAAAAAACAGGCAAATTCAGAACGTTCATTACCTGTATTCTGTTGTTTCCGATTTTGTTGGTTTTAAAGGCAACGGTATTGTTTTTTCTGTTGGCCATGCTGCCGACTTTGGTTTCGCTTGTTTTGGAAAATAAATACAAACTGCGCTACAAATACAAATGGCTGTGCGTCGGCGGAATGAATTTTGCGGGGACGCTGCCGTTTTTATTCCGTTTGTGGTTTGAAGACAATTCTTTGGAAGGCGCGATAGGTCTGTTTTTTGATTTTAAAACAATATTTGTGGCTTTCGGATCCGCCGCCATCGGTTTTATTTTTTCCCGTTGTATTCCGCCCATTATTTTGAGCATTGTTGAAATGGCGGATCAGCGCCGCGTGCAGTTTTTGCGTGATTTGCAGCGTAAATTGGTGGATAAGTGGGGGGATGAAGTAACGGAAAACCCTGCAGGGACGATTTCCGCACCCGCTCCGAAAAATCAGTAGTTTTTCTTTTCTTTGCGCCAAGCCAGCGGCAGTAAAACAACAAAAACGGTGATGAACTCCAAACGGCCAAGCATCATGTCCGCCGACAGAATCCATTTGGCCGCATTCGGCAAATCGGCAAAGCTTCCCGTTGAACCGATAACAGGACCGAATGCAATTCCCGCGTTGCCCAAAGCCGAAATCACCCCTGTTACAACGGTTATAAAATCCAATCCCAACAGAGCCAATGCCAGCATTGACGCCATTGCGGACATCAAAAAAATCGCCAGAAAAACGAAAACGCCGGAGGTGATTTCTTCGGTCAAAGGACGCCCGTTGTATTTCGCGATGAAAACGCCGTGAGGCAACAGCTTGTGCCGCAGATACTGCACGGAAAACAAATAGATAATGTTGAAGCGAAACAGCTTGATGCCGCCGGAAGTCGATCCGCTGCACGCGCCTACGGGCATTAAAAACGTAAAAAACATAACCGCAAAAACGCCGTAACTTTCCAAATCGCAGACCGAAAAGTTTGTTGAAGTCAGCGCGGCGACAAAGCTGAACGTCATATTTCTCAAAGCGGTCGAAAAAGACATTTCGGGGTGCGTCGCCGTCAGCCAAACCGTCAAGCCTGCGCCGGCGGCAAGGGTGAAGACGACGTACGTTTTGATTTGCATGTCGCTTTTGATTTGCTTCCAGTCTTTTTTCAAAACGGAATAGGATAAAAGCAGCGGCAGACCCGATATGAACATAAAAAACACCAGCACCCATTGTGCGGCGGCGGACAAATCGGCGGCGGAGGACGCGCGCGGGGCAAACCCGCCCGTCGGTATGGTTGCCAGACTGTAAGCAACTGCTTCAAACGGCGTCAATTCAGTTAAAGTCAGACAAAAAATGCAGGCAGCCGTGAATGCGATGTAAATAATCATCATAGTGGCGATGATTTGGGACGTTTTGGGCATTTTCTTGCCGGATTTGTCCGAACTTTCCATTGAGAACAACTGCATGCCGCCAATACGAAGCAAAGGCAGGACACCCAAAGCGATGACAATAATTCCCAGCCCGCCGATCCATTGCAGTATTCCGCGCCATAACAAAATACCGCGGGAAAATTGCGAATAGTCGCGGATAATCGTCGCGCCCATGGTGGTCAAGCCGGACATGGCTTCAAAAAACGCATCCGTATAATCCATGGGAACAGGGGCAAAATAAAACGGCAGGGCGGCAAAAGAGCAGGCGACGACCCAAACAATGGACGTCGTTAAATACATTTCCCGCACGGATAGTTTTTCATAACGGTTGTAAAATGTCAAAAACAGCAGCGCGCCGGAAAAACCCGTCATTATGGCGGACAAGCCGAACGCCGTTCCCGCCGCTGTCTGCCCGTCTGCAAAATCCAGCACGGTCGGAACGACCATAACCGCGGAAAGCAATATCAGCAGACAGCCCGACACAAAGAAAGTAATGCCCGCACGCATGGGAAAACCTTACAGCGGGGCGCAGGCTTTGGACAGCCATTCCGCCGTAGCGCGGTCAACCAACGGCGTGACAATGCGTTTGATTCGGGCGTGATAACCGTCCAGCCACGCCTTTTCCCGCAAAGTCAGTTGGGTTTTATCAATCAATCTGCGGTCGAACGGGGCAAGCGTCAAAGTCGACAGCCCCAAAACTTTCATTTCAGAACCTTCCGTCGGGGGCAGGGGTTCGACCATGACAACATTTTCCAAACGGATGCCGAATGCGTTGGGTTTATAGTATCCCGGTTCGTTGGAAATCAGCATGCCGGGGGCGAGGGCGACACGGCTGCCGCCGCGCGAAATGCGTTGAGGACCTTCATGGACGCTTAAATAGCTGCCGATGCCGTGTCCCGTTCCATGGGCGTAGTCAATGCCGTCGCGCCATAAAAACTGCCGCGCCAGAATGTCCAGTTGCGCCCCCGTTGTTCCTTCTGGAAACGCAATGGTTGCCAAAGCGATATGTCCCTTCAGCACTTGGGTAAAGCGTTTCTTTTCCAACGGCGAAACCGTTCCGACCGCGACGGTGCGCGTGATGTCTGTTGTTCCGTCCAGATATTGCGCGCCCGAATCAATCAAAAACATGGCGTCTTTTTGAATCGGGGCGTTATTGGTTTCGTTTGTGTGATAGTGAATGTAAGCGGCGTTTTTGCCCGAAGCCGCGATTGTCGCAAAGCTTTCGCCGCGGTACAGCGGATTTTCGGCGCGCAAATCGTGCATTTTTTTGACGGCGTCCATTTCCGTCAAGCCGCCTTTGGGCGCCTGTTCGTCAAACCACGCCAAAAATTTGCAGACCGCCGCGCCGTCTTTGACATGGGCGTTGACCGCGCCGTTGCGCTCTGTGATGTTTTTGCACGCTTTGCGGATAAGGCAGGGGTCTTCTTTGTCATGAACGACAGCCCCGCCGTCGGTCAGCCTGTCATACGCCCACGCAGAGCAGTTTGTCGTGTCCAAACACACTTTGGCATGTTGTGCGGCCAAGACGTCCAGTACCTGTGCAAAAGCTGACATCGGAACGGTTTCCACCAGCGGGCTCAGCTGTTTTCTGACGGAATCCGTGATTTTGTTCGTGTCGACAAACCACTGGAAAGTTCCGCTTTTGTATAAAATGCCAAAGGATTGAACCAAAGGAATGTACGGGATGTCGTTTCCGCGGACGTTCAAAATCCACATGACGGATTCGGGATTTGTCAGCAATAAAGCGTCGTCTTGGTCAATGCCCAAAGCTGCTGTAATATCCGCGATTTTGGACGTGCTGTCCAATCCCGTAAACCGTTCGGGCAAAGCAACGGCCCAGCCGCCGCCGTTTAGCGGTCTGTCCTGCCACAGCAAATCAATCGGGTCAACGGGAACAGGGGTGAAAACCGCGCTGTTTTTACCGCCCGCCGCTTTCATTTTGTTGACTTTGGACGGGGTGTAAAGCCATGAATTGTAGCCGATGACGGCCCCTTGCGGCAAAGCGGCAAACAGCCAGTCGGCCGCCTGTCCGTCGGGAGTTTGGATGACTGTGATTTGCTTTTCGTCCGTTTCCTTTTGCGCCTGCAAAGTATAGCGTCCGTCGACAAACAAAAACGCGCGGTCAAGGAAAATCACCGCTTCGCCGGCCGACCCCGTAAAGCCCGTCAGCCATGCCAGACGTTCCGCGCTTGGCGCAACATATTCGCCTTGGAATTCGTCGGCGCGCGGCACAACCAATCCGAAAAATCCGTTTTTCAGCATCCATTCGCGTACGGCGGTCAAGCGTTCATTCATGGCAAGGTTTCCTTATCGTCCGACAATCAGCGTGCTCCAGCCTTCCAAGCGGTAGCGTTTTTTCAGTTCCAATCCTACGCGGCGGTGCGCGCTCAGCACCCATTCTTCCTGTCTGTTCAGCAAACCGGACAAAATCGCCAAGCCGTCGGGGGCGAGATTTGCCGCCAAATCTTTCGCCATCAGCGTCAGCGGACGGGCAAGGATGTTTGAAAACACCAAATCGTACGGACCGTGCGTGCGCACCGCGGCGGGTTTGTAGCCGTTTCCCGCCTGCGCCGTGATATAGCGCGCCAAGTGGTTGTTGCGGGCGTTTTCCAAAGTCACACGGACAGATTCGGGGTCAATGTCGGCGGCAAAAACATGCGTGTGGAACGTCGCGGCGGCGGCAAGCCCCAAAATGCCGGATCCGCAGCCCATATCCAAAATTTTGTTCGGGCGGCGGTAATGCGAAATTTCCTCCAGCGCCATCAGACAGCCTTTGGTCGTAAAGTGTTCACCCGAACCGAACGCGGTCGCCGCGTCGATTTTCAGCGCGATTTTCGTCGGGGGAGGCGGTTCTTTGATATGCGAACCGTAGATGTAGTAACGGCCGATATCCACGGGTTTGAAACTGATAAGGCTTTCCCGCAGCCAGTCGCGCTGTGCCAGCGCGGTCAGCTGATACGGCGGCAGGTCAATGCCCGCCATTGTCGCCGCGATTTCCAGATTGGCGCGCAAAGCGGCTTCGTCGGGTTTGTCTTGAAAAATCGCTTCCAGTTTCCATTTGCCCTTATCCGCGCCCGTTTCGATTTCGCTGGCCAGCAGAGCGGTGTCGTCGCCGTCCAGAGCGCGTTCAAAAAACGGTACGGCGTCCGCCGCCAAAACAAAAGAAAGTTGCCAGTTGTCCGCAGGTTTTGTTTCCATCACAGTTTTTCCAAATAATCAGCCATGACTTTTTTCGTACCGTATTCGTCAAAGTAGACTTGGACGGTTTTGCCCTCCGCCCCTGTGACGCGCCCGTGTCCGAAACGTTCATGATACACTTCCGTTCCTTTTTGAAAAGCGGGCTTTTCGGGTGTGCTGAAAAATCCCGTTTTTCTGTATCCATAGTTATTTTTATAGGAATAATCGTCGTTTGTATAGCTTTTATTGTATCCGCCGTACCCGTAGTTGTCCGAAATCGCGCTTTGCATGCGGACGTGTTCCGCGGGCAGTTCGTTGATGAATCGCGACGGCAGATTGTTTTGCCATTGGTTGTACATGCGCCGCGATCCTGCAAAGCTGATGTAAACCTGTTTTTTCGCGCGGGTGATGCCGACATAAGCCAAACGGCGCTCTTCCTCCAAAGCTTTTTCGCCGCCTTCATCCAGCGATTTTTGGTGCGGGAAGATTCCTTCCTCCCACCCCGGCAGAAAAACGCAGTCGAATTCAAGCCCTTTTGCGGCGTGCAAAGTCATCAGCGACACCGAATCGCCCGTTGCCGCCGCCGTGTCGTTTTCCATGACAAGGGAGATATATTCCAAATAATCGTCGAAATTGTCGTATTCTTTGATAATGCCGACCAGTTCCTGCAGGTTTTCAACGCGCCCCTCGGCATCCGGCGTTTTTTCCGTGCGGCGCATTTCCATATAGCCGCTTTCGTCCAACATGCGGCGCAGCAGTTCTTCGGGCGGTTCGCCTTGAGTCAGCAAATCACGCCAAGAATCAAACAAAGCGAAGAATTTTTCCAATCCCGTTTTCGCCGTGCCTTTAATCGCTTTTTCCGCCAACAGGGCATGCGCCGCTTCAAACATGGTCGACCCGTCGGCGCGGGCGCGGACTTGGATGTTTTGCAAAGCCGTGTCGCCGATGCCGCGTCGCGGCTTGTTCACGATGCGCAGAAAAGCCATATCGTCTTTGGGGTGGACCAGCAGGCGGATGTACGCCGACGCGTCGCGGATTTCCTCGCGTTCATAAAAACGCATGCCCGCAATGACGCGATACGGGATGCCCGCGTTCAATAAAACGTCTTCAATCGCGCGGGTTTGAAAGCTGGCGCGCACCAAGACCGCGATTTGCGACAGCTTTGTTCCGCGCCGCTGTTCGGCTTCGATTTGGTCGCAGATTTTGCGCGCTTCGTCGTCGCCGCTCCATACGCCTGTGACCAGAACTTTTTCCCCGACGGCGTTTTCCCGTCCGGGGGCGGTGTGCAAAGTCTTGCTCAAACGATGAACGTTGTTGGCAATCAATCCCGCCGCCGCTGCCAAAATATGCGCGGTCGAACGGTAGTTGCTTTCCAATCGAATCAGGGTTGCGTTCGGAAAATCCTGTTCAAAGCGCAGAATGTTGCCGACTTCCGCCCCGCGCCAAGAATAAATGGATTGGTCGTCGTCGCCGACGCAGCATAAATTATGATGATATCCTGCCAACAGCCGCAGCCAGAGATATTGAACGACGTTCGTGTCTTGGTATTCGTCCACCAGAATATAGCGGAACTGGCGCTGGAAAGCTTTCAGCACTTCGGGATATTTTTGAAACAGCTCGACACAATAAAGCAGCAAATCGCCGAAGTCGACCGCGTTCATCGCTTTCAAGCGCGTCTGGTACGTTTCGTACAGGTGAACAGCCAAAGGCGAGGCGGGATTGGGCGACTGATTGGCTTTATCGGGTGTCAGTCCCTGGTCTTTCAGCCTTTGGATTTGCCCCATAATCAGCTGAGGCGGGTTTTCCTTCAAATCCAGCCCGTCAGCGGTCATAATTTGTTTTAACAAACGCTCTTGATCGGCGGCGTCCAAAATCGTAAAGCCATGAGCCAGCCCGACTTTTTCGGGATGGTTTCGCAAAATCCGCAATCCGATTTTGTGGAAAGTCCCCAGCCACAAAGCGCGCGCGTCTTCGCCGATAATCGTTTGCAGACGTTCGGTCATTTCGTTGGCGGCTTTGTTTGTGAATGTCACCGCCAAACATTGAAAGGGCAGTGCTTTTCCCGTTTGGATGATGTGCGCCAAACGCGTCGTCAAAACAGTGGTTTTTCCCGAACCCGCACCCGCCAAAACCAGTACGGGGCCTTCGGTTGTTTCGACGGCTTGGCGCTGTTCGGGGTTCAATCGGCTGAGGTCAATCGCTTGCATTTCAAATCCTTTGTTTCATTGCCGATTGTTTTAAAGAAAAAAGGTTAAAAATTCAAGAACAAAAACAGTACGGAATGAACAAAAAAGTAACGTAAAAAGCCCCTTCGGAAAGGGGCTTTTCAGTTGAAAATCCTTTTTTAACGCGAACGGTTGGATTGCAATTTCTGAACGTTCAGAACCTTGCTGGCCGCGCCGTTTTGCTGGTATTGGCGTTTCTTTTCCTCAATCGCCTGCCGACGGCTTTCGTAGTTCTTTTTGAACTCTTCTGTTTTCTGAACATCGCGCTGACGATGCTTTTCAGAGAACTTCGCCGCAATGATGTCGTAAGCGTATGTCTGGAAGTATCCGCTGTTTGCCAAGCTCTGGTACAGGGTTACAACGCGTTTTGCGTCACGCTGTTTGTTTTCCGTGCGGCCGGGGCGTTTGAAATCGGGAACCTGCGGATCCTTGATTTTAGAATTTTCGTTGCCCGCCTGACGGTAGCCGTTCAAAATCGTGGAAATTTCCTTGAACACGGGAACCTCTTTGATTTCGTTGACTTTCAAGTGCATCTTCGGACGCCAGTTCTTCCAAGGAATGTTGCTTGCGCCGCCCTGTTCAAAGACTTTCTGGACGTTTTCGCTCTTGGACGCATGACGTTGACGCGTGCCGGGGATGTTGCCCATGTAGTTCGTGCGGAACATATCCGAGAACGGGAACAACAGCATCGCCGATTTCGACTGTCCCAAGTAGTCCGCAATCGCCTGTTCAAATTTGTACGGAACGGAGCGGGTGTCGTGAGCGGGGTCGGAAACGGGCATCGCCCCGACTTTCTGCCAGCTGCCTTTTTCGTTCAAGGCGTAGTTGATGGCGCAACGCTGGGTTTCATACTGTCTGAATTCCATATTGCGCTGCTGGTCGCTTTCGTAATAGCCCAAGTAGTCTTTCAAGTGCACGTCGCGCGCTGTCCATTGGCTGGCCAGCGACGGCGTGTCGTGCGTGGACGGAGCCGCCGTCGAATACTGCGGGTATTCTTCGGGATGGCGGAACGCGTTGTTGTCGCTGCCGTTCTGATAGCCCCACTGACGTTCAAAAGGCAACACGCGGTACGACAGAATACCGTGATCCATCAGCTTGTCTTGGAAACCCGGAGGCAGCTGCCCCAAGTCTTCGCCAATCAGCATGCATTTGTTGCGGTTGGATTCCAACGCCGCGACAGCCATCAGGTCATCAACGGGATAGTAAACAAACGCGCCTTCCTTCGCGGTTTTGCCGTGCGGGATCATGTACAGACGCGCCAACTGCAAAACGTGATCCAAACGGGTGCAGCCCGACGTTTTCATGTTGTTGCGCAACATTTCGATGAACGGCTTGTATCCCGTTTCTTTCAGTGCTTTCGGCTTGAAGCCCAAAACGTCCCAGTTCTGGCCGTTGGGGCTCAGAATGTCGGCGGGAGCGCCTGCGGATGCTTTCATGTACAAATCTTTGCAGCCCCAGCCTTCAAAGCCGAACGGAGCGCTACCGACGGCGATGTCGGTGTACAGCCCGACTTTCATGCCGTTGTTGTGGCAGACATCCTGTACGTTTTCCATCTGGCGCAGGGTTTCCCATTGCAGATAGGTGTACTTTTCAACCTGTTTCTTATTCTGTTCTTTGAAAGCTTGAACTTCGGGCGTCGAAGGATCTTGATATTCCTTGGGCCAATCGCGCCAGTCAAAACTTTTCGGGCCGGCTTTCGAGAAGTGGTCGGACAAAGCCTGCCATGTTGCGAAGTCTTCCAGACGTTTGCCGCCTTCGGCCTTGAACGATTCAAACGCGGCGCGGCGTTCGGGGGACGCGGATTTTTCAAACGTGTCGAAGCATTTGTCCAGAATCGGGTTTTTCAGCTCGAACGCGGACGTGTAGTCAACATCGACCGTATCCTGCGCTTTGCGGCGTTTTTCGGTGTATTCGGGCGAATCGTACAGCGCCTGCGCTTCTTTGCTGTCCTTGAAGTCGGGAACGGCGGTCACATCCAAATAGATATGGTTGAAATAGGTGCGGCTGGCGGGCGAATAGGGGCTCGCTTCCTCCGCGCCGTTCTGGAACATGGCGTGCAGCGGGTTGACGCCGACGATGCCTGCGCCGTGTTTGCCGATGGTGTCCGCGATTTCCGCCAAGTCGGACAAGTCGCCGATGCCCTGGTTTTCATCGGAACGCTGTTCGTACAGCTGAACGGGAACGCCCCAAGCTTTGCCGCCGTTTTTGATGTCAATCGGGTCGTAACATTTCGTCGGCGCGTAAATCATTTCCGCTTTGGCTTTGGGCTGACCTGGGATTTGCGCTTCCAGCGTGTGATACCCCATTTCCATATCGGCGTTCAGTTCAAACGAACGTTTTTCATAAGTGACGCCGTTGATTTCGCGGCGCATCGGCTGACCGTCGACGCCATAGCACATTTGAGTGTCGGCGATTTTGACGGAACCGTTGTGTTTGGCGCCGTTTTCCTCGGTAACGCCCCAAGTCAAGGATTCATTGTCATGCCCTGCGGGAACGACGAATTCAACGCGGTTCTGGCGGTCTTTGCGCAAAACGGAAACGTTTGCCAAAGGCTTCGCGTACTGTTCATCCAAAGATTTGTTCAAAGTCTTGTTGATTTCAGCGGCGTAATCGGCGTCGCTCATGTTCCCTTGCGGCTTCAAAACATCCAAAGCCACCAGCAAAGACTGTTTGTTTTCGATGGTTGCGTGTTCGTCGATACCGGACATCATCGCCAACAGATGCAATTCATATTCGTTTAAAATCGCCATAGAAGTCACCTTTGAAAAAGAGTCGTTGAACTCGTTGGGTTAATTGTTTATAAGAATGATATGACATTTTTTATCGTTTCGCCAGACTTTTTTTCAGAAAAAATGCGTTTTTTGGAAAATTTTTTGAAAAAAAAGAAAAGGTGGACAGAAAGGAAAACAAAATGCGGTATAAAAGAGCGTTGCTGACGGCCTGCGCCGTTGTTTTGCCGGTGCTTCAAGCGGGAAATGCGCGGGCCATGGGTGAAAAAACGCGGCAGGACGCCTCGTACTATGTGAACGATTTGAATCGGGATGAATCCGGAAAAACGGCGAAAGCTCCCGCGCGTTTTCCGAAAAAAATGCTTGTCGGCTGCGCGCCGACGCAAAATGTGTTCGGATCGAAAGCCAAGGGCGTGTATGTTTTGGAAACGGGGGAGTTTTACGGAATTGACGATTATCCGCAAATAGACAGAATTGACACCCGTTTCCAACAGCTGCTGATGACGGACGCCTCGAAGGCTAAAGCTTTGTTCGATTTGGCGGATAAATCGAATTTTTCAGCCCTGCAGTCGGGGGGATTGGACGCCGGCGCGGATTATTGCTTTGTAACTTATTCCGTCGAAGGTTCACAGAAAACGGTCAAATGGCTGAAAGACCCTCTGCTTCGCGATTTGAATCCGCCGTCGCCCGAAGCGGTGACCTTGTTTGAAAAAGTGCAAAACGCCGCTGTTAAAAAGTAGTCTGTCAGCCGTTTTCCGAACGGGCGGCGGCCTCTTGGTCGGCGGTTGCCAATGCCGGCGTCGGCGGCGTGAAAGTGGTTTTGAAAATCGATTCCAAAACGCCGTCGCGATCGGTTTCTTTTGCTTTTCCTTCGGTTTCCAGCGCGGCCAGCGTTTCCAGCAGGGACACTTTTTCCTGCGCTTGTGCGGCCGCTTTTTCATAACGGCTTCTGGTTTGCAGCAACAGCCAGAACAAGCCGCAGGCGACGGTCAAGGGCAACAGCAGCAGCATAAAAGGAACGAACGAGGCGACTTGCGCCATGTACTTTTTGACCAGAAATCCGATTAATCCCAAAAAGGTAACCGAAAACAGTCCCGAAATCACGTACCATCCCGTCATTTGGTTGGCTTTCGCTTGATTCAAAGACAGTTGGGCGTTCCAATAATCCAAAGCGGTACCGTAGCGGATGCGGCTGGATACGCTTTGCCGCAAAGAAGCCAGCTGGCGTTCGTGATCGTTTTGAATCAAGTTCAGCTGATTCCACATTTCGTTGATTGCGCTGTCGGATGTCTGCTTGATTTCCGCCACCAATCTTGAAATGTATTCCGCGACGTCGCTACGGTAAGTTTGCAGCTGACGGCGGGCTTCTTCGATGTTTTGCTGCAAAGCCAGCTGTTCCTGCGCAATCGGCTTGATTTGTTTGTCCGCCAGTTCGACGCGGCGGATGATGTGATTGATTTTGCGCAAGGTATCCGCCACTTTTCCGTCCAGCATTTCAGGCTGAATATTGGTGCGGTAGTGCATGGTAAACGCATAGCCGAATGTAAAGCTTTCCGCGTCGGCGTGGGAGAAATACTCGATCACGTCGGACAGGGATGCCGATCCCGCGGCTCCCGCGACAATGCCCATCAGCATGGGTTCGTAGCGGTACATGACAACGGCCATTTTGCCGATTGTGCCGCCGCTGAAAATGCACTTGTAGCTCAGATAATTGTTCAATTCCTTGCGAATGACGGAAAATCCGTCCGTCGGGGGCGTTTCCCCGTTCAGCACGGATTCGGCGACAGCGCAAATCGTTCGGGGCGTGTGCAGCTGAAAATCAATGATGTTTTGCAAAAATCCTTTGTCCGCGGTTTCTTTGCCGAACAAGTCAATCCAAGCTTTCAGTTCGTCGTAAGCGAAACGGCCGGCCTCGTAAAAAGACTTGAATTCAACCGTGCCGCCGTTGTCTTCCAATTCGACGTGCAAAGGGATGTTGAATTGAATGTCTTTTGACGGGGCAAAAGTGTTTTCGGGGGAAAAAATGCTGTCGTTCATTGTTGTTTCCATCATCGCAATGTCTGAAACTATGGCGGATTCGGATTAAAAAATCAATGCAAAAAAAGACGAATAATCATCAGCAGAATCTTCGCTCCGTCCTTGTAAGTGGACAGTTTGCTGACGGATCCGCGCGGACGGGCGAAATAATCGGTTTCGATTTCGCCGACGGGCAGGTTGTTTTTGGCGGCGAAAATCGTCATTTCCGTTTCCAGCTCGAAGCCGTTTGATTTTGCGGGAAACGATTTGGCAAATTCTTTTGTAAAAACGCGGAATCCCGACATCATATCGTGCGTTTGGGCGTGAAACAGCAGACGCACCAATCCGGTTAAGGCTTTGTTTCCGAAACAGTGTCCCGCGCGGTAAGCGGCGGCGTCCGAATGTTTGCGCTTTCCAACGACCATTTGCAGGTGTTTACCGGTCAATTCCCGAATCAAATCGGGGGCGCGGGCGATGTCGTAAGTCGTATCGCCGTCCGTCATTATATATATGTCAGCGTCAATGTCTTGAAACATTCGGCGCATGACGCCGCCTTTGCCGCGCTCCGAAACGTTTTGCACGACAGCGCCCGCCTTGCGGGCGATTTCGGCCGAACCGTCCGTCGATTTGTTGTCGTAAACATAAATGCCGGCGTCGGGCAGGGCGGCTTGTGCCTGTTTGATGACGTCGCCAATGGTGACGGCTTCGTTGCGGCAAGGAACAAGGACGGCGATTTTGGACATGGCTGAACTCCCGTATATTTTTTAAACTACGCCGGTTGCGGTGAAAATAAAAGATATTTGTTTTTGCCTGCAACCGCGCCGCTGAAAAGGCTTTTGCGGAAGGTAAAATAATACCTATCTTGTAATTATTTGAAAACAAAAGATTTTTCTGTGATGATTTTTGTTGACACCATGCGGACGATTGGGTATCTTGCTTGCAGTTTTTAACTCTAATGTAGGGAATAACTCTATGCAGACCTTATCCGTTAAGCCTGCCGAAATCCAGAAAAAGTGGTATCTGATTGATGCCGAAGACTTGGTTCTGGGCCGTCTGGCAAGCCTTGTCGCCAAGATTTTGCGCGGCAAACACAAAACTTCCTTTACTCCGCATATGGATTGCGGCGACTGCGTCGTCATTATCAATGCGGAAAAAGTCGCTTTGACCGGTAAAAAACTGGAAGACAAAGTGTACTATCGCCACACCGGCCATCCCGGCGGCATCAAAGGCGTTACCGCAGGCAAAGTCATTGCGGGCGAACATCCCGAACGCGTTATTATCAAAGCGGTTGAACGCATGATTACGCGCAATTCGCTGGGACGCAAACAGATGACAAATCTGCGCGTCTATGCCGGCAAAGAACATCCGCATGCCGCCCAGAATCCCGAATTCTTGGACGTTGCCGCGTTGAACCCGAAAAACAAAAGGAGCTAATCCATGGCTGAAATCAAATCTTTCGAAGACTTGAAGCAGACCGCCGAAGCCATTGCCGCAGAACCGGTCGTTGTCCGTGAACCTCAGCGCGACAAATTCGGCCGTGCTTATGCGACGGGCCGCCGCAAAGACGCTTCCGCCCGCGTGTGGCTGAAAGCCGGATCTGGCAAAGTCACCATCAACGGCAAAGAACTGGACGCTTATTTCACCCGTCCCGTTTTGCGTATGCTGATTAACCAGCCGTTTGCGGTTACCAATCGCGAAGGTCAGTTTGACGCTGTCGTTACCGTTTCCGGCGGCGGTTTGTCCGGCCAGGCGGGCGCTATCCGCCACGGCATCAGCCGTTGCTTGGACAACTACGAACCGGAATTGCACACCGCGCTGAAACGCGCCGGTTTCTTGACCCGCGATCCGCGTGTTGTCGAACGTAAAAAATACGGCAAAGCCAAAGCTCGCCGCAGCTACCAGTTCTCGAAACGTTAATCGTTTCAGATTACAAAAAGAAAAGAGTCGCAAAATTGCGGCTCTTTTTTTTGTATTCAGAAAACCC
>DJPN01000017.1 GCA_002438565.1 Alphaproteobacteria bacterium UBA6411 | reverse complement strand
TCCTTCCTTCCTCCTCCCGTCGGTGTCCCCAATGGCGAGCGTTTCTCTGTTGAAATGCTTTCGGAGAACTAGTCAAGATTTTTCTGTTTTTTTATTAAAACAGGGATTTTACAGATTTTAAAAACGGTTTTGCCGTTGCGAGTTTTTTCTTGGAAAAGAAAACGCATCAGCCGCTGTTTGATTCTGGCTCTTATCAAAGGCATCCAGATATTTCTGGCCTTGCCGGTGCCGAAATATTTCAAAATATCGGAATAATCCGAAGGAAATGCCGTATAAAGCATCTTCAGCGTTATGCGGACGGACTGACGGGAATAAAATTGTTGAGCAAAGACTTTGCGCTTTATCAAAAACGCGCCGCTATTCAAAAGGCTTAAGGGATAAAATGTGGGATTACTGCGGCAAAATGCCGGCAATAGAGCCGCACCTTTAAAACCGGCCGTTTCAAAGGCTTTCAACAGCGGAATTTCATAGGTTTGAACAACGGCGGAAAAACCGGATTGTTTTCGGACGGCATTGAAAAATCCGTCAAAAACGGCGCTGTCGAAAACGGAACGCTTAAAAACCAGAAAAAAGCTTTGCAAATGACGGCACTGTTCAACGCTTTCGCACATACCCCAAAAATCGCACGGATCGGCTGTCATTTTATCAAATGCCGCATTGAAAACTCCGACAGAAAAGCAGGAATCGTTGCACAAAATCAATTCATCGGCACTGTTCAGAAAGCCGTTTTGTTTTGCAAAGGCAACACCCCTTTTATACGATCCGAAATCGTATTCTCCGTGCGGTTTGAAAACAGCGGCATCGGCCAAACCATTCAGCTTTTGCCGTTCGGATTCCGAAGTTTCATTGTCAGCGACAAAAACAATTTTATCCGCGACCGATTTTAATTTTTTCAAATAAGACAAAACGTAATCATGAACGATTCCGTCCTTGTCGAACGTGGCGAATACGGCAACGCGCACAGTCATGTGCTTGTCCTGTTGCGTTTGATGAACACGGGAATTTTGCAGATTTTAACAATGGTTTTCTTTTCCGTTTTTTTCTTCAAAAAGAAAAAGCGCAAAATGACGGTAATCAGCCAATGTAAACGGACTTTTCCCATATCGTCGTTCAAAGCCTGGATTTTTTGTCCTTGAGCCGATACAATCATTCCCAGCAGCCGTTCGCAGGCGTACGGCAAAACGTCGCGGCCGCGGATGCTGTCCTTGAAATCGAAATCGTTTGCCCTGTTTTGCAGGCATTTGAACAAAGCCGCCTTTGCCGCAAACATCGTTCCCGCGACAAAGCAGTCATCTTTGCAGGTCAACCCGAATTGTTCAACCAGTTGTTTGGCGCGAGCGCAAGCCCCCGTATCCCTGCTGCGAAGCTTGTTGACGATGACTTTTCCGTCCGCAACCATGCCTGTTTCGCCGGAAGCAAGCCAAGTCGCCGTTTTTTTCCAATTTTCACGCGTTTTGAAAGGCAACAGCAAACTTTCGCGCCATCCGTCATTCGACAAATCGTATCCGTTCGGAAATACGGCCGCATAGGAAACATTGCGCTTTGTGTGGATTTTAACCAAATAGCGGTATGAATCCAAATCAACGGAGTCCAATACTTTGAAAAACGGAGCGATGTCAAAACCTTTGTTTTCACATACCAAAATCTTCGCGCCGGCAAAACGGTCCGTAATTTTTCGCATCAATGCGTCATTCGGACAAACGGTCGTAACATACAAATCAAAGCTTTGGTCGATGTTGTCAATGCAATCCGCCAATTCGTCCCACAATTCGGGATAATAAACGTGAGCGTGTATCAAAATGTCAGGCATTTGTTTCCCTTTGTTCAAGCTTTTAATACACGTTGAATAACATTTTACCCGCGGGAAATCAAGGCAGTGCCGCAACATACGCATCAAACCGCCGCGGCGCGTCGGCGCCCCAGCCTTGAATAAAATCATTGCCGATGCAAAACAGCGGCGTTCCCGCCGATTCGCCCAGTCCGTGCTTTGCCGCACATTCCAGATACAACAAAGTATTTTTTACGCCGGAAATTTCGATTTTTGCAACTTTCAAAGCCGGATGATGCCGCTTGATGTAATTATCCGCCAGCTTGCAATGCGGGCAGTTTTTATAAGTGAAAAAGTAAACCGTATCGGCGGACAGCTCGGCCTTCGCCGGCAAAGCGGCAAAAACGCACAGCAAAATCGCAATATGTTTTTTCATGGCATCCTCCCCGTTTTATTAAAAATCTTCGGGCGGGCAAAGAAAAGACGGCTTTTAGGCGATGTACGGATTGACACTTTCACCCGATTTTTTGTACGCTTGCGTTGTGTCGAATTAACAAGAGGGGAAAACACATGCAAACGATTATGCTGAACGATTTTATGGATACGTCCGTACACGGGGTTTTTACGACGCTTTGCGGCGAAAAAAACGAAATGATTATTCTGCACAACAAAACCCAAACCCGTATCAAGCTGCTGCGCGGCTATCACACTTTAATTGCGGAAATGTTCACAAAAGAACACGGATGGATTGAAATTCAAAACAAAAAGTCGGTTAAAATCCTTGATTTTTCACCGCTGACTTTGGCTCATCCGCTGGACGCCGAAGCCGCTGCGGAAATGGAATCCTCGCTGGAGGACTACCGCAAATTCGCGGGACTGCTGTTTTTGAAAAAGCTTGCCATTGTTCTGGGCGAAAATCCCGAAGATTTGGACAACGTTCTGGAATAAATCACTCTTCCGCGGAATACAGGGCTATCGTGCTGACGGGAACAAAGACGAACCCCCGCTCAGCCGCGTCGGGCATCCAGTTTTTCAATGCTTTTATTGTGGCTTGATGCGGATGGCCGATGCCGACGGCCATTCCGTTTTTGGAAGCGAACCGTTCCAAATCTTTCAAGCGGATCGGAATCTCTTCGTCCGTGTTATCCAAAAAAACTTGCCGCGCAACGGCAGGCATGCCGATTTCTTGCGCAACTTTGTATCCGGTGCTGTGTTTTGACGTCACAGAATCCAAAAACAGCAGCCCGCGGTTGTTCAGTTCGTCCAAAACGATTCGCATCAGCTCGGAATCGGCGGTAAAGCGGCTGCCCATGTGGTTGTTGACGCCGACATAACCGTCGAAAGCCGCCAAAGCATCATCCAACGCCGTTTTTATTTCCGATTCGGTCATGGAAACGGTCAACGCCCCCGATCCCGCATTTTTGCGCGGGGAAAACGGCTGCATCGGCAGATGAAGCATCAATTCGTGCCCCGCTTGACCGGCGCGCGCGGTTTGGCGTTCCAAATCCCCCGCATAAGGCAGAAAAGACGTTGTTATCGGCGCCGGCAGTTCAATGGCTTTTTGCGTCATTTTGCGGTTCAGCCCCATATCGTCGATTACAATCGCAATCATCGGCGCGACATAGTCGGGCAAATCGACCGCAACGGCGTTGGCTTGCCACGCGGGCAGGCTGTCTTCCGCGGCGGCGGAAGGACAAAATAAAAACAGCAAAGCGAAAAACAGATGAAACACGGCAACAACTCCATTTGTATCTTAGAATCGAAAGTTAAAAAAATACTTGCCAAAAAACGGGAACTAAAGTAGAACAAAATAAGAAAGTTTTTTAAACGGAGGCAAAAATGCTGACAAAACGACAACATGAATTGCTGCTGCTGATTGACCGCCGATTGCGCGAAGACGGCGTTTCCCCGTCGTTCGAGGAAATGAAGGAAGCCGTCGGATTAAAATCCAAATCGGGGATTCACCGCTTGATTACGGCTTTGGAGGAACGCGGGTTCATCCGCCGTCTGCCGAATCGGGCGCGCGCGCTGGAAGTGCTGCGGTTGCCCGAAACAACAACGGCGGAAGCAAGCGTTTCCATGCTAAAGCCCGCTGTCGAACCGGTTGGAACGGTTGAGCTTCCCAAATACGGCAAAATCGCGGCCGGAACGCCGATAGAAGCTCTGCGCGGCAACGACACAATCCATGTTCCGGCGGAAATGATCGGGGCGGGGCAGCACTACGCCTTGACGGTCGCAGGCGATTCGATGATAGAGGCCGGCATTTTGGACGGCGACACGGTTATCATTCACCGCACGGATACGGTTGAAAACGGCGAAATAGCGGTGGCTTTGGTCGACGGATGCGAAGTAACGCTGAAAAAAATCCGCCGCAAAGGCAACGCGATTGCTTTGGAACCGTGCAACAAGGACTACGAAACACGGATTTTCAGCCCGGAACGCGTTGCGATCCAAGGGAAATTGGTCGGTTTGATGCGCAATTACGGATAAAAAATAAAATTTATGAAAAAAAGTATTGACCGCCGGAATTTAACCCAGTATATATAAGCCACTCGTGATGATGACCCCATCGTCTAGAGGCCTAGGACATCGCCCTTTCACGGCGGTAACGGGGGTTCGAATCCCCCTGGGGTCGCCAAATAAAAAAAGACCGTCTGCAAAGACGGTTTTTTTTTATTTAGAGCCGAGGGGAGATGAGAACCCCCGCGGGTTCGGTCGCCGCAGGCGACGACGCACAGGCGCGCAATCTCCCTGGGATTACTTTATTAAAAGGGGAGATGAGAACTCCCGCGCATAAATTTTTAGGCTTGTTCGCCCTGCCGTCCTCACTTGCTAACAAATTTATGTTTTTGCTGAACGCGCCTGCTTCTCCGGTTCAAATCGACACCCCAATCCAAATAAAAAAAAGCCCCTCAAAAAGGGGCTTTTTTTTATTTGGTCGGAGTGATAGGATTTGAACCTACGACCCCTACGTCCCGAACGTAGTGCTCTACCAAGCTGAGCTACACTCCGACAAAGTGTGTAAAAGCCTATAGCACTATATTCGCAACTGTGCAAGAGTCTTTTTTAACTTTTTGGAAATACGCCATGAAAAAAAATATTGTTTTTTTAATCGTGTCAGCAGTTGTTTTAATCGTTGCCGCTATTCTGCTGTTCGGAAAATCAAAAGAATCCGCCGATTTTGAACCTGTCCCGCCCGTTGCCGAAACGGTTTCCGACACCGCTTTTTCCGATTCGGAAAATAACGGCGACACTCTTGCAAAAGCGACTTTCGACATTGTCCGCGTGGAACAGGACGGATCCATGGTCGCCGCCGGGAAAGGAACGAAAAACGAAGAAATTTCCTTGATGGACGGCGATTCGCCGTTGGCGAAAATTACCGTCAACGAAGACGGGGAATGGGTTTTCGTTCCCGAAACGCCGTTGCCCGCGGGTGAACACGAACTTTGGCTGCGCGATTCGTCAAACAACTCCCGCAACGAATCCGAAGTCGTTGTCGTAACCGTCCCCGAACGCGCCGGCAATGCCGAAGCGTTGGCGGTTTTGATGTCTTCGGACGCCGAAGAAGTGACCGTTCTGCAGGCTCCCGAACCCGTTGAAGCATTGGTGGACATTCAATCCGTCAACTATGCGGACGGCATGCTGAACATCGCGGGAAACGTTCGCGAATCGGGCAAAATCAATGTTTACGTCAACAATGTGTTCATCGGCGAAAACCGCGCCGCCAAAGCGGGCAAATGGACCGTCAAAACGGCGCGCAAATTGAAAGCGGGCGTCAAATACACGATTCGCGCCGACAAAATGAATGAAAAACAGGTTGCCGGCCGCATTGAAGTTCCTTTTGAAATCGAAACGGGCATGGATGCCGACAATGTGCGGCGCGTCCGCGTCGTCAAAGGGGATTCGCTGTGGAAAATCGCCAAGTTCGTTTACGGCCGCGGCAACGCTTATGTTACCATTTACCGCGCGAACAAAAAACAAATCAAAGACCCGAACCTTATCTATCCGAATCAAGTCTTTGCCATTCCGGCCGGCGCGGAAAAATGAGAATTT
The DNA here is from genome assembly GCA_002438565.1 of Alphaproteobacteria bacterium UBA6411. Classification (GTDB taxonomy): domain Bacteria; phylum Pseudomonadota; class Alphaproteobacteria; order CAAGCB01; family CAG-977; genus UBA2903. The sequence continues at coordinate 11,815 of DJPN01000017.1, read as the reverse complement.
GAAAAAAACGCTTTTATCCCGCCGTGTTATGGCTTAAAAAGAAAAGCAGGAAACAATAGAGGAGCTTTTGCTTATGTCCCGAGTCGACTTGTCCTGGCGCCGTTTCATTATGCCGCCGATTCATCCCGAAGGATGGCGTTTCGTCGCCGTTTTCGCCGCAATGACGCTGCTGATGTGGGTTTTGTTCAAACCGCTGGGCGTCATCTGTCTGGTTTTGACGGTATGGTGCTATTTCTTTTTCCGCAATCCGCAGCGCGCCGTCCCTGCCGGAGATTCCTTGGTGCTCAGCCCCGCCGACGGCATTGTCAGCAAAATCGCCGACGTCGTTCCGCCCAAAGAAATGGAAATGGGCGACGAACCGATGACGCGCGTCAGCATTTTCATGAGCGTGTTCAGCGTTCACGTCAACCGCGCGCCGATGGCCGGTAAAATCGTCAAAATGCACTACCGCCCCGGCGCTTTCGTCGATGTGTCTTTGGACAAGGAAAGCGAAAACAACGAACGGCAGGAACTGGCTTTGGAAACCAAAGACGGCAAAAAAATCATCTTTGTTCAAATCGCGGGACTGGTCGCGCGCCGTATTCTGACGTTTGTCAAAGAAGGCGATTCCGTCAAAGCCGGCGAACGTTTCGGATTGATTCGTTTCGGTAGCCGTTTGGACGTCTATCTGCCCAAAGGAACGGCTGTCCGCGTGATTGAAGGACAAACCGCCGTCGCGGGCGAAACCGTTTTGGCGGACATCAACATAACGGGTGCAAGCGCACAAGGAGAAATCTTTTGATGTTGAAAAAGACGGGAAAGCGGATTAAAGACCTGCCGCTGAATAAAATCGCGCCGAACATGGTCACCATGATGGCTTTGTGTTCCGGCGTAACTTCCATTCGCTATGCGACCGAAGGGCGTTTTCAGCTGGCCGTGTTTTTTGTTTTGATGGCGGCGGTGTTCGACGCTTTGGACGGGCGCGTCGCGCGTTTTCTGCGCGGGGCTTCGGATTTCGGCGCGGAACTGGATTCCCTGTCCGACGTCGTGTGCTTTGGCGTCGCCCCCGGCGTTTTGATGTATATGTGGGCGCTGACCGCCGCGGATTCCGCGGGCTGGCCGTTCGCTTTGCTGATGCCCGTGTGCTGCGCGTTGCGTTTGGCGCGTTTCAACGTCATGCTGGACGAAGAACCGCTGCCGTCGTACTGGCACCACTTCTTTGTGGGTTTGCCCGCGCCGGGCGGAGCGTTCATCGCTTTGACGCCTGCCATGCTGTACTTTGAATTCGGCTGCGAATTTTTCAAAAGCGGCTGGTTTGTCGAACTGTTCCTGTTTGTCAGTGCGATGCTGATGGCGTCGCGTCTGCCGACGATTTCGCTGAAGCACATTCGTCTGCCTGTTCGTTTAGCGGCCGTTGTCATGGCTTTGGCGGGATTCTACACGGGCGCGCTGTTCTACAAACCGTGGCTGATGCTGAGCTTGACTTTCGCGGGCTACTTAATCAGCGTGCCGGTATGTTCGTACATTTTCCTGCGCTTGAAAGCGAAAACGGAAAAGCCCGAACAGGCTGAAACTTAATCAAAAAGGCTTGATGAACAATCAAGCCTTTTTTTTTGCCGCGAAACCCGATACAGTTAAGAAAAATTTTCAAGGAGCGGCCAAATGGATTTGCACGGCAAAAAAGTGGTTTTAATCGACGGCTCGGGTTATATTTTCAGAGCTTTTTACGCTCTGCCCCCGATGACGCGTCCGTCGGACAACACGCCCGTCAACGCGGTTTACGGCTTTTGTTCGATGATGATGAAGCTGCTGAAAGACATGCCCGCCGACTATATCGCGGTCGTGTTCGACGCCGCGCGCAAAACGTTCCGCCAAGACATTTACCCCGACTACAAAGCCACCCGCCGCGAAACGCCGCCCGAGCTGATACCGCAGTTTCCCCTGCTGCGCCAAGCTGTTGCCGCGTTCAATCTGGCGCAGGCGGAAATGGAGGGCTTCGAGGCGGATGATTTGCTGGCAACCTACAGCCGAATGGCAAGCGAAGCGGGCGCGGATGTCACCGTCGTTTCTGCGGACAAGGATTTGATGCAGCTGGTCGGCGGGCGGATTGTCGTTTTCGATCCGATGAAACAGCGGGTTGTCGACCGCGGCCGCGTATTGGAAAAATTCGGTGTCGATCCCGAACAGGTCGTTGATGTGCAGGCGCTGATGGGCGATTCGTCGGACAACGTGCCGGGGGTTCCGGGAATCGGCCCCAAAACGGCGGCGCAGCTGATAACGGAATACGGTTCGCTGGAAAATTTGTTTGCCAACATCGCAAACGCCAAGCCAAGCCGCAAGCGCGATTTGCTGATTGAACACAAAGAGCTGGCTCTGATTTCGCAAAAGCTGGTTAAACTGGACGCTTTCGCCCCCGTGCGGGCAGGATTGGAAACATTTGCGGCACAGCCCGCAAACCCCGTCGAATTGTCGGCGTTTTTAACGGATATGGGCTTTAAAAGTCTGGTCGCGAAAGTTCCGAATTGGGTATCCGACGAACAAAAAGCCATGCTCTCCGCCGCCGAAATCAAAACCGACTACCGTCTGATTCAAACGTCCGAAGCTTTGCGCGCCGTCGTTGCCGAAGCGATTGACGCGGGCGTTGTCGCGATTGCCACGCAAACGGATTTGTTGCCGCCGCTGTCGGCGAAGCTTATCGGCTTTTCGCTGTCGTTCAAAGAAGGTGTTGCTTATTACGTTCCCCTGCGCCACAACACAGGCGCGGCGCAAACGTCGTTTTTCGAAGCCATCGACCCCGAATCCCGTCAAATTCCACCGCAACAGGTGATTGAAATTCTGTTGCCCCTGCTGGGAAACAAAGGCGTTTTAAAGGTCGGATACGACATCAAATCCGACTGGCACCTGTTCGCCAAAGAAGCGGGGCGGGATTTCGATTTGTCCCCGTTCGCGGACACGAAAATCATGTGCTACGATTTGGACGGCACATCGCATTACCTTGAACTGTACGAACTGACCGAACTGTTTTTGGATCATAAAATGATTTCCTACAACGAAACATGCCGTCAAGGGCGCGTCAAAGTTACGTTCGATTTCGTCGCCATCAAGGACGGCTACCGCTTGGTCGCGGAAAAAGCCGATATGGTTTACAGACTGTACGGCTATTTGCATAAACGCATGGTTGCCGAGCACCGTATTGCGCTTTACGAACAAATGGACCGCGCCGCCGTCCCCGTTTTGTATCAAATGGAACGCGCGGGCATCAAAATCAACGGCGCGGAACTGCATGCGTTAAGCGCGACGTTCGGCGAACGCATCGCCGCCATGGAAAAACGCATTTACGCTGAAGCGGGCGAAGAGTTTAATCTGAATTCGCCCGCGCAAATGGGAACGGTTCTGTTTGAAAAGCTGAAGCTTCCGAACGGCAAAAAATCAAAAACGGGCGCTTGGATTACCGAAGCCGCCGTTTTGGACGATTTGGCGGAACAAGGTTATCAAATCGCGGCGGACATTTTGGAATACCGTCAATACGCTAAACTGAAAAGCACTTACACGGACGCTTTGCAGGCGCAAACAAACCCGAAAACGGGACGGATTCACACGACGTTCATGCAAACGGGAACGCTGACGGGGCGGCTGTCGTCAAACGACCCGAACCTGCAGAACATTCCCATCCGCACGCAGGAGGGACGCGAAATCCGCCACGCTTTCATCGCCGAAAAAGGAAATGTTCTGCTGTCCGCCGACTATTCGCAGGTGGAACTGCGCGTTATGGCGCACGTCGCAAACGTCGCGCGGCTGAAAGACGCGATTATCCACGGCGTCGACATTCACGCATCCACGGCGTCGCACATCTTCAACATTCCGATAGAGGGCATGGATCCGATGGTGCGCCGCAGTGCGAAAGCAATCAACTTCGGCATCATTTACGGCATGTCGGCGTTCGGACTGGCGCGGCAGCTGGGCATTGAACGGTCTGAAGCGCAGAAATACATCGATTCGTATTTTGAAAAATACCCCGAAATCAAGGAATACATGGAATCGACCATTGCGTTTGCCAAAGCGAACGGCTATGTGCTGACGCCGTTCGGGCGCAAATGCTTTGTCGGAGCGATTAACGATAAAAATCCGCACACGCGCCAGTTTGCGGAACGGTCGGCAATCAACGCCCCGATTCAAGGCGGCGCGGCTGATATTTTGAAAAAAGCGATGATTCGCATGCCCGATGCTTTAAAATCCGCGGGATTGTCCGCAAAAATGCTGCTGCAGGTGCATGACGAACTGGTGTTTGAAGTTCCCGAATCCGAAGCGCAAAAAACGGCACGGACAGTTAAGAATGTCATGGAAAACATCGTATCCCTGTCCGTGCCGCTGATTGCCGATGTCGGCATCGGCCTTAATTGGGCGGAAGCTCACTGAGCTTTGGGTTTGAACGGCTTGCGCGCGGGCTTTTTGTCCGCAAACGGCTTTTTGCCCTCAAACGTTTTGCGGAACGGTTTGCGGTCGCCGAAGCTTTTTTCTTTTCGCCCGTCGCCGAACGGCTTTTTCGCAAACGGCTTTTTGAACGGTTTTTCGTCGTTGTCAAAGTTTCGTTCGCCGCGGTCGAATTTACGCGGTTTGCGGTCTGAGCGGCGGCGGTCTTCAAAGTCGCGCCGTTCATGATGTTCAAAAGCGGGTTTGCGTTTTTTGAACGTTTTTTCTTCCTCTTCGGATTCTTCGGCGGCGTGCGCGGCTTTTTCAAGGCGGCGTTTGGCTTTGATTTCGTGGATTTTCTGCTTGCGGCTTTTCTTTTTGGCGACCGAAAAACCGAACGTGCCGATTTGCCCGCTCAGCCCGTAATAGCCGCCGTGGCAGAACGCCACCAGCCCGCATTTTTCCAAAGCTAGCTTGCCCGCGTCGTCTAGCAGGGAATCGTCCACGTCGACCGCCAGAATTTCGGCAATAAACATATCATGCGATCCCAGTTTTTTGATTTCCGTCACTTTACATTCGACGCTGACGGGACTCTGCGCGATTTGCGGCGCTTTGACGAATTTGCAGGGCATCGGAGTCATCCCCGTTTCGGCGAATTTATCCGTGTCGCGGCCCGATTTGACGCCGCAGAAATCGGCGGCGTGCAGCAAATCCTGCGTTGTCAGGTTGATAACGAATTCCCCGTTTTGCTCAATCAGTTCATGGGAATAGCGCGACGGGCGAATCGAAACATACGTCATCGCGGGTTCGGAATTGATGATGCCCGTCCACGCGGCGGTGAACACGTTGGGCTTTTCCATCGTTCCCGACGTTACCATCACGGCGGGCAACGGATAAATCATCGTTCCCGCTTTCCAAGTTGTTTTGGTCATAGTATTTGTCCTTTAAAAGAAAAGCTCCGTTTTTAAAAGCGGAGCTTTGAAATTCAGTCGTCTTTGCGGCGAACCAGCGGGGACGCGGGGGAAAGTTCGGCTTCCCACGGGAACAAAATCCAAACGTCTTGGTCAACGCCGACAACGTAATCGTCAACAACGTCGGCGCCCTGCGGTTTGGCGTACATCGTGACAAAGTAGGCTTTCGGCAACAGCTGACGGATGATTTTTCCCGTTCTGCCCGAATCGACCAAATCGTCGACGACCAGCATGCCTTCGCCGTCGCCTTCGGGGATTTTCAGCAGGGACGCTTCGGTTCCGCGTTCCTCTTCGTCATAGCCCGCAACGCAAACGGTGTCGATCCAGCGGATTTCCAGTTCGCGCGCCAAAACCGCTGCGGGGAACAATCCGCCGCGCGTCACGCAAACGATTTTTTTCAAATCCGTACGGTTGACCAGCTTTGCCGCCAAAGCGCGCGCGTCGGCGTGAAACTGTTCCCAAGAGATAATCAAATAACGTTGTTTGGCCATGTCGCCCCCTTGTTTTTAAAACGGAAGACTACCTTTTAAAGCAATTTGCGCAGGAATCAAGCTTTTTTGAAAAAAAGCAGGGATTCTTTACTTTTTAAACCAGCCTTGAAAGTCGGGCTTCGGTTCGGGCGCGGGCGGCGGCGGGTCATTTTCTTTTTCGGAGTCGCTTTTCTCCCGCTCCCTTTTGGCTTTGCCTTGGGCGATAAGCCCGCGGATCTGCGCTTTCAGTTTCGGATTTGTCCAATCGACAATGCCGCGCACACGGCCGATTTCCATGCCGTCTTCGTTAATCAGAAAAGTCGTCGGCAACCCCAAAACACCCGCCGCCTGCGAATACTTTGCCTGCGGATCGGAATAAACGCGCAGATTTCTGACGCCGCGGGATACGAAAAAACGCCGCAAAGCGGGAATGGTTTCCAATCCCGTGGACAGGGCAACGACTTGGAACTTCATGCCGCCCATTTCCTTTTGCAGCCTGTCCAGCATCGGCAGTTCGATAACACATTGGGAACAGCCCGTCGACCAGATGTTGAGCAGAATGATTTTGCCCCTGAAATTCGATATGCCGACATCCTGTCCGTATTCATTGAAAAAAGTCGCCGTCGGCGTGCTTTTCGGATAGGCAAGCGTGAACAAATCGGGCGCCCGCGCGCTTTTCAGCGTTATTTGCGCCTGCGCCGGCGGACAAAAAAACAACAATAAAATAAAAATCACGCTTTTCATGAAAGAAAGTATCCCTAAAAAGAATGAAAAAGTTTTTAAACTCTGATAAAGTTCGCAAAAAAAGAGGTTTCGCCATGAAAAAACTGTTGATTGCGCTGTGCATTGTTTTGTCCGCCGCGGGATGCGGCAAACGCGGACGTCTGGATTTTCCGAAAGGCGCTGTTTACCCGCGCCAATACCCCGCTCCGCGCGCGCCGAAAATGGAAAAAGAAGAGCCGCAAAAGCAGGAATTGCAGCCTTCGTCCCTGCTGGACTTGAACGAACAGCTTGAAAAGGAATCCCAATGACCCCCGATTTGATTTCCAAAATCGCGGCCGAAGTCGGCACGCCGTTTTATCTGTATTCCGAACAAAAACTGCGCCAAAACTTCCAAACATTCGCGGATGCGGTCAAAAGCTTGAAAAAAACGACCGTGTGCTTTGCCGTCAAAAGCAACTTCAACCCGACGGTTTTAAAGATTTTTGCAAGCATGGGCGCGGGTGCCGACATCGTGTCGGGCGCGGAACTGGAATTGGCTTTGCAGGCGGGTATTCCCGCAAACAAAATCGTGTTTTCAGGCGTCGGCAAAACGCGGGCGGAACTGACTGCGGCAATCGCGGCGGACATCAAGCAGATTAACGCCGAATCGGAATCCGAAATCCGATTGATTGACGAAATCGCGCTTGAACTGGGAAAAACCACCGCCGTCGGTATTCGCGTCAATCCCGATGTGGACGCGCACACGCACGAAAAAATCACCACGGGGAAAAAGGAAAACAAATTCGGCATCGACTGGAACGACGCGTACCGGCTTTTCCTGTCCGCCGAGCAATTCAAAGGCATTTCGCTGCACGGAATCGAAGTGCACGTCGGATCGCAGATTTTAGACCTTGAGCCGTTTCGCGAAGCATTCGTTAAAACGAAAAGAATGTTGGCCGCTTTGAAAGAAAAAGGCGTTTCGATTCAAACCGTCGATGTGGGCGGCGGTTTGGGTGTGGTGTACAAAACAGGCGAATCCGCCCCGTCGCCCGCTGATTACATCGCGGTTTTGCAGGATGTTTTGAGCGGTTTCGACGGTGAATTCGTGTTTGAACCGGGGCGTTGCCTTTCGGGTGATGCGGGCGTACTGGTTGCGTCCGTCGTGCGCGTCAAGCAAACGGGCGAAAAATCGTTTGCCGTTTTGGATGCGGGGATGAACGATTTGGTGCGTCCCGCGATGTATGACGCTTATCACAATATTGTCGCCGTCAAAGGCGGCGAAGCGGTTAAAAAATACGACGTCGTCGGCCCTGTTTGCGAAAGCGCGGACATCTTCGGCAAAGACAGAATGCTGCCCGATTTGTCCGCGGGCGATTTGGTGATGATTGAAACGGCGGGCGCATACGGCGCGGCCATGGCGTCCAATTACAACGGACGGCCGCTTGCCGCGGAAGTGCTGGTTGACGGCGACCGTTATGCCGTTATCCGCCGCCGCCAAACCGTTGCGGAAATGACGGCTTTGTGCCAACCCGCTCCGTGGATTTAAGGGGTTTTTGTTTCGATTTCCAAAGTGGCGCGTGCCGCCTGCGCGGGGGGGCGTCCGACCTCCAATTTAACGGGGGTGGCGGCGTTTGCTTTGAACACCTGTTTGGCGGGAAAATCGGATTGAGTTACTTCGTTTCCCGATTTGTCGTAATAGTACACGCGGAAAGTTTTTGCGGACAAATCCCGCTCCGCCGTGTTCCGAACCATTGCGTTTAAAATCAAATTCGTCTGATAATCCTTTTCAACGAATTCGGGGCTGAGCGACTGGAATTCCAGCGGCACTTTCACGGGCGCGTGAAAAAAGAAAGCGTAAATCGCCACCGCCATGCAAACCATGCTGAAAAAATACAAAGGGCGAATCCAGCTTTTTTCGGCGGGCGGTTTTTCGGGGGTTTGAAAAATCGGTTTGAAAGCCCTTAAATCGGATTCGTTTGCAAACGGGTCGGGGCCGATGTCGTCTGGAAAAACGGGAATTCCTTCGCGTTCGTCGTCGTCAAGGGAAAACTCCGGCTTTGTTTCAACCTTGTTTTCCTCTTCTTCGGGTTCGACCCCTTCCGTTTCGGCGGACACGTCCCACAAGCATCCGCAAACCGCGCAATGAAGGACTTCGGCGTCGCCGATCTGCTCCGGCGGAACGTCGTAAACGGTATTGCATTTCGGACAAGTAAAAAACATCGGTCTTCCCTGTGGCATTTTGAACGATTGTGTTATAGTATACGCAAAAACGGACGGATTACAACAAAGGATAAAGGTTTGACACCGCAGAATATCGTTGAATTCGACATGGTCGGCTTGCGCTACGGACAAGGGATGGAGGTTCTGCGCGACATCACTTTTGCGCTGGCGTCGGGGTCGTTTCATTTTTTGACGGGGGAAAGCGGCGCGGGAAAAACATCCCTGCTCAGCCTGCTGTATCTGGCAAAAGCGCAAACCCGCGGACACATCAAACTGTTCGGCAAGCCGACGCTGACGATGCCGCGCGACGAACTGCCCGAAATCCGCCGCAAAATCGGCGTCGTGTTCCAAGATTTCCGCCTGCTTGACCACTTGTCTGCCGTGGACAACGTCGCCCTTCCTTTGCGAATCGCCGGCTTTCCGGAAGACGAGGTAAAAAAACGTGTAACCGAATTGTTGATTTGGGTCGGATTGGGCAATCATTTGAACGCCAAGCCGCCCACTTTGTCGGGCGGGCAAAAACAAAGCGTCGCCATCGCGCGCGCCGTCATCAACCGTCCGCAGCTGCTGGTCGCGGACGAACCGACGGGAAACATGGACGACAAGTCGGCGGCGCGGCTGCTGCGTTTGTTCGTCGAACTGAACCGCCGCGGCACGACGGTTGTTATCGCGACGCATAACGAAAGCCTCATCAGTGCGTTTCCGTTCCCGCGCATGCATCTGAACAACGGCCGGCTTGCGATTTATCCCGCGGGCATGCAGCTTGGAGATGACGGTTATGTTTAAACGTCCCAGCGATCTTCCCTTTTCAAAAGACGGCTTGAGCTGGTTTCTGCCGTGGATGGTCATGCTGATGGTGTTTTTCGCCACGCTGACGACGGCCGGCACTTTGTCGCTGAATTCCATGCTGGCGCGGTGGAGCAGATCGATTTCGGGCTCACTGACCGTCCAAATCCTGCCGATAGAGGAAAACGGCAAAATCAACCGCAAAAAAACGCAGCTGGAAATCGATGAAGCTTTATCCGTTCTGCGCAAAACGGCGGGTGTGGCTTCCGCCAATCTGCTGACCGACCGGCAGATGAAAGATTTGCTGAGGCCGTGGCTGGGCGACAGCGTTCTGCTGGACGATTTGCCTTTGCCCGCCTTGATTGACGTGAAGCTGCTGCCCGATACCGTGGTTGATTTGGATATTTTGAAAACACTGTTGAAAAAAAACGCGCCGAACGCATCGCTGGACGTGCATAAACTTTGGCTCGGCAAACTGATAAAGCTGATGCAAAGGCTGGATTTTCTGGCATCGACTCTGCTGATGCTGGTCATCGCCTCCACATCAATTATCGTGATTTATGTTACATGTTCGTCTTTGGCCGTTCACAAACCCGTTATCGAACTGCTGCATCAAACGGGGGCGCATGACGCCTACATTTCACACCAATACGCTTTCCGCATGGGAACGCTGGCGGCTTTGGGCGCGATTCCGGGGTTCTGTTTCGTATTGCCGATTTTGTTCATGCTGTCGTCGATTGCCAGCGAAATCGAAGGAGGATTGCTGTCCGAAGCCCGCTTTGACGGAACGGCGTGGGTATTGCTCGGTTCGATTCCCGCGGCGGCAATCGTTTTGGCGACGTTGACCGCCTATTGGACGGTGCAAAGAACTTTGAAGCGGTTGCTGTGATGAAAAAAATCTTGTATGCCTTTGCCGTTTTAGCATGTTTGTGGATTGCCGGACTGATGCGCTTTAACGCTTTGGTCAATCGAAAACCCGTCAGCGAATCTTTGCAAACCGAAGCCATTGTCGCTTTGACAGGCGGAACGGAACGGTTGTCCGCCGCCGTCAATCTGCTGAAACAAGGCAAAGCGCAAAAACTGCTGATTTCCGGCGTCGATCGCAAAGTCGATTGGATGAATCTGGCTCAAACGGTCGACGAACTGCCGCCGGAGCTGATTGACAGAATCACACTGGGGCATGTGGCCTGCAACACAACGGAAAACGCGTTGGAAAGCCGCGACTGGATGACACGAAACGGTTTTAAAAGCCTGCGTCTGGTAACGGCGTCCTATCACATGCCGCGCAGCTATGCCGAATTCAAAAACGTCATGCCCGAAATGGTCATTTTGCCTCACCCCGTGTTCCCGCAAACGTTCAAACATGCCGATTGGTGGAAATGGCGAGGTTCGACGGCTTTGATTGTTTCCGAATACACAAAATACCTGTTTGTTTCCCTGCGCCATTTGCTGGGGTGGGGCAATACTGTTTTCAATCCTGCGGAGGTTTGCCGAAAATGACTTTTATCCGTTCTTTGATTTTCGACGTTTACTATATTCTGGTAACGGTGCTTATTTGCCTTTTGGGATGCTGTATTTTCTTTTTGCCGCAGTGCCCCGTAATCGCCCGCTGGTGGGGGCAGCTGATTATTTGGGGTATGCGCGTCATCGTCGGATTGGATTTTGAGGTGCAGGGCTTGGAAAACCTGCCGCAAGATTCTCACCGCTATATCGTGGCGTCAAAGCACCAGTCCGCCATGGAAACAATGGCGTATCACGTTTTGCTGCCGCGTCCCGTGTATATTTTGAAAAAAGAATTGCTCTACATTCCTTTGTTCGGATGGAACTTGTTGATTATGGGCAGTATTCCCATTGACCGTTCGTCGGGAGCGAAAGCGATGCGCAGCATGTTGGACGGCGCGCAAAAACGTTTGAGCCAAAACCGTCCCGTCGTCATCTTTCCCGAAGGAACGCGCACGCCGCCGAACCAGCCGACAAAGTGCAACCCCGGCGTGGCGCTGCTGTATGAAAAGTGCGGCGTTCCCGTCATTCCCGCGGCGGTCAACACGGGGTATTTCTGGGGCAAAAAAGCCTTTATCAAAAAGCCCGGCAAAGTCATCGTTAAATTTCTTCCCGCCATGCCGCAAGGCTTGCCTAAACGTGAATTTTTAAACGAACTGGCGAATAGAATCGAACAGGGCTGCCAAGAAATCAAGCCGGAGTGATTCAATCGGCTACGCCCACTGTTACAGAGAAACGCTCGCCATTAGGGATGCCGACGGGAGGAGGAAGGAAGGA
>DJPN01000025.1 GCA_002438565.1 Alphaproteobacteria bacterium UBA6411 | reverse complement strand
AAGCAGTCCCGTGCAAGTATTGGCACCCGTGCCGACAAATTCCGGGATTGCTTCACCCGCTTGCGCGGGTTCGCAATTTCGATTCTGCATTTGTTTTCTCACATACTTGAGGATATAATCATCAAACACACAAAAATCGGAAAAAACATGTCAGCCTATTGTTACATCCTCTTCAACAAAAAGAACGGTGTCCTTTATACGGGGGCGACAAATGATTTGATTCGGCGCGTGTGGGAACACAAACAAAAGTGTGTTGACGGTTTTTCCAAAAAATACAATGTCGACAAATTGGGATATTATGAGGTTTACGACGACATCGAATCCGCATTCAGTCGGGAACGGCAGATAAAAGCGGGCAGTCGTCAAAAGAAAATCGATTTGATTGTTTCGATGAATCCCGATTGGAAAGATTTGTACGACGCTTTGGTTTAAGCGCGCCTGCACGGGAAAAATACCCGAACTTGCGAAGAGCGCCTACGGCGCGTCGCAATGGCGATTCTTGTTGTCATAACGAGGAGGACTTTAGCCCGACGCGGTTATCCATTCGCAGGATGCCCAACCGCAAACGCGGAGCCAATGTGGATTGCGTTGTCGCTGACGCTCCGCGCAATGACGAGTCTTGTTTTCCCGTGCGGGCAGCACTTTTAGCCCATGGCTTTCGTAATCTGTTCCTGCATATCGAAGGTACCCATAACGGACCAGGCAATAACGCCGGAAACGAACAGCGTGGCAATCGTGTTCAGCAACGCCGCGCGCTGCTCAATACTGGAAATACTGGTTTCCAGCCATTCGTTCGCCATTTGGTCCAGCGCGGCCTGGAAGTTGTCCATTTCGGAATAAATGCGCAAATCGCCGATGATTTCCTTGTCGGGGAAACCCAATCCCGTTTTGTTCAGCGCTTCGCCGATGTTGTCGCCGTTGTTGATGAAAACCAGCGCGGTGTCAATACGGTGCAGCAAATACGGGTTCGCGTCATGACGCAGGGAACGCAGGGCTTGCGACACGGGCGTCCCCGCGCGCACTAAAGCCGCCATGGCCAGCATCCACGTCACGCCGACAAAGATTCGATACAGCGACCACGGCGGAATATTGTCGACCATGGCGCGGGTTTTTCCTTTCCACCGTCCCAGTGTGATGTAAATGATAAAGAACACGGTTGGCAGAAATGCAAACGCCAGCGCCCAGTTTTTCTGAATCCAAACGGATACGGCCACCAAATCTTTTGCCGTTCCCGTCCAGCGGGCGTTCGGGGCGGCGTTCATCATCGGCGGCACCATGTACGCGCCGATAGCGTAAATAATCAAAACCGTCATCATGGACAAAAACATAGGATATGAAATCGCTCCGACCAAAGGACCGGTCATGCGGCTGGTACCTTCGGTAACTTTAATCAGGTTTTCAAGCGCGCCTTCCAAGTGCGAAACGTCGCCGACCGACAGCATCAGACGTTCGCGCGACGGCGCCCACCCTTCCAAAGCCACCGAAAACGGATGACCGTTTTGCAAAGAACGTGACCAGTACAAAATCGCCAAAGCCATCGGTTCGTCGGGGTTTTTACCGTCGTTTGTCAAAATGCCGCGGATTCGATCCAACGCGTCCATTAACGAAAACCGGTTGCGCAACAGGGAAATCAGCTTGCGGTAGATTTTCAAACGCGTTTTGCCGCTCATCCGGCAGATAATCATCGCGTAATAGCGGTTAATCTCGGCAAGGGAAAATTTGCTTTTCGCCATATTCCGTTTCCTTTCTTCAGTAAATCGGCCTTTCGTCCAGCAAGCCGCACCAGCGTTCGACTTCCTCGGCGTCAATCAATCCGTTCAGCATGCGTTCGATGGCGCAGTCTTTCATCGTTCTGCCGCCCAAATCGCCCGTCCAATAATCAATCGCTTTTTTGGTTTCGCCTTTGACCAGCAAATCCAAAAACGTCGCGTCTGGCATCAGAATTTCACCGACGACGGCGCGCCCTTTGACGCCGCGCCCCTGACATTCGGGACATCCTTCGCCTTTCAAATAGGCTTGCTCCATGCCGAAATCGCCGTATGCTTTACGCAAACGCTTGACCGTCGGATGATCGGGTTTTTGCGAAACGGGAATACGGCAATGCGGGCAAACGCGGCGGAACAAACGCTGCGACACCATGCCTTTCATAATTTCGGGGTCGATAAGTTTGAACGGTTCAACGCCCATATCGCGCAAACGCATCACAACCGCGGGCGAACTGTTCGCGTGCAAGGTCGTCCAAACGCCGTGCCCCGACAGCGCGCCTTTGAACGCCAGCTGAGCCGCGGACAAAGTACGGACTTCGCCGATCATCAGCATGTCGGGGTCGGAACGCAAAGACGCGGCAAGCGCTTTGGTGAATTCCTGTTCTTTCAGCGCTTCCGTGTTCGCGTTTGTCACGGGCATCTGGCGCGCGCCCGGAATCGGGTATTCGGGCGGGTCTTCCACGGTAATCAGGTTCAGTTCGTAGTTGCGTTCCTGCAGCAGTGAAATCATATTGCGCTGCAAAGTCGTCGATTTTCCCGACCCCGTCGGCCCCGCCACGATGATAATGCCGATAGGAACGGCGCGCAGGCGGTAGAACATGTCCGCTTCGCGCTTGGTGTATCCCAAAGCCATCAAATCGCCCGCGTTGTCGGGGTCGTCGTCGGCGTACAGCAAACGCATAACCAAATAGCGCGTGCCGAACGCAATCGGGTTGAACTGCAAACGCACGCCCAGCACGTTGCGGGGCAAACGCAGCTTTCCGCCCGATCCGCGCAAAGGCGTGTCGCCGACTTTTTGCGCCGCCTGGTATTCGTTTTGCGCGTAGTTCGCGTCCGAAATGTCCGAAGACGCAAATGCCGCGCGGACGAACGCTTCGCCCCAGTCTTTGTCTTTTTCGATTTCAACCTGCATCATGCCGTTGGTGCGGAACATGACCTGCGTTTTGTGCGTCCCGACGACGACGTGAATATCGGACACCTTGATAGCGGCGGCGCGGGACAACACGTTGACGTAGTCCTTTTGCATCTGCAGCTGTTCAAGGTCGGACGCACTGCCCATTTCCTCGACTTCCTCGGGGGGAGGAGCGTCTTTCGCCGCGCGGTCGTAAATCGCTTTGATGAGGTTGGCGGGGACATATTCGGCTTTGTTGACGGGCAGTTTTTTCTTGCGCGCCAAAACTTCAAAGCTCAGCACGCGGCCGTCGAATTTGTGTTCCGCGCTGACCAGAAAACGCCCGTCGCTGAACAAAGCCAGCAATCCGCGCGTATCGTCCTTGACGGGGAAAATGCCGCTGGGGGCGGTAATACATTCATTTCCCGCATGGAACAATTCCGCCAGAATTTCAGAGCTTTTTTTCGGAGCAGCGGCTTTCGGAGCATCCGGGGTTGCGGCTTTGGACGCGGCGGCTTTGGCCGGAGCTGATCCTGCGGCGGTTTTCGCTGGCAAAGGCATGGACTATCCCTCCAAACAACAGTCAAACAGGGGACAACCGCCCCTGTTTGTTTTGTTCAAATTAGCGCGCCAGACTTGCGGCTGACAAACGCGGGCGTCTGCCTACGCGTCGCGGCGGCATGAATTTTTGCGTGGCGGGCTTTTCTTCCACAGCTCCGGCCGCCGCAGCCATGCCGGGATTTGTCGCGGCCGAAGCGGCGGCGGCAGGCGCCGCATGCGCAGCATCATCCGAGCTGACCAAACCCGCAGACGGGAAGCCGACGATTTCTTTTAATGTACCGTACTGCAGCAGGACATAGTCTTTGTTGATGTCGATAACGGTGTGCCCCGTGGGCAAAATGGTCGACTTTTTGGCAAAGAAAGTCGTTTTGTCCTTTTTGGAAATCAGTTTGGCAATCAGACTGCCCGCCGTTCCGCGGATTTCTGCAACGGCGTACAAAGTCGACGCGGGATCCTGTTTTTTCAAATTGTCCTGCTTGTCGTCGGGTGTCGACGTCGTCAGCGCTTCGCCGGCCTTTTTCTTGTTCAGCAGGTCTTCACCGCCTGCGGTCAGCGTGCGCGATACCAGCGAAGACGGGGAACGTTTGATGCGCGGCGGCCGTGTTGCGGCAATCAAAGTCGGTTTCAAGTTGTTCAAACGGACAATGGAAGCGGCTTCGTATTTCTTTTTCAATTCGGCGCGTTCGGCTTCTTTTTTCTTTTCCAGCTCTTCTTCTTTTCTTTTGCGTTCGGCCTCTTCATCCTTCAGTTTCTGGATGCGGCGGTCCTCTTCGCGTTTCAAGGCGGCTTCGATTTGTTTTTGACGGATTTCGGCGCGCTGTTTGCGTTCCAAAGCTTCCTGCCGTTTCAAATCCTGCGCCAGTTCCCATTCCAAGCGCGCTTGGGTCATTTTTTCGCGGCGTTCGATTTCATCGAACAGCATTTGCCGGTTGTTGGCTTTCAACGCGTCGATTTCGGCGCGCAGCCCTTCGCGTTTCAGCTGCAAAGCCAGCGAGTTGTTTTCACGTTCCATTTCCGCCATTTCACGGAATACGTCGCTGGACACTTTTCCCAGCACTTGATCGCTGGGCGAGCCGGACAACCCTTTGGGGGCGGGAGCGTTGAATTCCAGTGCGGGCGCGCCGCCGGGGGACGGAATGTCCTGCGGTGCGGGAATATCCATGTTGTCCGTCGGTTCGGGCAAAGCGGGTTCCGGCGCGGCGGGTTCGGGAATGTCGGCGGGCGGCAAATCCAAAGACGGCAATTCCGGCGCAGGGGCGTTGTCGCCGATTGCGGGGGCGGATACGTCCGCGGGCGGAGTTTCGGGCGCAGGGGCGGATGCTGTTTCCGCAGGAGCGGTTGCCGCTTCCGCAGGGGCAGGCTGAGCGTTCTGCGCAGTGTTTTCCATAAACGCGTCATCGAACAAATCCTGCGCGTTGGCGGGCGGAATTGCAACGCCGGAAACCACCAGCGCGGCATACAGTAATTTTGTGTTAAATGCTCGGTTCATAGATTTGTCCCTCATAACTCCAAGTGCCGTCGGTTATATTATACTCCAATTGTTTCAATTCCAAAGCGGGAAATTGATTAAAGACCCCCAGCCATTCGCTGACCGGCAAATCCGATGAAAAACCGAACGCCAATTTATTGTAAACTTTTGTAATCGTCCGCGGTTCGCCGCCGTTTTGTCCGGGGATGACCTGCGTGGCCTGTTCCGATTCTTCGGAAAGCGTAACGTTTTGTTTGATGGCTTGGAAGATATTCGTCCATTCTTCACGCAATTCGTAAATCGAATATTTAGGCGTTTCCGAATGAACGGCTATTTCACCCATGGACAAGCTTGCCACGGCGGACGTTCCCGTGTCGGACAGCATGAAATCAAAGCCCGGCATGCCGTATTCTTCAAAAGCACGCTTTAAAATGCCCAAATGTCCCCATTCCATCGTCCAATCTGTCGACAAGCCGGACGGCGTGCATTGAATGTTGCCCACTTTCCAGCCGGGGACAATCATGGATTTGATTTGCATGACGCCGGCGTAACAACGGTTGACGAAGTCTTCGACGGAAACCAGTTTTTCCCACGGTTTGACCTCAACGGGCGGAGGAAGTTCCTTTTCCTCTTCAATTTCCAAAGGTTTCAGCGGGGCAATCGGTCTGAAAGCCCTTTTCGGGGCGGGCGCAAACATGGTGGAAAACAGTTTGTATCCGATGACCAGAATCAGCAAAGCCGCAACGCCGATGATGATTTTTGTTTTCTGCTGGCGCGCCTTGTCGATGCGCATCAGCTTTGAACCGCGCGGTTCTTTCAAAATGTCGAACAGGTCGACTTCTTCCGTCCCTTCGATTTCCCAAGAGGCGGGGGCGATTTTACGTCCCCAGTCCGGCACCGCCATCATGGCGTAAAAAGCGCGTTTGGCGTCTTCCTCGTTCAGATAAAGGAAATCTTCTTCGGACAGAATCAAATCGTTTCGGACGGCGATGAACCACCAGCCTTCGTCGACTTCAAAGACGGCGACGGAAGACGGTTTGTCCGAAAAAATATCGGCAATCGCGGCGGCGGCGGACGGCATGCCCGCTTTGTGGCCTTCGACGGAATTGCCGATACCGTATTGCGGGGATGTCCCTTGGCGGATGCAGAACAAATCTGCGCCGTCCATGACGTTGTCAACGGTTTCCTGAACTTCGGGGAACGGGTCGTTGGTATCCTGCAACGGCTGCCAGAACAAGCTCACGGCATACGTCGTGTCGTTGACGGTCATTGTCGCTCCCCAAGGGGGATCGCCGTCTTCATCCGTCGGCGCGGATTTGGAATCGGACTGTTGTTCCAGTTCGTCCAAATCGTCTACGGAAAGTTCTTCTTCTTCATCAGCCATTGTTCATGCTCCGCGATTAAAAGCCGTTCATGCGCGTTTCGGGAACCAACGGCGAAATCAGCACTTCGGGGGTCAGCAAAATAACCATGACGTTTCTGCTTTTATCCGCCGATTTTGAAAACGACGTGATGTCCTTTGAGTTGTTGGAGTTTGTTCTGACTTCCTCAAAGCCTGTCAAAACCAGCGTCGAACCCGAAGTCATGGCGACTTCCTGTACGAAACCGCGCGTTTTCAAAACAGGCAGCTGAATCGACGTTCTGGACGTGCCTTCACCGAATTCCTTTTCATCCATGGAGTCTTTGTCCGTCAAAGTCATTGTGAACATCAGCAGCATCCGTCCGTGATCCAGCAGGCGGGGCAGGATTTCCATCGTAAAGCCGTAGTTGATTTTCGCCGGCGTTACCGAAATGGATGTGGTGTCCGAGCTGACGGTCGTTTCCGATTTTTCGATATACGATTCGTTTGTCGAAACTTGGACGGGCGCGATTTTGTTGTTCATCGTAATGACGGACGCGCTGGTGACCAAGGACGCCGTGCCTTGAGTGGACAACGCTTCCAACAAAATCTTGCTGCCGTCGGCGATATGGCCGTGTCCTTTGGGGTTCAGAATTCCGATGCTCAAAGACCCCGACGTGCCGCTGCTTGTCGAAGACGGGGTGGTCAAACTGGTGGAAATGCCGCTGCCCGACTTTTTGCTGACGAAGTTCAAAACGGAACTCAAGTTCAGTCCCATACTGGCTTCATCGGACAGGGTGACATTCATCACTTTGACGCCGATGGCGACTTGACGCGACAGCTTTTCGTTCATGCTGTTGATGTACTGCGCGACGCGCTGCAGCGTGTACGGGGGAGCGGTCACCGTCAAAGTGCCGTTTGCGGGAATGACGTTCAGCGTCGCGCCGCCCGGCAGCATAGCCGTAATCGCTTCTTCGATTTGCGCCCACAAATCCAGCGAAATCGTTGAAGACATGGACGCGGATGTCGTGCCGCCCGCTTCACCCGAAGCCGTGCCGGCGATGTTCGCGTTCAGCTGGGTCTGGACGGGCAGGGCGTAAATCGTGAAAACGCGCGTTTCCTGCTTGTAAAACGTGATGACGCCGTTTTTATAACGCCACCACAACGCAAAACGCGACACGATTTGATCCAGCAATCCGCTTAATTTCCCGGAATAAGCGGGCATGTACAAATCCGTATCCGTGTTTGTCGCCGTGCCTTGAGCCGCGTCTTCCGCTTTGCCCTGCGTGGCGTTTTTGACTTCTTCCAGAATCATGTCGTCGACGCGGACGGTAATGCCTGTCAGCGCCGTGATTTGTTCGGAAACCTGCAGCAGGGAAACGGGCGATGTGCTGACCAGCGTGATGCCGTCTTCGGTTTCAAAACGCGCGGGCAAAGGATCGCCTTGATTTCCGCGAATGCTTTGAGACCCCAGCCAAATGTCGTCTTTGACCGAAATGGTGTCCAGACTGTACATGTCGGCGGGCGGGACGGGTTCGTCCAAAACGCTTTGAATCTTGTCCAAAGTGCGATCCGTGTGTTTTGAGACCGTCGTGAACAGGCGGCAGGATGACGTCAGCCCCGCCATGGACAGGCAAAGCGCCAACGTTGTAATTTTATGGTTAATCCGCATTTTCGTCCTCCACGGTCGTAATCAACAAAACTCGATTGCCTTTGTAAAAAGTTCCCCACGGGGCGGGTCGGGCGCGGGCGAACGAACGGATTAACGCCGAAGCCACATCCATGAAACGCCCGCGGAACATGGCGCCCGCTTCCAAAATGTATTCGCGGTCGGTGTTCCAAATGACGCGCCATCCCGCTTTGTCGCCCCATTCCGTCAGCAATCCGCGCACGGAGCTGCCCTCTGTGGCCAGCCAGTCTTCAACGGGGTCTTCGGGGTCGTACACGCCGTCGCCCGAATTCGCGTTTTCTTTGCTTTTTTCCGTTGAAGCGGAGGCGTCTTTCAATGTATCCGACAGGCTTGATCCCGCCTTTGCCGCCAAAGTGTCGCCCGTATCCGTCGAACTGTCATAGCTGTACAGGCCGTTTGCGCCGGCCGACGGAGCGGTGGCCGCCAAATCTTCGCCGCGATAGCCGCCCGTGGTTTGCATCATGTCGGGCGGAGTGCGCTGTCCGAACTGTCCCCCCGCGACGGGAGCCGTAAAATCGGGTGCGGAAGAAACCGTTCCCGCGGAAACGCCGGGCCACGCGTCGCCGTCCGAAATGAACCGGGTGCACGCATTCAGCATGAAAACGGCGGAAATTACGCCGAAAATGCTGATTTTTGACAGAGATTGCGCCATAAGATATTCTCCAATTTCAAAATAAAGGGCAACACACTTCTATTGAAGTATGATTAAAGCATTAAATTCTTTAAAAAATCCTTTATAAAAAGGAAAGGGGGCGGATTTTCTTGCCTTACCATTTGCGGTAATAAAGCGTTTCTTTCATGCCGTCCAGCGATGTCGTGTATTCCGTTACGCCTTCTTCGGGAACGTCGAACGTGCGCAGAATGATGGTGTGCGGCGATCTGTTCGTCATGAACGGAACGATTTGCGCGTCATCCACGCCGACACCGACCAGCGTGCTGCGGATAATGGCAAAACGTTTTTCCTGCAGCGGCAGGTTTTCATTGCTCATGCGCACTTCGATGGCGCGCTGGATGTCTTTTTTGACGCGCAGGCCGAAAGCTTTTATCCACTTGACGGATTGAGCCGAAATATCCGTGCCGTTCGGCTTGAATGTCAAACGGATTTCCGTCGGCAGGATTTCCTGTTCCTTGGCGGCGTCGGTTTTGGACGCGGCGGTTTGCGGCTGTGCGGTTTTTGCTTCGGTTTTGTCCTTTTCGACAGCAGGAGCGTCCGCGGGTTTTTCGTCGGGCGTCTTTACGTCATCCCCCAAGGTTGGCAAGGTGCTTTCTTCGGGCTGGTTGAAAATGGAAAACAATTTGTTGACTAAAGAGGAATCAGCTTTTTTTTCGGCATCGGGCGCGGCCTGTCCCGCGGAATTGGACGGGGCGGGAATGACGGGCGCGGGGGTTTGCGCGGGTTTGACGTCCGTTTTCGCCGCGGGCGCGGGCAAGGAAACAGGCGTGCCGGCAGCCGGTCCCAAAGGCAGTAAAACGGGATTGGCGACAGCTTCGGGCTTTTCCGTTTTGCCGACGGAACGGACAGGGGCGGAGGACACCTCTGCGGAGGTTGATTCTTCCGCAGGTTTGGCATTTTCCGCAGGTTTTGCATCTTCCGCGGCAATGCGGAACGCTTTTGCCGTTTCGGCGGGGCGGTTGTCGCTGATGGTCCAGACGGACGGCGCGTCGGATTGCGACAGGCTGGTCCAAACGGCGGCTTCCTTGCGGTCGAGCCAGTTCAAAGATTTTTCGGAATCAACGGGCTGTTCGACTTTTTTCGCGCGGCCGTTTTTATAAATGATTTTGGCCGTTTCCCGCAGCGTCGTGGCTTCCGCGCGCGGTTTGTCCGGAGTCGAAACTTCTTTTTTCACCGCCAATGCGTTCGCCGATTTTCCGCCGACTTTCGCAACTTTCCATGGGCTTTTTGGCAAAAACTCCGCCTTTTCGGCCAGTTGCTCTTTGGTCAAAAACGGCGACGGGGCGGGTTTTGCGGGTTCGGCTTTCGCAATGGCGGGAAGAGCTGTTTTCGGCTTTGCTTCCGCGACCGCGTCCGTTTCATGCACGGCGGCGACGGCGGTTTTTGCGCCGCCGTTCATAAAGCTTTCGTTTGCCTGCTCTTTTTTGATTTTTTCGCGCAAAGCCGCAATGTCTATCCAGCGTTCCGCGGTTTGCTTGGGCTGTTCAATCTTTTTTGCAGCAGGAGGGGCGGCAGGTTCCGCTTTCGCGACAACGGCCGGTTTGGCCGGAAACTCCGCTTTCGGCGGAGCTGCTTCGGCAACGGCGGCTTCGTCGTCCGTCAGCAAATCCTGCGAATCCAAAACCGTTTTATCGGACGCGTCAAGCACGCTTTGACCGGCAATCAACAAATCGTCCAAAGAAATGGGCAAGCTGTCCGCGTCGGGAATGTTGGCGTCGTTTTCGACGGGGACGGGCGCGGGTTTCGGCCGTATTACGGGCGGCCGCTTGAACGCCGGCGCGGGCAGCGGTTTCGCTTCGGCGACGGTTTGTTCCGCGGTCTGCTGTTTGTAAAAAAACGCGGGTGCGTTTCCCGTCGAGTCCTTAAATATTATATAAGGCGACGAAACGGGCTTTTTTTCGGCGGAAAAAGGCTGAACGTCGACATACGCTTGAATGAATTCATCGCGGGCGACCGCACTGCGGTGGTTTTTCAAAACGTAGAAAGAAAACTTGCACAACCCTGCAACCAGCAGGAAACAGGCGAATACAAAAATGGCCGTTCCTGCCGTCAACGGCAGTTTTTTCCGGTTTTCGTGGAGATTGTCCAAAGATTCTGTCATGGCGGTCGCTGTTTGTTGTTCAAAGAGATTTTGCTTCAGTCTAGGCGCAAAGTCCTTAACTATCGGTAAACATCCCGTTTATTTCTTTATAGAGGGGCGTTAAGTCTTTGAAAAGGAAAATGTCAGAAATGTTAAACTTTTTTTGCGAGCCTGTCTTTATTCTGAAAAATTGTTTTGAATCAACGTGTTGTTCTGAAATCGCGGCCGCATTTTTTAAGTGGACTTTTCAAGTGGTTTTTCTTATTCTGAAAGTATAGGGTTTAAGCTTAAACAAGGAGAAATGAAATGAAACTTTTATATTTGGCTCTGGCCATTCTGTTTGCGTCCGATAGCTCGGCCTTTGCTGCCGGCGGTTCTTCCGTTTTCGGTACGGTTGAAACTAAAGCTACCGATCTGTTCCGCAACGTTAAAACGATTGTTTTCGTTGTCGGCGGTTTCGGTTTGGTCGGTTTGGCGGTCGGTGCGATTTTCGGTACCGTCAAATGGAAATGGTTTGCTTCTTTGGCAATCGGTTTGGCAATCTTGGCGGTTGCGGGTGCTATTATTCAGTACGTTACCGGTAAAACGCCGGACTTCAATGATAGCTTGGCCTAATAGGCAATTCAAAATCCGAAAAAGTTGCCGCGGAGAAATCTGCGGCAATTTTTTTATCGAAGGTCTTTATTTATTCCGTTAAAGCTTTTATACTCTAAGAAAGGATTTGTTTATTTTTTTTCGCTAAACTGTCCGGCGAAAGGATTTGCCCGTATGAGAGAGCCGATTTTAAAAGCGATTGCCATGCCGCCCCGTTTGTTCTGGGCCCCTTTTCTGCCTGCGGCGGCAAATTTGGCCGTGCAGTTTCCTGTGATGTTTATCGGATTGGGCGTTTTTAATATGAACCCGTTGGTTTTCATTTTTCCGATTGTTGTCGCGCATGCTTTTTTGGCGATTTACGGGGCGAAAGAACCGCATTTGTCCGCGATGATGCAGTCCTACGGCCGTTTTGCGGGCGGATCCGTCAATATTTACAAAAGCAAAGGAGTGAAACTTGCTCCCTGACAGCATTTTCAGCGTTTTTGTTCAAAGTTTGGGAACGGGCGAAGTTCTGGTCAGCCTGTTGGGAATTGTTTCCGCCGCCGCGTTTGCGGGGCTGCTGGCAACCAAGCTGGGCGAAATCATCCTGCCGCGTCCCAAAGAAACGCAAGTCGCTGATTTCCTGCCGTTCGAGCGGTTGAGGGATGACGGAACGACCATTGAATGTCATGACGGCACTTTGGTTCGCGTCTTTGCCATCAAAGGTGCGGATTTGGCGATGGTTCAGCCCGAAATGCGCGAAGCCATGCTGGAGGCGCGCAAAAGCTTTATCGATTCGCTGGGCGATTTGAACGTTATCGCTCGTGTTATTACGATTCGCGAATTGGTGCCGTTAGGGGAGGAAGTGCGCCACGAAAACAAACTGTTGGCCATGATTTCCGACCAGTGGGATCGAAATCTGAACCGCGTGTTCCGAAACAGGCACTATATCGTTTTATCGGTGAAAGAGCGTAAAAATCATTTGCGCGATTTGAACCAAGCGGCGCAGGCTTTGACCGCCGTTTTGGACGGTTACGAACCGACGGCGCTGTTTGAAACAAAAGGCAGCGATTTGGAACTGAGTCCTTTTACGTTCTTCGCCCGCCTGTGTTCGCCGATTTCGACTCCGAAGCCGCGCGTCGGTTCGCTGGAAGGGGCCGAACTGAAATCCATGCTGACCGCCGATTACATCCACTTTACGGGGGATGAGGGGGTTATCCGCTTTTTTACGGGTGAAAGCGAATTGCGCTGTATCGTCATGGGATTGCGCGCCCCCGGCGACTATATTGACGAACAAATGTTTTCCGATTTGCTGTCGATTGACGTCGAAATCACGCTGCTGCACACTGTGATGCCGATTCCAAAAGTCAAAGCTTTGGCGATTTTGATGCAGCAAAAACGAATGGCGCGCGTTACCAGTTTTTCGGGTTCGACCATTGATCAATACGACGAAGCGATTGAAACGCTGGATTCGACGGACAGCGAAACGCAAACGCTGTGCCATTATTCAATGACGCTGTTTGTTTACGGCACTTCCAAAGAGGAATTGGAATTCGGTCAGATGGAAGTCGAACGCATCTGCCGTTTGTACGGGGTAACTCCCGTGCGCGAAGGCTGGGTTGCGCAGGCGTCTTTCTTTGCGCAATTCCCGACATACGATATTTATCCGCGCACTTATTCGTTCATGTCGCGCGCGGTGGCTACGGCAATCAACCTTGAAAAAGCGACCGAAGGCAACGAAAACAGCGACTGGGGCAAAGGACCCATCACCATTTTCCGTACGGTCAGCGGCACGGCGTACAGGTGGCAGTTCCACGTTACGGCGGCGGCGAACGCGGTGGCGCACTGTATTCTGCTGGGTTCCACCGGTCAAGGTAAAACGACTTTGCTGGCGTTTCTGGCGGGACAGGCCATGCGCCACAGCGATTTGCGCGTTTACTTTTTCGACCGTCACCGCGGTGTCGAGGTTTTCTGCCGCGCGATTCAAGGGGCCTATGTGAACTTTGACGGCGACAAGGATTCGACGTCCATGAATCCCTTTTCCTGCAAGGACGTTCCCGAAAACCGCGCGTTTTTGCGCCGCTGGCTGAAAGCGATTACCATGGTTGACGACGCCGTTTCCGAAAAGGAAATCGCCCGCGCCGTTACAACCGCTTTCGACTATTTACGCCCCGAGGAACGCACGCTGAAGAACCTGCACAAGAGCTGCTTTTCGCCGACGGGGGCGATGCGCCGCGAACTGTTCCGCTGGGTCAACGATCAGCAGTACGGGCTGATTTTCAATTCGCCGAACGACACGCTGGATTTGACAGCACACTTTATCGCGTTCGACTTTACCCATATTTTTGAAGACGAAGTGCTGGCGCCCGCGGTCATCAGCTACATCATGCAGCGTATCCACAGCGTTTCGGGTCAGACGGGCGATCCCAGCCTGATTATGATCGACGAAACCGCTCCTATGCTGAAACATCCGATGTTCCGCGATCAGTTCGTCATCGGTTTGCAGGAAGGACGTAAAAAACGTCAAGCTTATTTGTGCGCGTTCCAACAGCCGAACATCGTCGATTCGCTGGGCATGGGCGAAGTGATTCGCGGTCAGTGCCAGACGGTTATTTTCTTCCGCAACCCGCAGGGGATGGAGGAAGACTACGAAAACTGGCGTTTGACGCCGCATGAACGCGACTTTGTGTTCGGACGTGCGTTTAAAGAATTGAAATACGCGATTCTGGTTTCGCGTCCCGCAGTGGGCGAATCGGTGATTTTGGATGTGAACTTGGGCGGATTGGGGCCGTTTTTGAAACTGTATTCTTCGGGGCGAAAGCACGTTTTGCTGGCTGAACAACTGATGAAAGAATACGGCCCCGAGGCATTCGTCGAAAAATATTTGGAAGTGGCATAGCCGTCCGTCAAATAAGGCAAATAAGGCAAATCTGTTTTCTTTGTCTTATTTTTGTCATATTCACCACAACAAAAACCATTGTTTTGCCACAATTCTGTGGTTAAACTAAAAATATAGCTAGGGAATTTCCTATTCAAGAGGAGGCTTTCATGAAAAGTTTATCATTATCCAAAATCATGGCGGCGACGGCGGTCGGTTTGGTTCTGCAGACCCAAACGGCGAACGCGTTTACCGTTCCCACCCTTGACATGACCATGATTGCCGAAGCCATTCAGACGGCAACCGATCACGGCATCGAGCTGGGTGAAATCGGAGCACAAATTCAAAAAGGTATCGAGCTGAGCAAAACATCGGGCAGTCCCTTGAGTTTGGAAGCGGGACTGAAAGTCGGCGAAGCCATCGGAGCCGAACAGCTGTCCAAAATCAAATATACCGAAAAACAGGAAGCCAAAATGAAGGAAGCCATGAAAAAATTGGGCTTGCCGGAAAGCGCATATAAGGATCCCGCGCAGCTGAACACCGCGCTGAACGCCATCCATGATAAAGCCAAAGGCGGAAACTTTACGGCGGAAGAACGCAAACTGTGCATGACAACGATGGGTAAAATGCAGCAGGATTTGACCGATGCGGCGCTGGTTGAATCCATGGCCGTCCTGTCAAAAGAAATGAGGGGCAAAGACATGAAACAGGTTGTCAAAACAACGGTTTCGGGCAAGGATTTGACTCAACAGGAACAGGCTAAATTAACGCAAAATCAGCTGATTTACGTCGAATTGGCAAAAGCTTCAAAAACTGAAGCGAATAAAATGGCAGCGACTGCGGTCAGTGCGCTGTGCGACTGACGCGCCAACCCGAAAGAAGGAGAACAGCCATGATTAACAGATACAGCTTTCTTGCTTTTGCGGGTGCCGTGTTTTGCTTGACCTCGTCCGCTTATGCTCAAACGGTTAAGGATGCTCCCTCGAACATTCAAGCCGTGTTGCAGAAGTTTTCGGAAATGCGTACACAGCTGAAGCAGGTCGAGTCCAGCCTTAACATCGAAAAAATGGCGGCAAACGCGGCGGGCAATTACAGCGAAGTCAAAAAAGTCATGAAAAAAGGCGAAGGCGGAGAAGCTTCGGCCGAAGACGGCATTACGGATGTCGACAAGCAAACGAAAGCCCAAAAACTGGCGACTCTGATTTTGCCCAAAGAACTGCTGGACAAAACCGAAGACACGGACGCGTCCCTTAAATGGATGAAAGGCGAATTGAAGCCTCAAAAAGACGCAACGACGCAGGAAGTTATCCAAACCCGCAAAAAAACGGACGAATTTCAATATGTGGCTTTGGCGACATCGTACGGCAAAGCCGTTGCTACACGCAAGCAGTTGGATAATTCGTTGAAAGCCATTGAAAAATTGCGTCAAGATGCCGAAAAAGCGACCTCCGAAGCGGAACTGAAAGACCATGTCAACAAATTGGGGTTGCTGAGAATTGAACAGCAAAAGATTGCAACGGTTTTGAAAGAAACCAAATCGTATGCCGAAAATCTTGACAAAATGCGCGTAGCCCAGAACAACGATTTGGAAGAGGATGAAGACAGCGCAAAAGCCGAAAGCGAAGAAAAAGCGGAAGGTGAAAACGCTGAACAAACCGAAGACGCAGAAAAGACTGAAGGTGAAGACGCCGAAAAAGTTGAAGACGGTGAAAAGACCGAAGGTGAAGACGCTGAAAAAGCCGAAGATGAAGAAGCCGGAAAAGAAAACGTAGCCGACGAAAAAGCAGACGGAAAAGAGACGGCGGACAAAACCGAAGCTAAATCCGAGACCGAGAAAGCTGAAAGCGGTGAAGCAAAAGCTTCTGAAAAAGCCGAAGCCGGCGACGCCAAGGACAAGAAAGCCGATTCCGTCAAAAAGGAAAAATCCAAATCCGAAAACGTATTGGATAAGGGATTGGGGCTGGTCATCAAGGACGAAAAGAAAAGAGACCAGGCTGTCGGCGGAGCGATGATCGCATTGGATTTGACTATCGGCAAGGACAAGAAAGAAGAGCTGGCCGGAAAAGCGACAACGGTTCTTGACGCGACGACGAAAGAAGGCCGCACCAAAGAAAAGATGGGCGCGGCGGCCGGCACGGTGCTGGATGCGACGGTGAAGGACGAAAAGACGAAAGCCGCTTTGTCCGGAGTTGCCGGTACAGCCATTGACTTTACGGCGAAAGACGGGAATAAAGACGTCAACGCCGCAGTCAAACAGGGCGTTGATCTGACGGTGAAAGACGAAAAGACGAAAGAAAAGCTGAACGGAGTGGCCGATGCCGCGTCGGGTTTGGTGTCGAAAGACGGGAACAAAGACGTCAAGGCGGCAATCAAGCAAGGCATTGATGCTACCGTGGAAAACGAAGATGCCAAAAAAACGTTGAAGGGCGCGACCGATATCGTGGCGGATCTTGTATCAAAGAAAGGAAAACAAGACGCCGGTTCGGCTCAACCCTCCGGAACGGCATCTGGCGCGTCGAACGCATCGGGCGGTGTTGCTGCGACAGGCAATGCCCAACAGTCAAAGTAAAGGAGCAAAGCAATGTTAAAAAAACAGCTTATTTTAACGGGAGCTTTAACAGCCGTCTTGCTTGCTCCGATGCAGGCAAGGGCGGGCTGGCCCACGGTCGATATCGCAAAGGCGACGGCTTTTATTACCGAAGTGTCGGCGCGTTATCAGCCGGCCGCGGCTCAGCTGCAGCGTATTGAGCAGGTTCTTGAAACGCTGAAGTCGATTCAAGCGACCGCAACCGCCGCTATGGCCGGTGATTTGACGACCGTCGGGCAGAACGTCGCCCCGCTGATGAAACGCAAAACGTTCACGGGCGTGGCCGGCAAAGATTTGCCGTTTGAAAAAGTGGCCAAAAACGGTTCTTCGCCGGAAGAGGTTTCTAAATCCGTGTGGGATACATACTTCCTGCCGGCGGGAACCGTTCCGACAAAAGATCAAATCAAAACCAAACGCAATGCGCGTTCAAAACTGTGGGCGAAAATGCAGCTGGCTTATAAAACGAAAGCTTTGTACTATTCGCTGATGGGGCCGTCTTTGGCGGAAAAGCAGTTGAAAGCTTTGGAAAAAACAAAGAATGAAACAGCTTCTTTGCAGGATGCGGTCAACGCGGGAACGGTGGCGCAGATGATGGTTAACTTTGAACGTCTGAACCAGATTTCAATGAAGACGGCTCAGCTGCAAAAAGACATCGTTGTTCGTATGAACAATGCGCCGTATGTGCGTTACTCGAAACCTCAACCGCCGAAATTTGACGCTCAAACCGTCAGAGAAATGGGTGATTTGAAAATAAAGGACGAAGCCGATGTTGATTTGCAGTAAAATGAAAAAGACGTTTGTGACGACGGCGTTGGCGATCGCGATGATTCCGTCTGTCGCTTCGGCATGCAATCCGGTCAATCCGATTTGCCTGTTTCAAAAAATGATGAAAGCCACTCCGGGCTTGCCCGTTTTGGACTTCGTTTCCATTCCGGCAATGATTCCGAACACTCCGGCGGCGTTGTTGAAAGAAGCGCAGAACAAAGCGAAGGAAATTGTCGATAAAAAATTCCAAAAGGCGCACGCCGAAGAAAAAACGGACGATGTCAAAATGGATAAAGTCCCGTCGTTGTCTGCAATGGAAATGGCGCCGAATCAAGAGTTTTCTTCACTGGAAAGCTTTCCGAAAATGGATTCCGAAGACCCCTTGGAAATCGCCAAGGCGATTGAAGTGCTGTTCTTGCGTCCCGGCTGGCAGGATAAAAAGGCTTTGTCCTCGCTGTCGGCGTATGACGAAGCGTTGATGATGTATTATCGCGATGCATTTCAGCTGAACAATATCGTCGAACTGGTTGGAACTTATGCGATTTTGGATGCCAAAATCGAAGAGTTGATGGCCGCGGCCGAAGCTATTCAGAAAAAAGTCAAGGAAGCCGACGATTTGAACAAATCTCAGCGCGCCAGCTACGAAGCCGATTTGCTGGATTATCAGTTGTCGATTATTCAAAACGAACTGGCGGCTACCGAATTGCAGGTGTATTCAATTTCTCATCTGGTTGCGATGAAGCCCATTTTGGACGAACCCGTTTTGACCAAAGTAGCCGGTCAAAGTGCTGACAAAAAAGACGCCAAAGAGGGTGAAAAAACCGAAGAGAAAGCGGAAACAACCGCCGAGCAGACGGAAAAATCAGCTTCAATCGAGGAAAAAGCTTCGGACGGCGCTGCCGGAAAAGAAACTGCGGCTGATGGAACGTCTGACAAAAAAGAATCTGAAGCCAAGACTGAAACCAAAGCGGAAGCCAAATCTGAAACCGAAAAAACTGAAAGCGGTGAAGTAAAAGCTTCTGAAAAAGCCGATTCCGTCAAAAAGGAAAAATCCAAATCCGAAAACATATTGGATAAAGGATTGGGTTTAGTCATCAAGGACGAAAAGAAGAGAGAAAACGCTGTCAACGGAGCGAATGCTGCGTTGGATTGGGCTATTGGCAAAGACAAGAAGGAAGAGCTGGCCGGAAAAGCGACCTCGATTCTTGACGCGACATCAAAAGAAGGCCGCACCAAAGAAAACATGGGTGCGGCGGCCAACGCGGTACTGGATCTGACGGTGAAGGACGAAAAGACGAAAGCCGCCTTGTCGGGAGCCGCTGGAACAGCCATTGACTTTACGGCGAAAGACGGAAACAAAGACGTCAACGCCGCAATCAAGCAAGGCATTGATCTGACGGTGAAAGACGAAAAGACGAAAGAAGCTCTGAAAGGGGTAACCGACACCGTATCGGACTTCACGTCGAAAGACGGGAAGAAAGACGTTACCGCCGCAGTCAAGCAGGGTATTGATCTGACGGTGAAAGACGAAAAAGCAAAAGAAAAGCTGAACGGAGTGGCCGATGCCGCGTCGGGTTTGGTGTCGAAAGACGGGAACAAAGACGTCGGAGCGGCGATCAAGCAAGGCATTGACGCAACCGTAAAAAACAAAGACGCTAAGAAAGTGTTAAAGGGCGCGACCGATGTTGTTGTGGATCTTGCGTCAAAGAAAGGAAAAAAGGACGCCGGAACGGCGCAATCTTCCGGAACGGCCGCGGCCGCATCGAGCAGCACCGCCCAACAGTCAAAGTAAAGGAGCAAAGCAATGTTAAAAAAACAGCTTATTTTAACGGGAGCTTTAACAGCCGTTTTGTTCTCGTCCGAAGCGATGGCAAGCGCGTTTTCGTTCAAGCAGGGCGAAGCAAAGCCTGTTTCGTTGGGCAACGACTTTGAACAGTATGAGCTGCTGGATCAAGTCAAGGAAGCGGTCAATTCGGCAATCAGCATTCACCGCGCGGCGACCAGCCTTTCCGAAAAAAAGGAAACGCTGCAAAAACACCGCAACAGCATTGAACGCTATGACGAAATGAAAAACCGTTTGGAACAAAACGTCAGATGCAACGAAAATTCGTTGACGGAACATTTTTCCGACGGGAAACGGATTTGGCAGAATGTGTCCGCTTGGGCGGAAGACAGCTCGTCCAAACTGTTGGCAAAAGCTTCCGATTCTTTGGGGGCGAACGACGGCAGCGACGACCAGCTGAAAAAACTGGAAGCCAAATCCGCCGCCGGCGACATTTCGGATACGGGGGCCGATATCGCCACGCCGAATGTGTCCGAATCGACGGTTGTCGATATGGATGTCGCTCAGCTGACCGCTTATGCAAAAGTCCGTTGGGATGTCGGCGACAAAGTGCTGAAAGACTTGTATGCGTATCCCGAAAAATGGGGAAAGGTGAAAAAACGTTTCGCGCCGTGGCAGGATCAGCGTACAAGCTACAACGCATATTTGAAGAGCAAATACGAACGCATGATGGCGCCGTACAATGTTAAAAGCGCGAAGCTGCCCGCTTATCCGCAGTTGAAAGACGGCGACAGCGGTATTCCGTCCGATTACTATACGGGAACCGTTCCGCAGTTGAAAATTTCGGAAAGCTATTCGGGGGCGACGCCCGACGCGCGCTGGTGCGGCAAAGACAACGAATGTGTTCGCGTCAACAAAGGATCGTTGTATCAGCAGCACGTCGCTTTTGTGACGGCGCTGAAAGCGGCTCCGTTGAAATTCGGTCAGTCCGCGCCCGATATGTCCGCGCCGTATTTGCCGTCCGTGCCGTTGCCTCCTTGGCGCGAAGCGGCGTATATCACGGGGGTTGAACCCGATTTGAGCACGTCGGATTTGCGTCCGTACCTGCCCGAAGTGTGGCTGCGCATCATCGATAACCCCGTGTTGTTCGACAAAGACGGCGAACTGGGTTCTTTGGCGGAAAAGAAAAACGGCAAAATTCAATTCAAAGCCGATGCGTACGATGCCGAAAGCGGCGAAGTCAAAGAAGACAAAAACGGCAATCCCGTTATTCCTCTGCCTTTGATGACGAACCGCATCAGCGCGTATCTGGTTTTGAAAGATTCTTTGGAACGTCAAGAACCGATTAAAGATCGCGCGAAAGCCAGCATCAAGGAAATCAACGAAAACGTGATTGCGACGTTCGCCAAACAGGGCTACAGCGTCGAAAATCCCGATCAGTTCGATTTGGCGAAAGAATCCGACTACCGGCATGCAATGAAAAAAATCGCGGAACTGCAGAAAAACAGAACCGATGAGGCCGAACGCCAAATTAAGGCGTTGAACAGCAAATTCGGCGGAAAACTGATGTCGTCCGTCAAAAAAATGATGGCGGAAGAAGTGAAAACCATCAAGGCTTTGCAGGCGGATACGGATTTTCTGGTTAAAGTCGACCGCGACAACGCCGCCAACATTGATACGCTGATTAAAACAAAAATCGCGGATGATTTGGCGACAAAGACTTACAAAGCCAACGGTGCCGATGCGGAAGAGGAAGCGAACTCGATCCCGCCCGTCGGATGCCCCGTTTTGTAAACGCGAAACTTTTTGGAAAACAGGCTCTTTGATTTTTTTAAAGAGCCTGTTTTTTTACGTCCTATTTTTGTTTAAATTTAAAAAAATCTTGTACAAGTCTGAAATATAAGATATCCATTTTATGAAGCATATGGTTTTGGGAGAGGGGAACAATATGGCAAAAAATGAACGACCGTTCGCATGGACGGTGGATATCTTGCGTCAAGCTAAATTACGTCCGACATGTCAGCGGATGGGATTGGTCAAGTTGCTGTTTGGCAACGGAAACCGTCATGTCTGTGCGGAACAATTATTTAAAGAAGCGCGCGATGCGGGAATGAGCCTGTCTTTGGCAACGGTGTACAACACGCTGAACCAGTTTAAAACGGCCGGAATTTTACAGGAAATTCTGACGGGCGGGGGCAAAACGTATTTTGATACGACGCTGCGTTCGCACGCGCACATTTTCTGTGCGTCCAAAGAATGTGTGGAAGATATCGATTCCGCCGATTTGAAAATCGAAATGTCGGATGCGTTGGCCGAACGGATGAAAAACGGCACAATCGAAGTTGTTATCCGTATTCCTTAACCGGTTATTCAAAAGATTCCTGCGGGTAGACGCCCCAGATTTTATCGCGGCGAATCCATCCTTGCGTATCTGAAAAATCGACTTTGCACAGGTCCAGACCCGCAGGACACATCATTATTTTTCCGACGGCCAGCGCTTCCACTTTTGCGATGGGGACGGAAACGACGCTGGCGGCGCGCAGTAAAACGGTGTTTTGTTTGACGCGCACCATCCGCCTGCCCGACAGCATTTGCTGATGAACCCAGCCCGTTTTTCCGTGAAAATCGCGAATTTTGCGCCAATGCTCAAATTCTTCAATGATTTCAACGGGTAAATCGCTTTTCAAAAACACCCATTCGACAGGGTAACGCGTTCCCGGTCCCGTGCGCATGTTGACTTGGTTGGCGCGCAACGACACAAAACGCGGCACGGGCAATCCCGTATCCGCAAAGGCGTTTTGCGAAAGCAACAGCAAAAAAAGAAACAGCAAACGCATTTGTGTTACACTCCCGTCGATCCGAATCCGCCTTTGCCGCGCGCGGTGGAATTCAGCGAATCAATCGGTTTCCAATCAACGCGCAGGACGGGGGCGACGACCATTTGGGCGATTTTCATGCCGCGCTCCAATAAAAAAAGCCGTTTGCTGGCGTTGTACAGCACGACAAAAATCTCGCCGCGGTAATCGGCGTCAATCGTTCCGGGAGAATTCAAGACGATAATGCCCGACTTTGCCGCCAATCCCGACCGCGACCGGATTTGGGCTTCGCAATTTTTGGGCAGCGCGATGGAAATGCCTGTCGGAATCAATTCCCATTCCCCCGGCTGCAGACGCATCGGGCCGGGAATGGCCGCGTACAAATCCATCCCCGCCGAATCCGCCGTGGCGTAAGTCGGCAAAGGCAAACCGACGGCATTGTCGTTTTGAATGACGGGAATGGTGACATTCATCATGGGATTGTCCTTTTTGTTGGATTTTTTTCATAAACGCCGTATAATACTTCCGACTTTGTTAAAATAAGGTTGAAAGGTTCGGACTTTGTTGCGTTTTTCGTTCATAGTCGTTGGGATTTTGTTGCTCTGCGGTCAAGCGAATGCTTTCGGTCTGACGGCGGATCAGATGTACAGGAATCTGATGCGGTCGGAAAGCGACGATTCTCTGTCCGCGGCTTTGAAGCGCGAAAAGAAAAGCGACGATCCCGTTATAACGTTTAACAAACGTTCGACACATTCCGATCCCGTTGAACCTCAAATCGGCGAGGATCGTTCCGTGTTCAAAGCGCAATACAACTGGCGCGACATTGTCGTTGCCGTCCGCCGCGGACAGGTGTCTCCGTTCGATTTGGAAGAAATCCGCCGTTTAAGCGAACATGAAAATGCCGAAGCCATTGAATTGCTGGCGTGGATGTATGCGACGGGAACGGGAATTCGGCAGGATTTGCCGAAATCATACGCTTATTATCTGCATGCCGCGCATTTGGGCGTGCCGTCCGCGTATGACAATGTACGGCTGGTGTATCAGGCAATGACGCCGACTCAGCGTTCGGATTTGCCCAACTTTTAAACCAGCCGCAGGAAATACAGCGACAGCAACAGGGCGCTGAGCCATAAAAAAGTGCGCAACAACCGCCTTTTTCGGGGGCGGAAGCGTTCGGCGTATTCGTTTCGCATCAAAACGGCCTTGATTTCGGAAATGTCGGTGGTAAAGGCCGCCGGCTTTTTTTTGCAGACGGTAAAGCGCTGCATTACGTCTTCGGGCATTTCAACGACGGTTTCAAAATCGGGACGGTCTTCGGCAATCGTTCTGTTCGCATAAAGATTCATTTCCCGTTCCGCGGGAGGAATGTCGCGCAGTGTTTTTAAAACAAAACGTATTCGCAAAGGCGGATTGAACGGCGCGAGGGCGGCAAGCAAATCATCGGCGCTTTCCAGCTTTTTTATCAGTTCCAGAGGGGAAAGGGCTTGAAAAAAGCCGCATGTCAGACATGTTTTGGCCGCGGCTTTAAAATCGCCGCGCAAAAAAGCGGGGTAAAAGGCGTTGACAAATCGGTGTTCGCCAGCGGAAAGCTTGACGGAAACGGGGGCCTTTTTCAGCCAAACGGTTCCGTCGTCCGATACGCCGAATCCGTCGGGAAACGGCAAAACAAAAAAACCGTCGCGGAAAATCATTGTTGTCAGAACGGGGGCGATTTGCCGTAAACCGTTCAGCGGTTTCAAAGGCGGCAGCGGTTCCGTAACAAGCGCGTTTTCCGTTGTTTTTTTCCAGTCGGGTTCGGCGGCGTCAAAGCCGTCTTGGTCATAAAACGAATCGCGGATTCGCTCCAAAGCCGCCGCTTCCAGCCGTTTATCCGCACGGGCAAAGCGTTCAAAACTTTCCGCCAGAGCAAAATTGCCCGTTTGTTTCGCAATCGTGTAAAAAGCTGTCAAAACGGGTTTTAAATTTCCGTTTTTTTCGGGTGCGGGCGGCAAAGCGGGCAAACGGACGATTTCCGGATAAACGGAAAAAAACACGCCCGCCAGCCATTCGCAAAACGTCAAATTCGCCGAAGGGCGCGCGGCTTTCCGTCCGAAAAATTTCCCCCACGGCAGGGGCTTCAGCAAACTTTCCAAACCGTGCGCCGACAGCGTCCGCCGCACTTTGCCCATCTGAATGAAATAAAAAAGTCCCGCCATAGAAAACTCCTTGCCTTTACTTTTTACCGTGAAAAGGTGTAAAAAGGAAATATGAAAATATTTTTGACGTTTTTATTGTCGTTGACCGTCGCTTTTTCCGCCCGTGCGGAAAAGGCCGTCTTTGCCGCTGGATTCGAGGATTTGCCCGTCATGGCGGGGTTAAGGCAGGCGGATGATTCCTCCATGTCGTTCGATACGCCCGCGGGACGGATTATCGAAGCATACTTGGAGGGGGAAAACGCCAATGCTGCGGACGTCAAGGCTTTTTACGGCAAGACCCTGCCGCAGCTGGGGTGGAAAGCCGTGCCGTCCAAAAAAGCGGAACGCTTTTCCTTTACCCGCGAAGGCGAAGTTTTGACGTTTACCGTTGACGGCAAACGCCCCGTAACCGTCCGAATCGAATTGACCACCCGTTAAGGTAAGGAGTTTCTTATGAGCTTTGAAACAATCACCGTCGAACGCAACGAAGCCGTCGGCGTATTGACTTTGAACCGCCCGCAATCAATGAACGCCTTGTGCGCGGCGATGCTGGGCGAAATGACCGAAGCGTTGAAACAGCTGGATTCGGACGATTCGATTCGCGCCGTTGTCCTGACGGGGGCGGGCGGTTGTTTCGCCGCCGGAACGGATATGGCCGAATTTGGAAACGAAGCGACGTTTGCCGTGTACACTTCCGCGAAAGAAACGCTGAAAAACTTTAAAAAACCGCTGATTGCCGCGGTGGCGCACTATGCATTCGGGGGCGGGCTGGAATTGGTTTTGGCCAGCGACATCTCGATCGCCGGCGACAATGCGCGCTTCGGTTTTCCCGAAATCACTATCGGCGTTTTGCCTCAGCTGGGCGGCGTGTCGATGCTGACGAATCGGGTCGGCCGCGCCAAGGCAAACGATATTTTGATGACGGGACGGCAGCTTTCCGCCGAGGAAGCGCTGGCCTGCGGATTGGTGTCGCGAATCGTCGATTCGGCGGAATTGTTTGAACAGGCCATGGACACGGCGCAAAGAATCGCCGCCATGCCCGCCGCCGCCGTCCGTTTAATCAAACAAGCCGTTGAAAAAACGGATGCTTCCGATGCCGCGGACGAAGACGCGCTGGCGCGGTTGTCCTTGTATTCCTCCGATGCGAAAGAGGGGCTGGCGGCGTTAAGCGGAAATCGCGCGCCAAAATTCACACATAAACAGTTTATCCCTTGACTTTCGGGGGATTTTGCGTGTATAAAGCAAACCTTAGTTCTTTTTAAACAGGAAAAATAAAAATGGCTAATCATCTTTCGTCCAAAAAACGTATTCGTCGCAACGCCCGCCGCGCGCAGTACAATGCCGCCCGCAAAGCCCGCGTCCATACGTTTACGAAAAAACTCGAAACCGCTTTGACCGCCGGTGACAAGGCTGTCGTTACGGAAGCTTTCCGTACCGCCGAATCCGAAATCATGCGCGCCGTGTCCAAAGGTGTTTTGCACCGCAACACAGCCGCCCGTCGGGTTTCCCGTCTGGCTGCCCGCGTAAAGGCGATGGGTTGATTTAAAGCAAAAGGATTTGGATAAAACCTCTGCCCGATTCGTCGGGGATTGTTTTTGAAAAATCGGGGGTCGTTATTCCGGCAGACTGTTTTTTCAGACAGTCTGCTTTTTGCGTTTATGCTTTGCGGGCCAAGACTTTTGTTGATGAATCAAAAGTTATCCACAACATCTTGAGTCAAGTTTTTTAATTTGTTTTTCGGGGGATTCAAGGCTTGCCTTTGAAACGGCCGCCCCCTATTATGCCCTTTCGACAACAAGCAGGGATAGAAATGGAAAATCAAGCAAATCAACCCGAAACCGTCAACCAACGTTTGCGCGCCGCCGTCGGCGACAGCATGTTTGAAGCGTATCTGAAAATGATTCGCTTTGGCGGATACAAGGACGGTACGGTGATTTTGCTGCTGCCGACGAATTTCTTTTGTTCCTATGTGTCCCGCAATTTTTCCAAACAGATCGAGCAGGCTTGGCGCGAGGAAGATCCTTCGGTTGCCGCGGTGAAATTTGAAGTCGGAACGCTTGCCGCGCCCGTTGCGGAGCCCGTGAAGCCCGCCGTTGAAACGCACGCCGACATTCCGATGCCCGAGGAAAAAGTCCAGCAAATTTCCGCCGCTTTGGATCCGCGTTATACGTTTGACAATTTTATCGTCGGAACGCCGAACGAATTTGCCTATGCCGCCGCGCGCAAGGTCGCCGAATCGCCCGTGATTTGTTTCAATCCGCTGTATCTTTATTCCAGCGCGGGGCTGGGAAAAACGCACTTGATGCACTCTATCGCATGGTACATCCGCGACCGCCAGCCGAACCGCAAAGTCGTCTATCTGTCCGCGGAACGCTTTATGCGTCAATTCGTCGGGGCTTTGCGGCACAAGGACACTTACGCCTTCAAGGAGCAGTTCGGCGACGTTGACGTTTTGCTGATTGACGATGTGCAGTTTCTGATTGGCAAAGATGCGACGCAAATCGAATTCTTTCATGTTTTTAACGACCTTATCGGTCGGGGCAAGCAGATTGTCCTGTCGGCGGACAAACCGCCCGTCAATCTGGACGGCATCGAAGATCGCTTGAAAACGCGTTTGGGGTCGGGAATCGTCGCGGACATTCATCCGACGACTTATGAACTGCGCTTGGGGATTTTGGCCAGCAAGGCGGACAATCTGGGGGTTGCTTTCCCGCAGGAGGTTTTGGAGTTTCTGGCGGAAAAAATCACGTCCAGCGTTCGCGAACTGGAAGGCGCTTTGCTGCGTGTCGCGGCGCACGTCCAGCTGATGGGCGGGGAAGTGACTTTGGAGCGCGCGCGGGATATTTTGCGCGACATTCTGACGGTGTGCGACCGCCGCATCACGATTGACGAAATCCAGCAGAAAGTCGCCGAACATTACGCCGTCCGCACCGCCGAACTGATGTCCAAACGCCGCGAACGTTCCATCGCGCGTCCCAGACAGGTTGCGATGTATCTGGCAAAAGTGCTGACGACCAAATCTTTGCCCGATATCGGGCGCGCGTTCGACCGCGACCACACGACCGTGATTCATGCGGTTAAAACAGTCGAGGATTTGCGCGAAAAAGACGTCGATTTCCGTGATGAAACGGACGCGTTGCGCAGGGCTTTGTCGTTTTAGGCGAAGCGGGTTTTAATTTCCGTTTTTAACGATTTTTTTCTTTGGAAAATCGGGGTTTGTGGTATACTGACCCGAAATGATTTTCAACTTTTTTCAAGCGAGCTTTACACGATGAAATTTACCATTGAACACAGTGCTTTATCCAACTCTTTGGCGCACGTTCAGAACGTTGTCGAACGGCGCAACACCAATCCCTTGCTGTCCAACGTGAAAATCACGGCGACCAAGGACGGCATTTTGCTGAATGCTACGGATAACGAACTGGAAATCAGCGAAAAAGTCGCGGCGAAAGTCGATGAAGAGGGGGTGATTACCGCCCCTGCGCACAAATTGTACGAAATCGTGCGCAAACTGCCGTCGGGTTCCGAAATCGAATTCGTTTTGAATCCCGAAAACAACCAGCTGAAACTGTCTGCGGGACGGTCGCGGTTTTCTTTGGCGACCATGGCGGGCGAAGACTTTCCGTCCATCGCCGACGGCGACATGACCCATTCGTTCAAGCTCAAGGCGCAGGATTTGCGCGATTTAATCGGCCGCACGTCCTTTGCCGTTTCGACCGAGGAAACCCGTTTTTATTTGAACGGTATTTTCCTGCACGAAGCGACGTCCAAGGATGAAAAGATTTTGCGCGCGGTCGCGACCGACGGTCACCGCTTGGCGTGCGCGGAAGCCGTCCTGCCCGAAGGCGCGTCGGGAATGCCGGGGATTATCATTCCGCGCAAGGCTATCGGCGAACTGGCGAAACTGCTGACCGAAGACGGTGATGTCGATATTGCTTTGTCGACGTACAAAATCCGCTTCACAATCGGCGATTTGATTTTGACGTCTTTGCTGATTGAGGGAACGTATCCCGATTACGAACGCGTGATTCCCGTCGACAACGACAAAATTCTGGAAATCGACGCGATGGCTTTGACGACGGTTGTCGACCGCGTGTCCAGCCTGTCCGAAAAATCGCGCGCCGTGCGGCTGACGATTGCCAAAGACATGGTCACCGTTTCCGCCGCGAACGCCGAAGAGGGCAGCGCGCAGGACGAAGTCGAAGCCAAATACGACGGTCCGTCGATTGATGTCGGCTTCAACTACATGTACTTGGAAGACGTTCTGAAACAGATTAAGGGCGGCTTGGTGCGTATGGCGTTTGCGGATTCCGCGTCGCCGACCGTGCTGACCGATTTGTCGGATCCCAGCGTTTTGTTTGTTTTGATGCCGATGCGGGTGTAAAGCCATTTTGACAGCCAACGAATTGATGTTTGCGCGCTCGGGCGGAGTGCCGTTTGTTCAAACGTCGCCGACGGATTCGGCGGCGTCCGCCCCCGTGCGCGGCGTTTATGTTTGCAGGCTGATGTTGACAAATTTCCGCAATTACGGTTATGCCCGTTTGGATTTGCCCGAAACTCCGATTGTTTTGACGGGGCGTAACGGCACGGGCAAAACCAATTTGATGGAGGCGGTGTCGTTCCTTGCCCCCGGAAAAGGGATGCGGCAGGCGCGGTTTTCGGACGTTCTGCCGACATCGGGCGGGACAAGCTGGGCGGTGTCCGCGCTGTTGAACAAAAGCGGCGAAGAAATCGAAGTCGGAACGGCGTTTGAACCCGAAGCGGGCAAGCGTTCCGAAAAGCGCAAAATCCACGTTAACGGCGCGGCGGTCAAAAACCAAAACGATTTGGACGATGTGTGCCAAGCCGTTTGGCTGACCCCCGCCATGGACAGGCTGT
Organism: Alphaproteobacteria bacterium UBA6411; assembly: GCA_002438565.1. Lineage (GTDB taxonomy): Bacteria > Pseudomonadota > Alphaproteobacteria > CAAGCB01 > CAG-977 > UBA2903. The sequence continues at coordinate 5,413 of DJPN01000025.1, read as the reverse complement.
TTTCGGGCGACCCCGCGGGACGCCGCCGTTTTTGGGACAGGCTGGTGCAGGCTTTTTATCCCGAACACGCCCGCAACTGCGCGGCGTACACGCAGGCTTTGCGGCAATGGAGCGCACTGCTGCGCGACGGAACGAAAGACGGCGCGTGGCTGTCCGCTTTGGAAAAAACGTTGGCGAAATACGGGGCGAAAACGGCTTTGGCGCGGCGCAAGCTGCTGAATGTTTTGCAAAACGCGCCGGAAAGCGGCGATTTTCCGCATGCCGAACTGGCTTTGACGGGCGGATTGGAAGCCGAACTGGCGGACAAGACGGAAGACGAAGCGACGGCTTTCATCGCTGATTGGTTCAAAAAAGCGCGCGGAACGTGCGCCGAAACGGGAACGGCGGGCGGCGTGCACACGATTGATTTGGCGGCGGTTCATACACAGAAAAACATGCCCGCGGCGGCGTGTTCGACGGGCGAACAAAAGGCTTTGCTGATTGCCGTTCTGCTGTCGCACATTCGCGCTTTGGCGGCGGCGAAAGGAACGCTTCCGCTGATTTTGTTTGACGAAGCCGCCGCGCATTTGGATTCCAAACGGCTGGAAAGGCTGTTGGAACAACTGAAAGAATTTAAAACGCAGGTCTGGGTGTCGGGAACGGACAAAGCCGCTTTCGACGCTTGGGAAAACACGGCGCACTTTGTCGCCGTCGAAGATTTGTTCAAAGGGGAGCCCGTGTTGGCGGCCTCGTAAAAGGAAAGGTGGATTATGACAGAAGAAACACTCCATGCCGGTTCGGAATACAACGCCGAATCCATCAAGGTTTTGAAAGGCTTGGACGCCGTCCGCAAACGTCCCGGAATGTACATCGGCGACACGGACGACGGCACGGGTCTGCACCACATGGTTTACGAAGTGTTGGACAACGCGATTGACGAAGCGCTGGCGGGATACTGCACCAAAACGGTGACAATCATCAACGCCGACGGTTCGGTTACGGTGCGCGACAACGGGCGCGGCATCCCGACCGATTTGCACAAGGAAGAGGGCGTTTCCGCCGCCGAAGTCATCATGACCCAGCTGCACGCGGGCGGCAAGTTCGACCAGAACTCTTACAAAATTTCGGGCGGCCTGCACGGCGTCGGCGTGTCCGTCGTCAACGCTTTGTCGTCGCATTTGGAATTGCGCATCTGGCGCAACGGCAAGGAACACTTCATGCAGTTCAAGGACGGCGTGGCGGTCGCTCCGCTGAAAGTCGTCGGCGACGCCGTTCCTGCGGACAGAACGGGGACGGAAGTAACCTTTATGCCGTCGTCGGAAATTTTCACGCAAACGACGTTCGATTTCGACACTTTGGAACACCGTTTGCGCGAACTGGCGTTTTTGAATTCGGGCGTGCATCTGGTTTTGCGCGACGACCGCCCCGGCAACCCGCGCGAAGTCGAATTCTGCTACGAGGGCGGAATCGAGGAATTCGTGCGTTTCATCGACAGCTCGAAAGTCGCGATTCACGATCAACCGATTTCCATGTCGGGCGAAAAGAACGGCATTATTGTCGAATTGTCAATGGAATGGACGGACGGCTACCACGAAACGACGCTGTGCTTTACGAACAACATTCCGCAGCGCGACGGCGGCACGCATTTGGCGGGCTTGCGCGGCGCGCTGACCCGCACAATCAACGCCTATGCGCAGGAATCGGGCATGCTGAAAAAGGAAAAGGTCGAACTGTCCGGCGAAGACATGCGCGAAGGGCTGACCTGCGTTTTGTCCGTCAAAGTCCCCGATCCGAAGTTTTCTTCGCAGACCAAGGACAAACTGGTATCCTCGGAAGTCCGTCCCGTCGTCGAAAACATTGTCGGCGAAAAGCTGGAAAAATGGCTGGGCGAACACCCGACCGAAGCGCGCAAAATCATCGGCAAGGTGGTGGAAGCCGCCGCGGCGCGCGAAGCTGCCCGCAAAGCCCGCGATTTGACGCGGCGCAAGGGCGTTTTGGATATGGCGTCTTTGCCGGGAAAACTGGCGGATTGTCAAGAACGCGACCCCGCTTTGTCTGAAATCTTCCTCGTCGAAGGGGACTCCGCGGGCGGGTCTGCGAAACAGGGGCGCAACCGCGCGACCCAAGCCATTCTGCCTTTGCGCGGTAAAATTCTGAACGTCGAACGCGCGCGTTTCGACCGCATGTTGAATTCCGCCGAAATCGGCACGATGGTGACCGCGTTTGGCACGGGCATCGGACGCGACGACTTCAACGCCGACAAATGCCGCTATCACAAAATCATCATCATGACCGATGCTGACGTCGACGGCAGCCACATCCGCACGCTGCTGTTGACGTTTTTCTTCCGTCAAATGCCGGAACTGATTGAACGCGGGTACATTTACATCGCTCAACCGCCTTTGTACCGCGCCCGCCGCGGCAATTCGGACATCTATCTGAAAGACGAAGCCGCGATGGAAGACTACTTGATTGCCCAATCAACGCAGGATTCCGTTCTGGTGCGCTGGGACGGCATGCAAATCGCAGGGGCGGAGCTGAAAAAAATGGCGGAAGAAGCCCGCTCCAGCCGCTACTTGATTGACACTTTGTCGCGTCAGGTGCCGTCGAAAATCATTGAACAAATGGCAGTGCGCGGCTTGTTCAATCCCGACAAGTACGACAACGCCGACAAAGCGCAAGCCTGCGCCGTTGAAGTCGCCGCGCGTTTGGATGAAATCGAACCCGAATACGAACGGGGCTGGAAAGGCGCGTTTGAAAACGGGGCTTTCGTGTTCACCAGAACGCTGCGCGGCGTCACTGAACGGCACGTTGTCGACCAGAACATTTTGACCAGCGGCGAAGCAAAAAAACTGAACGAAATTGCGGCGGATTTGTATGATTGTTACATCAAAACCGCGATTTTCAAGACCAAAGACGCGGAATATAAAACCGTCGGCCCGATGTCGTTTTCGGATCTGATTGCCAAAGTCGGACGCAAAGGCGTTTCGATTCAGCGCTACAAAGGGTTGGGCGAAATGAATCCCGAACAGCTGTGGGAAACGACGATGGATCCGAATGTGCGTTCCATGCTGCAGGTGAAAATCGAACATGTCGACCAAGCCGACGGCGTGTTTTCGATGCTGATGGGCGATGTTGTCGAACCGCGCCGCGACTTCATTCAAGACAACGCGCTGGAAGTCGCCAACTTGGATATTTAACGAAACAAAGGAAAGGCGGTTTTGCCTTTCCTTTTTTATTTTGAAAAGGATTCGTCGTTATGAAAATCGGTGTTACGGGCTGTGCGGGCAGAATGGGAAAAATGCTGTGCCAAGCGGTGGTTGAAGCGGGATTGGAACTGTCCGGCGGAACGGAACGCCCCGACTCCCCCGTTATCGGGCAGGAATTGGGCAAAGGCAAAGTCTTTGCCGACATCAAAGACCTGTTCGCCGTATCCGACGCGGTGCTGGACTTTACCGCGCCCGCTGCGTCCGTCGAAAACGCCAAAGCTGCCGCCGAATCGGGCAAAGTGCTGGTCATCGGAACGACGGGCTTGACGGAAACACAACGCGCGGAAGTCGCAAAATGCGCCGAAAAAGCGCCGATTGTCCTTGCCCCGAATATGAGCGTCGGGGTCAACCTGCTGCAGGCTTTGGTCGAAAAGGTCGCGGCGGTTCTCGATCCGAATTACGACATCGAAATCGTCGAAATGCACCACCGCAACAAAGTCGACGCGCCGTCGGGGACGGCGTTGGCTTTGGGCAAGGCGGCGGCGAAAGGACGCGGCGAATCGCTGGACAAAGTGGCCTGCTATGAACGGCACGGCGTCATCGGCGCGCGTCCCGCGGGCGAAATCGGCTTTGCGACATTGCGCGGCGGGGACGTTGTCGGCGACCACACGGTTATTTTTGCGGGAACGGGCGAACGAATCGAGCTGACGCACAAAGCGTCGTCCCGCGCGGTGTTCGCAAACGGGGCTGTGCGCGCCGCGCTGTGGGCGGCGGGACAAAAGGCGGGCTTGTATTCCATGCGCGACGTTTTGGGATTCTAACCTTTTTGCCGAATTGCGTTTTTTGCGGTTATGCGGTTTCATGAACGTATGACTGATTTAAACGCTTTATTCAAATTCACTTACGGACTGTATGTCGTCGGCGTCAAGGACGGCGAAAAGTTCGGCGGATGCGTCGTTGACGCGGTGATGCAGACGACGGTCGAACCGCCGACGCTTGTGCTGTGCTGCGGCAAAACCACGCGCACGCGGGAGCTTTTGCTGGAAAACAAAGCTTTTTCCCTGTCGGTTCTGCCCGACGACGTTGATACGGAAATCATCAAAAACTTCGGTTTTCAATCCGCCCGCACGGCGGACAAATGGGCGGCGGTGAAACACCGTTTGCGAAACGGACTGCCCGTTTTGGACGATGCGGCGGCGTGGGTCGTCTGTGACATCACGGATTGGCGCGAACTGTCGACGCATACGTTGTTTTTCGCAACAATCGTTGACGCGGAAAACGGGGCTAAAAAACCGCTGAGCTACACCGATTACAGGGAACGCAAAACAAAAGGAGGAAAAACAATGAAATATCAATGGGTTTGCAAAGTGTGCGGCTATGTTTACGACGGCGACACCCCGTTCGAGGAATTGCCCGACGATTATGTTTGTCCCGTCTGCGGCGTAAGCAAGGCGGATTTTGAAAAAGTCGAAGTCAAAGAAAAATAATTTCGACAAAATCTTGACACTTTTTCGGAAAAGTTTACAATGATTCTCAAAGTAAAAGATTCGTTATTAACAGGAGGTCTTGAAATGGCTCTGGCTTTGGAAAACAGCAAAGAAACATCCGGAAAGGAAAGCAAATCCGCGGCTCTGCTGAACAAATACCTGTCGACGGCGGTCAAGCTGACGCACGGCGAAACGATTATCGGCGCGCACAAAGCGACCAACGATCTGGTGAAACGTTCGGGCTGGGACGAAATCAAACGTGAAGACGTCGAAGCAAAACGCGCGGAAGTCAAGGCGGAATTGAAGAACTATTCGTTCAAGGACAAGGTTTCCTATTTCGCAAACCTCAAAGCTGATGAACACGGCCGTGAAACGTACATCAAACTGGGCGTTTTGGCGACGGCGATGTCTGTCGCTCACGGTGTTTCGCCCGAAGCGGGTATGGCTGTCGGCTTGGCCGCCGCGGCGTACGTCGGCACGAAAATCGCCGCCAAGGAATACGGCACGCCGAACAAACCCAAAGAATCGTTTTCGGCGGCGGATTATGCGGATTTGAAGCATACGCAAATGGCGCTGCGCAAGCTGTCGCACAAACTGATGAAAAAAGAAAACAACGATATGATTCGCGCCGCGATGATTAAAGGCGTTGTTTATCCCATCGGCCGCTGAGGGGTCGTTTGAAACAATATAAAACGCCGGTGTTTGTCATCGGCGTTTTTTTTTGTATTCAGAAAACCC
>DJPN01000009.1 GCA_002438565.1 Alphaproteobacteria bacterium UBA6411 | reverse complement strand
GTAAACTTCTCTTTTGCCATTTTGTAGATATCCCTATCCGTATTAAACAAAAAGCCCCCTCGTCGGCGGCCGCGAAAATGCAGGAAAAAAGTAAGGATGTTTCCCTTCGCTCTTTTCAAGCTTCTGATGGAGCGGGTGATGGGAATCGAACCCACGTAGTAAGCTTGGAAGGCTTCTGCTCTACCATTGAGCTACACCCGCAGGATGGTGGATGGGGCTAGATTCGAACTAGCGTACGCTCACGCGGGCAGATTTACAGTCTGCTGCCATTAACCACTCGGCCACCCATCCGTTCCATGTTGCAAAAGCAACGCCTTTTGAATACGGGATTTGAGGGGCGTTTGTCAACATAAAAAATGAAATAAAGTCTTTTTCTTTTAAAAAAATATGCTAAAACCGATGACAAAGCTTATTGTTATAAAGAGTACGGATATGGCTAAACACGACAAAAAGAACGCTTTTCAACCGCGGAAACCCGAATCGAACACGGGAAAAGGGCTGTGGCTGTACGGCTATCACCCTGTGACGGCGGCGCTTCAAAATCCGAATCGCACGGTTCTGCGTTTGCTGATGACCAAGGAAACGGCGGGCGAGCTGGCAAACACCCTGCACAAAGAAATCGAATACGAATCGGTTTCGCGCGCCGATCTTGACCAGCTGCTGCCCAAAGGCGCTGTGCATCAAGGCATTGCGGCGCTGGTTCAGCCCCTGCCCGACTTTTATATAGACGATTTGCCCGAAAAGGATTCGTCTTTGGTGGTTTTGCTTGACCAAGTAACGGACCCGCACAACGTCGGGGCAATCTTGCGCTCTGCCGCGGCGTTCGGAGCGGACGCGGTGCTGATGACGGAACGCAACGCCCCCGAAGCGACGGGGACTTTGGCGAAATCGGCGTCGGGCGCGCTGGAGCTTGTTCCCCTTGCCGCCGTGTCGAATCTGTCGCGCACCATGCAGGATTTGAAAGACAAAGGCTATTGGTGCGTCGGCATGGACGGGCGCGCGGACAAAACGCTGCGTGAAGCGGACCTGCCGAAAAAAATCGCCCTCGTCATGGGGTCAGAGGGCTACGGTTTACGCCGTTTGACCGCGGAAAACTGCGATTTTATGGTCAAACTGCCCATATCGCCCAAAGTCGAAAGTTTGAACGTGTCGAACGCTGCGGCAATCGCTTTGTATGACCTGAGCCAGCGACTTTAAACTTATCTTAGCAATTTGGGGCTACTTCTAGCACATTGTGTTTTTTGAAAAAGGATTCGGGAATGTCGGAAAATACGGAAAACCATGCATTGCAGACGGGATGCTTGAAACGAATCGCGGAATCGACACGCTGTTTGTTTGAACGCTTGAGCGACAGCGCGGCGGAATTGGTTGCGGACGATTTTTCGACGAACGGATTTTCCGTTAAACGCAATAAAGCGCTGCCCTCTTTTCTAATCGGAACGGCGCTGGGCGCGCTGTCCACTCTGGCCGTTTTTCATTGGACCGTCCCGTCCGCCAAAGAGCTGGAAACGGCTCAGCTGATAGAAGAGCGCGTTGCCGAAACGCCGTCATTGACGCCGACGGCGGAAATCAACCTGCCCTTGTCCCCCGCCGAAGCCCCCGAGTCCGCCGAGGAACAAACCGCCGAAACACCGGAAGCCGAGGAAGCCCCCGTTCCCGACAGTCTTGAAAAATTTGAAGTCAAACCGCGCGAAAGCTTGGCCGTCGTTTTGCGCCGCGCCGGATTGACAAATCAAGAAAGCTATCAAATCACAACGGCTCTGTCCGATGTTTTGAATTTGAAACAGGTTCAAATCGGCGACACGGTCGAAGTCGGCACGACCAAAGACAACGACGGCAACAGCCACTTGCTTTCCGTCACACTGGAAGACCGCCACGGCAATCGCTATACGGCGGCGCGCGGCGTAGACGATGCGTTTGAAGCCTCCATGCTGCCGCCCGAAGTCACGCTTAAAGCCGAAATCGCATCGGGCGACATTGACGGGGCTTTCGTCGTCAATGCCAAACAAAGCGGTATTCCGACTAATGTGATTTCACAGATTATCTGGGCTTTCGACGGTCCCATCGACTTTACGCGCGATTTGCGCAAGGGCGATTCGTTCACCGCCGTCTTTAACAAAGAATACAACAAAAACAACGAACCGACGGGCAACGGCGAACTGCTTTACGCCGCGCTGAATCTGAAAACGACGGGAACGCACGAACGCTACCGCTACACGGACAGCAAAGGACACGAGGATTTTTACGACGACAAGGGCAAAATCGCCCGCAAGCTGTTCGTCATGCATCCGCTGAAAAACCCGCGCATAACATCCCGTTTCGGGCAAAGGAAACATCCCATCCTGGGATACAAACTCATGCATTGGGGGGTTGATTTCGGCGCACCGATAGGGACGCCGATCCGCGCGCCGGGGGAAGGCACGGTTACGCAATCGGGACGGCGCGGTTCCTACGGCCGTTATGTGCAAATCAAGCATAATTCGGAATATTCGTCGGCCTATGCGCACATGAGCCGAATCGACGACAAAATTTATGTCGGCAAACGCGTCAAAGCGGGCGAAGTCATCGGCTATGTGGGCAATACGGGGCGTTCGACGGGACCGCATCTGCATTGGGAACTGATTAAAAACGGGCAGAAAATCAACCCGACGACACAGCAGATTACGGCTCAGCGCAAGCTGGTCGGCACGGAATTGAGCCTGTTTCTGGACGCGCGCAACCAAATGCGCGAAAAAATGACGGACGAAACGGCGTACGCCAAGGCCGAAGCTCTGCCCGAAAGCCGCAAAATGGCGTATCAAGAACCGAAAAAAGTCAAGAAAGCAAAATCCGCCCGCAAACCTAAAACACAAAAAACGGCTTACCGCAGAACAAAATCCCCGCGTGTTTAAAAACTTCATTCAAACGCATCAAGGTGTCCGGTTATGATAAAAAACGTGATTTTATCCCTTGTTTGGTTTTTGAGCATTCCCTGCGCACAAGCCGAAACAATGTCCGAAGCTCAGCAATTCGGCACTTTGGCAGGGGTTGCGCTGGCCTGCGGGTCAAAGGCTTTGTATAAATACGAAGAAATCGTCAGCCGCTATTTTGCGAACACGTCGCCGAACGAAGCCGTTGAAAAAGAGCTGAAAAACCAGTATGTCCGCGCCAAAGTCGGCGGATATCGTCTGCAAAAGAAAAAAATGTCGGATTGTCCGGACACGCTGATTCGTTTTGCGCAAATGCCGCTTATGCAATTCAGCCTGTATTCGGACGGATCGCTGCAAACCCCGCAGGGGCAATATCTGTTGCCGCGCGGACAAAAGAGCCCCCTTCCGTCGGCGTCAAAAATTTATTGATTTTTGGGAATGTTGACGAAATCCGCCGCTTGAACCAAGCTCAACGGCGGATAAATTCCCAATTTCCGCGCCACCGTCATATTGACGACAAAGACGCCTCGGCGCGGGGATTCAATCGGAATGTCGTACGCGGGAATCCCGTTTTGTAAAATTTGAACGGCTTTTTGTCCTGCAAACAAACCGATTGTATAATAGCGGTGTACAAATGCAAACAAAGCTTCCCCGTGGACAACGGCAGCTTCGGATGCCGAAAAAACGGGGATGCCCGCATCCGCCGCGGCCTGTGTCAGCACGTCCCTGTTGACATTCATAAAAGCGTCTGGCGGCAAATAAATCAATCCCGCCTTTTGTTCGGCAATTTCGGCAACGGCTTTTTCAATTTTCGATGCATCGGGTTTGCCGTCCGAATTTAAAGGAACTTTCCGTTCGATAACATCGAAATTCATCATTAAGGCATATTTTTTGACCTGTTCCACAACCGAAACGGAATTGGATTCTTGAGCATTGTAAACAATGCCGATTCTGTCAAACAGTTTGAACTGCCGCGCCGCCTGCAGTTGTTCGGAAACGGGAACCAGCGAAGTCACTCCCGTAATATTGCGCCCTTGGGACGACAGGGCTGACACCAGCCCGCTTTCGACGGGTTGGGACACCACCATAAAGACGGTCGGAATCGATGTTATATAGTCGGCGGACAAGGCGTCTTTATCGGATCCGACCAGCTTCAATGTCGGCAAAGTCCCCCATGTTGCCAGCAAATCCGGTCGGGTGCGCTTTATTTCCGCCAACACATGCGGAATTTCGTTTAAATCCTTCTTTAAATCGTACAGAGTCAAAGCCGTGACGGAACCGCTTGCTTTCAAAGCGTCTTGAAAACCGCGGCAAGCTTCGTCGCACCCGTTCCACAGCACGAAAGCAACGTGCTTTTCCGCCCTCCCGAAAGCAGGGGCGGCCAAACAGCATCCGATCAGCATCAAGCTAAAAAATCTTTTCACGCACAAACCTTTCATTCACGCCGATTTGCACCCAGCCGACAGCGGCGGAATTCGCCACAACCGGTTCGGCCGCGTTAAAGTATCCTTTTTTCAAAGTCACGCCGCCCGTGCGCACATTTGTTTCAAAAGCCTGCTGCGTACTGCCGTTTTCAAATAAAACCCGTCCCGTTTTATCCGTCAGTAAAATAAACAGCAGTTCCGGATTCGTTTTGCGTATCTGTTCCAAAAACGCGTCCGTCCCCGCGATTTGGGAAAAAGGAATTCCGCCGCCCACGGATTTTTCGACGGCTTGCGCCACCGTCCGCGCCACCGTTTTGGCTTTTAAAGCAATCGGCGCTTTCAGATTCTGCTCAAACGATTCGCACATTTGGGACACGGCGGACGGAACCAGCATCAAAATCAGCACAACCGCCAAACCGGCAAAACCGAATCGCCGTTTTCCGTTCGGCAGGCAGCTTTTCAAATACAACACGGCGATACAGGCCAATCCGATTAACGTCAGCCGCAGCCACGCTCGAAACGCGTCGTGCACCAACCGGTCGCGTTCGTTTTCATCCGCATGCGTTTGTTCGGCAACACAGCCGACAACATTTTCCAACGCATTCGTTACAGGCATGCCGGCCGTTTTCAAATCGCTTTGAGCATCCGCGAAAAACAGACCGGCCGCTTTGCACTTTTCCAACAAAGCAAACGGAACTTCCGTCCCCGCCGCAGCGTTTCGAGAACCGTACAGCACTTTTCCCGACAGCGCGTCGAATACGAAAAACGTTGCCGCTTCGGCGGAAAGCTTGGTGTATTGTTCCAGCAAAGGCGTCAAAGTTTCCGTTTGCGGCAAAGCCTTGCCTTTGTCCAGTTCGGCGCGAATAGCGCCGTGAACGGCCGTCAGCGCGGTGCGAACCGCAGAATCGCGCAAAGAAACGGATGCTTCGTCATAAACGGAAAAAACATAGCCCACGGCGGCGAACATCGCCGTTGCCCACAAAAAAGCGATTAACACAACATTCGACAAAGACATACGCATTTAACGGCAATCCTTTTTTTCCGTTATACAAAAGGATTGGAGTGAACGCAAACATTTAAGTCGGATACAGCGGCGGAACGGGGGGGGCACTGCTTTTTTCTGCCGTTTTCCGATAAAGTTTCGTTTTCTTGAACGCCTTCCACAATCCCGCCCCGTTCCATTCGACGGAAGCGGGCGCGTACAAAACAGTGTTCAAAGCGTCAATTTGCCCCGCCAAAGCGGCATCGCGGAATCTGTCCGCCACGCCCGACAAAGTCAGCGGCGGATTGTCTTCCCAATACAGGGCGGCGATCTCCAGCAAAGCAATGCGGGCGGCAACGGCATCGTTTGCGGCACAGGCCTGCTTTAATGCGGATTCCGCGGCGCGGCGCGGCAAAGCGGCTTGGCGCTCTTCGGCTTTGCGGACGCGAACAATCATTATCCGGCCGACCGTCAGCCACGCCAGCCCCGTCACCCCGGCGCCAACCAGTATTCCGGCAAAAAACAAACGATAGTCCGGCATTTTGTCAGGCGGCGCAAGCGGCACAACATCCGCTGCGGGCGGCATCGCTTGTTCGGCGGGAACGGCGGCGGCATCGGCATCCCGATTGCGTTCGGGCGGCATCGTTCCCGTCACTTTGATTGTTTTCGACGGCAAAACCGCGATTTGAACCGTTTGGTTTTTAACGTCGTACCACGGCAGTTCCAAAGCGGGCAAAACAACATCCCCCGTTTTTGTCGGCATAAAAACGACTTGCCGGGTTTTAACGCCGACAATGCCTTGATCGTCAAACAGTTTTTTGGAATCCGTCTGCCCCGGATAAAGCTTGTAGCCGTCGCCCGCGGGAAAATCCGGATCCGGAATTTGAGTGTCGCGCGCGCCGTTCACGGCAACGGATACCGTGCGCGTCACCGCTTCGCCCAAAGCCACCGACGCCGATTCGGGGGAAAATTCTTCGGCGATTTCGACATGAGTCGCAGGCAGCCACCCCGTTTTCACGCCGTCAGGCAAAGGTTTGACGTCCAAAGTCGCGTCGCTTGCCCGAACAACAATGTTCTTTTGACCGAAAAATCCCGAAAAAGCGCTCTGAAACCCGAAAATATCCGTATCCCGCCCCGCGTCCGGATCGCTGACAATCCCTTGAAAACGCGGCGCTTCCAGTTTGATTTTGCCGCTTTTTTGCGCAAACAGCAAAAATTTGTATTCCAGCACGTTGTACGGCGCTTCGTTGATTAAAGTCCGCGACCGCCTTGCCTCGCCCCACTGTTCAACGGCAACGCCGTCCGCGGCGGGCGGCGTCAGTGCGCCGTCCAGCAAAACGGTGTCTTCGTTCGTGTACAGTCTGACCGTATAGACAACCTGTTGAGCGACAAACGGTTTTTCATCCGACAGCGACGCGCGCAAAAACACCTTGGATTGAACGGGCTGTTTCTGCCCCGCCGCGGCCGGCAAAGCCGTTCCCGCGGGAACAACCGTCAAATTCATGGGCGAAGTGTGCTCTTTTCCCGCATAAATCGCAGGCAGAACAACCGTTCCCGCCGTTTTGGGAATCAACGTCAAAATGTTTTCGTTGTACTTTTCCGCTTTGCCGTTGATGATGCTTGTCTTGTAGCTTTTGCGCTGACCGACGACGGTAAAATCTTTGTTCAGCACGGAAACATCGGGCTGTTCGGCATCGCCGTTCTGGCGCAGATACAGCTGAAAGCTTTCACCTTCGGGCAGCGTCGTGCGGCTGACCGTCGCTTTAAAGTCCGCAAAAGCGGGCGTTGAGGCGAAAATCAAACAAAAGAATAAAAACAGTTTTTTCATTATCTTGTCCTTCTGTTCAAATTGTGGCGGCGAATACGTTCACGCAGCAGTCCCGACGGATCGTCGTCAATGACGGACAGCCATTGACGCTGTTCCTGTTTGGCTTGTTCCTCGCGCTGTTCGGCGGCGGATTTGGGCGCTTCGATTTTTTCGCCTTCCGGCTTTTTTTCGGCTTTGCGCTGTTCGGCGGAACGGGGGCGGCTTGGCTGTTTTTCGCCGTTCGACCCCTGCCGCCGCGGTTGACCGCTTTGTTCGTTTTGTTCATTTTGCTGCCGTTCGCCTTGCCGTTGTTCGTTTTGGCGTTGTTCGTTTTGGTTTTGCGGCTGCGGCTTTTGATTCTGCCCGCTTTGGCCGTTCCGAGCATTTTGAGCGTCTTGAGATTGATTTTGCGCGCCCTGCTGCTGTTTATCCTGCTTTTGTTTTTGATTTTGGTTTTGGTTTGATTGATTTTGCTTCAGCCGGTCTTCCAAATATTTTTTGTTGAAAGCGGCGTCCGCATGATTCGGGTCTTGCTTCAAAGCCGCGGCATACGCTTTGATTGCGTCTTGGATTTTTCCCGCATGCGCCAGCGCGTTGCCGTAATTGTACAGATTTTCCGCAGAGTCTCCCTTGGCAAAAGAGTCCGCCGCCGCTTGATAATCTTCCGATTTGTATTGCGCCGCGCCTTTCCAGTCGAAGTCTTGGAATACATCGGCGGATTCGGGCTTTTGCCCCTGCGTTATGCGGACGGCGGCTTTATAGTCTTCACGCTGCCAAAAATCCGTCCAAGACGCCTGCGCCTGCGCGGGGAACAAGCTGAAAAGCAAAACGCCCAGCCATCCGCGGCGAAATCCCAACGCCATAAACGGCAAAATCAGCGCGGCGAAATACGCCCCCAAATCTTTCCACGCGTCGGCTTTGATTTTGCCGTCCGCCGCCGCGGACGACCCGCGTCCGGCCTTGACGGCTGACAAAGCGTCAATATCGGCCTCATCCAGCGAAACCGTCCGGTAAACGCCGCCGCCCGCCGCAGCCGTTTGCTTCAACTCTTTGACGGGCAAACTTGACAAAACCGCCTGCCCGTTGACGGTCGCAAAATTGCCGTCCGCCAGCTGAACGGGCGCGCCCTCTGTCGTGCCGATTCCCAGAACGGATACCGTAAAACCGTTTTCTTTCAGCCGCTTGGCGGCTTTGACGGCAGAAGCGTCCGCAAACGCCCCCAACACGACAACCCGCCCGCCGACAGCCTTGGCCTGCCGCAGCAAGACCTCCGCTTCATCCAGAGCTGCCGCAAGATTCGGCACCGTCCCGCCCATCAGCCCCGCCTGCACGGTCGGCAAAACATTTTCAATCATTTTCAAATCGGGCGTCAGAGGAACGGCGGTAAAAGGCGTCGAAGCGTACAGCACCAGCGCGCTTTGCGCCCCCGCGTTGCGTTTCAGCAAATCGTACAGCTTGAACACCGCGCGCTCCATGCGCGACGGCTTTAAATCGCGCGCCCCCATCAGCGGCGAAACATCCAGCAGATACACCACATCCGCGCCTTTGCTGAAAGTCGGCTGAGGCAGTTTTTCCACAGCGGGTCCCGTCAGAGCGAAAACGGCCAATCCCCAGCAAACACCTAACAGCAGCAACTGCCCGAAAAGGCTTTTTCCCCGACTTTCAATCAGCAAAGCTTTCAGCAGCTGCGGGTCGCAAATTTTGCTCCACGCTCCGCCGCCGGAACGCGTTTTGCGCGCCAGCAAAGGAAGCAGCGCAAAAACAATCAAAGCCAAAGCCCATTCGGGACGTGAAAAGTGCATTGCCTTACCCTCTCTTGACCAAAAAGGACAGCGCGCCAAGCACACTCAGCGCAAACGCGGCGGCCAGCGGGATATAGAACAGCTCTTTGACGGGACGAATGAAAATATCGTCGTTTTTCACGGGTTCCAACGCATTGATATCGTCATAGATTTCGACCAGTTCCGCCGTGTTTTTGGCTCGGAAATACCGGCCGCCGGTCATTTCGGCGATTTTTTTCAGCGTTTCTTCGTCGATTTCGTCGCCGCGCGGCATCTGCATCATTCCGAACAGCCCCGCCATTTCAACCGTATCCGATCCCGCTCCGACGGTATAGACTTTAACCCCCGCTTTTCTGGCGACTTCCGCAGCCTCCAAAGGCTTCATCACCCCCGCGTTCGCCACGCCGTCGGACAACAGAACAACCACTTTGCTTTTGGCGGGCAGATCGGCCATGTTCTTTAAAGCCAGTCCCAAAGCGTCGCCGACAGCCGTCTGCCGCCCCGCCATGCCGACATCGGCCTCCCCCAGCAAAGTCGAAACCGTGCCGGTGTCATAAGTCAGCGGCGCATAGACATACGCGCGTTCGCCAAACAGCACGACGCCGACGCGGTCGCCTTCGCGTTTTTTCAAAAAGCGGCGCGCCACGGCCTGCACCGCATCCCAGCGCCGCACGGGACGGTCGTTCAGCACGAAATCCGGTTCATCCATCGATCCGGACACGTCCAGCACCAGCATCAAATTCCGCCCTTCGGATGAAATCTTTTGAGGTTCGCCGGCCCATTGGGGACGCGCGGCGGCGCATACGACCAGCGCCCAAACGGCGAACGCCAGAATCCGCCGGAAAGACGCATTCGCCATTATGGAAAGCCCGCGCCCGCGCGGCAAATCCTTTAAAGCCGCATAGAAGGGAACCCTCAGCGCCTCGCCGTTCTGATCCTCCGCACGCGGCAGCACCGCGCGCATCAGCAACGGCAGCGGCAACAAAACGAACATCAGCGGAACAACGAAGTGAAACATAAATTCTCCCCAAAGTCTTTTACGCGTAATATAGGGAATCTTGCCCCGTGAAACAAGCTCCGCGTTCAAATCCCCGTATAAAATTCTGGACATCGGCAGCTTTATGGCTCAAAATACAGGCAAATTGTTTTATAAAGAGGTTTGAAATGCAGGATTCGCCCCGCCCGTCGCGCGTTGAAAATGCCGGCGGAATGCAGGATTTCCAATCAAAAATCCGCACGTTGGAAAATGTTCCCGCGCGTTATCGGAACTATCCGGATTTCGACGCGCTGACAATCGACCCCGCGCACGGCGGGCATCCGACGCCGAAAATCATCCGCGAAGCCATGGCCGCGGCCGAAGCTGATTTAAGCGGCAAAGTGGCGGGGCCCGTCACCCGCCCGGCCGAGGGGTACATTGATTTTTACGACGGCGACGGCCATCCGTTCGACATCAAAACGCCTTTGTCCCCGTTGAAAACGGACAAATGGCAGTTTGACGCCCCGCGCAACGCGGAAACGGTTTTGCGCCAGCTGGACAAGGATTATCCCAACAAACAAACGGGGGAAAAAGAACCCGTCCGCGTTTTGCTGGATACGACATACATGACCTCTGCGGACAGAACCGCGCTGTGGCACGAATTGAACAAACGCACCAAGGAAAACCGTTCGATTCTGAACAATATCAGCGAAGTCAACGTCGATTTGGGCGTCAAAACGCGCCCCAATCCCGTTTTGGCCAAAATTCTTTCCGCCGCGCGGGGGCGCTGACGATGTTCAAGCGTTTAATCCTTTGCGCCCTTATGCTTTTTTCGACCGCGTGCGTTTTGCTTCCGTCCGATACTTTGGACGCGGAGCGAACGGACGTCGACCGCGGGCGCGCGGCGTTTGAAAGGGCGAATTACGCCCAGGCGTTGGAATTTCTGGTTCCCGAAGCGGAAAAGGGCGATATGGACGCGCAATATACGGTCGGCTTGATTTACCGTTTCGGATTGATCGGGGAAATCAATTCCTATCTGGCGCAGAAGTATTTACTGATGGCGGCGAACCAAGGGCATTACGCGGCGCAGGAACAGCTGGCGTTCTTGTATTCGGAACAGTACCAGCCGCTGTACAATCCGATTGACGCCTATCATTGGTACAAGGTCATCTCCGCCCGCTCTTCCGCCTATCAAGCCAGACTGGACGATCTGCACTGGTATCTGAAATCGCGCGATTTGCTGGAAAAGGCCGAAAAACTGCCGGCTCCGCGGGAACAAAGGTATCACGGCATCAATTACAATTCGCTGTTTTTCTATCGTTGAAACGATTCACTCCACGACTTTGCTTTAAGGAAACATCATGGTCGCTTATCAATACATCTATGTCATGAAAAACTTGTCCAAAACCTACCCCGGCGGAAAGCGGGTTTTGAACAACATCTGGCTGTCGTTTTTCCCCGGCGCGAAAATCGGCGTTTTGGGGCCGAATGGCGCGGGCAAATCCACTTTGTTAAAGATTATGGCGGGCATCGAAACCGAATTCAACGGCGAAGCTTGGGCGGCCGAAGGCGCATCCGTCGGCTACCTGCCGCAGGAACCGCAGCTTGACCCGAACAAAAACGTCATCGAAAACATTATGGACGGTTGCGGCGCGGTGCGCGACCACTTAAAACGGTTCGAGGAAATATCCGCCAAATTCGCCGAAGAAATGACCGACGACGAAATGAACGCCTTGATTGCCGAACAAGGCGAACTGCAGGAAAAAATCGATGCCGCGAACGGCTGGGATTTGGAACGCACGGTTGAAATCGCGATGGACGCCCTGCGCTGTCCGCCCGCCGACGCCGACGTAACAAAACTGTCGGGCGGCGAAAAACGCCGCGTCGCGCTGTGCCGCCTGCTGCTCAGCAAGCCCGATTTGCTGCTGCTGGACGAACCGACCAACCACTTGGACGCGGAATCCGTCGCTTGGCTGCAGCAGCATCTGCACGATTACGAAGGAACGGTCGTCATGGTTACCCACGACCGCTACTTCCTTGACAACGTAACAGGCTGGATTCTGGAGCTTGACCGCGGCGAAGGCATCCCGTACGAGGGCAACTACTCGTCATGGCTGGAACAAAAGGAAAAACGTCTGGAACAGGAAGCCAAAGAGGAATCCGCCCGCCAGCGCACGATTAAAGAGGAATTGGAATGGATTCGCCAAAGCCCCCGCGCCCGCCAGGCCAAAAGCAAAGCGCGTATCCAAGCGTTTGACGCTTTGGTGGCCGAGGCTGACAAGCAAACGCTCGAAACCGCGCAAATCGTCATTCCGCCCTGCCCGCGTTTGGGCGATTTGGTCATTGAAGCCAAAAACATCTGCAAAGGCTTCGGCGACCGCCTGCTGATTGACGATTTAAGCTTCAAACTGCCCCCCGGCGGCATTGTCGGCGTCATCGGCGCGAACGGCACGGGCAAAACGACGCTGATGAAAATGATTACGGGACAGGAAAAACCCGATTCGGGCGATTTCAGAATCGGCGACACCGTGCAGTTGGGCTATGTCGACCAAAGCCGCGACGCGCTGGACGACAACAAAACGGTGTGGGAGGAAATCTCCGGCGGCAACGACGAAATCATGCTGGGCAAGCGCAAAGTCCCGTCGCGCGCTTACGTCGGACAGTTCAACTTCAAAGGCCCCGATCAGCAGAAGAAAGTCGGCCTGCTGTCGGGCGGCGAACGCAACCGCGTTCACATGGCGAAAATGCTGAAATCGGGCGCGAACGTCATTTTGCTGGACGAACCGACGAACGATTTGGACGTGGACACCTTGCGCGCTTTGGAAAAGGCGTTGCTGGCTTTCCCCGGATGCGCCGTCGTTACATCCCATGACCGCTGGTTTCTTGACCGCATCGCGACGCACATTCTGGCGTTCGAGGGCGACAGCCACGTCGAATGGTTCGAGGGGAATTTCGAGGAATATGAAGCCGACAAAAAACGCCGTTTGGGCGAACAGGCCGACCAGCCCCACCGTGTCAAATACAAACCGCTGGTCAGAAAATAACAGCGGCCTGCCGCTTAACCGGAAACAGGCGCGCCCCGTCAAAAGGGCGCGTCTTTTGTTTAGATTGATTTCAAATTGCCTTATTTCTGCCACATTTCACAAAAAACGGCATGAAAACATCCGGCTTTTTTGCTGTTTTTTTCTTTATTTTCAATGCATTGTAAAAAATGTGTTCAAAAAATGTTTCCGCGCCATATTTTTGCCACATTTGAATGATACAGTAAAAATAGACTTAAGTGTTCAACGGTTATTATAAAGGGGTACAACAATGAAAAAGATACTTACTTTAGCCTTATTGGCCTGTATGACGCCGACGATAACGTCGGCGAAAACTACGACTTACCTAGATGATTCCGCATCGTTCATTCTTGCGAAGAGCGCGAAACTTGGGCTGGGAGAGGACGACATCTTTTCGGCGCCGACGATAGGCGGAGAGCACAAGGCCGCAGCGGACAAACACGCGGCGACAA
>DJPN01000040.1 GCA_002438565.1 Alphaproteobacteria bacterium UBA6411 | reverse complement strand
AAAATGGCAAAAGAGAAGTTTACGAGAACGAAGCCGCACTGCAACATCGGCACGATCGGACACGTTGACCACGGTAAAACGACGTTGACGGCGGCGATCACGAAAGTGTTGGCGAAGAAAGGCGAAGCGCAGTTTGTCGATTACGCGAACATCGATAAAGCGCCGGAAGAACGCGCACGCGGCATTACGATTAACACGTCGCACGTTGAATATGAAACGGACAAGAGACACTATGCGCACGTTGACTGCCCGGGGCACGCCGACTATGTGAAGAACATGATCACGGGCGCCGCGCAGATGGACGGAGCGATTCTGGTAGTT
This sequence comes from Alphaproteobacteria bacterium UBA6411, assembly GCA_002438565.1. Taxonomy (GTDB): domain Bacteria; phylum Pseudomonadota; class Alphaproteobacteria; order CAAGCB01; family CAG-977; genus UBA2903. The sequence goes on along the minus strand of DJPN01000040.1, from coordinate 93,039 downwards.
TCCGCGGCTGACGGCCCCATGCCGCAGACCCGCGAACACATTCTGTTGGCGCGTCAGGTCGGCGTTCCTGCGCTGGTCGTGTACATGAACAAAGTCGACCAGGTCGACGATCCCGAATTGCTGGAATTGGTCGAAATGGAAATCCGCGACCTGTTGTCGTCGTATGACTTCCCGGGCGACGAAATCCCCATCATCAAAGGATCCGCTTTGGCGGTTCTGGAAGACGGAGACAAGAAGATCGGCGAAGACTCCATCATTGAATTGATGAAAGCGATCGACGATTACATTCCGCAGCCGGAACGTCCGAAGGACAAACCGTTCTTGATGCCGATCGAAGACGTGTTCTCGATTTCGGGCCGTGGTACGGTTGTGACGGGACGTGTTGAACGCGGCGTCATCAAAGTAGGCGACACGATTGAAATCGTCGGCATCAAACCGACGCAGACGACGACCTGCACGGGCGTTGAAATGTTCCGCAAATTGCTGGATCAAGGCGAAGCGGGCGACAACATCGGCGTGTTGCTGCGCGGCACAAAACGTGAAGAAGTCGAACGCGGACAGGTTCTGGCGGCTCCGAAGTCAATCACGCCGCACAAAGTGTTCGAATCGAAATGCTACATCTTGACGAAAGAAGAAGGCGGGCGTCATACACCGTTCTTCTCGAACTATCGTCCGCAGTTCTATTTCCGCACGACGGACGTGACGGGAACGATTGAACTGGAACCGGGTGTGGAAATGGTGATGCCGGGCGACAACGTGCACATCAAAGTGTCGTTGATTACCCCGATCGCTATGGACGAAGGCTTGCGCTTCGCGATTCGCGAAGGCGGTCGTACCGTCGGCGCCGGCGTCGTTTCTAAAATTATCGAGTAACTAAAGGAAAATTGATCATGGAAGGTCAAAATATTAGAATTCGCCTGAAAGCCTTCGACCACCGGTTGTTGGATCAGTCGACTCGCGAGATTGTAAACACCGCAAAACGTACGGGTGCGCAAATTTGTGGTCCTATCCCCTTGCCAACTCGTATAGAAAAGTTTACAGTAAACCGTTCGCCGCACGTTGATAAGAAGTCGCGCGAACAGTTTGAAATCCGCACTCACAAAAGAGTGCTTGACATTATCGATCCGACGCCGCAGACGGTTGACGCTTTGATGAAGCTCGATTTGGCTGCCGGTGTTGACGTCGAAATTAAACTTTAAAGGATAAAAGAGCCATGCGTAGTGGTCTTATCGCTGAAAAAATCGGCATGACTCGCCTTTTCACGGACGACGGGGCTCATGTCCCCGTCACCGTTCTGAAGGTTGAGGGTTGCAAGGTCGTCTCTGTCCGCACAAAAGACAAAGACGGTTATGTTGCGTTGCAGTTGGGCTTCGGCACGGCCAAAGCGAATCGCTTGTCCAAAGCGGTGCGCGGTCATTTTGCCAAAGCGAACAGCGAATTGAAACGCAAGTTAGTTGAATTCCGGGTTAGTGAGGATTGCGTCCTTAACCCCGGCGATGAATTGTCTGCCAACCACTTTGTTGCGGGACAGTTTGTCGATGTAGTCGGCACCTCTTTGGGTAAAGGGTTTGCCGGTGCCATGAAACGGCATAATTTTGCCGGTCTTGAAGCTACACACGGTGTGTCTATTTCTCACCGCTCGTTGGGTTCCACGGGTAACCGTCAGGATCCGGGTCGTGTCTTCAAGGGTAAGAAGATGGCTGGACATTTGGGTGCGGAACGGGTTACCGTTCAAAATTTGAAAGTCGTTGCGACGGATACCGACCGTGGTTTGATCATGGTCAAAGGTGCCGTTCCGGGCTTTGAAGGCGCCTATGTTTTGATTAAAGATGCAGTGAAAAAAGCTCTTCCGAAAGAAGCTCCGATGCCTGCCGGTTTGAAAGCCAAGGCTGAAGCTGTCAAAGAAGTTGCTCCTGCAGCTGAAGAAGTGAAGGAATAACGGCGATGAAATGTGATATCGTCAATTTGGACAATCAGAGCGTCGGCTCGATCGAACTCGCAGACAGCGTTTTCGGCGCCGAAGTTCGTGCGGACATTTTGAGCCGCGTTGTCAACTGGCAGTTGGCCAATCGTCGTGCCGGTACGCACAAAACCAAAACGATTGCCGAAGTCAGCGGTACGACCAAAAAGCCGTACAAGCAGAAAGGCACGGGTAACGCCCGTCAAGGCTCTCTGCGTGCGACTCAGTTCCGCGGCGGCGGCATCAGCTTCGGTCCGGTCGTGCGTTCGCACGCTCAGGATTTGCCGAAGAAAATCCGTCGTTTGGGCATGCGCTGCGCTTTGTCCGCCAAAGCCCAGAACGGCAAGCTCATCGTTGTTGACGAATTGAAATTGCCGGAAGTCAAAACGAAGGAATTGTTGGCGAAAATGAACAAAATGGGTTTGGAATCCGCTTTGTTCGTCGGCGGTGCCGAATTGGACAACAACTTCAATCTGGCCGCCCGCAACATCGTCAACGTTGACGTTTTGCCGCAGCAGGGCGCCAATGTTTATGATATTTTGCGCCGCGACACTTTGGTTCTGACCAAAGAAGCTGCCGAAAACTTGGAGGCTCGTCTGAAATGAGTAAGCCGGAAATTAAAGTAACGGAAAAAATGTACGACACATTGGTACATCCGATCATTACGGAAAAAGCGATGAAATGTTCCGAAAACGGACAGGTCACTTTCCGTATTCCGTTGACAGCGACGAAAACTGACGTTAAAAAGGCTGTAGAAGCTTTGTTCAACGTCAAAGTGAAATCTGTGAACACCGTTCGCGTCAGCGGTAAAACGAAACGTTTCCGCGGCACGGTCGGTACGCGCAGCGACTATAAAAAAGCGATTGTTACCTTGGCTGAAGGCAGCAATATCGACTTTACGACGGGAGTTTAAGAAATGGCGTTAAAAACGTTTAATGCGGTAACCCCCAGCCGCAGACACCTGGTTCTGGTGGAACGCAGCGATCTGTACAAGGGCGGTCCCGTGAAAGAATTGACCGAAGGTTTGAATAAAACCGGCGGTCGCAATAACCAAGGGCGCATTACCAGCCGCCGTATGGGCGGCGGACACAAACGCCGTTACCGTTTCATCGACTTCAGACGTAACAAGTTTGACGTCGCCGCGACGGTCGAACGTTTGGAATACGATCCGAACCGCACGGCTTTCATTGCTTTGGTCAAATATGAAGACGGCGAACGTTCTTATATTTTGGCTCCGCAACGTTTGCAGGCGGGTGATGTCGTTATCTCCGGTGAAAAAGTCGATATCAAACCGGGTAACGCTATGCCGCTGAAAAACATGCCCGTCGGAACCGTTGTTCATAACATTGAACTGAACCCCGGTCGCGGCGGCCAAATCGCCCGCTCCGCTGGTTGCTATGCGCAGCTGATCGGTAAAGACGCCGGTTATGCGCAGTTGCGCTTGAACTCGGGCGAATTGCGCTTGGTTCGCGGTGAATGTCTGGCTTCTGTCGGTGCTGTTTCCAATGCTGACAAGCAGAACGAAAACAGCGGCAAAGCCGGCCGCGCTCGTTGGCTGGGCGTTCGTCCGTCCGTCCGCGGCGTTGCAATGAACCCGGTTGATCACCCGTTGGGTGGTGGTGAAGGTCGCTCTTCCGGCGGTCGTCATCCGGTCACTCCGTGGGGTAAATGCACCAAAGGCAAAAAGACCCGTACGAACAAGAAGACCAATGTCTTCATTATGCGTACTCGTCATGCTGCCAAGAAAAAAGCTTAAGTAGGAGGGTAGTAGATTATGTCTCGTTCCGTTTGGAAAGGTCCCTTTGTTGACGGTTACCTTCTGACAAAAGCAGAAAAGGTTCGTGCATCGGGACGTAACGAAGTGATCAAAACGTGGTCGCGTCGTTCCACCATTCTGCCTCAATTTGTTGGGTTGACTTTTGGCGTATATAACGGTAAAAAGTTTATTCCGGTTTTGGTTACCGAAAACATGATTGGTCATAAAATGGGCGAATTCGCTCCGACCCGCACGTTTTACGGTCACGCGGCCGACAACAAAGCCAAGAAAGGCTAATGAAAATGGTAGCGAAAAAGAATATGAAAACAGCAATGGCCTGCGGTCGTGCGTTGAGAACCAGTACGCGTAAGTTGAACCTTGTCGCCGCGTCGATTCGCGGAATGGCGGTTGAAAAAGCTTTGACGCAGCTGGCCTTTTCTCCGCGCCGCATTGCGGGTGAAGTCAAAAAAGTATTGCAGTCGGCGATCGCCAATGCTGAAAACAACCACAACATGGATGTCGACAAATTGGTCGTTTCCGAAGCTTATGTCGGTAAAGGACTGGTTATGAAACGTTGGCAGGCTCGCGCTCGCGGTCGTGCCGGTCGTGTTGAAAAGATGTTTTCCAACCTGACGGTTGTTGTTGCTGAAAACGAGGAGCGTTAAAATGGGCCAGAAAGTTAACCCGATTGGTTTACGTTTGGGAATTAACCGTACTTGGGATTCCCGTTGGTTCGCTGATGGCGATTACGCCAAACAGTTGCACGAAGATTTCAAAATTCGTGAATTTTTGAAAAAACGTTTGGCTTTGGCGGGTGTCAGCCGCGTCATCGTCGAACGTCCGGCGAAAAAAGCCCGCATTACGATTCATTCCGCCCGTCCCGGTGTAGTTATCGGTAAAAAAGGGCAGGACATTGATGTCTTGAAGAATGAATTGCAGAAAATGACCGGCAATGAAGTCCACTTGAACATTGTTGAAGTGCGCAAGCCGGAATTGGACGCTCAGTTGGTTGCGGAAAGCATTGCTCAGCAGTTGGAACGTCGTGTTTCCTTCCGCCGCGCGATGAAACGCTCGGTTCAGTCTGCCATGCGTCAGGGTGCCGAAGGCATCCGTATCAACTGCGGCGGACGCTTGGGCGGTGCCGAAATCGCGCGTACCGAATGGTATCGTGAAGGTCGCGTGCCGTTACACACCTTGCGCGCCGACGTAGATTATGGTATATCTACTGCACATACGACATACGGGGCTTGCGGGATCAAGGTCTGGATTTTCAAAGGTGAAATCATGGCTCATGATCCGATGGCGCAGGACAAACGTCTGTCGGACGGACAACGCTAAGAGAGGACAGAAGAGATGTTAAGTCCTAAAAGAACAAAATTCCGCAAGCAGTTCAAAGGCCGTATTCACGGTGTTGCGAAGGGCGGAACCACCTTGGCTTTCGGATCTTTCGGTCTGAAAGCGTTGGAGCCGGAACGTGTCACGGCTCGTCAGATTGAAGCGGCTCGCCGCGCGATCGTGCGTCATATGAAACGTCAAGGACGTTTTTGGTTGCGTATGTTCCCGGATGTTCCCGTTTCCAAAAAGCCCCCTGAAGTTCGTCAGGGTAAAGGTAAAGGCAATCCCGAATTTTGGGTTTGCCGCATTAAACCGGGTCGCATCATGTTTGAAATTGACGGCGTATCCGAAAAGACTGCGCGTGAAGCTTTCGATTTAGCTGCCGCTAAACTGCCCATCAAGGCACGTTTCGTTTCCCGCAGCGTGGTTGAGGAGGCTTAAGCTATGGCTAAAATTAAAGATTTGCGTGCAAAGACCGAAGATGAACTGAATGAACAGGTTATCGCTTTGAAAAAAGAAGGCATGAACCTGCGCTTTCAGCAGACAAGCGGTCAGTTGACCAATACCGCGCGTATGGGTCAAGTGAAACGTGAAATCGCTCAGATCAAAACGATTTTGACTGAACGTAAGGGGTCTAAGGAGTAATAAGATGCCCAAACACATTTTACAGGGTGTGGTCGTCAGCGACAAGATGGACAAAACCGTCGTTGTCAAAGTTGAACGCCGCGTTATGCACCCGATCTATAAGAAATTCATCCGGCGTTCCAAAAAGTACGCCGCTCATGACGAACTCAACCAGTTCAAGGTCGGCGATATCGTTCGCATCCGCGAATGCCGTCCGCTTTCCAAGTCCAAAACTTGGGAAGTTCTGGTTGATGCCGTTTAATCGGGAAAGTGAAGGAATTATCCCATGATTCAAATGCAAAGCAACCTGGATGTCGCTGATAACTCCGGTGCACGCAAAGTACAGTGCATCAAGGTATTAGGTGGATCCAAACGTAAGACGGCGGCTGTCGGCGACGTTATTGTTGTTTCTATTAAAGAAGCGATACCTCGCGGCCGTGTGAAAAAAGGTGATGTGCACCGCGCAGTTATCGTGCGTACCAAAAAAGAAATTCGTCGTGCAGACGGAAGCGCTATCAGATTTGATACCAACGCCGCCGTTCTGATCAACAAAGACGGCGAACCCATCGGTACGCGTATCTTTGGCCCGGTGACAAGAGAATTGCGTGCGAAGAAATATATGAAAATTATTTCTTTGGCGCCCGAAGTAATCTAAGTTTTAGAGGGTCAAAATGAAAATCAAAAAAGGTGATCAAGTCATCGTGACGACCGGTCGCGACAAAGGCAAACAGGGCGAAGTCCTGCGCGCCATGCCGAAATTCAATAAGGTCGTCGTTCAAGGGGTAAACATGGTCAAACGCCACACTCGTCCGTCTCAGACGAGTGCCGGCGGTATCATCTCCAAGGAAGCTCCGATTGACGTTTCCAACGTCGCTCTGATCGATCCGGAGACGGGAAAGGCCACCCGCGTCGGTTTTAAAGTCGTTGACGGACAAAAGGTGCGTGTCGCCAAAAAGTCCGGCAAAGTCATCGCTGCTGCCAAGAAATAAGGAGATTGAGAAATGACTGCAAGACTTTATGAACACTATAAAAATGTTCTGCGTCCGAAGCTGGAAAAAGAATTTGGTTACAAAAACCAGATGGAAATCCCCCGCTTGGAAAAAATTGTCATCAACATGGGCGTCGGCCGCGATGCCGTTGTTGATCGCAAGGCTGTTGACGCCGCTGTCAAAGATTTGACGGCGATTGCAGGTCAGAAGCCTGTTGTTACCTATGCCAAAAAATCCATTGCGGCGTTCAAACTGCGTGAAGGTATGCCTATTGGCTGTAAAGTTACGCTGCGTCGCGAAAGAATGTATGAATTCTTGGATCGCCTGGTCACGATGGCTCTGCCGCGCGTCCGCGATTTCCGTGGAATTTCTAACAAGAGTTTTGACGGCAAGGGCAACTACGCCATGGGATTGAAAGAACAGATTATTTTCTTGGAAATTGATTATGATTCTGTTGATAAAATCCGTGGTCTTGATATAGTATTCTGCACATCGGCGAAAACCGACAAAGAAGCGAAAGCTTTGCTGGCGGGATTCGATATGCCGTTTGCTAAAAACTAAAGAGCGATTGGAGTAGAAAAATATGGCAAAAACAAGTGCTGTAGAACGTAATAAGAGACGTGAACGCAAAGTGAAACAGTTCAGAGCGCGTCGCGATGCTCTTAAAGCTGTCATCAACGATCGTTCCAAATCCGAGGAAGAACGCTTTTCCGCCGTTTTGAAATTGGCTGAATTGCCGCGTGATTCGTCGCGCACCCGCGTTCATTCCCGTTGTGAGCTGACAGGGCGCGCTCGCGGCAACTACCGCAAGTTCAAACTGTCGCGTGTTGTGTTGCGGGATTTGGCCTCTGCAGGTCAGATTCCCGGCATGGTCAAGTCTAGTTGGTAATTAAGGAGAGATACTGCCATGTCATTTTCCGATCCGTTGGGAGATATGCTGACTCGTATTCGTAACGGTCAGCAGGCTCGCAAGAGCGACATTAAAGTGCCGGCTTCCAAATTGCGTGAAAACGTTTTGGAAGTTTTGAAACGCGAAGGTTATATCCGCGGCTATGAACGCGTCAATCTGCGCAAAGGCATTGATGAAATCAAAGTTGAACTGAAATATTACGAAGGCCGTCCCGTCATCAGCGAGATCGTTCGCGTTTCGACGCCGGGCCGCCGCGTATACTCGGGCGTTAAAGAATTGCAGAAATTCTATAACGGCTTGGGCATTTCCGTTTTGTCGACGCCGCAGGGCGTTATGTCGGACCACGAAGCTCGCCAGGCGAATGTCGGCGGCGAGATTCTGTGCAAAGTATTCTAAGGGGAGTTTAAAACATGTCACGTGTTGGTAAATACCCTGTCATTGTTCCCGCCGACGTTAAGGTCGATATCAACGGCCAGATTGTCAAGGTCAAAGGGAAATTGGGTGAAATGGAATATACGGCTGCCGATGACGTCGATTTGAAGTTGGAAGACAACAAATTGTGGGTTCATCCGCGCAAATCCGAAACGGGCATCAACCGTTCCTCTTGGGGAACGACCCGCGCCCGTCTGAACAACTTGGTCAAAGGTGTTCATGACGGATTTTCCAAAAAATTGGAAATCATCGGCGTCGGTTACAAAGCGCAGGTTCAAGGAAAAATCTTGAAGATGAGCTTGGGCTTCAGCCATGATGTCGATTTTGAAATTCCCGCCGGATTGAAGGTGACCTGTGCGACCCCGACGAACGTTGAGATCTCGGGCGCCGACAAACAGGAAGTCGGTCAGTTCGCAGCGGTTATCCGAGCAAAACGTCCGCCTGAGCCTTATAAAGGCAAAGGGATCAAATACGAGGGTGAATTCATCCTGCGTAAAGTTGGTAAGAAGAAGTAAAGGGTAACGAAGATGAGTAAGGCAAGAGAAAAATTTGAAGGTCGCCGTATTCGTACACGCGCTTCTTTGCGTCGCAAAAACAACGGTCGTATCCGTTTGTCCGTCCATCGTACGGGACTGCACATTTATGCGCAGGTCATTGACGACAAGCAGGGTAAAACTCTGGCTGCCGCTTCCACGATGGAAAAAGACATCAAAGCGCAGGTTAAAAGCGGGGCTACCGTAGCCGCTGCCGCTATCGTCGGCAAAATTGCAGCCGAACGCGCTTTGGCCGCCGGTGTGAAAGAAGTTTGCTTCGATCGCGGCGGATACGTTTATCACGGTCGTGTGAAGGCTTTGGCCGACGCCGCTCGTGAAGCCGGTTTGTCATTCTAAAGGAAAGAAGAAAAATGGCACGCACACCTAATACAGAACGCCGCCGCGGCGGCGAAAAAGAACGCGAAAACGATCAACGCGCCGATCAGCGCATTGAACGTGACCGCGAAGCAGACGAGATTGTCGATAAGCTCGTGTACGTCAACCGTGTTGCGAAAACCGTCAAAGGCGGCCGCCGCATGGCTTTCGCGGCTTTGGTCGTTGTCGGCGACCAGCGCGGTCGCGTCGGATTTGCGTCCGGCAAAGCGCGCGAAGTTCCCGAAGCGATTCGCAAAGCGACCGAAAAAGCGAAACGCGATATGATTCGCATTCCTTTGAAAGAAGGGCGCACCTTGCATCATGATGCACGCGGTACGTTCGGCGCCGGTTCCGTGATTTTGCGTACGGCTCCCGCCGGTACGGGGATTATCGCGGGCGGTCCTATGCGCGCTGTCTTTGAAACCATGGGTATCCAAGACATCGTGGCCAAATCGACCGGTTCGCAGAATCCGCACAACATGATCAAAGCGACGTTTGAAGCTTTGAAAGCCATCAGCTCTCCGCGTATGATTGCGGCGAAGCGCGGTAAAAAAGTCGGCGATATCGTTGCCGATCGTGACGGCGCAAACGCTGCGGCTGCAGTAAAGGAATAAGAAGATGGCCAAGACAATCAAAGTGAAACAGACCGGAAGCATCATCGGAGCGACGAAAGTTCAGCGCGCAACGATGCTCGGCTTGGGACTGAAAAAAATGAACGCCGTTAAAGAATTGCAGGATACTCCCGCGGTTCGCGGCATGATTACCAAGGTTGCTCACTTAGTAACAGTGGTTGAAGACTAATAAACAGCGGGGGTGCTGTTTTAGCGGCTCTCCTGCTTTTATCAAAGCGAGTTAAAAAATGAAACTGAATGAAATTCGTGATAACGAAGGCGCACGCAAAGGTCGTATGCGCATTTGCCGCGGCATTGGCAGCGGCAAAGGCAAGACCGGCGGTCGCGGCGGAAAAGGTCAGACTGCTCGTACAGGCGTAGCGATTAACGGTTTTGAAGGCGGTCAGATGCCGATTTACCGTCGTTTGCCTAAACGCGGCTTCAATAACATTTTCGCCAACAAATATGCGGAAATCAACTTGGGGCGTTTGCAGGCGGCGATTGATAAGGGCGTTGTTGACGCTTCCAAGGAAATCAATGCCGAAGTTCTGGTTGCAGCCGGTGTGCTGAAGCAGAGCTATGACGGTATTCGTTTGCTGGGCAACGGCGAATTGACTGCGAAGGTGACCGTGAAAGTCGCCGGATCGACGGAAGCCGCCAAAGCGGCTGTCGAAAAAGTCGGCGGTCAAGTCATCATTGCCGAATAAGACGACCGATTTCGGATCAAAAAAAGCAAAAGAGGGGGAAACCCTTCTTTTGCGTGTTTAAGAAAAACTGATTAACTTAACGGATAAAAAATATGGCCTCTTTATCAGATAAAATGTCGACCGGTTTGGGTTGGGATACTTTTTCAAAAGCGACAGACCTGCAAAAACGTCTTCTTTTTACCTTGGGGGCGATGATTGTGTACCGTTTGGGTACGTTTATTCCTTTGCCTGGAATCAATTCGGTTGCTTTGGCGGACATTTTCGCCAGACAGTCGGGCGGAATTCTGGGAATGTTCAATATGTTTACGGGCGGCGCTTTGTCCCGTATGACATTATTTGCGTTAAACATCATGCCGTATATTTCGGCATCCATTATCGTTCAGTTGGCGGCCTCGGTTATTCCGTCGCTGATGGCTTTGAAAAAAGAAGGCGAATCGGGACAGCGCAAAATGACGCAGTATACGCGTTATTTGACCGTCTTGATTACAATCGTCCAAGGTTATGGTTTGGCCTTGGGCTTGGAAGCAATGGTCAGTTCAACGGGATCGTCCGCCGTCATCAATCCGGGACAGTGGTTTCGTTTCACAACGGTTGTTTCCCTGTTGGGCGGCACGATGTTCATCGTGTGGCTGGGCGACCAAATTACGGCGCGCGGCGTGGGCAACGGGTCGTCGTTAATCATCACGGCCGGCATCGTTGCGGGAATTCCGATGGGATTGGCGCAAACGTTTGAATTGGCGCGCGCGGGGTCTTTGTCGACTTTCGCTTTGCTGTTCCTGTTGGTGATGGCTTGCGCTTTGGTTTATTTCGTCGTGTTCATGGAACGTGCTCAGCGCCGTATTCTGATCCAATATCCGAAGCGTCAAATGAACGGCCGCGTGATGAATGGCGAAAGCTCGCATCTGCCGTTGAAAATCAACCCGACGGGCGTTATTCCGCCCATCTTTGCCAGCTCTCTGCTGTTGCTGCCGATGACGATTGTCAATTTTTCCGCCAAAGACGGGCAGGGCGCCGACTGGGTTGTGACGCTGTCCACAATGCTGGCTCACGGCCGCCCGCTGTATTTGGCTTTGTATGCGGCGTTGATTGTCTTCTTTACGTTCTTCTATACGGCGGTTGTGTTCAATCCCGAAGAAACGGCGGATAATTTGAAACGCCACGGCGGCTTTATTGCCGGCATCCGTCCGGGGAAAAGCACGGCCGACTATTTGGATTACGTGATTACGCGTTTGACGGTTTTGGGTTCTGTCTATTTGGCGGCAATCTGCTGTTTCCCCGAAATCATGATTGCGAAGTATTCCGTTCCGTTCGTTTTGGGCGGCACGACACTGCTTATCGTCGTTTCGGTGACGATGGACTTTGCAACGCAAATTCAGTCCCATTTGTTGGCATATCAGTATGAAGGCTTGATGAAAAAAGCCAGATTAAAAGGACACTTGAAGTGATAAGCAACGGCAAGCACCTTGTTTTAATGGCTCCCCCGGGGGGTGGTAAAGGAACACAGGCGCGGCTGTTGCGTGACGCTTTGCATGTTCCGCATTTGTCAACGGGCGAAATGTTGAGAAACGCGGGACGGGCGGGAACCCCCATCGGATTGCAGGCCAAGGCGTTGATTGACAAAGGCAACTTTGTTCCCGATGAAATGATTATTTCAATTATCTCGGAACGGTTGGACGAAACCGACTGCAAGGACGGTTTTATTCTGGACGGTTTCCCGCGGACTTTGCCGCAAGCGAAAGCTTTGGACGAACTGTTGTTTGAAAAAGGCCGCCGTTTGGATCATGTCATCGAAATCCAAGTTCCCGACGATTTAATCATTCAGCGTATCATAGGGCGCTTTTCGTGCGCGACCTGCGGCGCGATGTATCACGACACGCTGAAGCCGACAAAAGTGTTCGGCAAATGCGATGAATGCGGCGGATCGAACTTTGTCAGACGCCCCGACGACAACTGGCAGACGGTTGTGGCGCGCTTGAAAACGTACAAGTCGGTGACGACGCCCGTTTTGCCGTACTATGAATACCAAGGTTTGCTGACGACGATTGACGGGACGGGGACGGTTGAGGAAGTTTCCGAACGCTTAAGAAAAGTCATCGGATACTGAGTTTTAAAAGAGGGGCGGCAAGCTCCTCTTTTTTATGAATGTGGATTTCTGTTTGAAAATCTGATAGAACGGAATCCGATGTGGAGATTTGGAAATGCCGTCTTTGTTTGAAAGTCAAGTCAAACGCCCGCTTGCGGATTTATTGCGTCCGCAGGCGATTACGGACGTTGTGGGGCAGGATCACCTGCTGAATCCCGACGCGCCGCTGGGGCGGATGTTGATTACGGGCAAAGTGACGTCGTTTATTTTGTGGGGGCCTCCGGGGTGCGGAAAAACGACCATTGCGCGGCTTCTGGCGCACCATACGGATATGTATTTCGAGCCGATTTCGGCTGTGTTTTCGGGGGTGTCGGATTTGCGCCGCATTTTCGACGAAGCCAAGCAGCGCCGTCAATCGGGCAGGGCGACGATTTTATTTGTTGACGAAATCCACCGCTTCAACCGTTCGCAGCAGGACGGCTTTTTGCCGTATGTCGAGGACGGTACGGTTGTTTTGGTCGGGGCGACGACTGAAAACCCGTCGTTTGAGCTGAATGCCGCGTTGCTGTCGCGGTGCAAGGTCTTTGTGCTGAAACGGCTGACCGAAGACGCGTTGGAATCCATTATCAAGCGCGCGGAGCAACAGGTCGGCCGCGCTTTGCCCGTGACGGACGAAGCTCGCGAGCAGCTGAAATCCATGGCGGACGGCGACGGACGCTATTTGTCCAATATGCTGGAAGCGCTGTTCGATTTGCCCGACCGCGATTTGGCCGAGGGGCCTTTGACGCCGGACAAGCTGTTGAGCGTCGTTGCTCAGCGTCCCGCCGTGTATGATAAAGACAGGGACGGGCATTACAATTTAATCAGCGCGGTGCACAAGTCTTTGCGCGGTTCGGATCCCGATGCGGCGCTGTATTGGGTGACGCGCATGGTTGCTGCGGGCGAGGACGTGAAATACATCTTTCGCCGATTGACCCGTTTTGCGGCCGAAGATGTCGGACTGGCCGATCCGAACGCTTTGACCCAAGCCGTTTCGGCATGGGAAGCGTATCAGCGGCTCGGGTCGCCCGAGGGGGATTTGGCTTTGGCGCAACTGGTTGTGTATCTGGCGACCGCGCCGAAATCAATCGGCGTTTACAAAGCGTGGAATCAAGCGATGCAGGCGGCGCACGAAACGGGTTCGCTGATGCCGCCGATGCACATTTTGAACGCGCCGACCAAGCTGATGAAGCAGTTGGGCTATAACGCGGGGTATCAGTACGACCCCGACACGGCGGACGGTTTTTCGGGGGCGAATTATTTTCCCGACAAGATGTCCCGCCGCAAGTTTTATCAACCCGTCGAGCGGGGCTTTGAGCGCGAAATCGCGAAACGCCTTGCCTATTGGGACAAATTAAGGAAAGAAAAAAATGCCGGTCAGTTTTGAAACAGTATCGCCCGATGACGGCGAAGTGCGCTTGGACAGATGGTTTCACCGCCACTATCCGCAGTTGACGCAGGGACAGATTCAGAAAATGCTTCGCTTGAAGCAAATCAAGGTGGACGGCAAACGCGCCGAAGCCAGCCAGCGCGTCACGGCGGGACAAGTGATTCGCGTGCCGCCTTTGCCCGAACGCGGGTCGCCCATGGGCGCGGCGAAAGAACGCCGTGAAAGCGTCGTTGTATCCGACGAAGACGCGCGCTTTGTGCAAAGTTTGGTGATTTACAAGGATAACGACGTTTTGGTGCTGAACAAACCCGCGGGATTGGCGGTGCAGGGCGGCACAAAGCAGACGCGCCATTTGGACGGCATGCTGTCGGCTTTGCGGTTCGGAAAGGATGAAAATCCGCGCTTGGTTCACCGTTTGGACAAGGATACCAGCGGCGTTTTGGTGCTGGCGCGCACACCCGCGGCGGCGGCGAAGCTGGCGGATGCTTTCAAATCCCGCGAAGCCAAAAAAGTTTATTGGGCTTTGGTGTTCGGCAACCCCGAGCTCAAAGAGGGGAAAATCAGCGCAAAACTGCTGAAGTGTTCGGGCGAACACGGCGGCGAAACGATGCGCGTCGACGAAAAGAACGGGCAGAGCGCGGTAACGCTGTATCGCGTGGTTGACGAAGCGTACAAAAAGGCGGCATGGCTGGAACTGATGCCGCTGACGGGACGCACGCACCAGCTGCGCGTTCATTGCTTGACGATGGGACATCCGATTGTGGGCGACGAAAAATACAAAATCGACGGACTGAAAGCCGATTATTTGAAATACGGCAACCGCCTGCATTTGCACGCGCGCGCTTTGCGCATGAAACTGCCGTCGGGCAAAATGCTGGAAGTGTATGCGCCTTTGCCCGAAACCATGGCGGACAGCTTCGATTTTCTGGGATTTGCGTATAAAAAGCCCGAAAACCCGTTTAAATGCTTTCCGATAGACTAGGGGAAAACGGAATGAAACGTTTCTTGTACGGAGTCATTGCATTTTTGATTGTCGCGGCCGGAGCGGGGCTGTTTGTTTTGCGCGGCGCGCTGGATGTTTTGGAAACACGGGCCGCAAACGCTTTGCAAAAACAGGGATGGCAAATCGCTTTTAACGAAAAAGCCGAGTTGCGCCCGTTGTCCGTCCGTTATCGGGATATTCGGCTGACGCGCGCCGCATCAGGGGATTTCATCGAAATCGGCGCAGTGAAGGTCAGATTGGCTCTGTTGCCGTTGCTGCGGCGTCAAGCTCTGGTGCAAAAGGCTGTTTTCAGCGATGTCCGTTTGTCCGTTTACGGACGGACGGGATATGCCGACGTTCTGAAATTTGCGCGGCATCGGCAAAATTTGGCGGTAACGGGACGTGCCGAGATTATGGATTACGCAATGAACATAAACGGATCCGTGTCGGATGAAAATTTTGACTTTGATGTTCGAGGGGACGGCTTGTTCGCTGCGCTGACTGGAACGCACGGGCAGGGAAAAATTGCGGCGACCGTTAAAGTGTCCGCCACAAAAACTCCGATTCCCCAAGCTCCCGATTTGGCTTTGGCCGCGCGGATCGAAACGGTCGGAGCGGTTGCGGATGTCCCGTCTTTTACATTGAGTTTGGGCGGAAACGGGAACGTTTTGCTGAAAGCAAACGGGAAATACATTGACGGAATCCTGTCCGCGGACGCGGAAGGAACGCTTCAAGACGCCGCGTCGGTTCCTTTGTCGTATACTGGAAAAATCAAAGTTGGGAAAGAGGGGGCTTTTATCGACAAAATGAAAGTTTCCGGCGGTAAAACCTCGCTGGTGCTGTCCGCGCAAAAAACAACGGAAACGTTTGATTTCGATTTGTCCGCCCCTGTCATTGATTTGCAACAGCTGTTGCCCTTGAAGAAGGAAGTTTTGCTGCTGCTGTCGCCAGTTTTGGCGCAAAAGGAAAGAACCGCTGTTGCTCAAACGGAAAAACTGTTCAGTCCGGCAGCGCTGCAAAAATCAAACGGGAAAATCGCCGTGTCGGTCGGAAAACTGACAATAGCGGACGGGCGGGACATGGGCGCGGTTAAAGTGAACGCTTCGCTGAAAGGCGGGGTTCTGTCCGTTCCCGTTGCGCAAGCGGGAACATTTTTTGCGGGAACGGCCAAGGCGGATGCTTCGGACGGAAAAACGGTGAAAGCGTCCGTTAATGTCAAGCTGAACGCTTTTCCTTTGGCTTTGCTGGAACGTACGGTTGAAAGCGGGACAATCAGCGGAAAAGCGGCTTTGACCGCTTCAGGGGCGACACGCGCCGAAATGGCTGGGAGCTTGAACGGAAAAGTTTCGCTGTTGGCAAAAGACGTCCGTTTTGTTCCGAAAATGCCCGCGCGAATTCCGAAAAACTTGAAACCGCTGCTTGGTTCTTTCGACCGCCCGACGTTGATTTCCTGCGCCGTCGTCAATGTGCCGTTTGAAAACGGAGTGATGACAACTGACAAGCGAATCGGTTTTGAATCCGATATGCTGGATTTTCAACTGAACGGAACGGCGGATTACAGCAGACGTCTGGTGGATTTGAATGCGTTGGTTTCCCCGAAAAAAGGCGGTGTTGTCACCGCGCTGTTGTCGGGGATGTCGATTAAAGGCGAAATGGACAATCCGACGGTGCGGCTGGATTCGGAAAACGGTCTGCAGAGGGCTTTGTCCTATGGTTTGGCTTTCCTGCAAGGGGGCAGAAACGCCGCTCAACAGGTTTTGCAAAGCCAGCGCCGGGAATTGAAAGACGTGTGCAAGACGGCTTTGCGCCGCTGACGGGAGGCCGACAATGAACAGAAACGAATTGACGGAACAAATCATCGGCTATGTTCAAACGGACACGCTGCTGTATTTCGCGCCGTATCCCGAAAAACTGAAACGGCTTCAGGAACAAAAATGGGGCGCGGTCATTGCCCGTTTCAATGACAAAGGGGCAAATTTAAAACCGACGGAATCCTTGGCTGTTTCAACGATTGACGCCGCTACCCGTCATCTGCTACAAATAAGGTTGGAAACGTTTTCCGATGCCGAATTGCAGTGGTTTCGCGAATTGGCGGGGGCGTACCGTTCCGTCTTGCTGGCTTTGGCCGTGTGCGACGGTGAATTGACGGAAGACGAAGCGTTTGATTTGTCCTGTTTGGAGGAATTGTTCCAAAACGAATTGTGGCAAACGGATGCGGAGGCTTTAAAAGCGCGCGAAGCGCGGCATGCCGCCGCCAAAACGGCGCGGCAACACTTAAAAGGGTGACAAATGGAACAGGAAACCGCACATATTCGTATCCACGGGCGGGTACAGGGGGTATTTTACCGCCAATGGACAATGACCGAAGCCCGCGCCCGCGGCTTGTCGGGATGGGTCAGAAACCGTGTGGACGGAACGGTCGAAGCGATGTTCAAAGGGGATGCCGCCGCCGTTGCCGATATGATTCAAGCCTGCCGCCGCGGCAGTCCCCGCGCTTTTGTAACGAAAATCGAACATCAGCTGGTTTTCGACGCGGCGCCCGAGGAAATCGTTGACGGTGAATTCAACCAAAAAAGAACGGTATAGGGAAACACGCCATGGGAATGTTGGATGAAGCGCGCGAAGAGCTGCGGCAGCCGGCGATTACGTTGAAATGGGAAGAGCCGCTGGTCAAATTTGATTTAATCGGCGAAAGCCAAGAGCAAAAAAATCGGCTGTCGCACATCGTCAACACGATTGCCAAAGGCTCTCCGTTCGGCAAAAAAATCCTGCAGGACGCGTGCGATGCGGGGTATTCTCTGACAATGGAGCACATGTTCGGGGCTTTGGGGGCTTGCGAACCCGAAAACAAAAGAATTTTGCTCAATCCCTCCATGCCGAACGAAGATTTGGTGGCGACGCTTGTTCATGAATCCCGCCATGCGCAGCAGGATATTCGCGCGCCTTGGATAACGGAGCGCGGAAACAGCGATTTTGCAACGGAATTGAAGCTTTATCGCGCGGCGGAAGCGGACGCTGAAGCGGTAGCGGTGGCGGCTTGTTACGAAATCAAACAAAACACGGGCAACAAAGCGCCGTATCTTGCAAGTGCGGAGCGAGATTCGCTGATTGTTGCGGCATTTTCTTCCAAAACCGATTCGTCTGGAAAAGTAACGCCCGCCATGCTGCGCGCCGCTTTTAACGGATGGTTTGAAGACCTGCCCATTATGGAAGAATACGAACGGTCGTATTTGATTGAAGAAATGGACGCCGTTGTCAAATCGGGCGATTTTTCGAAAAGACACGGCGGTCAAAGTCTTCCGTCGCGGCGGATTGTCGAAACGTATTGCACGGATGCGGACGGCACATGCTATTGGTCGGCCGATCCCGATGTTATGGAGGAACGCGATAAATTGTCCGTCGGTTCCAAAACGCGCAAGGCCGCGGAACGTTTTTATCAAGCGCGCTTTGAAAAGACGGGACGGGAAGTCGATGCCACTTATGCGGATTTGAAAGTGCGCGACGGCGGAATTTCCGCCCGCGAAGGCAAGGATTTGCTGAAGCAAGCTTTTTCCAAAGAATACAGGCAAACTTTTGCCCGCGATTTGAAAGCGGAAGTCGATTTTGAAAAACACGGCTCTTTGCTGGAAAAACGGCGTTTAAACCATATCGTCAACGAATTGTGCCAAGACGCCAAAGCCAAAAAGGAATTGGAAGCCTTGAAAAAGGCAGGATATGCGCTGACGATGGAAAGCTTGGGCAAAGCCGTTTCAGTCCGCGACAACAAAAACAAAGTTGTCGTGCTGGCGCGCCGCGCTTCGGATAAGGAATTGCAAGCGGCTTTGCGCCGCGAAGCGCAATCCGTTTTGGCCGTCAATCAAACATTGTTTAAACAAAAAGCGGCTTGCCGCGGATAAGGATTCAAAAAATGAAAAGAAGCAAGCTTGCCGCCTTTTTTCTGACGGTCGCCATTCTGTTGTGCGCGAAAAATTTTTATTTAACGCCGGTGGTGAAAATTTCCATACGCTCCACGGCCGCACAATGGGAGTTTATCCATGTTTATTATAAAACGGACGCAACTTCACAAGAACAGCATGTCAAAGATATCGTCAAAGCCAGAGGACGGAATAATTTTAAAATTTACGCCAAAAATTTACAGTTTATCCGAATAGACATGCCGGCGTCGTCCGTCATTCAATCCATTGGATTTGACGGCAAGACGAAAGCTTTCTTCGACCGCATGCCGGAACACAATGAATTTTCACCGTTTCCCGTCCAGCCGAAACTTCATTTTGATTTCAAGCTTTTTGCAATAGGAGCTTTTTTACTCTACAGCATACTGTATACCCTTATCGGAAGACAGCGGATTTATGAACAAAAGACCCCGAAAATGCAAAATTTGGAGCTGCTCAGGCTGATTTTTATGATCGGGGTTGTTGTTTTCCACGCTTCTCCTTTTGTCGGCATATTCAGCATGGGCGGAATTGGCGTCGAATTCTTTTTTATTCTGTCGGGCTTCTTTTTGATGCTGACATACAAACCCGAAAGATCCGTTTATTCGTTCGTTCAATCCAAAGCCGTTCATTTTATTCCTTTGACGGCATTGTGCGCCATATTTAACGGAAAAATCGCTTTGCTGCCCGCCAACATGCTGTTTTTGCAGGGAACGGGATTGGCCGCGTCCGTTCCCGTCCAAGGGTGGTATCTGGGCGTTTTGTTTTGGACATCTTTGTTCTATTTTTATGTTTTGAAAGTATATAAGGCGGAAACAGCCAAACTTATCATCGCCGTTATGACCTTTGTATCCTATTACGGATTTAAACAGGGATGGGGCGGAAACGAGATGCTGCGCGGTTTTGCGGGCGTCGGTCTGGGGTATTTTCTGGGATGTTTGTATAACCGGTTAAAAGAAAGTAATTGTACGGGGGGGGGTATACGCTTGCGGAGGCGCTGGCGTTATGCTACTCGGTCGGATTGATGTTTGTTAAACAAATCGCACCCGATAATAAGATTCAAGCGGTTATCGCTTTCGCCGCGCTGGTTGTTTTGTTCGCGCTAAAACGCGGGAAGATTTCGCGCTTTTTTGAAAAACCCGTTTTTGCCAGATTGGCCTGCTGTTCTTTTTCAATCTATATGACACACATGGATGTTACGCGCTCGTTCGTTTTTCATATTTGCGACCAGTATCCGAATGTGTTTGATGAATATCCCCATGCGCTGATGGTTCTTGTGTGGTGTGTTTGCTATGTGTTTGGCTTGATGATTTGGAGATATTTTGAAAGGCCCGTTGCGGACAAACTGAAAAAAATGATATACGGAGAAAATTGAAAATGAAAAAACTGTTAAGCTTTGTTTTGTCCGCAGTTGTTTTGCTGTGTGCAAACGGTTTGTATTTCGACAGGCTGGTAAAAGTTACGTTTTTTACGGATTTGGCGGAATGGGAATTGGCAAAAGCGCAATATGTCGCCGACGGCAAAACGCAAACAACGCAAATTATGATGAAAGGCGGCGGCAGAGGAATGATACGCATTTATGCCGACAACCTTTCATCGCTGAGCTTTGAATTGCCTGCCGGAAAAAAGCTGACCTCCGTGAAATTGGAAGGACGGAAAAAGATTTCCCCTGCGGTTGAAGCCGGTTATGTATTCCGCAATTTGGATATTCAGGGAAAAAAACATTTTAATTTGAAATTCTTCGTTCTTTTCGCCTTGATGATTTACGGTTCGGTTTATACGGTTGTTGCGCGGAAACGCCTTTACGATGAAGCTGTACCGAAACTGAAAAACGTCGAATTTCTCAGACTTGTCTTCACCTTGGGAATTGTGGCGCATCATACGGCGCTGAACGGAAACTTGCGCTTTTTCAACGAAGGCTGGCTGGGGGTCGAGTTTTTCTTTATTCTGTCCGGATTCTTTTTGATGATAACGTTCAAGCCGGAAAAGACAACGTACGAACTGGCGCGGTCAAAGGCAGTCCATTTCATCCCGCTGACATTGTTGCTGGCGCTGTTTAACGGGAAAATCGTGCTAATTCCCGCCAATATGCTGTTTTTGCAGGGAACGGGGCTGGCGGCTGCCGCTCCACCGCAAGGGTGGTATTTGGGAGTGCTGTTCTGGGTGTCGCTGTTTTATTTTTACGTTTTGAAAGCATTTAAACCCGAAATTTCAAAGCTGACAATCGCTTTGATAACATTTTTTGCGTATTGCGCTTTTAAAAACGGATGGTCGAACGCGCTGCTGTCTTCGCAGTTGATACGCGGGCTGGCCGGTATCGGGTTAGGGTGCTTTTTGGGATGTTTTTGGAGGTCTGCCGACGGTAAAAGCGGTTACGCGGGAAAAACGGGAGTATACACCGTTGCGGAAATTGTGTTTTTGCTCTATTCGGTCGGGCTGATGTTTGTCAAGCCGCTGTACCCCGCCAACCGCATTACGGCAGTTTTGTCTTTTGCGATATTGATCGTCTTGTTTGTTTTGAAGCGCGGCAAAGTATCGCAATTTTTTGAAAAACCGTTTTGGGCAAGGATTTCCTGCTGCTCCTTTGCGATTTATATGGTGCATGAAAACTTGATCCGCGACATTACTTTTACGATTTCGGACAAATGCCCCGTGCTGGCGCAAAAATACGCATTTGTGTTTGTTGCGGCAACTTTGGCCTTGTCATATTTGCTGGGATTGTTGGCGCGTCGCTATGTCGAAATTCCGTCAACCCGATGGCTGAAACGAAAAACGGAGATAAAAAAAGATGCATAACCATAAAATAATCAGTTTTGCGCTGACAGCCGTTTTTCTGTTTCTCTCCAAATCGCTGTATCTGGATGATGTTTTGAAGCTGACGCTTGAAACGCAAATGCCCAAAAACGCGGTTGTGCGGGCAGAGTTTAAAGTCATCGGCCAAAAGCGGGCAGAGCAAACCCGTTTGACGCTGAAGGAGGGAGGAAGAAGCCGTTTCAGAATTTACGGAGGAACGCCGGAATACATCAAAGTCAGTCCGGCGGACAAGATTGTTTCCTTGTGTATCGTCGGGCGGGGAAAACAATGTCCGGCTCTGTCCGAAGAAGGTGTTTTTTCGAATATTACGGTAAAAAGCAAACCTCATTTCGATTTCAAGTTTTTTGTCATCTGGGCATTTTTGATATACGGTATTGTTTACACGCTTGTCGCAAGAAAGCGGCTGTACGATGAAACCGTACCAAAGATTAAAAATGTGGAATTTCTGCGGCTGCTGTTTACAATCGGTGTTGTCGTGGCTCATTTGGCGCCCAATGTAACCGTCTACAACATGGGGGGCAGAGGAGTGGATTTCTTCTTTCTGCTGTCCGGATTTTTCTTGATGATAACGTTCAGGCCGGAAAGATCCGTTTATTCGTTCGTTCAATCCAAAGCCGTTCATTTTATTCCTTTGACGGCATTGTGCGCCATATTTAACGGAAAAATCGCTTTGTTGCCCGCCAATATGTTGTTTTTGCAGGGAACGGGATTGGCGACGCCGGTCCCGCCGCAAGGGTGGTACTTGGGCGTTCTTTTTTGGGTAGGGTTGTTCTACTTTTATTTGCTGAAAATCGTAAGACCGGAGATGTCGAAATTGATTGTTGCGGTGTTGACGTTCTTTTCTTACTGTTTTATACACAACGGCGGAACGTCTTCGATTCCCGCGCTTTGTATCGCGCGCGGTTTTGCAGGAATCGGTGCAGGGTGTTTTTTGGGGAGCTTGTACGGCCGGTTAAAAGAAAATGGTGTTACGGGGGGGGGGGTATACGCTTGCAGAGGCTCTGGTTTTGCTCTTTTCCGTTGGGGTGCTGTATATCAAAGGGCTGGCTCCTGCCAATCCGATGAATATTGATTTGGCGTTTGCGTTTTTGATAATCTTGTTTGTTTTAAAACGCGGCGCAGCGTCCCGCTTTTTTGAAAAACCGTTTTGGGCAAGAATTTCGGCCTGTTCTTTTGCAATTTATATGACGCATGAAGATGTGTTGTGTTCTTTTGTTTTCCGGTTTTTGGAAAAACATCCGTCTTTGGCGGAAACGCATACGCTGACAGTTTCCGCGGTTGCGGTGGCGCTGTGTTATGTGTTTGGACTGCTGATTTGGAAGTATGTTGAACTTCCCGTTACGCGGTGGCTGAAAAGCAGAATGCAATGAATGTAAAAAGTTTTGCGAAAACGCAAAAAATTGGCGTCAAAGTATTGACTCTTCACGCGGTTGAGTATACTTTGAACCCCTCGACAAGGGCATCGCAGTAAAATGCCCTGTCGGGTATTGCGCCCGATTCCTTTCGGATGACGGCTGGTTTTGATTTGTAATAGGAGATTAAACTTGGCACGTATTGCTGGTGTAAATATTCCGACAAACAAGCGCGTGGAAATCGCTTTGACGTATATCCACGGCATCGGTCGGACTCTGTCCCGCGAAATCTGCGGGAAACTGAACATCGACGAAGCACGTCGCGTAAGCGAACTGACCGACGACGATGTTCTGAAACTGCGTGAATTGATCGACCACGAATACCACGTCGAAGGCGAACTGCGCCGCGAAGTGGGCGTGAACATCAAACGCTTGATGGACTTGGGCTGCTACCGCGGTCTGCGTCATCGTAAAGGTCTGCCCGTTCGCGGCCAAAGAACGCATACGAACGCTCGTACGCGCAAAGGTCCCGCGAAACCCATCGCAGGCAAGAAAAAAGCTGTTTAATTGAAAGGCGATTGATTCATGGCTAAAGCTGCAACAACTGTTCGCACGAAAAAGCGCGAACGCAAAAATATCACTTCCGGTATTGCGCACGTCAATTCGACGTTCAATAACTCGAAAGTGACGATTACCGATGCTCAGGGAAACACGATTTCGTGGTCTTCCGCGGGCGCTCACGGTTTCAAGGGTTCGCGTAAATCGACCCCGTACGCCGCGCAGGTTACCGCCGAAGACGCCGGCAAAAAAGCTGCCGAACACGGTATGAAAACTTTGGAAGTATGGGTCAAGGGTCCCGGCGCCGGCCGCGAATCCGCTCTGCGTGCTTTGCAGGCCGTCGGTTTTGTCATCACGGCGATTCGCGATGTGACCGCGGTTCCTCATAACGGTTGCCGTCCCCGCAAACGCCGTCGCGTCTAACGGGATGCCCGAGTCGTTTCCGACTCGAATCGTTTAGGAATGTGTTTTCCGTTCGGAAAATACTTTAAATTACAAAGCAGGAGAGATACCCGTGATTCAGAAAAACTGGCAAGACTTGATTAAGCCGAGCAATATCGAAGTCGAACACGCCGAAGATTCCGCGCATAAAGCGACAATCGTCGTTGAACCGTTGGAACGCGGTTTCGGGATGACTTTGGGTAACGCTTTGCGCCGCGTCTTGTTGTCTTCACTGCAGGGAGCTGCGGTGACCGCGATTCATATCGACGGCGTTTTGCATGAATTTTCTTCGATTGAAGGCGTTCGTGAAGACGTTTCCGATATTATCTTGAACATTAAAACGCTGGCTCTGCGCTATGACGGCGAAGGCACGCGCCGCATGACTTTGAAAGCGGAAGGTCCGTGCGAAGTCACCGCCGCGATGATTGAAACGGGACATGATGTCGAAATCATGAACCCCGAACTGGTCATCTGCACGCTGGACAAAGGCGCGAAGCTGAACATGGAACTGACGGTCGGTACGGGCAAAGGCTATGTCCCCGCGTCCCAGAACCGCCCCGAAGATTGCCCCATCGGATTGATTCCCGTGGATTCCATCTTCAGCCCGATTACCAAAGCCGTTTATCAGGTCGACAACGCCCGCGTGGGTCAGATTACCAACTATGACAAACTGTCTTTGACGGTTGAAACGAACGGCACGGTTTCTCCGGAAGACGCGGTCGCTTTGGCGGCGCGCATCTTGCAGGAACAGTTGAAACTGTTCGTCAATTTCGAAGAACCCGAAGAAGACGTCGAATCCGAAAAGAAGGACGAACTGCCGTTCAACCGCAATTTGCTGCGCAAAGTCGACGAATTGGAATTGTCGGTGCGTTCCGCGAATTGCTTGAAAAACGACAATATCGTTTACATCGGCGATTTGGTTCAGAAAACGGAAGCCGAAATGTTGCGTACGCCGAACTTCGGCCGCAAGTCTTTGAACGAAATCAAAGAAGTCCTTTCTCAGATGGGATTGCATTTGGGTATGGAAGTGGTCGGTTGGCCGCCTGAAAATATCGAATCGCTGTCCAAGGGTTTGGAAGAGCCGTTCTAACAAATTTCCTGTTCGGTGGAACAGGGCTGTGACATGCGCGATAACTTGAGGTTTGCGATGATTTCAAGCGAGCGGTGTCAGAGAAGTTTTTATCGGTTTCGTGCGCGAAACCATGATAGGAGGAAATTATGAATCATCGTAATAGTAAGCGTAAGCTGAACAAATCGTTCGCACACCGCCGTGCCATGTTTGCCAACATGGCGAATGCGTTAATCAAGCATGAACAAATCAAAACCACGTTGCCCAAAGCCAAGGAACTGCGCCCTGTCTTTGAAAAGCTGATCACGATTGCTAAAGTCGGTGATTTGCACAAACGTCGTCAGTTGATTTCTTTCCTGCGCGATGAAAAAATGGCCGACAAGATGATTGCCACGCTGGCCGCCCGCTACAAAGACCGCAATGGCGGTTACACCCGTGTTTTGAAAGCGGGTCTGCGTTACGGCGACTGCGCTCCGATGGCGATTATCGAATTGGTCGATCGCGACGTCAAGGCTAAAGGACAAGACTCCGGTGTTGTCGTTGAAGCCGAAGCGGAAGAAACAAAATAAGACGTTGATTTCTTCAATAAAACGAAAGGGCAGGCTGAAAGGCCTGCCTTTTTGTTTATGGCTTGACGGGGCGGGTAATCAACAGGGAAATTTCGCATCCGGAAGCCAGCGATGAAGACAATACGACACATTCCCGCTCTAATTCGCTTTCATTCAATCTGCTCAGATATGATAAAATGTCCGCATAACGAACCTGCTTGAAAGGGGATACTTTCGGCAAATCAATACTGTTGTCGTTGTAAATTGAATGAAGCCATCGAGATACGCTTTGAACGCTGACACCGACGGTTGCCGATATTTTATGCATTGACAGTCCCGACGCATATAACAAAGCGACAAGCTGCCGTTCTTTTTGATGAGCGGCTCTTTTGTCCGACCGTGTAAACTGGCATCCGCACCGTTTGCATTTATAACGCTGCTGCCCCTTGACAAAGCCGTTTTTAACCGAATTTTCACTGCCGCATCGGCTGCATTTCATAGGCGTTTCTCCTGTCACTTTCGTAATGATACATGAAAATTGAACAAAAATAAAAGAGGGAATGAAAGTTTAGAAGCGATTAAAAATGAAAAATATTTTTTCTATAAAATTTTTTCATCATTATTTTTGATATGTTTTGATGAAAAATGTTGACCTTTTCGCGTCAATCGGGGAAATATTCCCGAAACGAAAGGTGATTGAAATGAAAAAGTATCTTGATAAATTTTGGCTGGCGCCGGCTTTGACGATAATCGTTTTGGCGGTGCTGTATGCCGCCGGATTCGGCATTTGCACACATGCGACCGATTTGACGGCGGAAAACGGATTTGTCGAAAATGCGACATACTTGTGTTATGCGGTTTTGTTCGTGTTATTTTTCAAAGTGCGCAAATCGTTTCAAACGCCGTTTGAAAAGCGGTCTTTGGCGATGTTTTTGTTTTTCGGAATCGCCGCTGTTTTGCGCGAAGCCGGTATTCAGCATTGGTTGACCAGTCATGATACGACCGCGTTCAAGCTTCGCTTTTTCACTAACCCGAACAATCCGCTGAGCGAAAAAATTGTTGCGTTTGTTTTGGCGGCGCTGGTGGCGGGATTGTTTGTTTACGCCATGGTTTTGTGGCTGATTCCAGCCTTTAAAGGATTGTTCAAGCTGTATGCGGGATCGTGGACGGTGATTACGTTTTTATCCTGCGGCGCGCTGTGCAAAATCGCGGACAGAACGCATAGCAATTTGGCAAAACACGGCATTGTTTTAAACCCGTTGGGATTTTGGTACGGCTTTTTGGAAATCGCCGAAGAGGGACTGGAAATGATGCTGCCGATTTTGGCGGTTGTCGCGTTGCTGCAGTTTCAATCGGATAAAAATCTGTTTTATCCGCGGGGAAAATAAGTGCTTGCGTAAACGGAACGGATGTGGCATAGTTCAGCTTCCGTTTACTCCTTGCCGATGAACGGAATCGGCTATGTCCCTTGCGGGGGCGTTCGTGGTGAGTGCCGTCGGACAAAGGGAATGAGAGAAGCCAAAAGGAGATTTTTTATGGCTTTATACGAAAACGTGTTTATCGCACGTCAGGATATTGCCGCTTCGCAGGTTGATGCGCTGATTGAACGCTTTGAAGGCGTCATCGCGGCCAACGGCGGCAAAGTTACGAAAAAAGAAAACTGGGGCTTGCGCGCCTTGGCTTACCGTATGAACAAAAACCGCAAAGGTTACTATGTTCTGTTTAACATCGACGCTCCGGCGAAAGCTTTGATTGAACTGGAACGCCAAATGCGCTTTGACGAAGACGTGATTCGTTATCTGTCCGTCCGCGTTGAAGAATTGGAAGAAGGTCCGTCCGCCATGTTGTCCAACAAGGGCAAAGAAATCAAAGGCCGCGGCAAAAAATTCGATGTTGAAGATGAAAGCGAGGAATTCTAATGGCAGCCACAGCTCGTCGTCCGTTCTTCCGCCGTCGTAAAGCTTGCCCGTTTGCGGCAGCCGACGCTCCGAAGATCGACTATAAAGATATCAAATTGTTGCAGCGTTTCATTTCCGAACGCGGCAAAATCGTTCCCAGCCGCATTACCGCCGTTTCCGCCAAGAAACAGCGCGAATTGGCCAAAGCGATTAAACGCGCCCGCTTTTTGGGCCTGTTGCCTTACGTTATGGACTAAGGGGAGAGCTTGAAATGGAAGTTATCTTACTCGAACGTATCGAACGTCTGGGCCAAATGGGCGACATCGTCAAAGTGAAGCCGGGTTATGCCCGCAACTATCTGTTGCCCCAAGCCAAAGCTTTGCGTTCCAGCAAAGAAAATCTGGCTTTGTTTGAATCCCGCAAGGTTCAGCTGGAAGCCGCCAACTTGAAACGCAAACAGGAAGCCGAACAGGTCGCCGAAAAGATGAACGGCTTGAAAGTCGTCATCATCCGTCAAGCCGCCGAAACCGGGCAGCTGTACGGTTCCGTTACGGGTCGCGATGTCCGCGATGCCGTCCGCGAAGCCGGCTTCACCATTGAACGCCGTCAGGTCGTTCTGGATCAGCCGTTCAAAGAAATCGGCGATTACAAAGTCCGCATCATTCTGCATCCCGACGTCGACCAGACGATTTCCGTTGCGGTCGCCCGTTCCGCGGAAGAAGCCGAACGCAACGCCAAAGCCGCGGCCAAGGCCGCCGCTGAAGCCGCTGCCGCCGCCGAAGCCGTTGTTGCGGAAGTCGCGGCTGAAGCTTAATCGCTTCGCTGAAGCTTTAAACGGCGGGGGCGCGAAAACCTCCGCCGTTGTTTTTTGACTGCAAAGGGATTGACGAAATGGATACGACAGAAATGACCGAACAGCGTGTGCCGCCGCAAAATATCGAAGCGGAACAGGCTTTGCTGGGCGCGATTTTGAGCAACAACCACGCTTTGGAAAAAGTTGCGGAGTTTCTGAAACCGTTTCATTTCGCCAGTCCCGTTCACGGTGAAATTTATCAAGCGATTTTGAACCTGCATGCGCGCGGTCATTCCGCCGATCCGATTACGCTGAAAGGCTATTTGGCCGGAAATCCGCTGTTGGAGGAAGTCGGCGGCATCAAATATTTGATGGAATTGACGTCTTCCGCCGTAGCGATTATCAATGCCGAAGACTACGCCAAACTGATTTTCGACCGTTATCTGCGCCGCCAGCTGATAGGTTTGGGAACGGACATTGTCAACGATGCGTTCAAAATCAATATGGACAACGATGCCGAAGTCCAAATGGGGCGCGCGGAAAAACGGCTGTACGAATTGGGAACGGAAGGGCAAATCGACGGCGGTCCGCAAACGTTTGCGGAAACGCTGACCGAGGTTGTGCAGGAAGTCGCCGAAGCCGCCAAAAACCCCGACGGCATTTCCGGCATATCGACGGGGTTCCGCGATATTGACAAGAAAATGGGCGGCTTGCACAATTCCGATTTGCTGATTGTCGCAGGGCGTCCCGGTATGGGAAAAACGGCATTCGCAACGTGTTTGGCGTTCAATTCGGCGCGGTGTTTTCTGGACGATATCAACGCGGGCAAAGAACGCAAAGGCGTGGCGTTCTTTTCATTGGAAATGTCGGCATCCCAGCTGGCGGGACGTATTTTGTCCATGGAAACGCAAATCGCGTCCGACAAGCTGCGCAACGGCAGAATCACGCAGGAGGAATTTCAGCGCGTGGTCGCTTTCGCAGGGGATTTGGAAAAAGTGCCTTTATTCGTTGACGATACGCCGGGGCTGACGGTTGCCGCGATTCACAACCGCTGCCGCCGCTTGAAACGCGATTCGACCAAAGGGCTGGGACTGGTTGTTATCGACTATTTGCAGCTGATTGACATGTCGGGATCGACCTTTAAAAACAACATGGTGCAGGCGTTGACGGAAACGACCCGTCAGCTGAAGATTATGGCGAAAGATTTAAACGTTCCCGTTATGGTGCTGTCGCAGCTGAACCGCGGCGTCGAACAGCGCGACGACAAACGGCCGCTGTTGTCCGACTTGCGCGATTCCGGTTCTATCGAACAAGATGCGGACATCGTGCTGTTCGTGTTTCGCGAACACTATTATTTAAAAAGCTCCAGCCCCGTTCAGCACGCCAACGAATCCGAAGACAAGTTCGCCGAACGCATTAAAAAATGGGAACGCGATTTGATTGACAAGGAAAAGAAAGCCGAACTGATTATCGCCAAACAGCGTCACGGGTCGTTGGGAACGGTGGATTTGTCGTTTGAGGGGCAGTTTACTCGCTTCGGCGATTGGATTGATCCGAATTCGTTTCAAAATTAAGACTTTTGATAAAATCAAGCAGGGCGGCTTTGTCGGGTTCGCCCTGTTTTTTTATCCAAAATTCCCGCGCGGCGGTTAAAGCTTTGCCGATTCTGTTTTTGGGCAAAAAAGTCAAATCCGCGCCCGAAAGCGGATAAGGCGGGACGCGAATGTTTTTCGCCGCCAGCAGCCCTTTGTCGGGAAAACGGGCGTGCAACGCTTTTAAAGCCGCGTTTTTCAGCGGATTGTTTTGCAGTAAAACGGCGGCTTCAAACGGGGATTCGGCGCGCGTCGGGAACAGGGAGGTTTGCCTTTTCAACGTTCGCGGCAAATAGCGGTAAAGCTGCGATTTTCCCAAAATGTTCCAACGGGCGGCGGCGCAATTTGTTTCCAGCCGGTCGAACACGTCCAAATCGGCATCGGAAAACCAACGCTCCAGAATGTCCGCTTGAGCCATGGCGTGCAGGGCGATTCCAGCTTTTCGGCAGTTTAAAATCTTGCGGATTTCGTCGCAAACGCGTTCGGGGGACACTTTGTCCAATCCGCCGGCCAAGCGGCGGCATGCCGATAAAACCGCTTCGTCGGCGGGGAATTTTGAAAATCGGGCCAGAAAACGGAAATAACGTAAAATCCGCAGGTAATCTTCGGCAATGCGGGCGGCGGGGGTGCCGATGAAACGCACAATGCCGTTTTGCAAATCTTCAATTCCGCCGAAATAATCGGAAACCGTCCCGTCAAAATCGGCGGACAAAGCGTTGATTGTAAAGTCGCGGCGCGCGGCGTCGGTTTCCCAATCGGTTGAAAAAACGACTTTCGTCCGCCGGCCGTCGGGGGCGATGTCTTGGCGCAAGGTAGTGATTTCGACGCTTTTGAAATCTTTATCATCAATCATGACGGTTTGCGTTCCGAAAGCCAGTCCCGTCGGAATGACGGCGTACCCGCTCAACAGCGCTTTAACCCGTTCAGGGGGCAGGGGTGTTGCCAAATCAATGTCGGACGGCGTTTTGCCCGACAGGCAATCTCGCACCGTTCCGCCCACAAAGCGCACTTGACCGTCCAGTTTTTCAAACAAGGCTTCCAGCGCTTTCGATTTTTGCCAAAACGGATTTTGCAGTTGCATTTTGAGTCCTCCGCTTTTTAAAATAACGGCATGATTACTTTGAAGCAATGCGAAAACACAAAACATGATGCGAAAATCGCCTTTCAATGGCGAAACGACGCGCGCACAATCGAATCGTCCGAAGTGCGGCGGCCGAAATCGTGGGATTCTTTTTGGCTGGAATTTTCAGAATGTTATTTTGATGCGCTTTGCCCCGTTTTCGTCAAAGACGGCGGCAGTTTCGCGGGGTTCATCCGTTTTGACGCGGCGGGAGAGGGGACGTTGGAAATCGTTATCAACATCGCCCCCGAATTTCGCGGCATGGGCATTGGCACGGAAGCGCTGGCTTTGGTCAAAAACTATGCCCGCGACAACGGGTTTTCGCGGCTGGCGGCCGACATCCGCGCCACAAACAAAGCATCGCTTGCTGCTTTTCGCAAAGCGGGGTACGCCGTCGAGGGAACGCGGACACAAATTATTCAAAGAACAAAAGAAAAATGCTCTATCGTCCGCGTGTTTTGTTTGCTATAATCCCGTTTGAATTTTGAAGACGGCGGGAAAAAATGTCGAATACGGTTTACTTGCTTTTTACAATCGGATTGTTTGTCGTTGATTTTGCGGCGTTGATATGCCTGTTCGTTCTTAAACGGCGTTCCGAGTATTTGGGGACGCCCGTCGCGGGGGATGAAGTGCGTGAAGTGCCGTATTGGAACATGGTGCAGGGCGTGCTTTTCGCCGCTGCCGCAACGGGATTGTTCGTTTTGGCGCCCGACAAAGTTCCGTATGAAAGCGTTTCCGGCAACGTGTTCGGGGGTTTGATTTTGTTTTTTGCCTTGTCGGGGTTTGTCCCCCGTTCGTCGTCATTGGGGCGGCAAGCGGCGTTTTTGTTGGAATTCGGGGCGTTGGTGTCGGCGGTTTTCATGCTGCCCGCGCCGCCCTTTTTCCAAAAAATTCAAGCGCCGCTTCCCGTCGTCAAAGTCGGCGTTGCGGCCGTTTGGATGTTTTTGTTCAAACAATGCGGATTCGGCGGCAAGCGCGGCGGGTTGGTTTGCGCGCAGACTTTTTTTGTCGGCGCGACGTTTTTCGCCGCAGTGTTTTTAACGCACGCGCCCCGCGCGTTGTCGGAGTTCGGCGGCATTTTTCTGCCTTTGACGGCGGCGGCGTATTGCATGACGGTTTTGTACAACACCGACGCTTCGCTGGGAAAGCCGCTGGAAAACGTGTTTAACATCGCTGTAACGGGCATGTGTTTCCAGCTGGCGGAAAAAGGATTGGGCGGATGCGCTCTGCTGCTGTTGTCGTACCCGCTGTTCGAGCTGTTCTTCGGGGCGTGGCGGCGGTTTAAAAACTTATTCAGACGCAAGGAAAAGCGTGTTCCCGTCTTTTTTTACGAATTGTTGGAAGCCCGCGGCTTTTCGGAATCTCAAATCGTCGCTTTTGTTTTGCGGCGCGACTTTTTGTTTGGGGCGATGGTGCTGTTGACGCTGGACAGGGCGTATATTCAGCCGCAAATGGTGGTGCTGGCTTTTGTGCTGTACCTTAAATTCGCAATCGGCATTTCCAATCCCGACGCGGGAAAAGCGACCGTGCGGGGATTGTTCAAGCAAATCGGCGCCGATGCCCGCAAAGGGTGGGGCGAAGCGAATGAAGCGTACGCGGTTGTGAAAGAAAAATACAAGGATTCCGACAAAAAATGAAAACGCCCGAACTGCAGACCCGCCATATGGCCGTTGAATTGCTGTCCGCCGTTGTCCGCAAAGGCAAAGGGCTGGAGGAGGAATTCGCCCGCATGATGGACGAACAGGACAAAATCAGCCCTTTGGACGGGCGGGACAGAATGTTTGTTCGTTTGCTGGCCACAACGACTTTGCGCAGATTGGGACAGATTGACGCTTTGCTGAAACGGTTTTTGGCAAAACCTTTGCCCGACAAAGCGGCGTATGTTACGGACGTTTTGCGGATTGCCGCCGCGCAAACCGTTTTTTTGGACACGCCGCCGCACGCTGCGGTTTCAACGGCCGTTTCTTTGGTCAAAGACAGCTTGTTCAAAGGTTTTGCGGGATTGACGAACGCCGTTTTGCACAAAGTTGCGCGCGACGGGGCGAAAATCGCCGCCGGACAGGATGCCGCAAAACTCAATATCCCCGATTGGCTGCTGCGGCAATGGCGTGCGGAATACGGCGCGGACGCCGCCGAAAAAATCGCGCTGGCGGGGCTGGAGGAGGCGCCGCTGGATTTCACGGTCAAGGCCGATGCGAAACAATGGGCCGAAAAACTGGAGTCAATCGTAATGCCGACGGGGACTTTGCGCCGTGAAAAATCCGCTTCCGTGCCGAGCTTGCCGGGGTTTGAGGACGGCGCGTGGTGGGTGCAGGATTTGTCCGCCGCTTTACCTGCGACGCTGTTCGGTGATTTGCGCGGGAAAAAAGCCGCCGACGTATGCGCCGCTCCCGGGGGAAAAACGGCGCAAATGGTGTTGCGGGGGGCCGATGTAACCGCCGTCGACATTTCCGCCAACCGCGTCAAGCGGCTGAAAGAAAATCTGGGCAGGCTGAAACTGCCCGTTAAAGTCGTTGTTTCGGATGCGCGTGTTTGGGCGGAAAAGGAACAAAAAGCAAGCTATGACGCGATTTTGCTGGATGCGCCGTGTTCGGCGACGGGGACTTTGCGCCGTCATCCCGATGTGGTGTGTCACAGAACTCCCGCCGATGTCGAACGGCTGAACAAAACACAGCGTGAACTGTTGGAAAAAATGCTGACTTTGCTGAAACCCGACGGCGTTTTGGTGTATTGCGTCTGTTCCGTTCTGCCGTCCGAGGGACGCGCCATAATCGACGATGCCGTCAAGGCGGGGATTGCCGAGCGCCTGCCTTTGACAAACGAGGTTTCCGCCGAATTGATTTCACAAGCGGGCGATTTGACCGTTTTACCATATTTTTACGGGGACCGCGGCGGATGCGACGGCTTTTTCGCCGCCCGATTGAAGCGCAAAGGATAAACCATGACGCGAACGATTTTATATCCTTTTACCGAAGAAGCTTTCGACGATGCGGCGGCGGGAAATGCCGCAATGATAAAAGCTTTGCAAAAATCGGGCGAAGTCGCCCCTTTGTGCATTGTCGACAAAGAGGGAAAAACGTCGAAACTGCTGAAAAAGGAACGGTTGGAATTTGAAGTCGTTCCCGTTGTCAAGCAGGTTTATCCGAACGATTTTTATCTGAAAGCGCTTTTTGTTTTGATGACGACCACTTTGGGACAGTTCACCTGTTTCAGAACGCACAAAATCCAAGCGATGCACTGCTTTGATTTGAAAACGCTGATGATGTGGGGGAATGCCGCCAGAATGTACCGCGTGCCTTATTTCATGTCGTTGACGGATATGCCGAAAGTCGGGAAAATGGCGTCTTTGCTGATTACGGACGCCAAAGCAATCGCCTGCGGCGGCGAATCCGTCATCGCCCGTTTGCCCCGTTTTGCCAAAAAGAAAGCGACTCTTTGCCCGAACGGGCAAGAATGCTTGCCGTTTTGGACGGAACGTTATAATCTGCTGTCAAAGCCGTTTTCGTTTACACAGTCGACGGGACTGTTGAATAAATAAGGAGAGTTCCTTTGCTGAAAAAGATTTTGTTTCTGTTCGCTGTTTTGATTTGTTTCGACGCAAACGCCGAAGTGTTGATTGATGCGCAAAAAGTTCAGCATATCGGCGTATTTGACGATTGGAACGCTTATATTTACACGTCCAAAAAGGACAAAGTCTGTTTTGTGTCGTCGATGCCCATGCGCTCGACGGGCGAATACACGCGCCGCGGCGATGTGTTTTTACTGATTTCCAGCCGTCCGAACGAAGAGATTTACGACACGGTGACGTTTGTGGCGGGGTACACGTTCATGCCGCGGTCCGAAGTGATTTTGCGCGTCGGCAAAGTCAAAGCCGATTTGTTCACCAGCGAAGACACCGCTTGGGCGAAAAACACCAAGACGGACGAAGCGATAGCGCGGGCAATGAACACGGGCGTCCGTTTGACGGTCAAGGGCGTGACGGTGCAGGGGCTTGAAACGCACGATGTTTTTTCACTCAAAGGCTTTAACAACGCGATGGAGGCGGTGAACCGTCTGTGCCGCCAGCCTGCGGGAAAAAATGAATAGCAACCCGCGCGGGGAAGTGCTACACTTCCTTTAAGAATCGAATCAAGAGGTGTTTGATATGACCGCTGAAAACAATCCTGTCCGTCAAGAATTCGTTGATATGTACGAAGAAAACCTGATTAACGAAATGGACGCGAAAGGTGACGACGTATCCGAAGACGAAGAACGTTCAATGCGCGTCAATGCCATGGTGGACGCCGCTTTGCAGGTGCGCAAGGACATGGATCCGCTGTTGGCGACCCGATTGAAATCGTTGGAAAATTTAAAGGATTACAAACAATATCTGCTGTCCGAATTCAAGCTGTTCGGCGCGGTCGACAAATCCAAAGCGGGCAAAATCTTTGCCGAATATCTGCTGTTTACGCTGCTGGACGAATTCGAGGTCGACGACAATATCGACTTCGACGTGTTTGGTGACGAATTGGATAAAGCATACGCCAAAATGCCTTATGAATATCAAGATTTGCGCCGCATCTATCCGTGGGGCGTTCTGATTGACGACTAGGTCTTTTTAGGCAGTTTCGACAGCAGGATTTCCGCTATCGGCGCGGGCAGACAGCTCATCAGCCAGACGGAAAGCGCAAGCAGGGGCGGGAATGTAATCCGCCCTTTGTTTTTGGATAATCCTTTGGCGATGACTGCAGCGGCGCGCGGCGCTTCCATCAAAAACGGCATGGGGAATTTGTTTTTCGCCGTAATGCGCGATTTGACGAATCCGGGGCATATCACGTTGATTTTCAGTCCTTCGGGCTTCATCGCGCCGCGCAGCGCTTCACCCCACGCGCGCACCGCGTTTTTCGACCCCGAATAAGCGGGAGCGGACGGCAAGCCGCGATATCCCGCCAGCGAACTGGTCATCGCGATTTGTCCCGCACGGCGCGGCTTCATCAGTTCCAAAGCGGGCAGGACGGTATTTAAAACGCCGTTGACGTTGACCGCGAAAATCTGACGGGTCGTTTCCGCCGATTCGATGCTGCCGTCCCCGGGGCCCGCCGATACGCCCGCGTTGGCAATCACCAAATCCAGCGGCGCAATGCCGTCGCAGCGATTTATCCAATCCGCCGTTTGCTTTTCATCCGTGACGTTGATTTGTTCGGCGTAAACGGCGGCGCCTTTTTGTTCGCACGCCTGTTTGACGGCCTGCAAGCGATCGCTGTTTCGTCCGCACAGGAACAAAGTGACGTCTTTTGCGGCGTAATGAACAGCTAGGGCTTCGCCGATGCCGCTGGACGCGCCCGTGATTAAAATATGTCGAGGATTCTTCATTTTTGCGTTTCCTTGCCGCTGTGATTTGGCTATAACTTAAAGCAAACGGTTTAAAGGAACTTTAAAAAATGGAAAGTATGACAGGATTTGCCTGCGTCAAAGCGGGCCGATGGATTTGGACGCTGCGTTCGGTCAACGCCAAAGGATTGGATGTGCGCACGCGGCTGGCGGTGGACAGCTTGGACAACGATGTGCGCGAAGCGGTGCGTCAAAACTTTGCGCGCGGCACGCTAACGGTGGCTTTGGACACGGACGGCGCGGCGGGAACGCTGAGCGTCAACACGGATTTTCTGGAAACGCTGTGTCGCGAGGCTTTGCGCCAGGCCGAAAAATACCCGTCTTTTCATGTCGGCGATTTGGCGACGCTGATGAACGTGAAAGGCGTTGTTGAAACGGGGCAACCCAAGACGGAGGAAGACGCGCTGAAGCAGTCCTTGAAACAAGCGGTTGCGGAATTGAAAAAAGCCCGTCTGGCGGAGGGTGAAAAACTGAAAGCCTGTTTGACGGAAATCGTCGATTCCATTGAAGCGTTGGTCAAAACCGCCGAAACCCGCGCGGATGCCCAGAACGAAAAAATCCGCCAAACGCTGAAAGCGCAGTACGATTCTTTGAAAGACGCCGCGCCGCTGCCCGAAGACCGCTTTTTGCAGGAAGTGACAGCGTGGATGCTGCGCGCCGATGTGCGCGAAGAGCTTGACCGCTTGAAAGCCCATGTCGAAACCGCCCGCGAACTGTTCGGGCAGGACGGCGCAATCGGGCGCAAACTGGACTTTTTGTGTCAAGAATTCAACCGCGAAGCCAACACGCTTTGTTCAAAATCCGCGGACATCGAACTGACGCGCGCGGGCTTGGCTTTGAAATCCGCCATTGACCGCCTGCGCGAACAAATTCAAAATATCGAATAAAGGAGAATTGCCATGATTAACAACGGAATTGCAAGACGCGGATTGATGCTGGTGCTGTCGTCGCCGTCGGGAACGGGAAAAACGGCGATTTCTCACCGTATTTTGGACAGCGATCCGAATTTCTTTTTGTCGGTGTCCGCGACGACCCGCGCCCCGCGCGCCGGTGAAATCGACGGCAAGGATTATTACTTTGTCAGCCGTGAAAAGTTTGACGAGATGGTTAAAAACGGCGAATTTTTGGAATATGCCGAATTTTGCGGAAATTGCTACGGCACGCCCGCAAAGCCCGTGCAGGCGGCATTGGCGGCGGGCAAGGACGTCTTGTTCGACATTGAATGGCAGGGGGCGCGCCAACTGTCGCAAACCGCCCGTGACGACGTGGTCGGCGTGTCGATTCTGCCTCCGTCTTTGGCGGAATTGGAAAGCCGTTTGATTCACCGCAACGACGCCCCGGAAATCGTTAAAAAACGCATGGGAACCGCCGCGGCGGAAGCCGCTCATTGGCAGGAATATGACTATGTGGTCATCAATCAAGACCTTGACGAATGTGTCGAAGCCGTCAAATCCATTTTGACGGCTGAACGGCTGAAGCGTTCCCGTCAAATCGGACTGCAAAGCTTTGTAAATCAAATGCTTTCCGCTTGACTTCCTTCTTATTTTGGACAAAAATACAGGAAATTTTGAATAAAATTAAGGAGTATTCCGATGACCGAAGAAATGCCGAAATGGGACTTGAGCGATTTGTACGAATCCATGGATTCGCCCGAATTGAAAAAGGACATGGCGACGCTCAGCGCGGGGGCGACCCGCTTTGAAACCCGCTACAAAGGCGGTTTGAGCGAACTGTCGCCCGCGGAATTCGGAAAATCCATCACCGAATACGAAAAACTGAACGAAACGGCGCAAAAGCTGGATACTTACGCGTATTTGCTGCATTCGACGAATATGAACGATCCCGTCGTTTCGGGCTTTTACCAGAACGTTCAGGAAAAGGGCAATGACGTTGCGGGTAAAATGCTGTTCTATACGCTGGAAATCAACAAACTGAGCGATTCCGAACTGAAGGACAAGCTGACCGACAAAACGGTGCGGGACTATGCGCCGTGGCTGGAAAACGTCCGCGCGGGACGCGAACACCAGCTGCCCGAAAACTTGGAAAAAATGCTGCTAGACAAATCAATGAGCAGCGCGACCGCTTGGAATCGTTTGTACGACGAAACCATGGCGGGACTGCGGTTCAATGTCGGCGGAAAACAGCTGACAGAACCCGAAGCGACCGCTTTGATGTCGTCGCCCGACATGGAAACGCGTCACGAAGCGGGCGCGGAAATCGACCGCGTGATGAAGCAGAATATGCCCGTGTTCGCCTTGATTACCAACACTTTGGCGAAAGACAAGCAAATCGAGGACGAATGGCGCGGCTACAAACGCCCGATTTCCGAACGCAATGTCGCCAACCAGGTCGAAGACGAAGTGGTTGACGCTTTAGTCGATTCCGTCGTGGACAGCCATGCGGACATTTCGCACCGCTATTACAAAATGAAAGCGGACTGGCTGGGCGTGGACAAACTGGAATACTGGGACAGAAACGCGCCGATTCCGGGCGTCGAAGGGCGCAAGTACACTTGGGATGAAGCCAAGTCCACCGTGTTGGCGGCTTACAACGAATTTTCACCCGAAATGGCGGCCATCGGCAAAAAGTTTTTTGACAACAACTGGATTGACGTCGCCCCCAAGGAAGGTAAAGAGGGTGGCGCGTACGCCCACCCCGCCGTGCCGTCCGCGCATCCGTATCTGATGCTGAATTTTATGGGCAGTTCCGGCGACGTGATGACTTTGGCGCACGAATTGGGACACGGCGTCCACCAGTATTTGGCGCGCAAACAGGGGCTTTTAAAGTCCGAAACGCCGATTACGCTGGCTGAAACGGCATCCATTTTCGGCGAAATGATGACGTTCAAATATATGCTGAAGCACGAAAAAGATCCCAAACAGCGCTTTGCGATGCTGGCGGAAAAAACGGGTTCCATGCTGAACACGACCGTGCGTCAAATCGCTTTTCACCGCTTTGAAACGGATGTGCATACCACCCGCCGCAAAGAGGGCGAGCTGTCCCCCGACAAGCTGAACGCGATATGGACGAAAACGCAAACCGAAGCTTTAGGGCCTGCCGTGAAAAACGACGACCGTTCCAGCTCCGCCTGGGCGACGATTCCGCACATGGTGCATACGCCGTTTTATGTGTACGGCTATGCGTTCGGGGACTGCTTGGTCAATTCCCTGTACAATGTGTACGAAGAGGGCAAAGTCAAAGATTTCCCGAACAAATACATGGAAATGCTGGGCAAGGGCGGTTCCGAACGTCACAAATCCATGCTGAAGCCGTTCGGATTGGATGCTTCCAAACCCGATTTTTGGAAGAAAGGTTTGAACGTGATTAAGGGCTTTGTCGACGAACTGGAAGTGCTGACCGACGAATTGGGCATGAACAAAAACAAAGCCAAAGGACAGGCGAAAGCCAATCCCGCCGTTGTCAAGGCGGCTGTCCAAAACAAACAAAGATGAAACATTGAAAAAGCCCTCTGACCGAGGGCTTTTTTCTATTTCAAAGGAATCGGGCTGACTTTGTATTGTCCCGGCGACAATTTTTTGCCGCTGTCCGTTTTGACGCCGTATTCCTGACGGGTGTTGCCCTGCATTTCGACGGGCATGGCGGGTTCGGTCGGTTCGGGTTTGGGCAGGACGAACTTTTTGGGATTGGAGGGCAGGGCGTTTTTCTGGAAACGCATCATCACATATCCCGTTCCGCCGCCGTATGCGGAACCGGAAACGCCGATGGAGTAGCTGGCGCCGATTTCGCCGTAATCCATGTTGATGTAGTCAATGGCGAAAACGGTGGACAGCAGGGATGTCGAAACGGTCGTAAATTTGCAGCGGTATCCCGTGTCTTCCATCAAGACGTAGTCGGGCGATTTGACGAACAGCGCGTTGTTGGACGCGCGGCATTGCGGACGAAGCGCGTTGTAGTGCATGTTGTAATCCAGCGCGATATTGACAATCTGTTCGTTTTTGTTCAAACGGACGTCCAGCAGTTTTGCCGAATCTATGACGACCGTGGCGGGGGTAACGCCGGCTTTGATTTGGAATTGAAGATAGTTTTCAAAGCAGGTGTGCGTGGCGGGGTCGGCTTCGCACAGCAGAATTTGGGAATCCAGATTGTTGTCAAACAGGTTGTACAAACTGTTGTACATGAATTCGCGCGTCATGTTCGTTCTGGCCGGAGCGCATTGCGCGGAACGGCAAATGATGACGGAAGACGGAGCTTTCGGCGTGATAATCGTTTTTTGTTCAAACGGATCGACGAACGAACCGCAGGATGCCGTAACGCCCGCAATAACCGCCGTCAGAATACTTTTTTTGATTAAACCCGATGATTTTGACACCTTGAAGGCTCCGCAATAGTTTATAGATTATAGCTTACGATATCAGCGAAATCTTACGAAAAGATAAAAAAACAAACGGGGATGAAGTTTTTTCGTTTTGGACGGAATATTTTTCGGATAGGATGGAACGCAAAGGAGCGGAAATGAAAAAATATTGCGCTTGGGGAATATTGGCGGCGGCGTTCGTCTGGTGTTCCGTCGCCGTGTTTGATTGCGCCGTTGATGTCGCTTATTGGGACGAAGTTCCTGTTTCGGCCGCCTTGAAACGAGGGGCGGCGGCGGGCTTTTACTGGCAAACTTACAACGAACATCGGATTGTGTTTACAAAATTGCTGATGAATTTCGGAACGCCGTTGACGTGGGTTTTCACGGCGTACGCTTTGTATGCGGCCATGGTCGTCCAGTTGTGGCGCGTGGTGCGCAAAGCTGCGGGGGATAAATGGTTTTTGCCCCTTTTGTTCGTGCCGCTGTTTTCGGATATGAACGCCGTCAATCTGTTGTGGGGCTTTACATCGCAGTTCCATTTGATGATTTTGTTTTCCCTGCTGGCGGTCGAATTCGCTTTTTTGCGGCCGGAAACGGTTTTAAACAGACTGTTTTGCCTGCTGTTTTCGCTACTGTCCTGCCTGTCGATGAATATCGTGTTTGCCGCCGGCGTGATGATTGCCGTGTCGATTGCATCAAAAATGCCGAAAAAAGCTACGTTGGCAGGATTTGCGGCTGTTCTTGCGATATTTTTCGCAGGCTACCCCCTTGATACCGCACAGGCGAAAACGGATGTGTTTTCAACACAGTACGGGTATTATTGGATAAACGTTTTTTCCGCCTATTTTACGGGTTTCGACCGTTTTTCCGTCGTGCACGTTTTTTTGTTCGCCCTGCTGGTTGCGCCGCTTGTGTTTGTGTTTTGCAAAAATATGGATGCGGACGACAAAAAAAGAATGGCTCTGTACGCGGTTGTGTTCGGCTCTTTGCTGGCTGCGGCGGGGATAGCCCGCAACCGTTTCGGCGATCCGCTGATGCACCGTCATGCCGAAAGCGTCATGATTTGCATTCCTGCTTTGCTGATGCTGCTGTATCCGATGAAAAAAGCGTTTTTGACGGCGGTCGTGATTGTTGTTTTGGGCTACAGCGCGCATTTCAGCACAAAAGGCTTTTACAACATCAAAACCGACCGTTTGCAGGGCGTGGCGTGTCTGGAAGCGTTTAAAACGGGAAAAAACGACGGAAACTGTCCGACTTTATATCCCTACAATATGGCGAAATTCGTTCAGCCCAACAGCCGCCAGTAAACATCCGTGTTGAACAAAGCGGGATTGTTGCGGGCGTAATCCGCGGCGGTGGCGTTGTATTTGTCGGCCTGTTTCGGATCAAGCCCCTGTTCCAGCAAAAATCCTGCGACCGCGGGGTTGTCGTTGCTTGATGCCGCGGCCATCAGCAAAGTTTTGCCGTCGTCCATTGTTTCAAACGGATTCGCGCCGTATTTGAACAAAGTTTCCAGCACTTGCGGATTCGGATTTTTCGCCGCCGCCCACATCGCTGGCGACGCGTTCAGCACTTTGTCCGAAACGGCAAGATTTGCTCCGCCCTTCAGTAAAGCTTCAGTAACAGAGGCGGAGGTGTTTTCGATAACCGCCAGCATCAAAGGCGTCGCCCCGCGGTTGTCAGCGGCGTTCACGTCCGCGCCGTATCGCAGCAAAGCGTCGATAACGGTTGCGTCGCGCGCGTTTTCGGCGGCGAACATCAAAGCCGTCCGCCCTTCCAGCGTTTTCATCGAAACGTCCGCGCCGCCCGTCAAAAGAGCCTCCGTCACCGCGGGATTCGGATTTTTTCCGGCCGCCAGCATCAGCGGCGTAAAACCGTTGACCGTCGCGCGGTTGACTTTCGCCCCCATGGTCAGCAAAACGGAAATCATCTGCGGATTTCTGTTTTCTTTCGCCGCCGTCATCAACGGCGTCGCGCCGAATTTTTCCTCGCGCTGGCGGATGTCCGCCCCGCTGTCAATCAGCAAAGCCGCAACGGCGGGGTTCGGGTTGCTTTTCGCCGCCCACAACAAAGCCGACAGTCCGTCTTTGTCCCGCGCGTTCAGCTCCGCCCCCGCGTCCAGCAGCATTTCGATAATTGCGGGTTCGGGGTTCAGCGAAGCGGCGAACATCAGAGGCGTTATTCCTTTTTTGTCGCGGGCGTTGATATTCGCCCCTTGGGACAGCAGCAAATTGACAAGGGCGGAATTTTTGGCTTTCGCCGCGGCGAAAAACAGCGCGGTCATGCCGTCGTTTTGCAGGGTGTCGACCTTTGCGCCTGCTTGAATCAAAGCGGTTGAAGCCGACAAATCCGCGCCCAGTATCGCCGCCAGCATCAGCGGCGTCGTTCCCAGTTTATCGCAGACGTTCGGATTTCCGCCCTCTGCCAAAGCCGCTTTGATTTCGTTCGCGTCGCCTGTTTGAGCCGCTTCCAAAACATCCGCCATAGCCGTATCCTTTCAGTTCAAAGCCCGCGATAAAAACAGGTGCGGTTTCCCGTATGGCAGGCCGCGCCCGTCTGGTCGACCAGCGCCAGCAAAGTGTCGCCGTCGCAGTCAATCCGCAATTCTTTCAGCACTTGCGTATGTCCAGACGTTTCGCCTTTGCGCCACAGCGTTTGGCGCGACCGTGAAAAATAGCACATCCGTTTTGAGAAAAGCGTTTCTTTCAGCGCGGTTTCGTTCATCCACGCCATCATCAGCACTTCGCGCGTGTCGAACTGCTGCGCGATGACGGGAACCAAACCCGCGGCATTGTAGCGAACCAAGCCTAAAAAATCGGCGGAAGTGATTTTCTGCATTCTTTTT
The DNA here is from genome assembly GCA_002438565.1 of Alphaproteobacteria bacterium UBA6411. Taxonomy (GTDB): domain Bacteria; phylum Pseudomonadota; class Alphaproteobacteria; order CAAGCB01; family CAG-977; genus UBA2903. The sequence goes on along the minus strand of DJPN01000040.1, from coordinate 49,666 downwards.
TACCCGTGAAAGTGTTAAAAAAGGATACAAACGGTTTCACAAAAAATAAAGGGTTATTTTAAATGACGGAAACTTTGCAGGATTTGCGGCAGAAAATCGACGAAACGGACGACGCTTTGCACGCGCTGGTCATGCGCCGCGCGGAACTGGCGGAACGCGTCGGCCGCGCCAAAGCGGAGGCGGGGGAAAAGCAAATCTTTCGCCCCGTGCGCGAAACGCAAATCCTGCGCAGACTGCTTCAAAATCACAAAGGCGGCTTGAGCAAAGCCGTCATCATCCGGTTGTGGCGCGAACTTATCAGCGCCTGCGCCAATTTGCAGTCGCCGATGACAGTGGCGGTTTTCATGCCCGAACGCGGTATGGGGAATTTGGAACTGACGCGCGACTATTTCGGATCTTTCACGGCGCTGCTGCCGTGCAAGTCGGTCAATCTGGTGCTGAAAGAATTAACGCAGGGCGAGGCCGATTTGGCCGTTTTGTCCCTGCAGGACGACCAAAGCTGCTGGTGGTACGCTTTGGCGCAGGAACGCCGCCGCGCCGTCGCGGTGTTCGCCAAGCTGCCCGTTACGGGAACGGCAGATAACGGGCGCATTGTGTTTGCTTTGGGCAAAGTGCCGTTTGAAGCTTCGGGCGACGACCGCACTTTGCTGGTTGTCGAAACGGACGGCAGCATCAGTCTGGGCACGCTGGATTTGGTTTTGAAAGCGGGCGGCATCGCCACCAACGCGATTTACGATTCGTTTTCGCCCGATATGACCCGCAAGGCGTATTTGTTTGAAGTCGAAGGCTTTTTGGAATCCGACGACGCCCGTTTGGCCGCCGTTGTGAAAAAGGAAGACGGGAAAATCATCATGACGCGCGTCATCGGCGGTTTTCCCGCTCCGTTTGTGTAAAGGATGAAATCAATGTCAAATTTACCCGTACCCGCTCATCAAAGCATTATGACTTTGACCCCGTATGTCGGCGGCGCGTCGTCCGTCAAGGGCAGAGCCAAAGTCGTCAAACTGTCGTCGAACGAAGGGGCTTTCGGCACAAACCCGACGGTTGTCGAAGCCGTCAGACAAGGGGCGGAATCCCTGTTCCGCTATCCCGACGGTGGCAGCGTCGAACTGCGGCAGGCAATCGGAGCGGCGCACGGACTGGACGCGGACAGGATTGTGTGCGGGTCGGGGTCGGACGAACTTATCGGATTGCTGTGCCACGCTTATCTGAACGCGGGGGATAAAATCGTCATCACGCAGTACGCTTTTTTGATGTACCGCCTGTACGCCGTCGGATGCGGAGCGGACGCGATAGTCGTTCCCGAAAAGGATTTCAAAGTCGATGTTGACGCGGTGATTAAAGCAATCACCCCCGAAACGAAAATCGTATTCATCGCCAACCCCGGCAATCCGACGGGGACTTATGTTCCCCGCGACGAGATGCGCAAGCTGTGCCGCGAAGTGCCGTCAACCGTGGTGATTGTTCTGGATGCCGCTTATGCCGAATTTGCGGGGCGCGAAGATTATACGGCGGGCGAGGATTTGGTTGACGAATTTCCGAATGTCGTGATGCTGCGCACGTTTTCCAAAATTTACGCCTTGGGCGGAATCCGCTTGGGCTGGTCGTACGCGTCAAAGGAAATCACAGACGTTTTGAACCGCGTCCGCGGTCCGTTCAATGTCAACAAAGCCGCGCAAATCGCAGGCGTTGCGGCGGTCAAGGATACGGCGTTCGTCAAAAAATGCTTCGACCACAACGCGAAATGGCTGGCGCGTCTGCCGCAGGAGTTTGAAAAGCTGGGCTTGACGATGACGCCGTCGGTTGCGAACTTTGTTCTGGTGCATTTTCCGCATACGGGCAAAACGGCTGAAAACGCCGACAAATACCTGCAGGAAAACGGCGTTATCGTACGCAAAGTCGCGTCTTACGGTTTGCCCGACGCTTTGCGAATCACCATTGGTACGGACGAGGATATGGAACTGCTGTTGAAACTGTTGCGCGACTATATGACCGCTTAGGGCGTTTCGTAGTCGGGATAGCGGTACAGCTTTCCTTCAAAGTTTTTCAACAGCAAAAAGTCGCCGTCGCGCCCCGCCACATGGTCGGGCGTCAGGACGATTTTGCCGCCGCCTCCCGGAATGTCGATGGCATACGTCGGCACGGCGTATCCCGTCGTATATCCGCGCAAAGCGTCGATGATTTCCAATCCTTTTTTGACGGGAACGCGGAAATGCATCGAACCTTTGACGGGATCGCACTGGAACAGGTAATAGGGGCGGACGCGGACTTTCAAAAGTTTGTGCATCAGCGATTTCAGCGTGTCCGCGTTGTCGTTCACGCCGCGCAGCAGTACGGTTTGCGACCCCGTCGGAATACCCGCGTCTGCGATTTTGTTGCACGCTTCGTTCGTTTCCGCCGTCATTTCGTCGGGGTGCGTGAAGTGCAGGCTGAAAAACACGGGATGATATTTTTTAATCGTGTTCAGTAAAGACTTTGTAAAGCGCATGGGCAGAACCGCGGGTGTTTTCGACCCGATGCGAATCATTTCCACACTGGGAATCGCGCGCAAGTTCGCCAGCAGATAATCCAAAGCGGAATCGGGCATGGTCAGCGGATCTCCGCCCGAAATCAGCACGTCGCGCACTTCGGGATGATTGCGGATATACGCGAACGCCTGTTCCCACATCGATTTGCGAACGGTGGACAAGCCGTTTTTTTCCTTCAGTCGCCCGACCAGACGCGACCGCGTGCAATAGCGGCAATAGTTGGAACAAAACTCGGTCGTCAAGAATAAAACGCGGTCGGGATAGCGGTGAACCAGTCCGGGGGTGACCATGCACGGTTCTTCGCCCAGCGGATCGTCGTTTTCGCCCGCGGATTCCGTCATTTCCGCTAGCGACGGCAACACGGTGCGGCGCACGGCGGGGGAACGGGCGACCACCGACGCGTAATAGGGGGTTACCGCAACGGGAAAAGTGTTGCTCATGGCTTGTTTTTCTTCGTCCGTCAAAGCCATAAAGCGGGAAAAATCTTCCGCTTTCGTCAAACGGTTTTTGATTTGCCAGCGCCAGTCGCACCAATCGGAATCGGAAACTTCGGGGTAAAATTCGCGTTTGAAAACAAGACTTTCGGTTGACATAAAAACATCCTTTGGTGTTTAATTAAAAGTTAAAGGGATATTATCCGAATTGAACGGAAAAAAAATGAAAAAAATAATTTTTTTTATGACGGCTTTGTTGTGGACGTTTACCGTTCATGCCGCGGACATTAAAAACACGGATGCCGAACAGTACGAATTGCTGGTCAAAACGGCAACGGGAAAATTCAAAGTGGAGCTGGAACCGAACGGCTATATTGCCGCGCTGTGTTCGCATTGCACCGTCGAAGTCGTCGGATACAGCTTGATTGACATCGAAAACGAACATTCCGTTGTTGTCGATGACGGTATTTTAAAAGTCAAATGATGAACCGGCGCGCAAGCCGCAAAAAAATCAGCGCCCGCCCTTTTGTTTCAAATGCAGAGCCGTAATCATGCCGCCGGGGTTGCCAAGTCCCGAAGCGTACAAAGTCTGCACGTCTTTTTTGTATTCCGATTCGGGCATCAAAGCTTTTTTCATTTTTTTCAAAGCGAACAACGCGCGTTTGGCGTTGCCGTATGTTTCAACATCGGCTTTGGCTTTATCCGACATTTCCCGATTGTCGGCGGTGGCAACCAGTCCGGCGAACAACACGGGGACGGAAGCGGCGCCCATACCGTTTGCCGCCAAAACGCCCCCGACGGCGCACGCCGCGCCCAAAGCGGTGAGTTTAACGATTTCTGCACTTCTTTTTTCGCCGAATCTGTGACGCAATCTGGTTTTCAACGAAGCGGCTTTGGTTTCGTTTTTGTATTCGGTTTCCAATTTGCCGACCAGTTCCAAAGCTTTTGCATTATTGTTTGTTTTCAGCGGGTTGGCTTTCATATAGGCGTTTGCCGCGGCATTTTGTTCCTTGCGGGAAACGCCGCCGAGGAATTCGGAAAAATCACCCAAGTAAACGGCGATTTTCGTTGCCATTTGGATATCTTCAAACAAAACGCCTTTTTTTGAACTCAAAGCCAAAGACATAGTCTTTCCCCCTCTGTAAATATTTGACGAAATTATACATGCATTTGTCCAAAAATTCAAATGTTTTTTGAATTTCCCTACAATTTTACGGTAACACAGGCTTGGGCGGCGATGCCTTCCTTGCGTCCCGTAAAGCCCAGTTTTTCCGTCGTGGTCGCTTTGATGCTGACTTTGGACGACGAAATCCCAAGCAATTCCGCCAATTTTTCAACCATTGCCAAGCGGTGCGCCCCGATTTTTGGGCGTTCGCAGATAAACGTTACGTCCGCGTTTAAAATTTGCCCGCCCAATCCATGCACCAAATCGACGGCGTATTTTAAAAACAGAGTCGAGTCGGCGCCTTTCCATTTCATATCCGACGGCGGAAAGTGCAGTCCGATGTCGCCCGACCCGATGGCGCCCAGCAAAGCGTCCGTCAAGGCGTGCAGCCCGACGTCCGCGTCGGAGTGCCCCTCCAGCCCGAAATCGTGGGGGACTTGCACGCCGCAAAGCGTTACAAAGCTTCCGTCCGAAAATTTGTGTACGTCAAAGCCTGTCGCCGTGCGGATGTCGTCGCCTTTTCCTTTCAGCAGGACTTCGGCGCGGTCAAGGTCGGCTTGCGTCGTGATTTTGAAGTTGTCTTCGCTGCCTTTGGTCAAAACGACGGATATTCCCGCCAGTTCGGCGACGCAGGCGTCGTCGGTCAGCTCCTGTCCTTTGACGGCTTCGTGCGCCGTCAGAATTTCCGCATAGGGGAAGCCCTGCGGCGTTTGAACGCGGTACAGTCCCGCGCGGTCGACCGTTTTCGTTATCAGCGTTTTGCCGTCTTTGGTTTCGCCCGCTTTAATCGTGTCGACGACGGGCAGGGCTGGAATCGCGCCTTGGTGTTCCTTGACTTCGGCGATTACACGGTTGATGACGCCGAAATCGACGAACGGACGCGCGCCGTCGTGAATCAAAACAATGTCGGGGGCTTCGTCTTTCAAGCTTTCAAGTCCCAGTCGAACGGAATCCTGCCGCGTTTCGCCGCCGAAAACGGGTTCGGCGACGGGCAGTCCCGCGGCGGCGCATTTGTACAGCGGCATGTCGTCAGGGTGGATGACGGCGCGGACGATTGACACGGAGGGATGCGCGCAAAACGCCCCCAGTGTGCGCGACAAAATCATGCGTCCGCCGATTGTTCTGTATTGTTTGGGCATGTCGCCGCCGAAACGGTGTCCTCTGCCTGCCGCGACGATGATAACCGCACACTTGACCATGATAAAGACTCCTTGTAAAAAGTTTCGGACAGGGTAAAACAGAATCGGAATTTAGAAAAGGCGGAAAATGGCTTTCGTGTTAAAAAATCACCGTTTTTCAGACGTGATGCTGGCGCCGATGGCGGGTGTTACGGACGCGCCTTTCCGCGTGATGGTGCGGAAATTCGGCGGCGAACTGCTGTTTTCCGAAATGATTTTGGCGGATTCGCTTGCCCGCGCGCATAAACGCACGACCGAAATGGCAATGCCCGACGAAACCGACGCGCCGATAGCCATTCAGCTGGAGGGACGGCATCCCGAAACAATGGCGGAGGCTGCGAAAATCGCTGAAAAACATGCGGCTTTCATTGATTTGAATATGGGCTGTCCCGTCAACAAAATCGCCAAAGCGGGCGGCGGGTCGGGCTTGATGCGGGATGAAGAACTTGCCGAAAAAATCGTGCGCGCCGTTGTCGATGCGGTCAAAGTTCCCGTGACGGTCAAATTCCGCTTGGGCTGGGACGAGGAATCGAAAAACTTTGTCGACTTCGGCAAGCGCATGGAGGGCGCGGGTGCTTCCGCGGTAATTTTGCACGCCCGCACGCGCGAACAGCAGTACGGCGGCAAAGCGGATTGGCGCGCGTTCGGCAAACTGAAGCGCGCGGTCGCCGTTCCCGTTGTGGCGAACGGCGATATTAAAACAAAAGCGGACGCGGATTTCGTCAAATCGGAATACGGCGCGGACGCGGTGATGATAGGGCGGCAGGCGCTGGGCAGACCTTGGATTCTGGCGGAAGCGTCGGGGCGCGAAGTTGTCCGTCCGCCCTTGGTTGAAACGGTGCTGGAGCATTTGGCGCTGATGCAGAAATATTACGGCGCAAAGGCGATTTTTATCGCGCGAAAGCATATTGCTTGGTATTCTGCGGGAATGAACGGCGGGGCGGCTTTTCGCGTTGCGGTCAATCAAACGACGGACATCGAGGCGGTCAAAACGTTGATACGGGATTTTTTCGGAGGGGCGAATGCCTGATAAAAACGAAGGTTTGGGCGCGGCGGTTGAAAAATACATGCGCCGTTTTTACGCCGACAGCGGCGATGAAGTTTGTCCCGTCGGCATGTATGATTTCGTCATGGGCGAAGTCGAGCGCCGCCTGATTGCCGCAACGCTGGATTACGCCAAGGGCAACCGTTTGAAAACGGCAAAAATTTTAGGCATCAATCGCAATACGTTATTACGCAAGATGCGGGATTTCGGTTTGGACGCGAAAAGGGACGGAAAATGAAAGTCATTGTTTGCGGCGCGGGGCGCGTCGGTTCGACGATTGCGCGTTATCTGGCGCAGGACGACAACGAAGTCGTCGTCATAGACACGAACGCCGACCGTTTGGCGGATATGGAATCGTCGCTGGATATTCAGACCGTTGCGGGCTTTTCATCCTATCCGTCCGTTTTGGAACGCGCGAACGCCGCTGATGCCGATATGCTGGTCGCCGTTACCGCGTCCGACGAAGTGAACTTGGTAACGTGCCAGGCGGCGAACTCTTTGTTCAAAGTGCCGATGAAAATCGCGCGCCTGCGTTCCAAAGAATACACCAATCCGAAGTGGCGCGATTTATATACGCACGACGCTTTGCCGATTGACGTCGTCATTTCCCCCGAAGTCGAAATCGCCCGCGCCATTCGCCGCAACATTTCTTTCCCCGGAGCGTTCGACGTTCTGACTTTGGCGGGGGACAAGGTGTATTTGCTGGGCATGCACTGCGACGAAACGTGTCCGCTGATAAACACGCCCTTGCGCCAGCTGACGGAGCTGTTTCCCGACATCAACGCGGTGATTACGGGCGTGATGCATGAAGGCAAGCTGATTGTCGCGGACAGCGACACCCGCATCAATGCGGGCGACGACGTTTACATTTTTGTCGCCGCCGAAAACGTCAAGCGGATATTGTCCCTGTTCGGGCGCGACCAGCAAAGGGCGAAAAGCGCGCTGATTTTGGGCGGCAACGACGTGGGGCTGTCGCTGGCGAAATACTTGGAACGCAGCGGGCGGATGCGCGTCACTTTGATTGAACCCGACGAAGAGCGGGCGAAATTCCTTGCCGAAACGTTGTCGCAGACGACGGTGATTCAAGGCGACTTTCTGGACACCGTCGTTTTGGAGGAAGCCGACATCGACATCGTCGAAACGGTCATTGCGGTCAGCGGCAACGACGAAAACAACATTCTGGCAAGCTTGACCGCCAAAAAATACGGGGCGGAGCAAACCGTCGCCGTGATTGAAAAAACGCTGTATTCGCAAATGGTGACCGATTTGGGCATTGACGTTGTCATCGATCCCAAGGATATTATGGTGTCGTCCATTCTGCAGCACATCCGCAGGGGGAAAATTTACGCCGCCTATTCCGTGCGGTCGGGACTGTGCGAAGTGCTGGAAGCCGACGTGTTCGATTCCTTTGAATATCTGGGGGCGGCTTTGCGCGACGTGCGTCTGCCCGCCGGCGTGATTATCGGGGCTTTGGTCAGAAACGGCGTGTCTTTGCCTTTGCGCGGGGACACCGTGATTGAAAAGAACGACCGCTTGCTGTTGTTCGCCGACGCCGATTCCGTCAAGCAGGTCGAAAAAATGTTTACCGTGGGGTTGGAATTCTTTTGATGAAAAAAACAAGCTATCCGTTTCCCGATTTGATTTTGTTCGATTGGGACAATACGCTGATGGACACGACGCCCGCCCTGTATCAGGCGTTTTGCGTTTTAAGCGAAAAATACGGCATTCCGAAATGTTCGATGGAAGAATACCGCGCCCGCACGGGATTGTCCCTGCGCGAAACGTTCCCCGAACAATTCGGCGACAACTGGGAGGAAGCAAAGCAAGTCTATCTGGATGCTTACAAAAAGCATCATTTGGAGCTGTTGACGCCGTTTGCCGATGCCGAAAAAGCGGTTGCTTATGCCGCGAAAATTTCAAAAGCGGGCATTGTCAGCAACAAAACGTCGGCGATTTTGCACGATGAAATCGATTGGCTGGGATGGGGCAAGTATTTATCCGCCGTTGTCGGCGCGGGCGATGCGCCAAAGGACAAACCCGCCGCCGAACCCGCTTTGCTGGCGATGCATCAAGCGGGAGTGGAATACGGCCGCTCCGTGTGGTTTGTCGGGGACGGCGACGCGGACATGCTGTGCGCCGCAAACGCGGGCTGTTATCCCGTTCGCGTGGCGGACGAAAACAAGGACGGCGCGGCGGTTTTGACGGTGAAAAATTGTTCCGAACTGCTTTTGGCGCTTTACTCTTTGACCGAAACGGAATAAACAATCAACAAACAATAACAAGGAGATGAACCCCATGACGGATAAAACGCAAAGCGTTCAAGACATGTTTTTGAACACAATCAGAAAAGAAAAAATGCCCGTCACCGTTTATTTGATGTGCGGTGTGAAATTGCAGGGAATTATCACTTGGTTCGACAATTTTTCGATGCTGCTGCGCCGCGACGGACATACGCAGCTGGTCTACAAGCACGCGGTTTCGACGATTATGCCGTCCGAACCCGTTCAGCTGTTTGACGGCGAAAATGCCGAAGAGGACAAGGAATAAGCTTTGTTTGAAAAAGCGCTGGTTCTGCACACCGTTTTGAAAAACGACGCCGCAACGGGGCGTTCGGTCGAAGCGGGACTGGAGGAAATCAAAAATCTGACGGCGGCGATAAACTTGGACGTTATAGCCGCCGAAACGGTTGTTTTGCCGCGCATCAACGCGTCAACTTACATCGGACGCGGGGCGGCGGAACGGATTAAGGCTCTGGTGCGGGAAAACGAAATCGTTTTGGCGGTCGTCAACACGCAGCTGTCGCCGATTCAGCAAAGAAACCTTGAAAAGCTGTGGAACTGCAAAGTCATCGACCGCACGGCGCTGATTTTGGAAATCTTCGGCGAACGCGCCCGCACCAAAGAGGGCGTGCTGCAGGTCGAGCTGGCGCATTTAAGCTATCAGCGGTCGCGGCTGGTGCGCGGGTGGACGCATTTGGAACGTCAGCGGGGCGGACGCGGATTCTTGGGCGGCCCCGGTGAAACGCAAATCGAGCTTGACCGCCGTGTGATTACCGACAATATCGTCAAGCTTAAACGCGAATTGGACGAAGTCAAGCGCACACGCCAGCTGCACCGCGCCGCGCGCCGCCGCGTGCCGTTTCCGATTGTGGCGTTCGTCGGCTATACGAACGCGGGCAAATCGACGCTGTTCAACAAACTGACGCATGCCGACGTGTTCGCCAAAGACATGCTGTTTGCGACCCTTGACCCGACCATGCGGCAAATCAAGCTGCCGTCGGGGCGGCAGGTTATTTTGTCGGACACGGTGGGCTTTATTTCCGATTTGCCGACCGAGCTGGTCGCCGCTTTCCGCGCGACATTGGAGGAAGTGCTGGAAGCCGACTTGATTGTTCACGTCCGCGACATTTCCCATCCCGACTCCGAAGCGCAAAAGCAGGACGTCGAAAACGTTTTGCGGACTTTGGGCGTTGCGGAGCAAGTGGACAAGGGTTTGTTCGAGGTTTTGAACAAAACCGATTTGCTGGATGCCGATGAACGGCAGGCATTGACGCAGGCCAGCGCCCGACAGGCGAAACGTTTTCCCGTATCAGCTTTGACGGGGGACGGAATCGACGATTTGCTGAAAGCGATTGACGAAGCTTTGGCGGTCGACAGAACCGAGTATGTTCTGCACGTTCCCGCGTCCGACGGGGCGGCGCTGGCGTATCTGTACCGCGCGGGCGAGGTTGTCGACCGTTCGGACGGCGACAGCGAATCCGTGCTTCGCGTCCGGCTGGGCGCCGTTGAATTTTCCAAAACGCAAAAAGCGTATCCGCAGGTGAAATATGAAAAATCCGAATCTTGACGAAATCGCGGACATTATCGCGGACGTGGCGGAAACCGAGGTTATGCCGCGTTTCAAAAACCTGTCCGTCAGCGACATTGCGACCAAAACGTCAGCGGACGATTTGGTGACGACGGCGGACACGGAAACCGAAAAAGCCTTAACAATACGGCTGACGGCGGCTTTGCCCGATTCGCTGGTGGTGGGCGAGGAATCCTGCTTTCAAAATCCGGAAGTCATCGAATATCTGAAGCAGGACAAGCCTGTTTGGGTTATCGATCCCGTTGACGGCACGATGAACTTTTCCTACGGCAGAAGCGAATTCGGCATGGTCGTCGCTTTGGTGTACAAAGGCGAAACCGTCGCGGGTTGGCTCTACAATCCCGTGATGAAAGCGATGATTTACGGCGAAAAAGGTTCAGGCGCGTGGTTAAGGGGCAAAAAACGCCTGTCCGTGTCCAATCCGCAGGAATTGACCAAAATGCACGGCGTTGTCGGGCGGCGCGTGGCGTTCCGCGATCCGAAGCTGAACCAGCCCGTTTGGTGGGGCGCGGCAAGCTTCGGCTATATGATGATTGCGACAGGCGAGGCGGACTATTCCGCTTACCGCACCAAAGTCATCAAACCGTGGGATCACGCCGCGGGCGTTATGCTTCACGGTGAAGCGGGCGGCTATACCGCCTATACGGACGGAAGCGCGTATGTGCCTTTGATGGGGGCAAACAGTTTGATTTCCGCCCCGAACAGGGACATTTGGGAATATCTGGCGCGCAATATCTGCGCCCCCGCTAAAACAGGCTTTTAAACCGTATCGTCGGGAAAGACGGCGACCACGGGCGGTGTTCGCCGCCGACGTGTTCCGTGCGGACCTTGCCGTTTTCGACATACACGAACAGCGCGCCCGTTTCGGGAATCTGAACCGCCTGTTCGCATCCGCTTTTGACAAATAAAAAGTCAATCGTGCCGCACGCCTGTTTCGCCGCCGTTTTCGTGCGGGCATAGGCAAGCAAAACGCCGTCCTTTTCATACAGGCAAAGCGCGCAGGCTGTTTCCGTGAAATCGGTTGCGCCCGCCGACGAAAGCCAGCTTGACCGCGTGAATTTGTCGCCTTTGGTAAAGCTTAAAACGCCGTCGGATTGACGGAACGCGGCAAGGTTTTTCGTCATCATCATATCGGGCTTTGCGGTCAGATACGGCGTGAAAAAAGCGAAACAAAACGGAATGAAGCCGATAAAACGGACTTTGCCGCGCCACAAACACACCCACAGTCCGCCGAACACGGCGCACATCAGCCCGTAAAACGGCATAGCGGGGACGAGAGTGACGCTGTGCGGCAAGCTTGCCGTAAATTCGGCGGCGCGGTTGACGGTTTCAATGCCGATGCCCGCCAATTTCCAAAGCGGCGCGTCCGCTCCGAACGGCATCAGCATAACGGCGGCGAACAGGCACGGCATCACCCATGCCGCCGCGGCGGCCGTCGTCAGCAGGTTGCCCAGCAGCGTATAGTTCGCAATCCGCTTGAAATGATAGGCGGCAAAGGGCGCGGTGGCGATTCCCGCTATCAGCGACGTCAATAAAATTCCCAAAACGAACGCCAGCAAGTACAGCAAAACGCTTTCACGCTGTTCCAATCGGCGGACGGCTTTGTCAATGCCCGCTTCATAGGCGCAAATCAAGGCGGCGACGGCGGCGAACGACAGCTGAAAACTGACGGACAGCAGGGCTTCGGGCATAAACAGCAAAATCAAAAACGCCGCCCAGCAGACGTTGGCGACGGACAGCGCGCGGCGGTCGAAAAACATGGCGCCCAAAACAAACGACAGCATAATGAACGCGCGGACGCCCGAAATCGGCGTTTCTGCCAGCCGCAAATAGCCAAACGTTGCCGCCAAAGCGCAAAAAGCAGCGATTTTTTTGGTGCTGAAGCGCAACGAAACCGTAACAGACAGGGCAAGCAGATTACGCACCAGAAAAAATACAAACCCCGCAATCAGCGTCATATGCAGTCCCGACACCGCCAAAATATGCGCTATGCCCGCGTTTCTGTACGCGTCGGCAAGGGCGGGATCGATTTCCTTGCTTTCACCCGTGACAAGGGCTTTAGCGATATTTGCGGCGCGCGGGGGCAGAACGGATTCGATGCGTTTTGCGATTTTGCGGCGCATCGTCGTTGAGGGTGCTTTTCCAATAACCTTGACGGGGGAGCGCGCAAACCCCGTGCCGCCGATTTTTTCAAAATAAAGCGCGCGGGCGGAATCGTATCCGCTTTTGTCCGTTTTGGGCATGGGCGGGGACAGCAAAGCTTTGACCTCGATTTTGTCGCCCGTGTCGGGAACGGGGGATTCGGCGGGCAGGTTCAGCCGTATCTTTTCGGGCGTGCGCCAATCCGTTTTGCCGTCGAAAGCCAAATTTTTCAGCACCAGCCGCGCTTTCAAATCGGGCAGGCGGACGACTTTTTCGACCGTTCCCGAAACAAGCGTTGTTTTCATGCGCGCTTTGACGTTTTCACGGCTGAGCGCGATGGTGCGTGTTTGCGCAACAAAGAATCCCGAAACGAACATCAATACAAACAGCGCAAAAATTCGCGCTTCGGGGCTTTTGCGGCAATCCCATTGAAAAAACGCCGCAAACAGCAGGGCAAAGCAGGTGTGCAAGTAAAACGGTTCGCTTTGCAGTCCGAAATAAACGCCGATGCCCGCCCCGAACGCGACGGGCAGCCAAAAAATCAGCCTGTCCGCTTGGGCGGCGAAAAAATCCGTTATCAGGAAACGCAAAACATAAAACGATTGCATTTACAAATACTTTCGATGGCGTTATAACTAAACCAGTTTACTGGTTTTACGGTTTGGGGGAAAGGGATAATCGCATGCCTTTTTTAATGATTAAGACAAATATCGACATTGAAAAAACGTCGGCGAACGCTTTGCTGAATTACGCGTCCAAAGTCGTTGCGGAAACGGTCGGCAAACCCGAAAGCTATGTCATGGTCAACGTATGCGGCGGCGAACATCTGATTTTCGGCGCAAAAACGACTCCGTGCGTCTATATGGAAATGAAAAGCGTCGGGCTGCCCCAAGCGCAAATTCCGGAATTATCCGGCGTTTTGACAAAAATGATTGAAGATAAACTGAAAGTTCCCGCCAACCGTATTTACATCGAATTTTCCTCCGTCCCCGGCAACATGTGGGGGTATGCCGGTTCCACATTCTAAGGAAGCCGAAGATGAAACGTCTGTTAGCCTTGATAATGACGGCTGTTTTGCTGACGGGGTGCGCCGCGCATGAAATCGACGCTCGCCGCGGCGGCATTATCGAAGACGAAGACGACGTTTTGCGCCGCAGCGTCGATTATTTGACGTACTTGAAACTGAAAAAGGGTGCGGGTCCTCTCGACCAAGATTATATTCTGCTCAGCTATCGTTTAATCGGCGACATGGTGCGCAGTGATTTGTTCGCAAACAAACCCGAACGCGTCAAAATCGCTTTGCGCGACGTGCTGAACTTCAATCCGACGGCGGAAGTCCGCCCCGCGATTATTCACGAAGCCGTCGAACACGAATTGATGAACACCCGCGCCTTGTGGGTGACGGACGGAACGCAGGCTTACGATTATGTGCTGGACGTGGAGCTGAGCGAAATCGAAATCAAAGACGACGATATGGCGGAAAAGAAAGCGCTGGGAACCATGCTGGTTTTGTTCGATTTGCAGGGAAAGCAGGTCGGCGAATGGTTCGGCGTTTTAAAGCGCGACAAGGGCGGAATCAGTTGGTTTTGACGCCGTAGTCGAAATCGAATTCACTTTTGCTTAACTCTTGGCGGCTGTCGGCGATATCGTACAGCACGGTTGAAAACAGAAGCAAAAATAAATACAGCGCGCCGATTCCAATCCAAACCCACAGCAGGGCGAACACGCCCGAAAACACTGCAAAACCGCGCATCAAGCCTTTTTTGGCTTGGGCGGCGGCGTTTTCCAATGCAAAATCAAAATCCGTCCATGCGTCGTTCATGAAAAAATGCTCCGTTATTTCAAGGATAACGCAAGGACGGGTTTTTCAAAACAGCAACTTTGGACGAGGTTACAGACACCATCCGTCGGAAAGCGTTTTTCCGTTTTTACAGCTCAAGCACGTTTGGGCGTCCGCACACGTTGCGCAGTTGCTCAACGCGCTTTCGCAGCGCCGGCAGAATGTTCCGGACAAATAATATTCGTCGCTTGAACACGACAGGCATGTTTTTGCGTCCGTACATTCGGCGCATCCCGGCGGACATTTGCGGCACGAACTGCCTTTCAAGTATTTTCCAGCGGGGCAGGACACCGCCGCACATTCGCCGTTTATCATTTCATAACCGGAATCGCAAACGTCGCACGAATCGGGCGCGGAACACGTTTTGCATCCCTCGGGACATTTTTCGGGAACGCACGCCTGTCCCTGCAGAACATAGCCCATAACGCATCCGAAGCAGGATTCTTCATCGCAGGCGGAACAGTGCGGCGTCGGACATTTGCGACATTCGCCCGAAACGCTGTCTTTGTAAGTGCCGCGTTTGCAAATCCGCAAAACACAGGCGTTTTCGTCCGCGTCAAAGTAAAATCCCGTTTCACAACGCAAACAGCTGTTTCCGTCCGTACATTCCTTGCAGTTTCGGGGGCATGAAATGCAGAAATTGTCGCGCAAGAAAGCCCCTTCTTCACATTCAATCTTTTTGCATTGGTTGTCGGCGGGCTCGTATCCCGTGGCGCAAGCCGTGCAAATTTCCGCGGATGAACATTGCAGGCATCCTTCGGGACAGGGCAGGCAGTCGTTTCCGCTCAAATAAGTCCCCTGCTGACATTCAATCGGTTCGCATTTTCCGTTTTGAACGTGAAATCCGATTTCGCATTTATCGCAAACGCTTCCCGTGCAAAGCAGGCATTTGGCTTCCTGCGTCGCAGAGGGGCAGGGTTCGCATTTGCCGTTGATGGCGCCGAATCCGTTGTCGCAAGTCGTGCAGGCTTTGGCGTCGCTGCAGGCGGAACAGTGCGGCAAAACAGACGAACAGGCGGTGCATACGCTGTTGTCGACGAATTCGTTCGGAGCGCAGGAAAAAGCTTCGCATTTCGCATTCGCCGTTCCGCCGCCGACGCAGACAAAACCGTTGGGACAGTCCGCCGAAACATTGCAAACGACGCATTTCCCGTCGCCGTTGGCTTTTAAATCGCCGCAGCCGCAGTTTTCACCCGCTTCGCACGGAACGCACATTCCCGCCCCGTTCGATTGATAGGCGGTCATGCAGTTGCATTGTTCCCCCGCCGCGCAAGGAATACATTCCCGTTTTCCGCTGACAATTCCGCATTTCATTCCGTCGTAGCAGGACGTGTCCGTGCAGCCGCAATACGAAGAATGTCCTCCGTCGGCAATATAGCACATGGGGGTCGTTCCGGCGCACAATTCCCCGTCTTCCGCCTGCGGTTTTGTGCAAAGGGTGACACATTCGCGGTTGACGCACATTTGATTCATTTCGCAGCTGTCGTTTGAACGGCAGCCGGTGCGGCAGGAATTGCTTTCTTTTTCACAGTACAATTTTTCGCCGCAGTCTTCGTCGGACGAGCAGGCGCACCCTTCCGTCGTGCAGCTTTTCGGTTCGGACTGCATTAAATCGAAATCTTTGACAAACAGATCCTCTTCTTCGCTTTCGGGGGCGGAAAAGTCCAGTTCCGCCGCTTGAAGCGGGCGGCAAAACAATATCAAACCAAGCAGCAGCAAAGCGTGTTTCATTGTTTATTATTCCTCCAACCGTTTGGCAAAAGCCGTCAATTCACTTTTTAAATCCGCCAGTTCATCCGCCGAATCCGCTTCGCACGCCCCCAGCAGAGCGGGAACCGTGTTTGACGCGCGCAGCAGCCACCACGCGCCGGACGGTTTGAACACTTTGACGCCGTCCGTATCGTCAAAAGCAATCCCGTCCCGCCTGAGCAATTCTTTCGCCCGTTCCATTTTTGCAAATTTGGTCGAATCGGGGCAGGGGAACTTGATTTCGGGGGACAGGCATGTTTCGGGAACAGCGTCCAAGCGGGATTGGAAATTCCCTTGTTCCGCAATCGACAGCAGGCGCAAAGCCGCATACAAAGCGTCGTCGTAGCCGTAATACGAATCGGCAAAACAGATGTGACCGCTTTTTTCGCCGCCCAAAGGCGCATGCGTTTCAACCATTTTTTGCTTGATAAAGGAATGTCCCGTTTTGGTAATGACGGGATTGCCGCCCAGCCGTTTGATTTCACTTGCGAAAGTTTTGCCGCATTTGACATCGGCGACGATGCTTGCCCCCTTTTGCCGCGACAAAACAGGTTCGGCGAAAACGGGCAGCAGCGAATCCATAAAGACAAAGCCGCCGCGCGAATCGAATACGCCCAGCCTGTCCGAATCCCCGTCGAACGCCAGCCCCAAATCGGCGCGATTTGCTAAAACGGCATCCCGCAAGCCCGTCAATTCGGCGGGATTGGATGCGTCTGGCGCATGCGCGGGAAAGTTTCCGTCAACAGTGGCGTTCAGCACAATGTGCTTTCCATTCAAAAACTTGACCAATTCGGGAACGATTGTTGCCGATGTGCCGCTGCCGCAATCCCAAACGGCCGTCAGCGGATGGTTTCCCCGTTGATAAGCGGTTAAAAGCTTTTGAATGTAAAGCATTTTGATGCTTTGAGTTTCCCGTTCGCCCGCGCCCGAAACAAAGTCGGCGGCGGCAATCCGCCCGCCCAAAGCTTGAATGTCCTTTCCGAAAAACAAACGGCCGTTCAAGACGAATTTAAAGCCGTTGTATTCTTTGGGATTGTGCGACGCCGTCACCATGACGCCGCAATCGGTTTTCCCCGTTTGCGTCGCAAAGTAAAGCATCGGCGTCGGACAAACGCCGATATCAATGACGGTCAAGCCGCAGCTTGTCAAACCGTCCGTCAAAGAACAATGCAGCGAATCAGACGAAAGACGCCCGTCGCGCGCGACATAAACTTTACTTTTGCGCGATTCGATTAAAATCGTGCCGAAAGCTTTGCCGATTGCAAAGGCGTCTTGGTTCCTTAAACTCCGTCCCGCAACGCCGCGGATGTCCGCGGCGCGCAGAATGGAGCAATCAAATGTATCAGGTGATGACATCGGGTTTCTTGCGACCCGTTTTGGCTTTTACACCCGAAATGGTTTCGGCGATTTCAATCAAATCCGCCAAAGCTTCCTGCGGGTCCATATCGTGTTTGGCGACATTGGGTTCGTATTTTTCGATGTAAATGCGGATTGTCGCCCCTTGCGTTCCCGTGCCGGACAGACGGAACACAATGCGGGAACCGTCCTTGAACAAGACGCGGACGCCTTGGTTTTTGCTGACGCTTTTGTCAACGGGGTCAACGTATGTGAAGTTGTCGAACGTTTCGACTTCGTATTCACCGTAGAACTTGCCGATTTCCGATTCGGCGCGCGCGGTCATGTCGTCCATAATCGCATGGGCGATTGTGCTGTCGACGCCTTCGTAATCGTGGCGGGAATAGTAGTTGCGGCCGTATTTCTTCCAATGAGCCTTGACGATTTCCTCGACCGACATGTTTGTCGCGGCAATGATGTTCAGCCAGTACAGAACCGCCCACAGCCCGTCCTTTTCGCGAACGTGGTTGGAACCCGTGCCGAAGCTTTCTTCGCCGCAAATGGTCGCTTTGTTCGCGTCCAGCAGGTTGCCGAAGAATTTCCAGCCCGTCGGGGTTTCGTAGCAGCTCATCCCCATGCCGCGCGCGACGCGATCGACAGCCTGCGACGTCGGCATCGAACGGGCGACGCCCGTCAAGCCTCGGTCATAGCCCGGCGCGTTCCAGAAATTCGCCACAATCACCGCCAGGCTGTCGCTGGGGTTGACATAGAATTTGTGTCCCAAAATCATGTTGCGGTCTCCGTCGCCGTCGGAAGCCGCCCCGAAATCGGGACCGTTGTCCGAAAACATTTCTTCGACCAAAGCATGGGCGTACACCAAATTCGGATCGGGATGCAGTCCGCCGAAGTCTTCCTTGGGAACCGCATTGACGACGGTGCCTTCGGGGGCTTTCAAGATGCCTTCCAAAATGTATTTGGCGTAAGGACCCGTTACCGCGTTCATCGCGTCGTAGCGCATTTTGAACTTGCCGATTTGGAACAGGCGTTTAATCAAATCGAAATCGAACAGTTTGGACATCATTTCCGCGTAGTCGGCGACGGGGTCGATGATTTTGATTTTGGTTTCGCCCAAAATTTTTTCCCCGATGGTGTCCAAATCGACATCGGGCGTGTCCGCGATGACGTAGTTTTCGATTTTCTGCGAATTGGCGTAAATCGCTTCCGTCACTTTTTCGGGGGCGGGACCGCCGTTCGAGATGTTGTATTTGATGCCGAAATCCGCGTTGGGACCGCCGGGGTTGTGGCTGGCGGACAGAATCAAGCCGCCGAACGCTTGATATTTGCGGATGATGCAGGATGTCGCGGGGGTGGACAGCAAGCCGCCCTTGCCGATCATCAGTTCGCCGAAACCGTTGGCGACCGCCATTTTGATGATGGTCTGAATGGCTTTGCGGTTAAAGTAGCGTCCGTCGCCGCCGACCACCAGCGTTTTGCCGTGGAAGTCCTCCAAGCTGTTGAAAACGGATTGGACGAAGTTTTCCAAGTAGCGGGGCTGTTCAAAAACGGTAACTTTTTTGCGCAGACCCGAAGTTCCCGGACGTTGGCCTTCAAAAGGGGTTGTCGGGACAATTTTAATATTCATTTTGCCTCCCAGAAAGATAGAGAATCAAAAAACAAAATACGTTTTGTTACAGAATGTTGGATTCCTTTCCGTCTGTCAAGGAATCGTTTTTTCGTCAATCCGTTTTTTCGCCGATGGCGCGCAGAATGTTGCGCAGTTCCTGCCGCGCCGCCAGCGTGTTCGCCGTCAGTTTCAAAGGGGCTTTTCCGCCGCCGAAATCCAGCAGGGTCAATCCTTTCAAAAACAATTCGCGGAAGATGATTCGCTCGCCCAAACCGGCCAGAGGCGTGAAATTGATTCGCTTTCCCAAAGCTTCCAGCAGTTTCCAAATCACTTTTTCGTTGCGGGTCGAAACGTGCATGGTGCGGTTTCTGACGACGAACCATTTTGTTTGCGGGCGCTTTTGCGCCGCGCGTTTCTGCCGCGCCTGCCACACCGTTTGGGCGTAATGGCCGGGGGCTTTAACGGTTAGGGATTCGGCGTCGATTTGCGCCAAAACGTCCAAATCGACCAGACTGTCGTTAATCGGCGTCATCAAAACGTCAGCCGTGGTGTGCGCCAAACGGAACAGCGCGCTGTCCGATCCCGCCGTGTCAATAAGGATGACGTCGTTTTCGTTTTTCAGCTTTTCGACTTGATACAAAAAGGCGACTTCGTCCTCTTTGCGTTCCGCTTCGGTCGGGAATTCGCGTGTCGATACCGTCAAATGTTCGGGCAGCCCCAAGGCCAGCCCGTGTTTTTCGGCATAAGCGGCGCGGTTTTCGATATAATGGGTCAGCGTTCCCTGTCTGCCGTCCAAATCAATGGACGCGACGCGTTTTCCCCGACACAAAAACCATACGATAAGATGCATTGCCAGCGTGGATTTGCCGGTGCCGCCTTTTTCATTCCCGATAACGATGACTTTGCCTGCGGGCATGTGAAGAATCCTTGCAGTTTGTTGATTTGCCCAAAGATTACCCCCGACTTTGGGGCGAATTCAAGCTTTAAAAGTGTTCTTTGGTTGATAGAACCAAAGAATATCGCCGTCCAATTCTGGTATGTTCGGCGGAATTCCGGACTAAATATGGAAAAGAACGTGTTTTTCTTGTCGACCCAAAGGCTTAGTCCCTAGGGCTGAAACCCTTCGGGCATCTATTATTCTTTGAGCGATTTGCATAAGCTTAAAAATGTAAGGACGGCAATCCTGCCGTTCGGAAAATATGATGAGGGGAAAGAAAATGAAAGTTTTAATCGCAGATAACCACACGTTGTTCCGAGAGGGGTTCAGCAGTCAGCTTCAACGTTTCGATATGTTGACCGAACTGCAGGAAATCAAGGATTTTGCGGCAATGAAAGCGTTGGCCGCGGACAATAAGGAATTCGATGTCGTTTTTGTCGACAGGGATGTCTTGGGAACGGAATGGAAAGACGGATTCAAAGCGGTCAAAGAAATGTTCCCGCAATCGCGCGTTGTCATGCTCAGTGAAAGCGAAGAACAGCGCGACATTTTGGACGCGTTTGACATGCAGGCCGCGGGCTATATCACCAAAACGTCCAACGATTCGCTGATTATCAACGCGCTTCGCCTGATTATGGACGGCAACACTTATGTTCCGCCCGCCGTGCTGAAAGGCATGCACCGCCGCGCAAACGGCGAAAGCCGCATTTTGTCGCACACGCTGCCCGACGGCAAAAATCTGACGTTCCGTCAAAGCGAAGTTTTGCAGCATCTGAGCAACGGTCTGTCCAACAAACAAATCGCTTATGAAATGAGCGTGTCCGAAGCGACCGTCAAACTGCACATCAACGCCCTGTTGCGCCATTTGCACGTTGAAAACCGCACAAAAGCCGTTGTAACAGCTCAGCGGCTGGGCATTTTGGAATCTTAACTCCCCTCCTTTTGCCGAAAGCCCCCGTTTCGATGAAAAGCGGGGGCTTTTGAATTGCAAAAAAACAGGCGCGTTTTGTCTATAAAAGCTTTCCTTTTTGCCGCGGATGTGGTATTCCCCTTTTTCAAAGGGTAACATAAGGAGTGCCGATTATGGGATTCTTGAATTCAATCTTGCACAGCGCAGGCAAAAACGGCTCGTCGGACGATTTGAAACAAGAGCTGGAAAACCCGTTTGAAATCAAAGGGTCGAAAAAAGCGCGCCGCGCCTTGACGGCCGTCATCAACCGCGCGGCGAAATCCGAAGCGGGACGCGCCGTTTTGGAAAAAGCCGCAAAAGCGGGCTACACAATCAAAGACGAATATCTGGAAGGCGCGTTCGGCGCATGCGACGGGGACGCCAAGCTGATTTTGCTGGATTCGCATTTTTCGGCGGACAAGCTGGTTTCGACTTTGGCGCACGAAGCCCGTCATGCCGAACAGATGGAAAACGGCGCGATAAAAGGGTACGACGCTTCTAAAACGATTGCGTCGGCTTTGGTTGAAAAAAGGCTGATGGAAGGGGACGCCGTCGCCTATTCCCTGCTGGTTTGCGACCAGCTGTATGAACAGGGCGATTTGAAGCCGGCGGTTGTCATGGCTCATCAGGCGCCCGAAATGTTCAAAGGTTTCCAAGACGGCAAACGGCAATCTCCGACGGGCGACAAAGTCAAGGACGCCATGACGGGCGCCGTTTTGGGCTGGTTTTTCAGTGAACGGCTGAAAATGCGCTATGAGCAAACCCATATTGCCAATCCGCTGTCGCGGGGGTTGAATTTGAAAACGAATCCCGCCGATTTAAAGACGGTGGATTGCGCGCAAAGCATTGCCAAGATATGCGCTTTCAACCGCAAACCGTACTTTTCGGCGGATGCGGGATTGCTGAAAGAGCCCGTTTTTTGCGGCGTATCCCGCTCCACAAAATACTGGATTAACGCGTATGCCGATGCCGTCAAAGCGTGCGGCGGACAGCCCGAACCGTCCGTCGAATCGATTCCCGTGTATCACGAACGTCCGTCCAACAGGGTCGGGATGGAATCGTATCCCGAGCCTTTGTTGCCCTGCGCGCGCGACGAAATCAAAAACGGCGGAAAAACACTGAAAAACACGGCGGCGAAAGCGGTGAATTTGCTGAAACTGACCAAACAAAGAGGGCGGTAAAATGGATTTGGCGGAACTGGTTGAAAACTTTTCGTTTTTGGAAGACTGGGAGGCGCGTTACTCCTACTTAATCGAATTGGGAAACGCTTTGCCGCCGATGGCGGAAGCGGACAAAAACGCCGATACGAAAGTTGACGGCTGCATGAGCCAAGTTTGGCTGAAAACGCATCGCGACGGCGATGTTTTAACGTTTGAAGGGGAAAGCGACGCCCATATCGTCCGCGGATTGATTGCTGTGCTGCAAATCATTTTGTCGGGAAAAACCGTGCAGGAAATTTTGGCGACGGATGTTGCCGCCGTGTTTGCCAAACTGGGGCTGGACGCGCATTTAAGCCCGACGCGCCGCAACGGCTTTTTCGCCATGGTTGAACGCATTAAAAGCGAAGCCGCCAAACCGTAAAGGGATTTTTCGTGACAAAAGCTTTTCTTGTGTTGTTTTTTGCTTTTTTGGCCTGCCTGCCCGCAAAAGCGGAAGAATGTGATGATACGACGCCGTGTCCGCACGGCAAGGTTTGTTTTGAAAACGAATGTATTGCCGATTGCCGTGAAACTCAAACCCCTTGTGAAAGCGGAAAAATCTGCCAGACAATGACGGGACTGTGTTCTGAAAAATGTTCTGCGACTCTGGATTGCATGGCGGGCGAGATTTGCAAAAACGAAAAATGCGTCAAATTGTGCAACGGCAACGTTACGCTGGGCGGCGCGGTTTGTGACGGGGAAACGCCGGAATGTTACGAAAGCGCGGACGGACTGGGCGGCTATTGCGGCTGTCGGGAGGCTTCCTGTGCGCCGGGGAATATTTGTTCGGGGACGAAGTGTGTCGCTTGTCCGCGCGGATATGAAGCCTATCAAGACCAAAGCTGCCGCTGTCCCGCGGGATATGCTTCCGATGGAAAAGGCGGCTGCGCGATTTGCGGCGAACGGCAGAATTGCAACTGCCCCGATTCTTTTGTTACCAACGGAAAAGGGGTTTGCGTCCCCTGTGTCGAGGCGGACGACTGCGGAAAAAGCGGCAAAGTGTGTTTGAACGGCGGGACGCTTGACGCCAAGTGCGTCGATTTGAAATGCCCCGCGCGGACATATATGAAAGGCAACGCCTGTCTGCCGTGTTCTGAGGGCTGCTTGACGTGCAAAAACGGAAATTTGTGTTTGCAATGCGGCCCGGCTTATTATGCCGATGGAAAAGTTTGCAAATCATGCGAAAAACGCTTCGGCGAAGGGTGCGGCGTTTGCCGCGCCGATAGCCGGCAGTGCGAGGAATGTCTCTGGGGCTATGTCAAGCAGTCCGACGGCAGATGTGAAAAAGTGGTCTGTCAAGCGGACGAATACATGTCGGGCGATCAATGCGTCAAATGTTCCGATATGATAGAGCATTGTTATAAATGCACGGATGAACCGATGTGCAAAATCTGTTCGGGCGAAGGCCGCGTCGCGCAGGACGGGCTGTGCGTCTGCGACGAAGCGTGGGAGGAAAATGAAGCGGGTGTTTGCGTCAAAAAAGCGTGTGAAACGGGATTTTACAACAACGGCATGAAATGCGTCCGCTGTCCCGAAGGATGTATTGATTGCATGGATGAATATCGGTGCATCCTCTGCAATGATGCGGAAGGCTATATGGAAACGGACGGTGTTTGCCGAAAAGTGAAATGCCCGTCGGGGCAATATCGGGACGGCGTGTCCTGCCGCGCGTGCGGAGAAATGATTGCAAACTGCGCGGAATGTTCCGAATTGGGTACGGCGTGCGAACGTTGCGGCATCGGTTTCGTTTTATCCGAAGACATGTCAAGCTGCGTTCCGATACAATGCGGCGCGGGGTTTTATCTGGACGGCAACGATTGCAAGCCGTGCGCGGACAAATTTCCGAACTGCGTTTCCTGCACGGCGGACGGATGTTCGGACTGCGCAAAATATTATGAAAAGTCCGGCAGCCAATGCGTATCGAAAGTTTGCGCCGGCGCAAAAGCGTATTTGGATTTGGACAGCGGAAATTGTGAAACGTGCCCTGTCGGTTTTGACGCCGTTGAAAACGGATGTATGCCTAAATTCTGTCCCGAAGGGCAATATTTGAACGGCGACGACTGCGCGCCGTGTCCCGAAAACTGCCGCCGTTGCGAAAGCGGCGGGTCTTGCCGCATTTGCGACAGCGGTTTCGGACTGAAAGACGGCGGAAAGCAATGCGTCGAATGTGGGGACGGTTATTTTTTGAGAGGAACGCGCTGCGTGCGTTGCGAGGAAACTTTGCCGTACTGCAAGGAATGTACGTCCGACGGGACGATTTGTCTGGACTGCGGCGACGCGCGCATGACCGTTTTGAAAAAATGCGTGCGTTAAGCCAGCCTGTCCCTTAAATCGGCAATGGCGTTGCGCGCCAGTTCGTCGCACCGTTCGTTTTCGGGATGCCCCGCATGGCCTTTGACCCAATGCCAATGCAGTTTGTGCGTGCGCTGCAGGTGAAAAACCTCTTGCCACAAATCGCTGTTTTTGACGGGCTTTTTATCGGCGGTGCGCCAGCTGTTTTTGACCCATTGAGGCATCCATTCCGTCGCGCCTTTCATGACATACTGGCTGTCCGTTGTCAAATCGACTTCGCACGGCTCTTTCAAAAGCTTCAAGCTTTCAATGACGGCTTTCAATTCCATGCGGTTGTTGGTGGTGGCTTCTTCCGCGCCGCTGACTTCCTTTTCGACGCCGCGGTAGCGCAAAACCGCCCCCCAGCCGCCCAAGCCGGGGTTGCCGCTGCACGCGCCGTCGGTAAACAGTTCTATTTTTTTCATAAAGGGCAGGTTGCCACTTTCATAAAAAAAAGTAAAGCGGCAGGCTTGCTTTTTTTTGCGGTTATCCTTTAGTATGCAAAAGAGAGGGTTGAGCGCGAATGAATTTTCCTTTTTTTACATGCGGCGGATTGTTTTGGTGGGTTGACCGGTATTCTTATGCGGGATGGCGGATACAGGAGTGCATCTGGACGAAACGCTGTCGTTTGCTTGACCCGTATCGGGTGCGCCGCGCGGCGGGAAAGTTCAACGACTGTTATCAGGCTTTGATGCGGTTCGTCAACGATTGGGAAATTCCGCGCCCCCCGAAAAAGGCCGTTGTTTTTCTGCATGGACTGTATCAAGGCACGGGGGCGTTTGAAAAAATGACCCGCCGTTTTGCGGCTGATTACGAAACAATGGTGTTTGCCTATCCGATGTTGCGTTTCGATATCGGGCGGACGGTCGCCGCCTTGAACGATTTTTTAAGCCGCCGCTCCGACATCGAGCAGTTGAACTTTGTCGCGACGGGCATTGGCGGAATGATTTTGCGCTGCGCTTTTGCGGGCAATCCCGAATGGGCGGCAAAAACCGGCCGCAGTGTTTTTATCGCCGTCGGTTCGCGCGGATACGGGCAGCTGAAAAAATATCAAAAGAAAAAATGGTTTCCTTGGGTGTTCGGAAAAATGGCAAAGCTGCTGGTTCCCGAATACGCCTTGACTCAAGTTCCCCGAATGTCCAAGGAATTCGCTGTTATCATGGCGGGCAGGGAGGACGGCAAGGGCATTTGCCCGTGGCTGGGCTGCGACAATGACGGTTTGCTGTGTGTGGCCGATGCGCGCGATAAAAAAGCCAAAGCCGATTTTTTGGCGATGAACCGGTTGAATCCTTTTTTATTGACGGACAATCAAATTTGTTCTTTGACGTACAGCTTTGTCAAAAACGGGCAGTTCGGCACGGGAAAACGAATCCGCACCGAACAGCTGATGACCGATTTGTGGGACAATTAAGCGGATTTTTTGTGTTCCAGCCGCTTGGCTTCAACCCATAGATTTTCCATTTCCTCCAGCGTTGTTTGCTTGAACGGTTTGCCCGCTTCTTTCAATCGCTGTTCAATATGGCCGAAACGGCGCATGAATTTTTCGTTGGCGTGTTTTAATGCTTTTTCGGGGTTGATTTGCAGTTTGCGCGCCAGATTGACGCAGACAAACAAAACATCGCCCATCTCATCCAGCCGTTCCTTGTCATGCGTCGGCTGAACGATTTCGGCTTTAAGCTCGTTGACTTCTTCGTAAATTTTGTCGACGATGAGTAAAGGGGCGGCCCAGTCAAAGCCGACGCGCGCGGCGCGCGATTGCAGCTTGTAGGCGCGAATCGTCTGCGGCAAAGCGTCCGCGATGCCGGACAGCACGCCGTCTTGATGGTGTTCGTGCCGTTCGGCGGCTTTCATTTTTTCCCAATCGGGCTGGACGGATTCGTTTCCGAAAATGTGCGGATGCCGCCGAATCATTTTTGCTTTGATGCCGTCGACAACGTCTTGGAAGTCGAACAGCCCTTTTTCCTTGGCCATTTGAGCGTAAAAAACAATGTGGAGCAGCAAATCGCCCAATTCCTCTTTCAGCTGTTCGGCGTCGTTTTTTTCAACGGCGTCGTACACTTCGTAAGCCTCTTCCAGCGTGTATTGGGAAATGCTTTCGGGCGTTTGGGTTTTGTCCCACGGACAGCCCGTTTCGGGATCGCGCAGTTTTTCCATTATATCCAATAAAGAATCTATGTCGGCCATGGGAACATCCTTTCGTTTTTTGACGCTTTTACAGCGAAACGTTCCTTTTTTCAAGAAAGAATCGGCGGCTTTTGTCTATTTGAAGCCGTTTGGGGCAAAGGGCGGGCGAAAAAGGCTCAAAATCGAAACAATCCCTTGCAAAACAGGGAAAAACGGAGTATTCCTTTTTCAGAAAAAACAGGCTTTTTTACCCGAAATGTCAAAAAAAATCAAAAAATAGACAAAAAGAGCTTGAAAGCCGGAATCAATTTCGGTATAACTGAATTTAAAGATAACCGTTTTTTGAAGAGAGGTTCTTATGAGCGACGAAAAGAAACCCGTAAAATTGATTGTCAGCGACATTGACAACACCATCTCCGACTACTTCAACAACTGGGGTATGGCGTGGGACAAAGGTGTCGAAGAATTGGCTAAAAGCCGCGGCATGGAAAAAGACAAACTGTATGACAGCATCCGCGAAAATTCGGAAGGCTACGCCCGTTTCCACAACTTCCCGGACATCATCAAAGAAACGCCGGAACTGAGCTACGAAGGCAAATCCGCCGAAGAACGCAAACGCTTGGAAAAAGCCGACGCGAAAATCTGCCACGACGTTGCCAAACAGTACCATGAAGGCAATAAAATGTACGAAGGCGTCATCGCCACGGTGCGCAAAGCCAAAGCTGCGGGCGCCAAGTTCGTTCTGTACACCGATTCGCCGGCTTCGGGCGCCGTTGCCCGCATGGCGGACATGAATTTCCCCTTGGATTTGCTGGACGGGCTGGTTTGCCGCGCTGACGGAACGACCGAGAACGTTGACGGCAAAGTGCAGTTCAAAAAGGCTCCTCTGCAGGTGACCGGCGGCCGTTATGACGGATACCGCGATGAAATGGTTGCCAAATTGGGCGACAAGCTGGTTATGAACGAAGGCAACGTTTGGAAACCCAATATGGATGTCATGCAGTCCATTATGGACACGCACGGCGCGAAACCGTCCGAAACGGTCATGGTCGGCGACAGCATTAAATCCGACGGCGGCGCGGTTCGCTTGGGCTGCCATTTCGCTTGGCAGAAAGAAGGTTCCGAAGTTACCGATGCGGTTCAGGAAATGTACGGCAAAATCAACGACAACGCCGGCTACAAAATCGGTTCCAAAGGCCATTTGGAAGTGTTGGCGAAGTTGTCCAAGGAAGATCCGAAACTGGGGCAGCAGTACAAAGACCACATGGTCACTTTGGAAGGCGGCTTCAAGGATTTGAACAAATACTTCCGCTTCCAGTCTGCGGAAAAAACAAAAACGCAGGAAAATACGGCTGTCAAAGCGGCTCTGGCTCGTCGCGCCCAGACCAGATAAACAGACGTTTTTTCATCACAAGGGGAAAAGGTTCCGCACCTTTTCCCCTTTTTTGCAACGAACTGATTTTTTTGATTTTTTTAAACGCGTATCGGTGAAAGATTTTCTTGATTGACCCGATAAAAATTTGCTAACCTATCAAAAATGTCAAACAGAATTCTGTTTGTTTTATGAAAGGATTGTGGCCTTGTCTAACAAATATACGGAAGAAAACTTGATTCGCGCCGCCTCTTATTTGCCGAGCGAAGCGGAAAAGCAGGCGTTGCAGAACGATGCCGCGAAATCCGCCGATCCTTTGTCGGCTTTGCTGTATGCGGACGACCGCGAAACCGTGCTGTACGGTATTTTTGGCGACGTTCCCGACTATTCAAATCCCGATATGGAAGCCCTGTGGGACGAGGTTTTGGATGAAGACCCCGAGGACGTGTACGAATATTGTTTCCGCAAAGGTGTTGATTTGTTTCAAGACGACGGCAAACCCGTTCCCGGCTGGCGCGATGTTGCCGTAATGCTGAAAGCAATCGATAAAGGTATTTTGGAATTAGCGTAACGCCGATGGCAGAACCGATTAAAAAAAACGCGAAAGACGCCGTAAAGCCCGCTTTGATGACGCGGATGCGCACCTATTTTTTTACGGGACTGCTGGTAACCGCTCCGCCCGCCTTGACGATTTATCTGGCGGTGTTGCTGGTCGGCTTTATTGACAATAAAGTGCGCTATTTGATTCCCGACGAATACAATCCCGAACAATACCTGCCGTTTGCGATTCCCGGCGCGGGGGTTGTTTTGGTCGTTGCCGTGATGATAGTCATCGGTGCGTTTACAACGGGCTATTTGGGGCGTTTGCTGGTGCGCGTATGGGAACGGATGTGGGAGAAAATGCCGTTTGTTTCCGGCATTTACACAACATTCAAACAGCTGTTTGAAACGGTTTTTTCCCAAAAATCAAACGCTTTCCGCCAGGTCGTCATGGTTGAATTTCCGCATAAGGGCGCTTGGACTATCGCTTTTGTTACCGCCGACACGCCCGAAGATGTCGCACAGGCGGTCGGCAAAGACGATTTGGTCACCGTGTATGTGCCGACAACGCCGAATCCGACGTCGGGCTATCTGATTATGGTCCCGCAACAGGATGTCAAACCGTTGGATATGAGTGTTGAGGACGGTTTGAAAACGGTGATTTCTTTGGGCATTGTGACCAAAAAGAAAAATTTGTAAGGAATAAAGATGTCTTTTTTATCGGAACAGACGGCGCATCGGCGCACGTTTGCGATTATTTCCCATCCCGACGCGGGTAAAACGACGCTGACCGAAAAACTGCTGCTGTTCGGGGGCGCGATTCAAATGGCGGGCGCGGTGAAAGCCCGCGGGGAACAGCGCCGCGCGCGTTCCGACTGGATGAAAGTCGAACGGGAGCGCGGAATTTCCGTCGCGTCGTCGGTGATGACATACGAATATGCGGGTTGCACGTTCAACCTGCTGGACACGCCGGGGCACGAAGACTTTTCGGAAGACACCTACCGCGTTTTGACCGCCGTCGATTCCGCCGTTATGGTCATTGACGCCGCCAAGGGTATTGAAGACCGCACCCGCAAGCTGTTCGAGGTTTGCCGTCTGCGCGATGTGCCGATTATCACGTTCATCAACAAAATGGACCGCGACGCGCAAGACCCGTTCGCGTTGCTGGAGGAAATCGAACAAACGCTGGCTTTGGATGTGGCTCCCGTCAGCTGGCCCATCGGTTCGGGACGCGATTTCAAAGGGTGCTATGATTTATTGAACGACCGCTTGGCGCTGATGGAACGCGGCGCAACGCAGGAAGGCGAAGTCTGCAACGGCTTGGACGATCCGAAACTGGACGCGATGCTGCCGGCTGACGCGGTTGAAAATTTGCGGGCGGGCGTTGAAATGGTGCGCGGGCTTTGCCCCGAATTTGACGAAAAGGCGTATTTGGAAGGTTCCATGACGCCTGTGTTTTTCGGCAGCGCAATCAACAACTTCGGCGTTCGGCAGCTGATTGACGGACTGGTCAAATACGCGCCGTCGCCGCGTCCTCAGCCTGCCGTCGGGCGCAAAATCGATCCCGCCGAGGACAAAGTTACGGGCTTCGTGTTCAAAATTCAAGCCAATATGGATCCGAAACACCGCGACCGAATCGCGTTCGTGCGCTTGTGTTCGGGGCATTTCCAGCGGGGGATGAAGCTGCTGCACGTCCGCAGCGGGAAATACCTGCCGATGCACAATCCGATTATGTTTCTGGCGCAGGAACGCGAACTGGCGGAGGAAGCCTTGCCGGGGGACATTATCGGTATTCCGAACCACGGCAACCTGCGCATCGGCGATGCGCTGACCGAAGGCGAGGAATTGACCTTTACGGGCATTCCCAGCTTTGCGCCCGAATTGCTGCAAAAAGTGCGCTGCGCCGATCCGCTGAAAGCCAAACATTTGGGCAAGGCGCTGCAGGAAATCGCCGAAGAGGGCGGGGCGAGCGTGTTCAAACCGCAAATCGGCACGGATTGGATTGTCGGCGTTGTCGGCAGTTTGCAGTTTGACGTTTTGGCCGACCGTATTCGGACGGAATACGAAATTCCCGTCATTTTTGAACCGACGACGCTGTACACGGCGCGTTGGATCAAGGCGGACAACCCCGCGGATTTGAAAGATTTTGTCGATGCGAACAAAGCGGCGATGGCGACCGACCATGACGGAGAATGGGTGTTTTTGGCGCGCAACGCGTGGCATTTGAACAAAACCAAGGAAGACTATCCGAAAATCAAACTGGTCGAAACAAAGCAAAATTGTTAGGAAAAAGCCCCCGTCGTTCGGGGGCTTCACTTTATTCTTTTTCACCGTAAGCCGATTGCAAAACCAGACTGATGCGGCGGTTTTGGGGGGCTTTGGGATCTTCCGCCAAATAAGGTTCCGCTGACGCCCGCCCTTCGACGCCGACAATGCGGGAATCGGCTATGCCCATGGCAATCAGCATGCGGCGAACTGCCAAAGCGCGGTCGGACGAGAGTTCCCAGTTGGTATAGGATTTGTTCGCCGATGCGTAAGGGACGGCGTCCGTATGTCCTTCGATTCGCATCGTATTGGGCAGTTGTTTCAGCACCCGCGCCAGCAGTTTTGACAGCCGCGCGCCGTTCGGGGTCATTTTGGCCGTGCCGCTTGCAAAAATCGGTTTGTTCAGTTGATCAATCAGCTGAATTTGCAGCCCGTCTTTGACCTCCGTTACGACCAAGCTGTCATGCAGTTCCAACAAATCGGGATCGGACATCATCGCTTCTTCCAGCGCGATGCGCACGCGGTCAAACGCTTCCTTTTCCTTTTTAATCAAAATTTCGCGCGGTTCGGAAAAGTCGGGAAATTCGCTTGACCCGTCAAAACCGACAAAAGGCATCGCATAGGGTTTTTCCACGGTTTCAAGGCTTTCCATACCGCCCGTGACAATGGAATCGCCGGCGCCTTTTCCGCTTGAACCCGTTGTGAAATAATAGGAAATCGCTTCCTTTTGTTCCGGCGACGCCGCCTGCAGCAGCCACATCAGCAAAAAAAACGCCATCATTGCGGTTACAAAGTCCGCATACGCCACTTTCCACGCGCCGCCGTGGTGGCCGTGTCCGCCTTTTTTTATACGTTTGATAACGATTGTGCGCCCAAGCTTGTCCGCCATGACTACAGCTCCGCACAGATTTTTTCAACTTCGGGGAAGGAGGGACGGACTTCGGGCGGCAGTGTTTTGCGCGCGAATTCGACGGACACCTGCGGGGCGTAGCCTTCGATGTGTCCCATCAGTCCCGCTTTAATCATGTTCAAGTATTCCTGTTCGGGATTCATCACGTTTGCGACCGCCGACGCCAAAGGCGCGATAAAGCCGTACGCCGTCAGCACGCCGAAAAACGTCCCGACCAAGGCCGCGCCGATAAGCCCGCCCAAGACTTCGGGCGGTTCGGTAATTGCGCCCATGGTGTGAATCACGCCCAGCACCGCCGCGACGATGCCCAGTCCCGGCGTCGCGTCCGCCACGCGGTTCAAAGCATCGGAATAAGCCGTTTTTTCGTGTTCGATTCCTTCCAATTCCGCATCAATGACGGATTCGATTTCATGCGGTTCGGGCGATCCGAACGTCAGCAAACGCAAATAGCCGCACATGAAATCCATCGCTTCGGCGTTTTTCGTAATCAAGGGAAAGCGTTTGAATATATCGCTGTTCGCGGGGGCTTCGATATGGGGTTCAAGCGCCATATTGCCTTTGGATTTGCCCAATTTGAAAAACGAATACATCATCGCCAAAGCTTCTGTGTAGCTTTTTTTGTCATAGCGGGGTTTGGCAAAGATGCGGGGCAAAGCCTTTAACGTGCCGATAACGACGCTTGGCGGGTTTGCAATCAAGAACGATCCGAACGCCGCGCCGCCGATGATTAAAAATTCCCCCGGCTGCCACAGGACGGAAAAATGTCCGCCGCCCCATAGAAAACCGCCCGCAACGCTGCCGACGACAACCAACAATCCCAGCAAAGGAAACATCAAAGACCTCCTGTCTTGGCTTTATTTTTTTAACATTCTGAATTATATATATATTCTAAACAGTCCAAAAAGGAAAGTTGAAATGATTCAAAAAAACATCTCCGATTCTTTGTTTTTCAATAAAATCGACCGCGATTTTGCCGTCAAAACCGTTCAAAACGCGCTGACGGGATGCGATGACGGGGATTTGTTTTTGGAACATTGCCTCAGCGAACATATCACGCTGGACGACGGCAGAATCAAAAGCACGGCGTTCAACGCGTCAACGGGCTTCGGCCTGCGCGCCATGGTCGGCGAAACGTTCGCGCACGCCATTTCCAACGATATTACCGAAGCCGCTTTGAAAAACGCCGCCGATGCCGTTTCCCCGATAAAGCAGGGATACGCGGGGACGCTGTATCTGCCGTCCGCGAAACCAGCGGTAAAGCTTTATACGGACGAAAATCCGCTGAATTTGCTGTCCTTTGACAAAAAAGTCGCGCTGATGCAGGCAATCGACGCCTATACCCGCGCCAAAGACCCGCGTGTTGTGCAAGTTTCCGCGTCTTTGTCCGCCGAATGGCAGGTTGTTCACGTCATTGGCGCAAACGGACGGGAAGCTTCCGACATCCGCCCGATGGTCAGCCTGCGCATCAGCGTCGTTGCGAAATCGGGCGACCGTATGGAAAGCGGTTCGTTCGGCGGCGGCGGGCGGTATTTGTACGACCGCTTGGTTGCCCCCGAAGTTTGGCAAAACATGGCGGACGAGGCGGTGCGCGAAGCGCTGCTGAATTTGGACTCCGTTCCCGCCCCCGCGGGCGAAATGCCTGTTGTTTTAAGCGCGGGGTGGTGCGGCGTTTTACTGCACGAAGCGGTCGGCCACGGGCTGGAGGGCGACTTCAACCGCAAAGGCACGTCCGTTTTTACGGGCAAACTGGGCGAACAAGTCACTGCCAAGGGCATTACGATTGTGGACGACGGCACGATTCCCGACCGCCGCGGTTCAATCAGCGTTGACGACGAAGGGACGGCTTCCGAACGCACTGTTTTGGTCGAGGACGGGATTTTGAAAAACTATATGCTTGACCGCATGAACGCGCGGCTGATGAACCGCGCTCCGACGGGCAACGGGCGGCGCGAATCCTATTCCTGCGTGCCGCAGGTGCGCATGACGAACACTTTTATGACCGACGGCGACAAAGACGCCGCCGAGCTGATTGCTTCGGTCAAAAAAGGCGTGTTCGCCAAAACGTTCCACGGCGGACAGGTCGACATCACGTCGGGCAAGTTCGTGTTCACATCCGCCGAAGCTTATTTGATTGAAAACGGTAAGCTGACCGCCCCGATTAAGGATGCGACCCTTATCGGCAGCGGCATTGAAGTGATGAACGCGATTGACATGGTGGCGAACGATTCGTGTCTGGATAACGGCATCGGGTCGTGCGGCAAAGGCGGGCAAATGGTTCCCGTCGGCGTCGGTCAGCCGTCCGTGCGCATTTCCAAAATCACGGTTGGCGGATGCGGCTGATGCAGACGTTTTATCAAAAGCACGAAAAGCTGCTGATTGCTCTGTTCATTGCGCTGATACAGCTGAGCGTCGTTCCTTTTTTAAGCGGACGGTATTCGGATACGGACAATTACACGCACGCCATTAGGCTGTTGGATTTGATTCAATCCCGCACTTGGGCGGAAACGCCGTATCTTCATTCAAACTATCCGTTCGGGGAAATCCTGCATTTTACGCGCATAACGGATGCGGCGTGGCTGTTGTGCTGCCTGCCGCTGATGCCGTTTATGCCGTTGAAAAGCGCGGTGTTTTGGGGCGGAATGATTTTTCAGCTGGTTGTGGCGATCGGTGTCACGCTGGCGCTGGTTCAAGCGTTGAAACCTGTTGTTCCGGCTTTTTTCAGATTGCTGGGAACAGTGTTTTTTTTCCTGCTTCCGTCATCAACGGAAACATTCCTCATATCAAAACCCGATCATCACGCTTTGACGGCGCTGTTTGCCGTTCTGACCGTCGGAGGCGTCGTTCGCGCTCTGTCGGGGGACAAAAACGCCGCGCGCCGTGCGGGACTGTTCGCCGCTTTGGGATTGTGGACGTCGATAGAGGGGATAGCCGTTGCGTATGCGGTACTGTTTCCCGTTGTTTTGTTCTGGGTGTTCAACCGCGAAAGCTTGCGTTCCGCCGTTGATTTCTCGGCGTCGTTTTTTGTGTGTTCCGCCCTGTTTCTGGCGGTTGACGCGCCGTATGAGGGATTTTTTTCCCCCGATAACGGGCGGCTGTCGGTTTTGTTCGTTGCCGGCATTGCTTTGAGCGCGGTTTCATTCGCTTTATGCGCCCGAATCCAAAGCACGGATTGGAAAGTCCGTTTTGCTGCGGTTTGCGCGGCGGGGGGTGTTTCAGCCGCCGTTGTTTTAGCGGTCTTTGGCGTCGATGCCGTCTTTGCGCCGTGGTTCCCGCCCTTTATTCGGTTGATTTGGGCAAATTCGATTGTCGAGCTTCAATCGGGCGCGTCTTCGGCGATTTATTTCATGCTGTGTGTTTTTCCGGCTTTGGTGTCGCTGCTGTGCGCGGCGGCGGCGTTTAAAAACGCAACGGATGTCGAACGCAAAGTCTTGCTGCTGACGGGGATTCCTTTGCTGATATTTGCAGGTCTGACGATGCAGGCTTTGCGGTATTCGCGTCTGTCCGCCGTTTTTGCCGTATTTCCCGTTGTTTTGGCTGCTTATATCCGGTTTAGAAAACAGGACGGTTTCGCCCGAATGAATCAAAGGGTGTGGACGGCTGCTCTATACGGACTGGGCGTGTTGTTTTTGGGCGTAAACTATATTTCCGTTTGCCGCATGCTGAATACGGGGGCGATTGCTTCGCCCGCGATGTTGTCCCCTGTTTTGTCAAAGAAAGGTGCCCTGCTGATTGAATCAAACTTTGCCCCCGAAGCTGTGTGGATGACGGGACGCCCCGTTGTCGGCACGCCGTACCACCGCAATACCGAAGGCATTGCCGACGCGTTTTACATGTTCCACGACCAAAACGAAGCCAATGTTTTGTATTTGCTGAAAAAGCACCGCATATCGGATATCGCGTTGTATGTCGCCAAAGCGGGACGTCCGAACGTTATCGGATTCGATTGGCGTCAGCGGCGGCTGTTCGGACTGTATTCCGAATTTAAAAACGAACCGACGGCGCGTCTGATACGCGGAACGGATTTGCCGTGCGGCATCGTTCCCGTTGCGGATACGCCTTTGCCGTGGCTGGTTTATCACGTCGATTTTTCGGGCTGCGGCTTGGACGGTTCTTCATCCTGACTGAGGTTCAGCAGCTTTGCCAGCCCCGCAAGGGATCGTCCTTGGAACAAAACCGATATAATCACCATAAAGAAAATCAGATTGAACAGATACGTCGCGTTTTCAATTCCGGCCATCAGCGGATAGGTCGCCAGAATAATCGGCACGGAACCCTTTAATCCCGCCCAGCTGACGAAAATTTTTTCATTTGTGGTGTATTCGCTTTTAATCAAGCACAGAAATACTGCCAAAGGACGCGCGAAGAACACCAGACACACCGTCGCGTCCAGACTTTGCCAAAAAACGTCTTTCAGTTCGCTGGGATTGACCAGCAGTCCCAACGTCAAAAACATTGCGATTTGAAGCACCCACGCCAAAGCCGACTGGAACTGAATGAACGGGTTGCGGTACGGATAAGACGCGTTGCCCATGATAATGCCGGCCGTGTACAGCGCCAAATAGCCGTTGCCTTTCAGAATTTGGGTCAATCCGAACACCAGACAAACAACGGCCACACCGAACACGGGATACAGGCCTTGATACACAAACGACCACTTTTTCAGCATCAGCAAAGCCAGCTTGCCGAACACGATGCCGCACGCAATTCCCAAAGTCAGCTGCAAAACCAAATTGGTCAAAGCCGATGCGGCGGTGACGTTCCCGCCCGTCAGCATGGAAATCGCAACGACGGACAAAATCACCGCCATCGGGTCGTTGCTGCCCGATTCAAATTCCAAAACGGATTTCATGCGGTCGTTTTTCAAATACAAATTGTTGGAACGCAAAATCGTAAAAACGGCCGGCGCGTCGGTTGACGATACAATGACGCTGATTAACAGCGACATCGTCGTTCCCAAATGCAGCAGGTAATAACTGAACAGGAACATAAATCCCGCCGTCAGCACAACGCCGACGGTCGACAGCACCGTTCCGCGCGCCAAGACGGGTTTGACGGATTTCCATTCGGTTTCCAGCCCGCCCGAAAACAGGATGAATGCCAAAGCGACCGTGCCGATATCGTTGGCCGTTTTGGCGGAATTGAAGTGAAATCCGGCACCGTCCGACCCCGCCAGCATGCCGACGGCAAGGAAAATCAACAACGAAGGAATACCCAGATTGCTGGAAATTTTATTGGCAAAAACGCTCATCAACAGCAACGCGCCGCCGACAGCCAAAAGTACGTTCAATTCCATGGCTTCCTCCTGTCCCTGTGTCGTGTGTGATTCAAGAATACAGAAAGAAACGGTGTTCTCAAAGCTGTTTTTTCAAAAGAAAGCAAAAAATTTTTTATGAAATCATACAGTTATAACTCTTATCCACAGTTGACAAACTTTCGGCTAACGGATAAAGTGCTTTTGTTCCGCCGCCGGGTGGGACGATTCAAACACCGGTTTTTCCGTCATTAGGCCTTTGAAGACGGAAAGCGCGGTGTTTTTTTATGAAAGGATGAAAAATGGCTTGGTTGAATTTGGTGATTGCCGCCGCGTTTGAAGTCGGCTGGCCTTTGGGGATGAAATTGGCGGACACGACGGCGCACAAAATCGCGTGGCTGGTGTTTGCGGGCGTTGCAATGATTTTAAGCGGCGTGTTTTTGTATCTGGCGCAAAAAGAAATTCCCATCGGCACGGCGTACGCGGTGTGGACGGGAATCGGAACGGGATGCACGTTTTTAATCGGCGTTTGCTGGTTCAACGACGGATTGACGCTGATGCGGGGATTGGGTGTTTTGCTGATTGTCGCGGGCGTCGCGCTGTTGAAATACGGACATTGAAGCAAAGCCCCCTTATTCGGGGGCTTTGCCGTAGCCGCAATAGGACGGCTGTTCAAAGACTTTGATTCGCGATGCGCCCGTAAAGGTCAGCCGCGCGTTTTTATAGGTGATTTGTCCGTCCGCTTCGGGCAGGACATCGTGTTTTGTCTGGTAGGTGCGAACGTCCGCCAGACTCATGGTCAAACCGCTTTTGAACACGACGTTCCAGCCGTACAGGGAATATCCCGCCTTGACGACGATGACGGAATCCGTTGTCGAGGCTTCACCGCTTTGCGCCGTAAAGACAAAACCCGCCGTTGTTTGTTCGGCTTCGCGTCCGACAACAAAAGAAACGGGGGCGTTTGACGGCGCGGCGGCGGGCGCGGGGGATTCCTCGGCGGCGGCCGCGTGGTTGACGGCGGGGACGGTCAAGCTTGCCAGTCCGCTGAAATACAGCTTTGATTCATCGGGCCCGACCAGCATGCCGTTTGCACCGTTCAGCTCAATGACGGAATTTTCGCGTCCCGCCAAAGACAT
This sequence comes from Alphaproteobacteria bacterium UBA6411, assembly GCA_002438565.1. Classification (GTDB taxonomy): domain Bacteria; phylum Pseudomonadota; class Alphaproteobacteria; order CAAGCB01; family CAG-977; genus UBA2903. Next base: position 11,745 of record DJPN01000040.1, on the reverse strand, counting down.
GACAAGCGAGCTGTTCAAAATCAGCGTACATTCGTCGGGTTCAACCGCGGGAATGGTGATTTCGCCCGCGTTGGCAAACAAATGCTGTTCGCCGTCCGCCGTGATTAAAATGCCGCTGTTGTAAGCGTCTTCGTTCAAAGCGACGGTTTGCCCCGCCTGTCCGGACAGTTGGGAAACGGACACGTCGTTGACAATCAAATGCCAATCCGCCAAACGGTTGAATGCGCCGTCGTCGTTGGTCAAAACAACGGTGTTTTGAACATCCGAACCGACAACGGTCGTAACGCCCGCGCGTCCGTCGAACGAAACGGCACCCGTGGCGGGCAAAGAATCATCGGCGTCGGAAGGCTGTTCCGCTTCTTGAGTTTCTTCGGCGATTTCGGGTTCGGCGGGGGCGGATTCCAATTCAACTTCTTCTGCGGCCAAAGCGTCGATTTCCGTTGTGTTTTCTTCCGCAGGGGCGGTTTCGGACGGTGTTTCTGCGGCAGGGGCGCCGGCAGCAGGTTCGGGAGTTTCCTCCAAAGTTTCCAATTCGGCAACGGTCGGCGCGTTTTGTTCGGAAGGTTCAACAGCTGCAGGAACGGCGTCGGGGGCGACGGCTTCCAATTCTTCTACGGAAGCCTCCGGCGATTCGGGGACTTCGGGCAAAGCCGCAGCGGGTTCCGGACTTTCGCTTTCAAGGGCGGGCGGTTCGGGCGTCGGCTCTACGGCTTCGGGAGCCGGAGCTTCCGCCGTTTGCGCGGGCGGTTCATCTGCTTCCAATTCCGGAACGGCGGCGGGAACGGTTTCTTCCGTTTCGGGCGGCAAAGGCGGTTCGGTTACAGGTTCTTCTTCGTCAAACAAGTCGTCAACGGAGTATTCTTCGGGTTTTTGCTCCGCCTGTTCCGCGGGGGCTTCGACATATTCATATTCGTAATGTTCTTCGCCGGCAGGCTGCGCTTCGGTTTCCGGAATTTCCGCATATTCGTACTGAGCCGCTTCATTCTCGGGGACTTCCACATACTCGTACTGCTCTTCGGCTTCGGGAGCGGGAGCCTCGACATATTCATATTCGACGTTTTCATCCGCGGGCTGAGCGGCGGCGTCCGCAGGGGCTTCCACATACTCGTATTCGTACTGTCCGCCGTCGGCGGCGGAGGGCGGCACTTCGCTTTCGGGGACTTCGACATATTCGTATTCGACGTTTTCGTCAGCGGGCTGAGCGGCGGCGTCCGCAGGGGCTTCCACATACTCGTATTCGTACTGTTCGCCGTCGGCGGCGGGGGGCGGCACTTCGCCCTCGGGGACTTCCACGTATTCATATTCAATGGCGTCGTTTTCGGGCGCTTCAACGTATTCGTATTCGGGGGCGGTCTGTGTTTTCTGTTCGTCAGCCATAATGAAAAGTCCCTTGATAAAAAACAACTGCCGTCTATTTTCCTAAAAAAAGCGGCAAGAAACAAGATAAAAAAAGAAAGGCGGAAAAAATCCGCCTTTCTTGAAAGAAATTACCCGTGGATTACACCGGTTCCCAAACTTCGTCCGAACGTTCAAAACGCAAGGACAGCAACTTCAGTTCTTCGGGGAATTCAGCGGGCAAACGCTGCTGATCCGCGAACGGACGGAAGTATTTCGCCTGATCTTCGGTGTCTTTCAGACCTTCGGCTTTGTCAATCGCCATCAACGCTTTGAACGCGTCTTTGTCGATGTTCAACCCCGTTAAGTCCAAATCTTCATAGCGCGGCATCAAACCGACAGGTCCTTCGACAGCGCCGACGCGGCCATGAACGCGGTTGATAATCCACTGCAGGACGCGCATGTTTTCACCGTAACCCGGCCACATGAAGTGTCCCGCTTCGTCTTTGCGGAACCAGTTGACGCGGAAAATCATCGGCGCGTTGGGAACCAGACGCTTCATTTCCAGCCAATGCGACCAGTAATCGGCCATGTTGTAGCCGCAGAACGGCAGCATCGCGAACGGGTCACGGCGGATACCGCCGGCACCTTCGGCCGCGGCCGTTTTTTCGGAACCCATCGTGGCGGCCAGATAAACACCGTGGCTCCAGCTGAACGACTGGTAAACCAGCGGGGTGTTGTGCGCCAGACGGCCGCCGAAAATAAACGCGGAGATAGGCACGCCTTCCGGATTTTCCCAGTTCGGGTCAATCGTCGGGCATTGACGCGCGGGCGCGGTGAAACGGGAGTTCGGATGCGCCGCCGGCGTTTCCGAAGCGGGCGTCCAATCGTTGCCCTTCCAGTCAATCAAGTGCGCGGGTTTTTCGTCCGTCATGCCTTCCCACCACACGTCGCCGTCGTCGGTCAAAGCGACGTTCGTGAAAATGGTGTTGGCGCGGCAGGATTCCATCGCGTTGTGGTTGGTTTTGTCGGACGTGCCGGGGGCGACGCCGAAGAAGCCGGCTTCGGGGTTGATGGCGTGCAAACGGCCGTCTTTGCCCGGTTTGATCCAAGCGATGTCATCGCCGACCGTCCAGACTTTCCAGCCTTTGAAGTGGGCGGGCGGAATCAGCATGGCCAGGTTCGTTTTGCCGCAAGCGCTGGGGAACGCCGCCGCAACATACGTTTTTTCGCCTTCGGGGCTTTCAATGCCCGCAATCAGCATATGTTCGGCCAGCCATCCTTCGTCGCGCGCCTGAACGGTCGCGATACGCAAAGCCAAGCATTTTTTGCCCAGCAGGGCGTTGCCGCCGTACCCCGAACCGAACGACCAGATTTCGCGGGTTTCGGGGAAATGCGTGATATAGGTGTTTTCGGGGTTGCAGGGCCACGTTACGTCCTTGACGCCTTCGTTCAGCGGCATGCCGACGGAGTGCATGCAGGGGACGAATTCGCCGTTTTCACCCAGAATGTCCAGCACTTTCTGCCCCGTGCGCGCCATAATCGCCATGTTGACGACGACGTAGGGCGAATCGGTGATTTCAACGCCGATTTTGGAAATGTGCGAACCCAACGGCCCCATCGAGAACGGAATGACGTACATTGTTCTGCCGTGCATGCAGCCGTTGAACAGTGTGTGCAGCTTTTCTTTCATTTCCTTGGGGTTAGCCCAGTTGTTGGTGGGACCCGCGTCGATTTCGCGTTCGGAACAGATGAACGTGCGGGCTTCCACACGGGCGACGTCCTGCGGATTGGAGCGCGCCAAAAAGCAGTTCGGGCGTTTTTGTTCGTTCAATTTGATGAAAGTGCCTTTGTCAACCAGCAACTGGCACAAGCGGTCGTTTTCCTCTTTCGATCCATCGCACCAATAGACGGCGTCGGGCTGGCACAAGTCAGCCATTTTTTCAACCCACGCAACCAGTTTTTCGTTGCGGGTCTTTTCGGCAGTGTAATTTGTTTGCATTATAAACCTCTTTCTTGACAAGACGAATCGACCTCGATTCTCTGAAGAAAGAGTGTAGCCGAATTTTGCGCTCAAGTGTAGTTTTTTTTAACGGTTTTATTTTGGGAAAATCAAGACGGCTTTCAATCCGCCCAGCGGACTGTCGCCCATCAGAATTTTGCCGCCGTGCGCCAAAACGATGTCGCGCGTGATGGTCAATCCCAGTCCTATGCCGCCCGTTTGCGTATTGCGCGATTCGTCCAAGCGGAAGAACGCTTTGAACACGTCGTCGCGTTTTTCGGCGGGAATTCCGGGGCCGTTGTCTTCGACCGTGATTTCGGCAAAGTGTTCTTTGACCTTCAGTCCGACGCGCACAAGCGTGCCGTACCGTTCGGCGTTCGTTATCAAGTTCCACAAACACCGCTTGAAATCGTGGCGGCGGACGTTCAGCGTCAGCGGCGCATTGGCCGTAAAGCTGAGCGCGACCCCTTCCTTGCGCAAAGAATCGACCGTTTTGGCAATCAAATCGGGAATGTCGACGGGTTCGGCGGGGTCTTTGCCTTCGCCGCGGGCGAAATCAAGATATCCGTTGACCATGTGTTCCATTTCCATGACGTCGCTGAGCAAATCGCGCGTGTTTTCGTCGTCGCCCATCATGCTCAGCTGCAGGCGCATGCGGGTCAAAGGCGTCCTTAAATCATGCGAAACGCCCGCCAGCATGCGGGTGCGTTCCTCGATATGTCTGCGGATGCGGTCGCGCATTTTGATAAAGGAGGTCGCCGCTTGGCGGACTTCGGTCGCGCCTTCGGGCTTGAACGTTTCAACGTCGCGTCCCAAACCGAAGTTTTCCGCCGCCGAAGCCAGCCGCAAAATCGGACGGATTTGGTTTCTTAAAAACAAAGCGGCGATGCCCGTCAGCAGCAGCGACGATCCCAAAATCCAAAACGCGAAAACATAGGTCGTCGACGAAAAGAAATATTTGTAGGGGATGACGGCTTCCAGAGTTGTGTAAGGCGTGTAAAACAGCAGTTTCAAGCTGGAATCGCCGCGCAGGGGGAAGGCTTGAAACGGATAGCCTATCAGCCGCAAGGCAGGAATCAGTTCGGCCGTGCGCAGCGACGGTTTGGCTTTGGTGCGCGGCGGCTTTTCGACGGGCGGCAGAAAACGCAGGTCGAATCGCGATGTCTGCATCAACCGCTGCATCAGCTCTTGTTTTTCGGCGGCATCATCGACTTCGGCGTACGCGTCAAGGGTCAGCTTGATTTCCGACGCAATGCCCAACGCCAGACGGCGGCTGACCGACTGCCAGTGGTTGTCGTAAAATACGACCGTGCCGATGGTTTGCAGCAAAATGACGGGAGTCACCATAATCAGCAACGATCGCGCCCACAATCTGTTGGGCAGAAAACGGTGTCTGAAATTGCGCCAATGCGCGCCGAAATCAAAATTCATCTGTTTAATCCGGTATCAAAGAATATCCCTTGCCGCGCACGGTCTGAATATAGCGCGGCTGGCCGGCGTCGGGTTCGATGCGGCGGCGCAGGCGGGTGATTTGCACGTCAATCGTGCGCAAATTCGTTTCGTTGCCCGTTTTTTGCGCCAGCTCTTCGCGGGAAATGTCCTGCCCCGCCTTTTGCGCCAGCAGGCTGAGCAAAGCGTCTTCGGACAGCGGCAGGCGCACGCGTTCCGAACCACGGTAAAGCGCGTGTTCGTCCAAATCGTAGCGGAACGCGCCGAATTTGACCTCGGCCTTTTGCTTTTCGGGCGGTTTGCTCATCACGCGGCGCAAAATGGAGTTAATGCGCAGCAGCAGTTCGCGCGGCTCGAACGGTTTGGGCAAATAGTCGTCCGCGCCCGCTTCCAATCCGTTGATGCGGTCGTCCGTTTCGCCCATGGCGGTCAGCATCAAAACGGGAACGTTATCGCCCTCTTTGCGCAACCTTGCCGTAAATTCCAATCCCGTTTCATGCGGCATCATCACGTCGACGACCAGCAAATCGAATTGGTACCACCCGCGCATTTCATCGGCTTCGCGCGTGTCGGCGGCGGTAAAGACGCGGTATCCGCTGTCGGTCAAAAACTTTTGCAGCAGTTTGCGCAAACGGTTGTCGTCGTCAACGACCAAAATCAGCGGATTGTTCAGCGCGTTTTCGGTGTTATCCATGCCTTGCCCCTTTTTTATTCAGCATAGCCGTTTATTTTTGAAAAATAAAGCGCGTTAAGCAAACGGTACACAAAGCCGAACGAAACCCGTTTGCGGTCGTGGTCGCGGAAGTTCGTCATAAACAGGGAAAAGTACCGTTCCCGCGCGTCGTTCAAAACGGTGTTGAACGCGGTTATCAGCCGTTCCTGTTCGGCAACGGAAACGGACGCGGGAAACAGCAGTTCGATTTGATTGCGCGACGTTTTCAAGCTGATTAAAGCGTCAATGCCGTATTTGCGCCTGTCCTCCAAACGGATTTTTCCGCTGTCCGTTCCCGTGTCGATGGCTTTCAAAATCACAATGTTGCGGGCGAAAAGCGCCTTTGTTTCCGCGGAAACAAAGGCGGATTCGATATTTTCCAAATGGTTCAAAGCAAGATGTGCTTCAATGCCGCCCGTTTTGACGTCCGATTGTTCGATGCGTGCGATTTTCAGCGTGTTCGGCGTGCTTTCGGCGACGGACAGAAAATCCCCGCCGATTTGCCAGTCAAACCGTTTTTTCAAACGGACGGACAACGTTTTTTTCATGGGAAAAAGCATCAAGTCAAATACAAACTCATCCGCTTTTTCAGTTTTTTCCTCATAATAAAAAGCGACGACGTTGTATGTCGTATCGGCAAAAACCTGCTGCGTAAAGTAAACGGCGTGCTTTATGACGAATTTTTCAAAAAACATCCGCCGAACGTAGCGGGCGTTTTTTGCGGACAGAAAATTTATCGGTACAATCACGATACCCGCTTTGCTGTTCGTCAGTTTTTCCAAAGCCAGCTGATACAAATCCGTGTGCTTGGACTTTGCCAAAAGCGCATTGTCCGCCATTTTGTTCTGATACAGATAAGGCGGGTTTGTTACGACGAAATCATACTGTTTCGGATTTATCAGAGAATCGTTTTCAAAAACCGTTTCGTTGTCGATATAGGCAGAGTCAATATCATAGCCTTTGACGCTTTTGGCGCCGTTCTGTTTCGCCCAGTTCAGCAAATCGCCGCTTCCCGCGAAGGGGTCGGTCACGGTTTTCCCTGCGACAAACGGCTCGAATCCGCGCAAAATATCGGCGGCGTTTGTGGTGAAAAACTGCCCCAGTTGCGCTTTACTTTTCGCCATACAGCAGCCGCCTGTACGAAAGGGCTTCGGCGATGTGCGCGGGCTGGACTTTTGCCGACTGCGCCAAATCCGCAATCGTGCGGGACACGCGCAAAACACGGTGATAGCCGCGGGCGGACAACCTCATTCTTTCCGCTGCGGAAATCAGCAGCGTTTGCGCTTCGGCCGTCAAGCTGACCGTTTCGTCCAGTATCGTTCCCGACGCCTGCGCGTTTTTGGCGATGCCGTAGCCGTCATAGCGTTTTTTCTGTATTTCCAAAGCGGCCGCGACGCGTTTCGCAATGTCGGCGGAGCTTTCGCCCGTTTGCGCTTTCGCCAGTTCCCACGGCGCGACGGCGGGAACGTCGATGTGCATGTCAATGCGGTCGAACAAAGGACCCGATATGCGCGACTGGTATTCTTCGGCGCAACGCGGGGCGCGGGAACATTCCTGTCCGTTCACGCCCAAATAGCCGCAGCGGCACGGATTCATCGCCGCAATCAGCTGAAATTGCGCGGGATACGTGACGTGCAGGTTGACGCGCGCGACGCTGACCGTTCCCGTTTCCAGCGGCTGGCGCAAAGCTTCCAAAGTCGTGCGGGAAAATTCGGGCAGCTCGTCAAGAAACAGAACGCCTTTGTGCGCCAAGGAAATTTCCCCCGGTTTGGCTTTCTGTCCGCCGCCCACCAAAGCGGGCATGGACGCGGAGTGATGCGGCGCGCGAAAGGGGCGTTCGGCAATCAAACGGCCGTCTTGAATCAATCCCGCGATGGAGTGAATCATGCTGATTTCCAGAATTTCGCGCGCGGTCAAAGGCGGCAGCAGGGACGGAAGCCGCGCGGCAAGCATGGATTTGCCCGATCCCGGCGGACCTATCATCAGCAGATTGTGTCCGCCCGCCGCGGCGATTTCGGCGGCGCGCTTGGCGTTTTCCTGCCCTTTGATGTCTTTCATGTCGGGCAGGGACGGGGAAAGCGGAACGGTTTGCGCTTTGGGCCGGGGCAGGGGAATATTGTCCTTGAACAAAGAAATCAGAGCGGTCAAATCGGGGGCGGCGTAAATTTTTTCGTTGCCCGACCATGCCGCTTCGCCGCCTTGATTTTCAGGGCAGACGAAAGCCGCGTTCCGTTCGGTCGCAAACACGGCGGCAGGCAAAATCCCCGCAACGCCCGCAATGCGTCCGTCCAATCCCAGTTCGCCCATGACGACCGTGTTTTCCAATGCGGGCGCGGGGATGACCTGCATCGCCGCCAGCAATCCCAAAGCAATCGGCAAATCGAAGTGCGAGCCTTCTTTTATCACATCCGCGGGGGCAAGGTTGACCGTGATGCGTTTTGCGGGCAAAGCCAGCCCAATGGAATTCAAAGCGGCGCGGACGCGTTCCTTGCTTTCGCCCACGGCTTTGTCGGGCAGGCCGACAATGGTGAACGCGGGAAGGCCCGAAGCGATATGCACTTCGGTTGTAACGGGCAGAACTTCAATCCCCTTGAAAGCAACGGTGTCAATGCGAGCCAGCATGGGTTACCAGCGCGGAATGTCTTGTTTGTCGCGATAGCGGCGTGTCGGGTACGCGCCGTTTTGCGGAATGTCGTCCTGTCCCGTAAAAGTCGGCTTGTCCGTCAAGCGGACGAAACCGTTTTCCTCCAATTCAGCGGCGCAGATGTCGGCGGGAACGCCTGCCGTCGATTCGCAGTAGAAAACTTCGCGCGTGACGGGCTGCTGCAGGATAATCGTAGCCCTTTCCGTCGGAACAATGATGCGCGTACAGCCGAAAATCATCGGAAAAACCATCAAAAACGCCGCTTTTTTCATAAAAATCCACCCAAAAGCCGTTAAAACCGCAAAAAAGTTGCTCAATCAAATTGATTCAAAGCAAACTAACATATATCATCAATCAGTTAAACTAAAATGAAAGGGGATTTGCGCAAAATGAACGACTCTGCCAAACCGAAGTACGATTTCAAAGCTTACGTTTCCGATTCATACGACGAAATGATTACGGCCGACAATCAAGTCGCCGAAGCTTACAAACTGTACGACGATTGGCTGAAGCGTCAGCCCCCCGAAACATTGGAACAGCGCAACAAACAGGCTGACATCCTGTTCCGCCGCATGGGCATTACGTTCGCCGTGTACGGGGAACAGGCGGGCGTCGAACGCTTGATTCCGTTCGATCCCGTGCCGCGCATCATCGCCGCCGAAGAATGGGAAAAGCTGAACGCGGGCATCTGCCAGCGCGTCAAAGCCTTGAACCGCTTTGTGCAGGACGTTTACACTACCCGCGACATTTTGAAAGCTGGCTTGATTCCGTCCGATTTGGTGCTGAAAAACACGGAATACACTGCGGAAGTCGAAGACTTCACGCCCCCGAACGGTGTTCACGTTCATATTTCGGGCATTGACATTGTGCGCACCGCGCCGCAGGATTTTTATGTGCTGGAGGACAACCTCCGCACCCCGTCGGGCGTGTCCTATATGCTGGAGGACCGCGAGGTCATGCGCCGCCTGTTTCCCGATTTGTTCAAACGCTACAACGTCCTGCCCGTCGACACTTATCCGCGGGAATTGAAAAAAACGCTGCTGGCGTCCGCGCCCGAAGGCGTCGAAAATCCGCGCGCCGTTCTGCTGACGCCGGGGATATACAACAGCGCGTACTTTGAACACGCTTTTTTGGCGTACGAAATGGGCGTCGAACTGGTCACGGGGCAGGATTTGTTCGTCGGCGACGACGATTGCGTTTATATGCGCACGGTGGACGGCGCGGAACGCGTCGACGTGATTTACAAACGCTTGGACGACCGCTTCCTTGACCCCGAAGTGTTCCGCAAAGACTCCATGCTGGGCTGTCCGGGGCTGTACCGCGCGATGATGAAGAAAAAAGTCACGCTGGCCAACGCCATCGGCAACGGCGTTGCGGACGACAAGTCGGTTTACCCCTACGTTCCGCAGATGATTGAGTTCTATCTGGGCGAAAAACCGATTTTGAACAACGTGCCAACGTACACTTTGGCCAAACCCGACGACTGCAAGTATGTTTTGGAACACATCGGCGAACTGGTGATAAAAGAAACGCACGGTTCGGGCGGCTACGGCATGCTTATCGGCCCCAAATCGACAAAAGCGGAAATCGAAACGTTCAAGGAAAAAATCAAGCTTCGTCCCGAAAACTACATCGCACAGCCGACGTTGGCTTTGTCCAGCGCGCCGACGCTTCAAGCCGAAGGGCTTGCCCCGCGTCACGTCGATTTGCGTCCGTTCGCTTTGATGCAGAATCCAGACAAGGTCGTCGTCGTTCCGGGGGCTTTGACGCGCGTTGCTCTGCGCGAGGGGTCTTTGGTCGTCAATTCGTCGCAAGGCGGCGGAACGAAAGACACCTGGGTTGTCGGGAAAAAGGAGGGCTGAGCCATGTTAAGCAGAACCGCAGACAATATTTACTGGATGACCCGCATGATTGAACGGGCGCAGCACATCGCCCGTTTGCTGGAGGCCGCCTACCGTATGGAACAGCTGCCCGGCGCTGACGCGGGCTGGGATCCTATTCTGACGATTTCGGGACAAATCGACGGCTTCAAAGCCAAATATGACGAACTGACATCGAAAAACGTTTTGAACTTTATGATTTTCGATTTGGACAATCCGTCCAGCGTGTTTTCCTGCATCAAAGCGGGACGCGAAAACGCGCGTTCGGAACGCAGCGCTTTGCCCGAAGAAATGTTTGAAAGCATCAATGCGACATGGATTGAAATGCAGGGCTTGTACTATGACGGCATGGAACAAACGGGCTTTTGCGAATTTTTTGAATGGATAAAGGACAGAACCGAGCTGTTTCGCGGATTGACGCTGAGCATGATGGTTTATGACGAAGCGTTTCAGTTCGCGCGCTTGGGGACTTTTGTCGAACGGGCGGACTTTACGGCGCGCCTGCTGGACGTGAAATATCACATCCTGCTGCCGCCCGACAGCGCGGACAAAGGGCTGATAGACGATTACCAGTGGGGCGAAGTGCTGCGTTCCGTCGGCGGCGGGCAGGCTTACCGCACGATTTACAGGGAATCGCCCGTGCCCGAAAAAATCATCGAAATGCTGATTTTCAGCCCGATTTTCCCGCGCTCTTTGCTCAGCGCGTATACGGAAATCGTCACCAGTTTGAGCGCGCTGAAAAAAGATTCCGTGTCGCTGAAAATCGCGTCGCAGGAACAGGCGTTTTTAAGCACGTCAACCTTGTCCGACATTCTGAAACAGCGGTCTTTGCATGAATTTTTGACGGACTTTGTCGGCTTTACCGCCGATTTGTCCGACCAAATCCGCAAGGATTTTTCGGGCGGCTGATAAAAATCCTTTACATAATGAAGATAAAAAAAACAGGCGGGAAACAATTCCCGCCTGTTTCGTTTAGGTGTTAGTTTCGAGTACAGCTTCCGCCGACCAAAATGCCGTTGCTGATGACGCATTTGTTTCCGCTGGCAACGGTTGTGCTGGAAACGTGGCTGCAACAGCCGCCGGAAGATGTCCACGCGTTCTTTGCAGCTGTGGAGCCAAAGAATCGAATCGTTCCGGATGTATACGTTCCGTCAGACGAAGGACTGCATTTGCTGCAGGACGAACTGCTTGAGCTTCCGCCGCTGCCGCATTTGTAGCAGCGCAGTCCGTCAACGTACACTTCAATGGGCGGAGTGCAAACCATTTGCGGCCCGTAAGTGTGGTATTGCGATCCTTTGCTTTCGCAAGTGCCGCTGTTGGCAACGCACTTGCCGCAAGTTCTGCCGCCGGATTTTCCGCTGGTTTCCAACGTTCCGTTTTTACACGATGTCGTGGACGTGCTGTATCCCGACGGGCAAGCCGTAGCTACGCAATTGTGGTTGCTGATTGTGTAGCCGTTTGACGTGTCGCACGGCACCGCAACGCAAGAGTTGCCCGAGCATTTTTTATCGCTTGCGCAATCGCTGTCGGACGTGCAACCCGTTTTTTCACATTTACCGCAAGCTCTGCCGCCGGATTTGCCGTTGGTGCTGAGCGTGTAGCCGCCGGAACATGACGTCGTTGACGTGCTGTATCCCGACGGGCAAGCCGTAGCTACGCAATTGTGGTTGCTGATTGTGTAGCCGTTTGACGTGTCGCACGGCACGGTGACGCACTGGTTTCC
>DJPN01000029.1 GCA_002438565.1 Alphaproteobacteria bacterium UBA6411 | reverse complement strand
CCCCCCCCCTATGTATTTTTCAAGTGTTTTTTATAAAAAGCCTCTAAAAATCTTTTTAACGCCCCGTGGATATGGGAAAACAAACCTTGATTCGGGGGACGTCGTTAAAAATTTCCGCCCGTCACGAGTCATTGTCGGGGCTTTAAAATATTAACCGCAACAGCGGAGCCACCCTCTCCAAAAGTTAAAAAAGTCTAAATAAATCAATGCGTTTTTTTGTAAAATAAATCCGCCGCCGTTAATAATTTAATTACCTCTGACGCCTATTCTGGTTGACAGAACAGATTACCGAATGGGTGAATTATGACTGCTTTGAAAACAAACGTTATCCTGTCGGGCGACAGCATTGAAATGATGAACAGCCTGCCCGAAAAATCCGTCGACATGGTGTTTGCCGATCCTCCTTACAACATGCAGCTGGGCGGGGAATTGTTCCGTCCCGACAATTCGCAGGTGGACGGTGTCACAGACGATTGGGATCAGTTCGCCGATTTTCAAGCGTACGACAAATTCACGATTGACTGGCTGAAAGCCGCCAAACGCGTGCTGAAGGACGACGGAACGCTGTGGGTCATCGGTTCGTATCACAATATTTTCCGCGTCGGCAACATGCTGCAGAATTTGGGGTACTGGATTTTAAACGACGTCGTTTGGGTCAAAGCCAACCCCATGCCGAATTTCAAAGGCACCCGCCTGTGCAACGCGCACGAAACGCTGATTTGGTGTTCCAAATCGCCCAAAGCGAAATTCACGTTCAATTACGAAGCGATGAAAATCTTTAACGACGACAAGCAGCTTCGCAGCGACTGGGAATTGCCGATTTGCAGCGGAAACGAACGGCTGAAGGACGAAAACGGCGAAAAACTTCATTCGACGCAAAAACCCGAAGCTCTGCTGTACCGCATTTTGACAATGTGCACCAATCCCGGCGATATCGTGCTTGATCCGTTTTTCGGCACGGGAACGACGGGCGCCGTCGCCAAAATGCTGGGACGCCGCTTCATCGGCATTGAGCGCGAGCAGCGTTACATCAAAGGCGCGCAAGCCCGCATTGACGGCATTATGCCCGTTCATGACATGTCCGCCCTGCAAATGGTCAGCAAACGCAAAGAACCGCGCATCCCGTTCGGAACAGTGCTGGAATACGGTTTACTGCAAGCCGGCGACTGGCTGTTCGACGCAAAACAGCGCTTTGCCGCCAAAGTTCACGCCGACGGATCGCTGACCGCGGATAATATTTCCGGTTCGATTCACAAGGTCGGCGCACAGCTGCAAGGTCTACCCAGTTGCAACGGGTGGACGTTCTGGCATTTTGAAAAACGCCGCCACGATTTAGAAGTCATCGACACCCTGCGGCAGGAAATTCGGACAAAATTGTTCGCCGCTTGAAAATTTTCTTTCCGAAAGCCCCGTAAAATCATTTTTGCGGGGCTTTTTTTCTGTTTCATTTTATCGAAAAAACGGTTATAATTTCGTCCAGTTTTACAAGGAGGCCGTCTTATGTCCGTTTTGGCTGAAGCTTTCAATCCGAAAAATGCCGAACATTCGTTTTTGTCCCGCGTATTTTCATCGCCGATTATGCGCGGTTCATACAAGGACGAACTGCCCGAAATCGATTTAGTTTTAACCGGTTCAAAATCGGAAAAAAAGCGGCTGACTCACTTAATCAACGTTATTGCCAAAAATTCACCGACGGGCAAAAAAGTGTTGGAAGACGCCGCCAAAGCCGGATATTCAGTCGGATTCGAGCTGTTGGCGAACAGCTGCGGCACTTGCAGCAAAGAAGACAAAACAATCCTGTTAAATCCGTGCATGAACGACGCGAAACTGACAACGACGTTTGCTCATGAAGCGCGCCACGCCCAGCAGGACATGCGCGGCATCGATTCGCATTTCTGCACTTACGACATCGCCACGGAACTGCGCCTGCGCCGCGCCAAAGAAGCCGACGCCCAAGCCGTTGCCCTGCAAACGGCGTTGGAAATCCGCGCGGCGACGCATAACGGTTCGGCGTTCAAGGCGTTTAAAGAAGCTTATCCGCCCATTGTTGCGGACGTTCCCCTGTATTCTGCGGACAAACCGCTTGAAAAAGTTTTGGCCGACCGGAACATGAATATGTCCATTGCTTTTCGCGGCTGGTTCGACCAGCAGGATTTGGTTTCCGCCTATGAACACGGGTATTTGAAAGCGCATTTGGAATCCGTTGACGGCAAGGACGAAACGGAGCAGCTGCACATTTTCGCACAGCGGCCGTTCCGCGGACACATGACGTCCGAACAAATCGTCAAACAAGTATGCGAAACGGAAAACGGCGACTGCTATTTGAAAACCGATTTGCACGTTTTGGACAACCCGAAAATGTGCGGAATCGCTTACGAAACCAAAGAAGCGGCCGACCGTTTCTTTCAGCGCCGCTTGAAATTGACGGATCAGACGAAAGATTACAGCTATCAGCAGCTGCCGTCCCGCGGATCTTTGTCCGATTGTTCACGCAGCAGCGACTGCGGCCGTTCGTTTGATTTGAAAAAAACGGCTTTGCTCAACAAAATTTATCAAAACAAAGCGCGCTGACTGCAATAAAAAAAGCCCTCTGCCGAGGGCTTTTTTCAATTCCGCACCGTTATTTTGTTTTTGCTTCGGATTTCGGCGAAACGGTAAAGGAAACGACCGATCCGTTGACCAAATCCTGTTCCAGCTGAATTGTCGCGATGCGGCTTTTGTTCGTAAAAGTCATCACGCTGATTTTGGAACGCACGACGGTGACTTCCTTCCAGCCGAACTTGGGCATTTCCGACATATAAAAGTCAAACATGCTGTTTAACGAATACGGCGTCGAAAACACCAAACGCCCTATCCACGACGACGACCCGCCCAGCAGCAAAGTCTGTTTCAGATCCATGGTCGCCTTTTCCGGAATGGGAATGTCGTTGAATTGCGCGAAACTGGGGGATAAACCGTTTGCGTCATCGGCGCTCCGGTTCATCGATTCCGTATTGGCGCATCCCGCCATTGCCAGCATCAGCACAGTCAGCAAAAACTTTTTCATCGCAAAAACCCTTGTTAAAAATTTTCTTTATTTTACGCAAACTTGGTTAAAAAGCCCTTAAAAAAGCTTTACTTTACCGTCCGCCCCGATATGATACCAAAAAACCAAACAGGAAAGGCTGATTATGACAAAATACATCTTTATCACGGGCGGGGTTGTTTCTTCGTTGGGAAAAGGCATGGCTTCCGCGGCTATCGGGGCTTTGCTGCAGGCGCGCGGGTTCAAAGTCCGCATGCGCAAAATGGATCCGTATTTGAACATCGACCCCGGCACGATGTCGCCTTTCCAGCATGGTGAAGTGTTTGTCACGGACGACGGCGCGGAAACGGATTTGGATTTGGGACATTACGAACGCTTTATCGGCAATCCGTGCCACAAAACCGATTCAATTTCGGGCGGCCGCATTTATTATAACGTGCTGATGAAAGAACGCCGCGGCGAATATCTGGGCGCGACGGTGCAGGCCATTCCTCATGTTACCGACGAAATCAAACACTTCATCGAATCCGATTTGACGGACGAGGATTTTGTCATGTACGAAATCGGCGGCACGGTCGGCGATATCGAAGGCACTTTGTTTCTGGAAGCGATTCGCCAGTACGCCAACCAGGTCGGCAAGGAAAACTGCCTGTTTTTGCACTTGACGCTGTTGCCGTACATTCCGACGGCGGGCGAACTGAAAACCAAACCGACGCAACATTCCGTCAAACAGCTGTTGGAAACGGGAATTCAGCCCAACATCCTGCTGTGCCGCTCCGCCGTCGCCCTTTCCGAAAGCGAACGCGCCAAAATCGCGCTGTTTTGCAACATCGCGCCGCAAGACGTGATTGCCGCTTTGGACGCCGACAGCATCTACAAAATCCCCCTGCAATACCATGAAGCGGGATTGGACGACCGCATTTTGCACTACTTCAAAATGGACAACGCGAACAAACCCGATTTGTCGCGGTGGGAAAACATCGTCAACGTCATCGGCAACTGGGAACATTCGGTTTCAATCGCCGTCGTCGGCAAGTACTGCGGACTGCTGGAAGCTTACAAATCTTTGAACGAAGCGATTTTCCACGCGGGCATTGCGCATAAAACGAAAGTCAACGTCAAATGGATTGAATCCGACACGCTGGAAGGCAAAACGCCCGAACAAATCGCGGAAACGTTCGCCGATGTTCAGGGCATCCTTGTCCCCGGCGGATTCGGCACGCGTGGCGTCGAAGGCAAAATGCTGGCCGAACAGTTCGCCCGCGAACACAAACTGCCGTTCTTCGGCATATGCCTGGGCATGCAAACCGCCGTTATCGAAGCGGCGCGCCATTTGCTGGGCATAGCGGACGCCAGTTCGACCGAATTCACCAAAGACTGCACGCCCGTCGTCGCGTTGATGACCGAATGGGAACAAGACGGCAAAAAACAAATCCGTTCCGAAAAAACGGACGTCGGCGGCACCATGCGCCTGGGGGCGTACCCCTGCCGTTTGAAAGCGGGATCTTTGGCGGCGAAACTGTATGACAACGCCGCGGAAATTCATGAACGGCACCGTCACCGCTACGAGGTCAACATGGACATCGCCAAACGGCTGGAGGAAAAAGGTCTGCAAATTTCGGGCGTTTCACCCGACGGACTGCTGCCGGAAATTGTCGAATTGAAAGATCATCCGTTCTATTTGGCGGTTCAATTCCACCCCGAATTCAAATCGCGCGCGTTTGCGCCGCATCCGCTGTTTAAAGGTTTTATCAAAGCGGCGTTGGATCAAACCACTTTACTATAAAGCCTTGCGTTTGAATTTATGCTAAAACAAGCATATCCACCTTTGAAAAAGGAATCTTGATAATGAACAGAACCGTCAAAAAAATCTGCTGGGGAATTTTGGGCATAGCCGCCTTTTACATTTTGTTCATGGGCGTCAGCTTTCTGTTTTTACCCTTGTTCGTTGACTTATACATCTATACGCCGTTCATTTTCTTTGCGCTGATTACATTCTTTTTCACAATGTTTTTGGTTCGGGAAACGGCCTGTCTGGTTTTCATGCCGAAACCTCGGCTGAAAGCCATTATCCGTGACGGACAAACCGACGTATCCGCGTCGCAAGTCGTTTTGAAAATCTTTTCGGGCGCTTTTTTGAAGCGGATTTCAATGTATTTCGGCCTGTTTGTTTTGGAAATCGCTTGCCGCATTTTCGCCATTCGCTTGTTTTTGCAGGGCGTCGATTCGACATTGCCCGCTTTGGAAAGAATTGCCGCAAAATCGGACATGCTGCTGGTTGCCGTTTTGACCTTGGCCGCTTTTATTATTATGGAATTGCCGTGGTACGCACTGTTTTACCGCGTCAGTTTCCGCGGACGGGCAAATCGTTCGTCCGAATACCGTTTCGGGTTGAAAGCGTTTGTTTTCCTGCTTGGCGTGCTGATTATCCAATTCCTGCTCTATCCGCTGTCCGTGCGGTATGATTCAACCGCCGCGCAGTATTTGCTGTTGGCGGCGCTGGCTGTCGTTTCTTTCGGATTGTGGTGGCTGATGTATCAGAAACAATGGAACAAATGTTCCTGCCCGCTTTGCAACCGCATCAAATCAACATTCGCTTTTTACAAACCTGCGGGAAAAAGCGCCTGCCCCGCAGATGAAACAAAGATTGACATCAAATAAAGCAAAAGCCCCGAAAAAATCGGGGCTTTTTCATCACTTCACGACAGAGCCGTACAAATCATACGGATCGGCATCTTTGATTTTAACGCGGACAAACTGCCCCGGTTTGACTTTTTTGCGCGAAGAACTGAAATAAATCCGGCCGTCAATGTCGGGAGCGTTTGCATAGTCGCGCCCGTAATACAAATTCTGCTCGTCATCGAAACCTTCGCACAGCACCGTTGCAATTTCGCCAATGCGCGCCTGCTGATACGACAGACTGACATCTGATTGCGCGTCCATAATCGCTTCATAGCGGTCAAGCTTGTCGTCTTCATCGATTTGATCGGGGAAATCGTAAGCAGGCGTTCCTTCTTCGCGCGAATAGGAAAACGCGCCGAAACGGTTGAATCGCGCGGTTACCGCAAAGTCCAGCAATTCGTTGAACTGCTCTTCCGTTTCGCCGGGGAATCCGACAATCGCCGTTGTGCGAATCACAATGTCGGGCATGGCGGCGCGCAGTTTTTTAATCACATCTTCAATCAAGGCGCGGTTTCCGTGACGGTTCATGCGTTTCAGCACCGTGTCGTTGATGTGCTGAATGGGAATGTCGATATAGTGCAACACTTTGGGATTGTCGCGCATTTCTGCAATCAGTTCGTCCGTAATTTTGTCGGGGTAACAGTAAAACAGCCGAATCCAAGGGATGTTCGTTTCCTGCGCCAAACGGTGCAGCAATTCGGGCAGCATCGGCTTTTTGTACAAATCCACCCCGTAGCATGACGTGTCCTGCGCAATCAAGTTCAGCTCGACAACGCCGTCCGCGTCCAGCTTTTTGGCTTCGTCCAGAATATCTTCCATCGTGCGGGAACGGTAATTGCCGCGAATCATCGGAATGGCGCAGTAAGTGCAGCGGTTGTTGCATCCCTCGGACACCCGCAGATACGCCGAAAAAGCATCGCCCACACGCAGCCGTTCGCCGCCGATTTCTGCTTTGTGCGCGTCGCCGTAAATCTGCACTTTGTCCTGTTCAAAGCTTTGATTGACGGCTTCGACAATATCATGAACGCTGCCGACGCCGATAACCGCATCGACTTCGGGCATTTGTTCCAGAATTTTGTCGCGGTAACGTTCAGCCAGACAGCCCGCCACAATCAGTTTTTTCAGCTTGGCTTTCTTTTTCAGCTGCGCCATTTCCTCGATGGCTTCGTAAGATTCCTGTTTGGCATCGCCGATAAAGCCGCATGTATTGACCACAATCACTTCGGCTTCGCGCGATTTACCCGTCAGCTCGAATCCCGCGTTTTTCAAATGAGCCAGCATCATTTCCGAATCAATTTGATTTTTGGAACATCCTAGCGACACAAAACCGATTTTCATAACTTTCCCCATTTAAAATAAAACTTTTCCGGATAATGGGGCGAAAGCCGCCGATTGTCAACGTTCTTGACAAAAGCCTTAAAATAACAACAATTCGTTATATATAAGGAGCGAAAATGGACAAGGAAATCATTGAACGGCTGAGAACGGAAGCTTTGGCGTTTTTGGAACGCGCGCAAACGGCGGCGCGCAACACGACCGAAACGGATTTGGATTATTTTTGCCAAGCTTTGCGGGATTTAATCGAATCGGAATTGACCGTTTCCGACGAATCGACGTTTGATTTGTTTGCGGAAGTATACGACTATTATGCCCGTGTTTAGGCGATTTGCGGCATTGCTTCGGTCAGCAAATGATTTTCGGAAACAGCGTCAATCAGCGTTACGGGAACATTGTACTGGCGCAGGATTTCGGACGAATCCTCGGGGTTTTCCAAAATACGGACACGATTGGCTTTTTGCAAAACGGGACACAAATCCTCCTGCATATCCGCCAAAGCAATCACCTGCCCCACACGGCGGATTAAAAAAGCTTTGCCGTTTTCGTCCAGCAAAAAGCGCGGGTTTTGCGGATCGCCGTCATACGCGTTCATGGAAAAGCTCAACATTCCGTCAGTGTCCCTGAATGAAAAATAAAGCTTGTCCTGAATGATGTTGCGCATTTTAATACCCTCCGTAGAACTTTGTATCATACTACTTCGGCTTACATTAACAAGTGGTTACCGTGCTTTTATTTTGTCAAAAATCGAAAAAAACACCCCGAACCAAGGGGGCGTTTTCTTTATTTTGAACCAAACGACGTGCGGTATGTTTTTTTCCTGCACACGAACATCAAAGCAATCCCGATAACCGCCAAAGACACCCACGCGGGACATTTCAGCAAAGGCGTTTGAGGGCTCATTCCCGTTATAATCGTAACAACGTCCGCCGTGGCGATGCCGACGTATTCACCCGTTCCCAATGCGGCAACAGCCTCCGCGGATGCGGTAACGACAGCGGTAATCAACAAAACCCAACCGAAAAAACGTCCGATAGCCATGGCTTGTAAACCTTAAGGATTGCTGCAACAAACTTACCGATAATATTTAAAAAAAATCTGAAAAATTCAAGGCAAAAATCATAAAAAATCAAAAAAAAGAAATTAAATGCTTGCCTTTCGGAAACAAATGCTGTAATTTCACCTCTGTTCTCAACAAGCGGATGGATGGCCGAGCGGTTGAAGGCGCACGCCTGGAAAGTGTGTAGGGGTTAACAGCTCCTCGCGAGTTCGAATCTCGCTCCATCCGCCATAAAAAAACTCCCCTAATGGGGAGTTTTTTTATGGCGGATGAAGCGGGAACGTTAGGAGCGTTCGCGAGTTCGGTGAGCGTCAGCGAACGACGCACAGGGCGTCAGCCCGAGCGGTCGGCTTGACCGACGAACAAAGTGAGCAATCTCGCTCCATATCCCCTCCCCATTAGGAGAGTTTTTTTACGGCGGGAACAGTCCTTTAGTGAAACTCTGCCAAAACCTGTTTTATCAGCGGAATGGTCACGGCGTTTTTACGTTCCAAAGACAATTCATCCGCCCGTTTGACGACAAAAGAAACAGCCTTGAACGACCTTTCCATATTTTTTGTCAAATAAGCGATGACATCAGGCGCAACGGTCAACTGACGATCCACAAATTGTTTAAGCAACAAAGCGTTCAGCAAAGTTTCATCGGGTTCGCCTATGGCAACCCTCGGCACGGCTTTCAGACGCGTTATCAAATCGGGCAAAGACAATCCCCACTTGGCCGGCGATTCTTCCGCCGTCATCAGCAAATAACCGCCCCTGTTTTTAAAGTCGTTCAGACAATGAAACAGCGCGGTTTCATCAACAGGCGGAATAATTTCCAGTACGGCATATTTTGCTTCAATCAAATCCGGAGCTGTCAAAAAAACAGTATCCGCGCCCGTTTTTTCCCGCACGACTTCGGCAAACAAGCGGGATAAATGCGACTTGCCGCATCCTTTTTCGCCGTAAATCACACCGGCATAAAATCCCGATTCGTAAAAACCGTCTATCATGGCGACGGCTTCCCTGTTGCAGGGCGCAGTCAAAAAATCGGCGCGGCCGATCAATGTTCTGACATCAAAAGAAAACGCCGATTGATGCAATCCGCCGTCAGCCATTGCTTTCGCCCAAATAAAGCGCGCTTTCCTTGTATTTCGCAATACCGAAACGCACCAAAACGCCGATAACGGCGGCTACGGGAACCGCAATCAGCACGCCCAAAAATCCGAACAAAGCCGCACCGGCCAGCAAGGCGAACATCACCCACACGGGGGGCAAACCGACTTTTTCGCCAACCAGTTTCGGGGTCAAAAAGTTCCCTTCCAGCATTTGACCAAGGAAAAAAATTACCATGACTATCACGGTTCTGTGCCAATCGGAAAATTGAACCAGACTCAGTCCCACGCTGACGACAAATCCCGTTGTCGATCCGACATAAGGAATAAAGGACAGCGCCCCGATGCCCAAGCCGATAAGCAATCCCAAATCCAACCCGGCCACGCTCAGCCCCACGGCGTAAAACGCGCCCAAACACAGGCAAACCATTGCCTGCCCGCGGATAAAGCCTGACAGGATGTCGTTCATTTGCCCCAGCAAAGACCGAATGGTTGCCGCTTCGTTTCTGGGAAACAAATCTTTGATTTCGGTGCAGAAAACTTCCCAATCCCGCAACAGATAAAATGTCACGACGGGCGTTACAATCAGCAAAGACAGAATATTGAGCAGCGCAACACTGCGCGACACCAGCCGCCCTATTGCCGTAAACGCGAATTTGACCGCTCCCGATAAATGCTCGGCGACGGAATCTTTCAAATTGGCGGCTTGTTTGGGCAGATAGTCTTTCAAATCTTCCAAAAACGGCGCGACTTTCTGCCACAGCAAAGTCACATAAACAGGAACGTTTTCGACAAACGAAGCCAGCTGTTTTTGAACTATCGGCAAAATAATCAGCAAAGCCAGCAAACACAGCAGGACAAAACAGCCGAATACAATCACGACGGCGATTGTTCTGGAATGGAGCTTCGCCTCCAGCTTTGTCGTTGCGGGGTCAAGAAAATACGCCAAAACAATCCCCGCCGCAAACGGCAGCAACACGTCGCGCAAAACATATATGCTCGCGAAAAACAACAGGAACGCAAACGTCCAAAAAACTATTTTCTGTGTTTTTGTCATTGACGGCGCCTAAAGCTTATTGAGCCGAAGCCGGCATCATTGTTGCGGCATCGGCGCTTTTAACGGGCGAATTTAAATAATTGACGCGCTCCGCCGCCTGCAATTTGAACACGCCCGACGGCAAAACGGTCAGCTTCAGCATCCTTTTTGTCATTTCTTTTTGCAAACGATCCAAATTTTCGGCAAAGAAAAGCGTCAGCTGCAGCACCCCCGCCCGCGCGGCCTGCAAATTGTAAGAGCTGATAAGCGGAATTCTGTCCAACCGTTTTTGAATGACCGTCCATTGCTTGACGGTGGAAACGGGAACCATCGCGACCAAAGGAGTTACTTCATTAAACTGCACCATTTGGTCGCGTTTCCACACATTTTCCAAATGAGCCACAACTTTTTTCACCGCATTGGCATATGTTGTCGCCGTATTCTTTTTCAACGGAAGTGTAAAAGAAAAATTCCGGATTTCGGACGCCGTCGCTTCATCCATGGCCATGGCATCCACGGCAAAAGACGCGCCGTTGCGGGTCATTTTAACGACCAAAATCCCTTCAGCTTCATAGCGTTTTGCGAGATTTTCCGCCGCGTTCAAATCCCCTTGAACGACCTGTTCGGCATTCAACAGGCTGTTGTCCGCCAAATCCCCCGCAGGAACGGTCAGCGGAATCATATAGCTTTCAACCGAGCGGTTGCTCCAAGCGCGAAGCCACGGATTGTCTTCATCCCACAAAACGGGGGAAGCGGCCGGACTGCGTTTGTAAACGGGCAAAATCAACAGCTGTTTTCCGGACGTACGAACATACGGCAGACCGTTTTGCCGCAACAAATCGCGCACGGAATCGGCGTTGAAGCGCACTTCCAAAGTCGCCATATACCGTACGGGGGACGATTTTTCGTTTGAAACGCTCATATCTTGAACCATATTGATGATGTCGTCGGGAATCAATTCCGCCAGCTGATCGACGACATAGTCGGGAGTGATGCGTTCCATCACGACCATCAAAGCGCGTTTTTGTCCGTCCTGCAAAGCCTGTTCGCGGGCTTTGGCGGCGTTTTCCGCAGTGACGTCGACTTTGATGCCGCCGGCGGAAAACATCTTGGAATCGGCGGGCGCCGCCCGAACGCCCGTCGCGACGGACAGGCTGAAAAGCAACGTTAAAACAAAGATTTTCATCAAGGCGGCTCCCGCTTCAAAAAGTTAATTAACCGACGATTTCACATTCGGAGAAGTAGAACGAAATTTCGCGTTTCGCGCTGGCTTCGGAATCCGAACCGTGAACCGAATTGGCTTCCATGGATTCGGCAAACGTTTTGCGAACGGTGCCTTCGGCGGCTTTTTCGGGGTTGGTCGCGCCCATGACTTCACGGTTTTTCGCAATGGCGTCTTCACCTTCCAGCACTTGAACGACAATGGGGCCCGAGGTCATGAAATCGACCAGACTGCCGTAGAACGGTTTGTCTTTGTGTTCAATGTAAAACGCTTTGGCCAGTTCCGGCGTCAGGCGGATGCGTTTCTGCGCGACGATGCGCAAGCCGTTGGCTTCAAACATCGCGTTGATTTTGCCAGTCAGATTGCGGCGGGTGGCATCGGGTTTAATCATGGAAAGTGTACGTTGTACAGTCATAGCAGTCCTCTGTTGTTAAAGTTAGAAATATATCCCTTTATACTCGGTGAACGCGCGCGTTTCAACCGTCATTTTCGGACAAGGAAATCTTTTACTTCGGCATCCAGCAGGCTCAGCTGATAATCCGACAGATGCGTTTTGGCGATTTCCACCCCTTTGGCGGCCTTTTCATCGTTGCTTTTCGCCGCCAAAGACAACCAAAAGTAGGCCTGTTCCCAATCTTTGGACATCAACGAATACAGCCCCAAATCCCTTTGCGCCGGCAAACAGCCGTGATATGCCGTTTCCGTCAGCAAAGCGGTCGCCCGCCCTTTCGGCAAGGATTTGATTTCGCCGCGAAAAGCCATGCGCGCGGTTTTGTATCTGGCTTCTGTCAGCGTTTCCGCTGCTTGGCTGTAGTTTTCAAAGGCAAGTTTTGCGTCGCGATTCGTTCCCCAGCCGTTGTAGTACAATTCACCCAGCAGATATTGCGCTTTCGGATAGCCGTGGCGCGCGGGATAAACCAAAGTATTGTAAGCCTCTTCGTAGCGTTTCGCGGCGAACAAAGCCTCGCCTTCCTGCAAAGCGTCCGCGAAATCCTGTTCCGTGACGGGAATTTTCGGCCGTCCGGCATACCAGACGGCTCCGGCCGCCAGCATCAGCGCAACAATCCCCGCGGCAAACGCCGCGCGATGTTGGATAAAAAAGACTTTCAGATAATACAAACGGTTTGACATTCAACGGTCCGACAAAAAAATCCGTTTTTCATATTAAGCAAATCTTTTCTTTTGTAAAGCGATACGGTAAAGTCGACTTCATTATGATAGATATAAACGACATTACATTGCGGTTCGGGGGACGGTTGCTGTTTGACGGCGCGTCCGCCCATATTTCGGACGGGCAAAGGGTCGGATTGACGGGGCGCAACGGCACGGGCAAGACCACTTTGTTCAAGATGATTCAAGGCCTGCTGCCCTGCGACGACGGCGAAATCCGTCTGACCAAAGGGCAAAAACTGGCCAGCGTCGCGCAGGAAATTCCCGACGGCGACATTTCTTTGCTGGACTGCGTTTTACAGGCGGACACCGAACGCACCGCCCTGCTGAAAGCGTTGGACGAAGCCGAAAAAGCCGACGACGGCGTTAAAATCGGTGAAATCCACGAACGGCTGAATGTCATCGGGGCGGCGTCGGCCGAATCGCGCGCCGCGTCGATTCTGTACGGCTTGGGCTTTTCCGAAGAAAATCAAAAGCGCCCCGTTTCGTCGTTTTCGGGCGGCTGGCGGATGCGTGTCGCTTTGGCAGCGGCGTTGTTTGTGCCGTCCGATGTTTTACTGTTGGACGAACCGACCAACCACTTGGATTTGGAAGCGACGCTGTGGCTTGAAAACTATCTGTCGCGCTATGCGGGAACGCTGGTCGTCATCAGCCACGACCGTTCTTTGCTGAATCACTTGTGCGACCACATTCTGCATATCGAAGGGCTGAAAATCATCAGCTACGGCGGCAACTACAGCGCGTTTGAACAAATGCGGGCTTTGCAGCGCGAAAACGAACAGAAACAAGCCGAAAAAACCGAAGAAGCCCGCAAACACCTGCAGGAATTCGTCGACCGTTTCCGCTACAAAGCCAGCAAAGCCAAACAGGCGCAAAGCCGCGTTAAAATGTTGGAAAAACTGCCGCCGAAAACCGTTTTCATCAACGAAGCCGAAACGCACTTCAGCTTTCCGTCGCCGAACGAACTGCCCTCGCCTTTGATTAAAATCGAAGACGGCGCGGTCGGCTATGACGGCACGCCCGTTTTATCGCGATTGAATTTGCGAATCGACGCGGACGACCGAATCGCTTTGCTGGGCGCGAACGGCAACGGCAAATCGACTTTTGCCAAATTGCTGGCGGGCAAGCTGAAGCTGATGAGCGGCACAATGCAAATGTCGTCGAAACTGCAGGTCGGCTATTACGCCCAGCACCAAACGGAAGAGCTTTCAACGGAACTGACGGCGTACGAACAACTGCGTCAAACCATGAAAGACGCCACGGAAACGCAAGTCCGCGCGCATTTGGGGCGTTTCGGGCTGACACAGCAAAAAGCCGACACCAAAATCGCGCAACTGTCCGGCGGTGAAAAAGCGCGCCTGCTGTTTGCGATGATGAGCCGCAACGCCCCGCACATTTTACTGCTGGACGAACCGACGAACCACTTGGACATTGACGCGCGCGACGCTTTGGTCGAAGCGGTCAACGGCTATCGCGGCGCGGTGATTTTGATTACGCACGACCCGAATTTGATTGAACTGACGGCTGACAGGCTCTGGCTGATTGACGGCGGACGATGCAAAGCGTACGACGGCGATTTGAACGACTATCGCGCTTTGCTGGCGGAAAAGGCGAAAGTACAGGCGGCGGGCAATACCCCCAAAGCCGACACGCCCGCCGTTTCGCGCAAAGACGAACGCCGCGAAGCCGCCGAGAAACGTCAGCAGCTTGCCCCGATACGCAAAAAAGTCAAAGAACTGGAAGCCCGATTGGAAAAACTGAACGATCAACGCGATCAAATCATGCAGCTGTTGGAAGATCCGACCATGTATATGATAGGTCTGAACGGGCAAAAGGTCAGAAACCTGCAAATCACATTGGCTCAGCTGGATGCGGAAATCGAAGCGGCCGAAAATGATTGGCTGGAACAATCGGCTTTGCTTGACCTTTGAAATTATAGCTAAAGCAGGTGAACCCTCCAACCTTTTCGGTTAAATTTGTCCGCTTTTGTATTTGGTTCCCCAATCCGCCAAAGCGTCGATAACGGTTTTCAGCGACCGTCCCGTTTCGTTCAAACTGTATTCGACGCGCGGCGGCACTTCGGCAAAAACTTGGCGGTCAATCAATCCGTCCGTTTCCAGTTCGCGCAAATTCTGCGTCAGAACCCGCTGACTGATTCCCGTCAAGCTTTTGCGCAGTTCGCCGAACCGCTTTGTCCCGCCGACCAAATCGCGGATAATCATCAATTTCCATTTATTGCCAATCAAATTGACCGTCGTCGCAACGGGGCAATCCGAAATTTTTCGGCTTGGAATCATAGGGAATTCCTCAATAGTTATTTTTTGCATACTATATATCAAAATAGTGCCTGCTTTACAAGCGAATACAATATATCCTATTCTGATTTTGTTTTCAAACATCAAGGAACAAAATCATGCTGCAAATCATCGTAAAAAATTATCAAACCGCCGCGGGAACACTCCAAGGTTCGGGTGACAACGAATTCACCGTCAAACCGGTTATCGACGACATTTCCAAATGCTCCGCCAACTTTGTCGAAGTCGCGCCGAAAAAGACCGCTTACGGCTATCACTATCACGAAGAAAACGAAGAAGTGTTTTACATCATCAAAGGTGAAGCCGTCGTCAAAACGCAAAACGGCGATGTTCGGCTGAAAGCTGGCGACGCCATCGCGTTTCCCGCCAATATCGCGGGGGCGCACGTCATATCCAATCCGTCCGAAACGGAAACGCTGGTTTATTTGGATTTCGGGACGGCGAACAAACCCGATATCGTCCATTTCACAGGAACAGACAAAGGGCTGGTTGTTACCCGAAACGGCGTTATGCCTTTCTGAAATGAAAAAGCGGAGGCCGAACCTCCGCTTTTTTTGTTAAAATTTTCCGATTGAACGGTACAGGTTCGCTTTGCCGATTAAAACGGTATAAAACGATGTAATCAATTCCTGCCGCGCGGTCGCCAGCTGCGCCTGAACCGTCAAAAGGTTCAGCAGAGTTTCCTTGCCCGCCCGATACGACGCGCGGGACACGCGTTCGTTTTCCTCGGCGGATTTCAAAACATCCTGATTGATTGTGTACGACGCAAGGGCGGTTTTGTAATCCTGATACGCCGACCAGACTTCGTTTTTCACGCCGTCCTCGGTTCCTTTTTCCTGCCAAACGGCCTGGCGGTAGTCATACTGCGCTTTTGCCAAAGCATAAGATTTGGAAAAGCCCTCAAACAGCGGGACGTTCAAAACGACCCCGACATCCCCGCCGTAAGTGTACGGATACCCGTCTTTGAACGGTTTGTCGTCCTTCCACCGGTCGGCAAAAGACGCGTTTGCCGTCAACGCCAGCGTCGGCGCCATCGCGGATTTCGCGTTTGAAACGCCGGCCTGCGCCGCCGCTTTGGATTTCGCCGCCGCTTTGATTTCGGGACGCAAATCCAGCGCCAGCTCAATCATTTTTTGCACAGCCGTTTTTTCCGCCAAAGCGGTGGAGCTGTCGTCCTTTTTTGGCACGACCAGATTGAATTTCGTTTCCGGCGGCAGGTTCAGCAAAGTCGCCAAATTCGCCTGATTTTTCTCGATTGTGTTTTTCGCTGCGGTCACCGCCAGTTTGGAACGCAGGTACGTCGTTTTCGCCAACAGCAAATCGGACGTCGCCGCTTTGCCGACTTGATATTTCTTTTGCGTTTCGTCGTATGATTTTTTATAGGACGCGACGCTTGTTTCGGCGGATTTCAGTACTTCTTTCGCGCTCAGCAAATCCAGATACGCGCTGTTGATTCCCAGCACCAAGTCATGCAAAGCCGCATTGTAGCCGAACACCGCCTGTTCCATATAGGCTTTCATCATATCGGTTGACGCGGAACGCCCGCCGAAATCCAGCAAAAGCCAGTTCAAAGCGACATTGATTGAATACGGCTTGGCTTTCATATCCTTGTAAATATTGGCGTTCGGTTCGTCATATTCGCCTTTGCTGTGCGAAGCCGTCGCAACAGCCGTCAAAGCGACATTCGGCATATACGACGCTTTGCTTGCGCCAAAGCCCGCTTCCGCCGATTTGACCGCCATAAACGTTCTGTTCAAGTCGGAATTGTTGCACACGCCGATTTGAATCAAATCGTTCAGCCCCAGTTTGCCCTTGACGTTCACACTGGACAGGCAGTTTTCGGGCGCTTTCTGCGTATAAACCGACATCGGGTCGAACGCGTTCGCGGGGGCGGCGAAAACCGCCGCAATGCCCGCCATTAACAACATCTTTTTCATTTATTTCCTTTCTTCATCGCCTTGTCGGCAAGGGTTTGAACCAGAACGTACAGCAGCGGAATGACGAACAATCCGACGATTGTGCCGACCAGCATGCCGTAAAACACGGGCGTGCCGATGGCGCGGCGGCTGTTCGCGCCCGCGCCCGTCGCGTTAATCATCGGCAAAACGCCCAAAATGAACGCAAACGCCGTCATCAACACAGCGCGGAACCGTTCGCGCAGCGCATACATTGCCGCGCGGGGAACGGTCATATTCAGCCCTTGGCGAGCGTCACGGGCGAATTCGACAATCAAAATCGCGTTTTTGCTCGCCAGACCGACCAGCATGACAATCCCCAACTGCGCGTAAATCGACAGAGGCAATCCCGTCGCCAGCAGCCCCGCCAAAGCCCCCGCCGTCGCAACGGACACGGACATCAGCACGGGAATCGGCAAAATCCAGCTTTCATACAGCGACACAAGGAACAGATAGGCGAAAATCACCGCCAAGGACAACAGCAAACCGATTTGACCTTGATTGTTCTTTTCTTGATAGCTCATGCCCGACCATTCGTAGGAAAACCCTTTGACGCCTTTCATCAAATTTTCCATTTCGGCCATCGCTTCACCCGATGAAACGGCCGGATTTTGTTCCGCCGTAATATCCGCGCTGGGATATTGGTTGTAGCGGGAAATCACGCGCGGCGACATAACTTGCGACAAGCTGACCAACGCGCCCAGCGGCACTTTTTCGCCCGTCGTGGACGGGACATAGATCTCCTGCAAGCTTTCGACGCTGTCGCGGAACCGCGCGTCGGACTGCACGACGACTTGGTTGACCTGCGTGCCGATGTTGATGTCATTGACGTACATCGATCCCAGATAGGCCTCCAGCGTTGAATACAGGTTCGACAAAGGCACGTTCATCGATTCCGCCTTTTCGCGGTTGATTTCAATGAACACCGCGGGCGTTTTCGATGTAAAGGTCGTAAACCCGTACAAAAACTTCGGGTTCGTGTTGACTTTACCCAGCAGCTTTTGCGCTTCGGCGTCCAGCTTGGCGTAATCCATGCCCGCCGTCATTTGCAGACGGAAGTCCATGCCGCCCTGGTTGCCCAAACCTTGAATCGCCGGAAATTCAAAGAATTGCAGTTCGGCTTCGGGCGTTTCGGCCGTCAGCTTGGCGCGCATTTCATTCATCAGCGTTGTGGAGTACATGGACGGATCTTTACGCTTTGCCCACGGTTCCAAATCGACAATCACCATTGCCGTGTTTTCGGAACGCCCCGCCAAAATACTGACGCCGACCACGCCGATAGAGCCGCGCACGCCTTTTTGCGCCAGAATTTTTTCGGTTACTTTTTCAACAACCGCTTTTGTGCGGGCATAGGACGCGCCCTCCGGCAAAGTGATATTCGCAATGTACACGCCTTGATCCTCGTTCGGGACGAACGACGTGCCGTTCAATTTGAACAAAGTGCCGTTCAACGCCAGAATTATGCCGAAAATCAAAGCGATGACGCTGATTCTGCGTGCGAACAAAGCCGCCGTGCGGGCATACGCGTTCGTCGTCGAATTGACCGCGCGGTTGAACCAGGCAAGCGGTCCTTTCTTGGCCGTTTTAAACGGTTTCAAAAAGTATGCGCACAATACGGGGGACAGCGTCAGCGCGTTGATTGCCGAAAACACCAAAGACGTGCTGATGGTAATTGCGAACTGCTGATAAATCCTGCCCGTAATGCCGCCCATGCAGGCAATCGGGACGAAAATCACGACCATCACCAACGTTGTCGAAATCAGCGCGCCCGTGATTTCGTGCATGGTGCGCTTGGTCGCCTCCAACGGCGGCAGTTTTTCGCGCTCCATCAAGTGCATCACGCGTTCGACAACGACGATTGCGTCGTCGACGACCGCGCCGATTGCCAGCACAATGCCGAACAGCGTAAACATATTGATGCTGAAGCCCAACGCCAGCATGACAACCATGGTTGCCAGCATGGACACGGGAACGGCAATCAGCGGAATCAGCGTCGTGCGCCAGTTCTGCAAGAACACCCAGCACACCAGAACGACCAGCACGAACGTTTCAAACAAGGTATGCAGCACTTCGGAAATCGACGCGTTGATGTAGTCAGTCGAATCGTAGTTGAATTTGTATTCCACGCCTTCGGGCAAGGATTCTTCCAAACGCGACAATTCGGCGCGCAGTTTTTTCATCGCGTCGACAGCGTTTGCGCCCGAAGACAGCTTGACCTGCAAAGACACGGCGGGCGCGCCGTCGGCAAACGCCGTAATGCCGTAGGATTCCTCGCCGTAGGAAACGTTCGCGATGTCTTTCAGCCGCACCAGACCGCCGTGTTCCGCCGTGCGGACGATGATTTCGCGAAAGTCCTTGACTTCGTTGACGCGCCCTTGGGTTTTCAGCGGATAGACCATTTGCGCGGAATCGTTCGGCGCGGCGCCCAGCTTGCCCAAAGTCGGCTGATAGTTTTGCGACGAAATCGCGTTGCGGACGTCGTTCGCCGTAATGTTCAGCGACGCCATTTTGTCCGAATTCAGCCACACGCGCATGGCTGAACTGGCCGCATACACGTCCACGCCGCCCACGCCGTCAATACGCGCCAAGGCTTCCTTGACGTTATCGATAACATAGTCCGCCAGTTCCAGACTGGACAGCGTGTGTTTCGGCGACACAAAGGAAATCATCGCCAGCATGTTGGTTGATTCGCGGGTGACGGTCACGCCTTGGCGAGTGACTTCCGCCGGCAGGGATGACGTCGCAATCTGCACACGGTTCTGCACTTTGACCTGCGCCATGTCGGGATCGACGCCCGTTTTAAACGTCACGGTCAAGGAATACGTCGTGTCTTCGGACGACGAAGACATATACAGCATATCCTCGACGCCGTTGACTTCACGTTCAATGGGGATTGCAACCATTTTCGCAATCACATCCGCGGACGCGCCGGGGTACGTCGCCGAAACCGTCACAACGGGCGGCGTGATTTCGGGATACAGCGCAATCGGCAGCATCTTAATCGCCACCAATCCCGCCAAGCACATCACAATCGCGATGACAATCGCAAATCGCGGGCGTTTCAGAAAGAATTCCGAAAACATCTCAGCCCTCCGATTTCACAAAGCTTTGTTTGACGGGCGAACCGTTTTCGACTTTCTGCAAGCCCTGCACGATGATACGCTCACCCGCTTTCAATCCGTCCGTTACAATCAGTTTGTCGTTGATTAAATCACCCGTTTTGACATAGGTTTTCTGTGCTTTTTCATCAGCGTTCACAACATAGACGAACAATCCCAAATTGTCCTGCATCGCGGCGGATTGCGGAATCAGCAGCAAAGGACGGTCTTCGCCGGCTTTGACCAAAACGTCGACATGGTTCCCCGGCAGCAGCACTTTGTCCGCGTTTTGAACGTCGATATAGGTTGCAACCGTCGCCGTCATCAAATTGACTTCGCTGTCAAAAAACGTTTTCAAAACCTTGACCGGAACGGTCGAGTTGTCGGGCAGGACGACTTTGATATCCGTAATAAAATCGCCGTTCGTCTGCAAATGCTTCATCGCGACCAAGCGATCCCTGTCGGTTACGGAAAACGAAATGCGGATCGGCGACACCTGCACGATGCGCGCCATTGCCCGCCCCGACATATCGATAAAGTTGCCTTTTGTAATCAAAGCTTTGCCGATAAAGCCGTCAATCGGCGCTTTGATTTCCGTGTAACCCAAGTTGATCCGCGCGGTCGCGGCGTTCGCTTCGGCGGCCTTGACGGCGGCTTTTGCCTGCGCCAGCGCGCTTTCGGACGCTTCGATGTTCGACGCGGTCAGAACCTTTTGCTTGAACAGCACTTTGTTGCGTTTGTGATCGCTTTCGATTTGCTTCAAGTTCGCTTTCGTCCGCGCGACTTCGGCATCCGCGCTGTTGACGGCTTCACGGTAGCGGCTTTGTTCAATGATGAACAGCACCTGATCCTTTTTCACAAAACTGCCTTCGTCGAACAGAATTTTATCCAGATACCCCGTGACCTGCGCCTTGACGTCGACGCTGTTAATCGCTTCAACCGTCGCGATGTATTTTTTGACGGGCGCGGTGTTTTCCAAAACCGCATCCGTTGTTACCACATACGGCACGCCGCCGCCGAATCCGTGATTTTCCGCAGGCGTCAAGCGGGTTTTCAGCAGCCATCCCGCCGCGACGCACGCCAGCAGGACAATCAGTTGAAACAGAATTTTTCTTTTGCTCAAATGAACGACTTTCATCAAACGCTCCTTGCTAAAAAGTTTTGGTTTGTTTGATAAAAGGACGACTTTTTAAAATCAAGCAAAATTTTATTTATATCACTTTGTAATGGTTTTGGCTTTTTTCCGAATGGCTATATCGACACGCAGTCCGGAATCCGAACGGGTTTCCAAAACGTACAAGTCATTATACTTGAAATCGTCCTCTTCCTCTTTGTCGGGAGCGTTGTCTTTGATTATTTTCACATTTCCCGTTTTCGACACTTTGCGCACGCGAATGGCTTGAATGACATCGTCGGACATAAATTGTCCCGAATTTTTCCAGCGCATCACGCTTTGCACGCTGACGCCCAACGCTTTGGCAACCGCCGTCATCGACAATCCGGACAACAGCAAAGTCATTGCCAGCCATTTTTCATTCAAACTGCGGGCATAGGGCGTTTCACGCGTAAATTGGCAACCGCAGGATTTGCACTTGAATCGTTGTTTCCCGCGCGCTTTACCGTACTTCACCGCCGTTTCTTCGCCGCATTTCGGACATTTCATTTTTGCTTGCCTTTCATCATTACAAAGTGATAACAAAAAAGAATATCTTCGACAAGCGTTTTTCGTGCGTTTTACCCGCCGATTCGGTTAAGCGCCCTTGATGCCGACGACGGCAAAACCCGCCTCCGAAACCGCTTTGGACAGCGCATCGTCGGATACGTCTTTTTCAAGCGTTACAGACGCCTTTTTGCCCGCCAAGTCAACCGAAACAGCTTTGACGCCGTTAACACCTTTCAATGATTTTTCGACAAAAGCGGCACAATGCGCGCAGTGCATTCCGTCTACAAACACGATTTTGTTCATTGCTGATTTTCCTTTTGCTAAGTTGAAACGCCGTAATCGAAGCGCGTTCGACACGACGCTGATTGAACTGAAGCTCATTGCCGCGGCGGCAATCATGGGGCTGAGCGAAATCCCGAAGCTCGGATACAGCACGCCCGCCGCAACGGGAATGCCGACGGCATTGTAGAAAAACGCCCAAAACAGGTTTTCCTTAATGTTTTTCAGCACCGCCCGTCCCAATTTCACGGCAAACACAACCGAAGACAAGTCGTTGTTCGTCAGCACGACATCGGCGCAATCCAAAGCGACATCCGTCCCCCGCCCCATTGCCATACCGGCATCCGCTTGCGCCAAAGCCGGCGCATCATTAATCCCGTCGCCGACCATAACGGCAATATGCCCGCCCTTTTGCAGAGTTTGGATTTCGGCGGCTTTGTCCTGCGGCAGCATTCTGGCGAAAACATCGACAATCCCCGCCTGTTTTGCGACCGCCTGCGCCGTTTTTTCGTTGTCGCCCGTCAGCATCGCCACGGACAAACCCGATTGTTTCAAGCTTTCGACAGCCGCTTTTGCATCGGGTTTGACATTGTCGGCAACGGCAATCGCGCCGATTGTTTTGCCGCCCTTGACAACAAACAAAGCGGTTTTTGCCTGCTCCGCCCATTGTTCCGCATCGGCCGCAAACGGGTTTTCGAGGGCGGTTTCCGCGTTTCCGACGGCGCAAAGTTCCCCGTTGATGACGCCCGTTACCCCCTGCCCCGCGATTTGCTTGAAGTCGGAAACAGCGGGCAAATCCATTCCCTCCGCCCGTTCAATGATTGCCGCGCCCAAAGGATGCTCGGACAGTTTTTCCAAAGCCGCCGCAAGGCGCAAAACCTCGGCTTCATCGCCCAAAATATCGGTTACAACCGGCTTTCCGACCGTAACAGTTCCCGTCTTGTCCAAAGCAATCGCATCCGCGCGTCCGACGGTTTCCAAAGCCTGCGCCGATTTGAACAAAACGCCCGCTTTCGCCCCGCGTCCCGTGCCGACCATGATTGCCGTCGGCGTCGCCAGCCCCAAAGCGCACGGGCACGAAATCACCAAAACGGCAATCGCTTTTTCCAAAGCGAAACCAAGCGCCGCTCCGCAAAGCACCCAAACGGCGAACGTCAAAACGGCAATGCCGATAACGACAGGCACGAATACACCGCTGATTTTGTCCGCCAATCGGGCTATCGGGGCTTTAGAGCTTGTCGCTTCGTCGACCAAGCGGATGATTTGCGCCAAAGCGGTGTCTTTGCCGATCTTTTCGGCACTCAGGACAATCCGCCCCGACACCGCGAACGTTGCCGTTTTGACCGCATCGCCGATTGTTTTTTGAACGGGCAGACTTTCCCCCGTCAAGGCGGATTCGTCAACAGCCGCCGCGCCTTCGACGACGACACCGTCCGCCGCGACGCGTTCGCCTGTTTTGACGACGATTAAATCACCAACCGCCAAATTGTCGATTGCAGCGGTTTGCTCCATTCCGTTTTTCAAAACTGTTGCCGTTTGCGGCGCCAAAGCCGCCAACCCCGCAATCGCCTGCACCGTTTTGGCTTTCGCGCCCGCTTCCAAATACCGCCCGAACAGCACCAAAGTCAAAATCATTGCGGCTGATTCAAAATACAGTTCCGTTTGTTTCTGATACAGCCCCGCAACGCTGTACGCCACAGCCGCGCCCGCCCCCAAAGCAATCAAAGAGTCCATCGTCGGCGCGCCCGCAAACAGCGTTTTAAATCCTTTTTTGAAAAAATCCGTGTTGGCGAACAAAACGGCCAAAGCCAACAAAAACTGCGTCAAGCCGAGCGCTTCAACGCTTATTTCGGGAACGGGCAAGCCTATCATGCCGCCCATGGCCAACGTCATTAAAATCAAAGTCGCGCAAGCGGAAACAATCAGCCGTCCTTTAAGGTTTTCACTTTTTTGTTCAACAGGCTGATTTCCTCCGGAAATGCGCGCCCCGTATCCTGCCTGTTCAACGGCGGAAACAAGGGCGGCAGGCGACACCGTTTTTTCATCATATTCCACCTGCATTGTGTTTTTCAGCAGGTTGACGGACACGTTTTTTACGCCCCGCACGGCGGACACGGCTTTGTCCACACGGGCGGAACACGCCGCACAGCTCATCCCCGCAATGCCGAAAGTTTGTTTCATTTGTTTTCCTTTCCCGCGGTATGAAAGACAGGAATGCTGATTTCCGTTACAAATTTGTCCGAATTGTTTTCAACCCCTTGGTCGACAAGCGTGATTTCCCGTGAAAACCCCGCGATTTCAAGCCCGTTTTCAGCCATATACGCCGCCAGTTTGCGATATTGTTCCGGAGCTTGGGCATGATGCCCGCGAAAACGGATGGAAACGGCTTTGACAGGGGGCAATCGGGAAACTTTGCCGACAAAGCGGTCTTCGTCATCCAACAGCAAAAAAACCGAATCATAGTTGTCATACTTTCCCGCCCGCAGATTTTCCGCGCTGATGCAACATCCGACCTTGCCCAGAAAAATCACGGCTTCCGCCTGCACTTCTTCCAACTTTCTGACAGGCGCTTCCATATCAAAAGCGCTCTTCAGCTGTACAGAAACCGTTATTTCGGCAATGCGGCATTCAGGCAATTCGATTTCCCGAATCTCGTCAAACCGCGATTTTCCGACATCCTGCAGCCATTGCAGACGATTGTCGATTTTCCGTTTGATACGCTTCAGTTCTTTTTGTTTTTGAACAACCGCCGCCTTTTGACGCAACAGCATCTTTTCAATTTTGTTTATGTTTCTGTTCTTCAAAAAACAAGCTATTTCCGTCAACGACAAATCAAGGGTTCGCAAATAGCAAATCGTGCTCAATACTTCAAACTGCCTATAGCCGTAAAAACGGTAGCCGCTGTCGGCATCGACATATTCCGGTGTCAGCAATCCTTCGCGTTCATAGTGACGCAAAGTTCCCGCGCTTAAATGAAAATGCCGCGCAACATCGCCTATCGCAAACAGTTTATTTTTCCGCATCGGTGATTTTTCCAAGCTTCAATCCCCAAAAAGCAATCGCACACACAACAATCGACAGCGCAGACCCCGCCGAAGAAGTCAACCCCATTGGATACAGAGTATCGGAAAACGCTTTGGATGTCCAGTACGCCCCCGGAACACGCACGGTTACAATAGCTATGACATTGTGCAGGAATGACAGTTCCGACCGCCCGATGGCGCAAAAATATCCGCTGAAGCAAAATTGTATACCCGCAAACAGGCAATCCCAAACATAGCCTTTCAGATACAACGCTCCCGCCGTTTTGACGCTTCCATCCGCCGTAAACAATCCGACAATTTGGGCGGCGGAAAACTGAACGACGGCAACAACAGCCATTCCGAATACCGTCGCAATCGCCATTGCGCTCCACAAAGTCCGCAAAGCCCTGTCCGTCTTTTTCGCCCCTATGTTTTGTGCCCCCAAAGCCGAAACCGTTGAAAGCATTGACGACGGAATCAAAAACAAAAAACCGATGATTTTTTCAACAATGCCGACGGCGGCGGCATCCGTCAGTCCGCGTTGATTGGCTATAATCGTGATGACGACAAACGAAACTTGGATAAAACCGTCCTGCAGCGCAACAGGTATGCCGATTTTCAACAATCTTGCCATAACGGGTTTGCGTATTTGGAAATCACGTTTTTTCAAAGAAACCCCTATGTCGCGTTTCATCATTACATACAGCGACACCGCCACGCTGAACGCTTGAGACAGGGTTGTTCCCAATGCCGCCCCGAACGCGCCCATTCCGAAAACACCGATAAACACATAATCCAGTAAAATGTTAACCGTGCACGCTACGGCGATAAAGTACATCGGACTTTTGGAATCGCCCAACCCGCGAAAAATCGACGCAATGATATTGTACGCCGTAATAAAAGGAACGCCCGCAAAACACACAATCAAATACTGTTTTGTTCCTTCAACGGCTTTTTCGGGCGTTGACATGACGGATACAATAGAATTGACCGCCAACAGCAGAAAAACCGTTAAAATTACGGACAATCCCGTAAACAAAGTTACCGTATTGCCGATATTGAACGCCGCTCTGTCTTTTTTGTTTGCCCCGACGGCTTGCGCAATGCCGATCGTCGCTCCCATGGCAAGTCCCACAATCATCACGGTCAGCATATGCATGACTTGCGACCCTACGGAAACAGCCGTCGTTTCAGCTACTCCGTTGAATTGTCCTATGATGAACAAATCGGCCATGCCGTACAATGTTTGCAGGAAATACGAGATGAAGTACGGAATTGAAAAGAAAACGACGTTTTTGAAAACGCTGCCTTCGGTCAAATTTTGCGCCATATCCTTTCTCCTTTTCGATACTCATCGGGTATAAACTCTGCAACGGTTACAAAGTCAAGCGGATATTTTTATCCCCGCTTTATGTTTCAAAAGCGGGGATTGAAAAGTCATTCGGAAACGGGCGATTCCCAATTTTGCTTTGTCGGCCATTCGTCGGGTGCAAGAATGTCCCGATTGAACCGAACGGTTACAAAGTATACAAACTTCGCCCCCGTTTTATCTTTGACCGTCAGCGGAATGTACAGCTGTCCGCTCGACGGGTCGATATGGCCGCCGTTTTTCAGATAGATTCTGAAAATCGCCCAGTAATCGCCCAGTCTGATTTGCGCTTCAGGCTGTTCATCGCCTGTCAGTTTGTAAAAATTCAGCGTAATCGGCGCGGACGCTTTGCCCTGCCCGATTTTAGCATCCGCCGTCATAATCGAACTGATGCGTTTTTCGACCTTGTCGTTTCCCATACGCAACCCGACGGCGCGGAAACGGTTGGCCGCCGCGACCTGCCCGCGCGAAAGCAAACTGTTCTGCAAATCGACGGGAGCTTGATACAGCGTCCAAATCAGCGGCTTTTTCGCATCGGCCAACAAAGCGGCGACTTTCAGAATATCGCCCGCCCAGGCCAAAGCTTCACGATTTTTGAACAAATCCAGCCGCCTGTCTATTAAAGTTCCTTCCGTCTTTTCATTTTCGGCTTCGGGCGCAACACTTTGCAGCAGTTTTGCAAGCTTTTGCATTTCCTTGGGCGTAATCGTTTTTTTGCCCGCACAGTTTTTGCACAGCGGAAAAGCGTTCATATCATGCAAAACAGTTTGATACCCCGTTTCCAGCATCCGTTCGTTTTCGGTACGCAGCAAAGCCACGCCGTTGTCGACAAAGCCGTTCCACCAGCCGATTTTGCCGCGGCTTGCCGTCGAATAAACGTTAAAGAACGAATTTTTCAGTTCCCTGTCGGACAACGACGTCAAGACTTCCCACGCTTTGGCGGCATCGTCGGGCAAGCTCGCCCACGCATCCAGCGTTTTCTGTCCCGCATCCGTGAACAGCGGAGTCAACAGACTCAGTTCGTCGTTGACCGCCGCCACATAATCCGCCTTTTCAGTTTTTAAAGCTTCGGACAAATAAGTGTCGTCAATGCCTTTCAAAATACTCAGACAGCGCGCGTAAACAGCTTGCAGCAACGAATTGATTTTAAACGCTTTGAGTGTTTCAAGCCGCTGTTTGAATTCCGCCCAGCTTGACGCGGGAACATACACATTGTCGGGGTACGTTCCCCAATAGCGCAAAAAGCTGTCCATGTATTTTTCAAACACTTCCAACCGTTCGTCATAGCGGTTGTATTCGCGCATAAACGATGCGGGCAGAATCTCCTGCGGGCCGAACTGTTTGTTTTTCATAAACGGACGGGCTATCGAAAACACGTTTTCAAACAGCGTCTTTACCGTATCGGGGTTATAGCCTCCCGCATAACGCAAATCACCGACGACTTCCTGTGCCAAGCGGCGCGAAAAATCGAACACGGGCGCATTTCCCGCCTTTTGTTCCACCAAGCTGTAGGTTTCGGCTTCCGATGTCGGCAGTTTTTTCAGCTCGGAATCCAACACCGTGATTCTGACCAAATCCGCATTAGCCAGCAACATTTTGCGGATTTCTGCGGCTTTTTTGGAAACTTCATCGTTTCCCGCATAAGTTTTTGCCGCCGCGTCGTAGCGTTCCAAAGCTTCCTTAATCGCGCGTTGAGTCTTCAGCCAGTTCGATTTGAAATCACCCTTTTGAAGTTCTTCTTCGTCGGGAACTTTCAGCGAAGCCGCCACGGCATACAGCTTGTCCATAATGCGGAACATGTACCCCGATGCATCGGATTTTTCGACGAATTGCCAGCGAAACAGCGGAGCGTCTTTCAATTCATCGATTTTTTTGTGCAACGCCGCCGTTTCGTTTTCCAGTTTTTGAGCGGTTCTTTTTTCACGTCCCTTGATGGCGTCGCGCAAAGCAACCATGTCTTGCGGCTGAATGGGGAAATTTTCGATTTCGCCGTACAAAAAGTCAAAGTCGTTTTCAAACAGATTTTTATAATCGCGCGCGGCGTAGCGCAACAATGCGTCAAAAGAAACTCCGCTTCCCCAAATACCGAAGGGCGTACCGCCGGACTTTTCCTTTTTCAGCGGATTGGCTGATTGGATTCGCTGCAGCAAGCGCAGCATCTCGTCGGTTTGCTCCCTTTCCCGACCAACCAAGCCGTTCCATTCCGCAACAGCGTCAATCAGCTGTTCCGCCGTCGCCAAAGTTTCCAGCCGCTTGACTTGTTCGCTCAGCCGTTTTTGCGTGTTTTCCAAACGGAACGACAAATCGACGGCGCGTTTGATACCGGAATACATCGCCTGCGGGTAAGCAGTCAAATCCGCCCATGCCGTCAAAATGGCGTCCAATCCCGTCCTTTGCGCAGCGAAAAACTGGGACGAATGAATATAAGCGGGATCCATCGTCATCGTATATTTGCGGTCATAGCGTGTCAAAAAGCTGTTCAACAAAGTCATCGTATCGCCGGGGATATCGGGAATCAGATAGCTTATCATCGGTTTCAGCTGAAAACCGCTGCCGGCAAACAATGCCGTAAAGTCTTCGTTTTCAACGGAATCCAACAGCGAAAACGACCCGATGACTTCGCGTTTGTTGGATGTCAACGGCGAATTCGTTCCTTGGGCAATAAGCTTTTCCCCCGTGCTTTTAATAACGGGCATACGCACCATAATCGCCTGCATTTGATTGAATATGAACGCTTTGTCGTCATACCCCATATCTTTGTCCGTTCCGAAAACAAACCAACTGGCGGTTTTGAAACCGAACGGCGCGACGTTTTCCGTTTCGCGTTCGGAAAACGCTTCAAAAAACAGTTGCAAGCGGGACATGCCTTCGCCTTGAACAGGATCGTTGTTCAACACATACTTGCCGTCATCCGTCTTTTTAATCAGCGGGGAATTGAACACGCCGCCCCTTTGCAGCAAAGACGACAAAGACGCATAATAATCCGTTGACGATTCCAGTTGAATTTCCAGTTTATCCGCTTTGAAATACGCCGCCGTCAGCCATACCGTCCCGACGGCCAGCAGCGCCAAACACAGCAGATATTTCGGAATATTGCGTTTGATTTGCGCTTTTTGGGTAAAAAAAGCGTTCGGAGAAACGCGAAAAACAACTTTGCGCAGCAAATCGCGGATAAAGTACGGATGCGAAATCCCTTTGGATTCCACGGGTATCGGAGCTTCGTCAACGGGACGGTTGCACAGTTCGGCATACGACGGACTAAGGGTAACATCCCCTTCCTTGGCGGATGCGAAAAACACGCCTTCCAACACGGCGTTGTCCGCGCCGTGGAAATTGCCTTCGCCGAACAAAGCGCGCAGATAAACCGACAGGTTTTGATACAGTTTGTCGAAATTATCGGGGAACAGATAGATTTTTCCCGTGATTTCCATACGGTTTTCCATCGCGGACAGTTTTGTCGCGACGTTGCGGGACAGCATGCTTTTTTCACATCCCGCGCGCAAACGGTCAATCAGCCCGTCCCAAAACGCTTTGAATTTTTCCGCATTGTATTTGGCGGGCGCATCGTTCACCCACCCGAAAATCTGGGAACGCAAATCGTCGCTTATCCCCATGACGTATTCGGAAAATCCGTTGACCATATCGGTTTTCGTTACAACGACATAACACGGCAAATGCATCCCTATCGTGTGCAGCAGCTGTCCGATTTCGGTCGTCATCAAAATCGCCTTTTGCTGGGTCAAAGCTTCGTCGTCAGCCAGCAAAGCATCCGCGGGGATGGTAACAATCAACCCGTCCAAAGGCTTCTTAAAACGCTTGCGGTTCAGCAATTTGCCGATATAGTTCCATTCCGCGCTGCTGCCGTCCAGCCAACGATCGAAAAAAACATGCCCGTTCACATCGCACACAACGGATTTGGCGCCCAACCACACCCTTAAAGGCAGGCTTTTGTTTTCTTCGCCGTCGGCCTCTTCTTCAACGGAAACAATCAACTCCTGTTCGCTGTTGCGCAACAGTGTCGATTTGCCCGAATGCGGTTCGCCGACAATGATGAACCACGGCTGTTCGTACAGCTTTCGACTGTGCGTTTCGAGCAATTTCAGCCCCTGTTTGAACAGCAGATTGATTTTGACGATTTGGTCGGACAGTTTTTGTTTTGCCTTTTGGTGTTCGTTGCCGCCGCGCACCAACTGCGCCAAGTGATGCCAAATCATCAAATCTTTTTTGATTTCAGAAGTTTCCTTGACTTTCAGCTGTTTTCTTTTCAATTTGCGCAACAACGGCAAAACAGCAAAGAAAAACACCGCAACCAACACCAGCGCGCCAACGACCCACGGCAACCACGCGGGCATGCCGCCTGCGTTTGCGGATGCAAAGGATTGTTTTATCATATCCGTAGAATTGCCCATGAG
Source organism: Alphaproteobacteria bacterium UBA6411 (assembly GCA_002438565.1). GTDB lineage: Bacteria > Pseudomonadota > Alphaproteobacteria > CAAGCB01 > CAG-977 > UBA2903. The sequence continues at coordinate 49,407 of DJPN01000029.1, read as the reverse complement.
TCTTTACTCCGTTTTCTCCAAAAGACCGCCGCCGCTGACACCGGCAACGGCGTTATACGTCGAACCTTTGCGGTAAGCTTTGGGAACCGCGCTGTCCGCGGCCACGAACAAAGAGCGTCTGAACGGTTCCGTCGCATTCAAAAAAGCGGACATATTGACCGCGAACGCGACAACCGCAAACACCGCGCACAACACCAAAGCGCATTTGACCGTTTTAAAGGGATTGTTTTTTTTCACCCCCTCCGTTTGCAAAGCGGCCATTGAAACAGGCGTGATGACTTCGCTTGAAATATCAAATTTGTCCTGCGAAAAACGCGATGCGCAAACTTTCATGCGCCGTTCGATGTATTCGGGATTATTGCGGTAAATGCCGTCGAATCCCAACCCCAGCATTGCGTAAAACACTTCCAAAGCCTTGCCGGAATCGGGATCGTCCAACGCTTCGGACAGCATGTCGAAAAACTTTTCGTCGCCCGACAGCTCATTATAGTTGCGCGCCAGTTCGCGCCATTCGCGGCTGAACGGAAAATTGCCCTCTTTGACCATATAGTCGACAAAGAAAATCAAAGGGCGTTCAATGCGCGAAAACTCCTTTTCCAAAGTCGGCGACTTTGCAGCCTCTTCTTTGGCCTCGGACAGCAACATATTGATTCTGCGCGAAAAAAGCTCCTTGTCCGGAATGTTGCCCGCATCTGAATATTGCCTGTAATCGCAAATGCAGCGCAACAGCGGACGACATAATTGTTCCAAGTTTTTCATGGTCATTCCTTATTTTTTGTTGCCGACAACCGTCAAAAACAACGACACGTCCAAATTCGGGAACAAATCCTTGGCGCGATCGATGACAACACTTTTTTCTTCGCAAATCGCCTGCCATGTGCGGGGCGTTTCTGCGGTTTGCAGTTTAAACCACAGCGTATTGTTCAAACTGGGCAGGAAACGCGGCGGATACCGCATTTCCGTCAGCTTGACACCGCGGGCGCGCATCAGCTTTGCGGACGGGTTTATCAATTTGAACGTGTCGCCCGTTTCCAAAGCGGATACAACGGAGCGGTCGTCGGAATCGCAATGCACCGCCAGATAGTATTCGTCCGCGCGCACGATGTTGTCTGCGGACAGCGGTGCGGACAGAAAATCGCCGCCGTCCAGTTCCTTAAACGGCAATCGGATGTAGCTTGCCCCGCCTTCCGCGAAAATCATCGACCTAATGTCGTTAATCAGCTCCGCGAATTGGGGCGCGCAATCGAAATGAACGTAATTTTTGATGTCTTTAATCGCGTTCATCGGATGAATCCCCATCAGTTCCGCCAAAAACGAACGCAATTCCAAATACAGCCCGAACGGCGTCAAATTTGTCAAAGACAACAAAGCGGACAAACGGTTTTCATACAGATTCAAAACGCGCAACTGCATCACATTGTACGCGTCAACGCCGGAAAAAGTGTCCGGTTTGAACTGTGCCACCGTCAAATCGTTCAGCACTTTGTCGCGGCAACGGCGAACTTCAAACAGCAAATCGGTTGCTTGAACGGTCAAAGCGCAGTCTTTTGTCAAAACGGCGAACGGCGGAACGTATTTGTCGTCGACGACCAGTTTTTTATCCGCACTTTCGTCGGAAACGGAAGTCAGCTTTAAAACCGGCAACAGTTGCATATCCGTCGCGTCGTCGAACTGCGTCATCAAACGGACATTGATTTTGCGGGTCACAATCGTAATTTCGTTGTCGCCCGTATTTTCGTCGCGCACGGTGTGTTCGCGAATCAAGAATTGCCGTTTTGTCGCTAACGACGCTTCATCTTCAACAAGGTTCGCTTCAAATTCCGACCATAAAGGAACGGCCAGATAGATGGTCAGATCTTCCGGATGTTCTTTGACGACGGCCGACAAGTCCAGCGGCGGCACGACCGTATTTCCGGGCATGCTGATTTCCAGCCCGTCCGGCATCAAGGCCGAAAAGCGTTTAATCAGCACACGGGCGGACGACAAAGCTTCCAAATCCAATTCAAAGTCTATCAGTCCGCTGGGATACGCCATATACAGCGTGCGGTTCGTGCGTTCGTACAAATACGCCGTCCGCTGAGAACGCTGCAGATGATGCGGCTGCAAAAACAAGCCGTCGTTCCAATGTAAAATTTCCTCAAAGCGCATAATGCTGTCCTTTACCGTTTGGCGTTATTCTTTTGTTTACTCTTTTCTGCGGCAGCTTTCAATTTTTTCGTTTCGGCTTCGGGATCTTCGGGCTTTTTTTGCACTTCGACAATGCGTCCCGGCAAAATTTCAAAATAAAAGCGGCGCGGAATCAAAAAGCGGCTTTTCAAATCCAAAACTTGAATACGCGGGTCTTTTCTTAAATTTTTTTTGCCAGTTCCGCGCGGCAGATTGGCAACGACAACGATTTTATCCGGATTTTTTTCAAGCCACGTTTCCCACGCGTCAATCCCGCGCTTCATGGTTTGCGGTTCGGTTTGTTCGGATGAAAAGCTCAGCGTATACGGCGCGACGGCTTTGCGCGTTTCGTTGCCGACGGCAAAATAATCCTCGACGCCCAACGCGCGAATCTCCTCGGCTTCCTCAGACGAAACGGCGGCTATGTCAATTTCGACGCTTGGATAAATCGAATAGTAGTCTTTCAATTTCGGCGACAATCCCGCTGTAACGCTTGCGCGTGTGCAGCATCCCGAACACGCCGCCGAAATGGCAATCATCATAACCAAACGGATAAAGTTTTTTTTCATTTTGCATTCCTTCATCAATCGTCGTTTCGGGGTATCGCCGGCTTCCAACGGTGGTAAGAGGGCGCTGCTTTCACTTCCCGCTGTACGAAGCGGCGCGGTTCCGCGGCGGCGGGACGTTCCTCTTCATGCGGAGCTTGTCCCAAGCGCACGTTTTCGTCCCAGTTATCCTCGCCCGTCATCACGGAAACGCCCAAATCGAAATAATGTTCGTAGCGTTCTTTCAGTTTGCGCGTGCCTCCTTTGTGCAAAGCGCACATCAGCAACACCTGACACAATCCGTTCGCCGCCAGCCCCGCTGGAGTCTGCACGACCTGTTCGCCTTCTGGCATCAAGTTGCCGCCCGCCCAAAAAGCCGTCAAAGCCAGCAACCCCGCCGGCGTGTCCGGACATTCGTTGCCGACATCCAGACATTTTTTGGAATTGATTTCGTCGGGTGCGACAACCCAGCGGTAAACCGCCTGCATCGTATTGTCCGACAGCTGTTTTTCGTGCGCGGGAACTTTCGGCGGAATCACGGATTTGATTGTGTCGATTGTTTCTTTGCGTACTGTTTGCAGCTGCGCTTTCAGCTGATCCGCCGCTTTAAATATCGGCGAATTTTCATCGACAGGCTGAGGATTTCCTTCCTTTTCCAGCGCCATTTTCAGCAATTCAAGCGGCGTATAGCCGTATTTTTCCTTGACCAGCCCGAACGCGTAATCAACCCCTTCCTGCACCTGCCCCATAATTTCGGGGTCAATGCTTTCTTTCAGTTTTTCGACTGCGGCGGACAATTCATGCACTTTTGCCAAAGCTTTCTGCGCTTTGGCTTCGTCGGGTTTCGGCGGTTCTACTTTGGCAAAGTCGGGAATGGTCGGTTCGAATTTCGTTCCGATTTCCGAAATGTCGCGTTCGGCGACGGGGTTTTCCCCAAGCTCGTCATACAACGACAACACACAGTTGTATACCCACCACACCGCGGCGCGGCGGTGCGAAATATACGCCAACAGTTCGCACGCGCATTTATAGCGTTCCACTCCCGCGAATTTCCAAACCATGGATTCCGCATTGGTTTCGCCTGCAAACAAGTCCTGCAAATCGGGACGGATTTTATAGTTTTCCTTTGCCACCGCGTCTGAAATCAACAAGTGGCGCAGTAAAACAAAGTGTTTGTTCATCCATTGCAATTTGTCGCTCATAGCCGCCTCATGTCATTTTCAACGCTTTGACTTCGATGTCGGACGCGCCCGCTTTGGTGCGCAAAGCCTGTGCGCCCGATTCCGCCGCCGTCGCTTCGCCCGTCGCCGCCTTGGCTTCTGTTTCGGCGGCTTTGACGCTGGCATCCTGCGCGGATACGCCGTCCTTGGCAAGTTTGCCTTCGGTTTCGGATGCCGCCGTTTCGACCTTGCTGATGGTTGTTTCGTCCCCGGTCGGTTTCATTTCCTTGTCACCCGTCAAGTCGCTTTTTTTATAGTTGGTCGTTGACAGCTTTTTGACCGCCGCCGTCGCGCCCGCCACCATTGCCGCCGTTCCAACCGTTGCCAAAATGGATTCGACGGTTGTTTTGATTGCCAGTTTTGCCGTTTCGCTCAAAGCCATTTTATAATTCCTGTAAAGCTTTCTTTGTTTCTTCGGTCAAATCTTGATTGATAAAGTTCTTGACCAGTCCCAGTTCGGCGACGCGCTTCATATCGTAGAAACCGATTTCCGCCAAAGCCATCGCCCATTTTGCCCCTGCTTTGGTGTATTTCAAAGCTTTGTTCGGACTGTTTTGTTTTTTCAACGCCTTGGCGTACGCTTTGCGCGCATCGTCCGTTTTTTCTCGCGCCGCCTGCTTTTCTTCCTCGGTACTGTCGGGGTTGTTTTCGACGGTTTCCTGATTCGCTTGCGCTTCCTCCAGTTGATCGTGAAGTTTTTTATTGGGGTCCGTAACGTTCTTGGGCTTTTGGTCGGTGTATTCGTTGACTTTAGCTTGCTTTTCCTCTTTTTCCGCCAAATCTTTTTCGGCGGCTTCCAAGTCCCTTTGTTTTTGCGCGATTTCTTCCGCCGTTCCATTTTGCATCGCATCCTGCAAGTCGTTTTCCGCCGCTTCTTTTGCGACTTTCGCGTCATTGACGTCACGATCCGCCTGCTGTTTCAAAGCATTTTTCTGTTCATCCGTTTGAGCCGGCAGATTTTCAACCACGTCAACGCCTGCCGCGACGGCGCGGCACATTTGCGCGTCGGTCGAATCTTGATAATAACCTTTGGAATCCATAACGATGTTCGCTTGCGGAGTCAGCGAAATCGTCGCCGCATGCAAAAACGCCGAAATGGAGTGGCGCAGCATTTCTTCATAAATCGTCAGCTGCAGAATGGTTTCCACCGTCGCAAAAGCCATTGTTACAGCCATTCTGTTGTCGGTGTTGAAAAACTTTTTCGTTTCCGTATCGTAATGAACATCGTATTGAGCGTACAATTCGTTTTCCAAAACATAACGGACGTTGCTGACGATGTTGAACGTGAATTGAACGATTTTGGAAATCAAATCGCTTGACCCGCCCGCGGGTCCCGCCCCCGAAGAATGTTCAAATTCGGCGCCGATGCGCGTCGCCAGACTCAAGACGGCTTCCAACTGGCGGTTGATAAAGCCGCCCGTGCCGAATTCGCTTTGCGTCCATGCGTATTTTTTCTGGCTGAGCGGAATCGAACACAGCTGTTCCACCGTTTCCGACAAACCGCCCAAGCCCGCCAAAAGCGCTTCCAGCGTTGAACACGCGCCCAGCGAAACGGAAGTCCCCGACACGTTCGCGCGCCCCATTGTCAGCGATATTTCGCCGTCAAAAGCATCGGTAACGCACATCGACCGCATGATAAAGCCGCGCAGCATCTGAGCGCTGAATTCCATACCTTTGTGCGTCAAAGTAATATCCGTCGTATATTGGGCGTCGCCTCCCTCTTCGCCGTCCAGATTGCCGACGGACAGGCTGATTTTGTTTTTTTCAATGGTGATTGAAGACGCGCCGACGTTCAGTTCGATGCCTTCGCGCGCATTGATGATGACGCGGTGGTCGGCTTGGATGACGACATCGCCTTTGCTGACTTCGCTCAAATCCAGAATATTTTCGGACAAATCGCCTGAAATGTTACCCTCTTGGGCAATTTTTTCGCTGCCGTCGTCAACGGTTGTGTCGGCGTACAGGTATTGCGACTGCAACACAATGCGCCGACCGCCGATTTGGTTGGCGTTGTCGGCATACGACTGCACATCGCCCGTCGAAGAAATGCGGATTTTATCCGTTTGCGGCGTTTCATCCTCTTTTTTCCACGGCGATTTGTCGGTATAGAAAGCGATTTCGGAGTAATCCTCTTTGTTGCGGGGCAAAGCGGCGCTTTCGCCTTTGTTTTGATAGCGCAGGACAAATCCCTTTTTGTCCAGCGTTTGATTCGTGTTTTCCGCGCCGTCGGATGCCGAAGTAAACGATGTTTCGGCATTGGGCAGATACCCCATCAGATAGCACCCGCCGTTATCGCCGAACAGCACCAAAACCTTTTCCCCAACGTGCGGAAAACGGTAGATTCCCTCCATCTGTCCCCCGACGGGACGCATCAGTGTAACGGTCGACGGTTTTTTGTCCGCAGGAACGGGCGTCAGCGAAACTGCGTTTTTTTGCCCGATAGCGTAAAAATGATACATGTCTTCGCTGTCGTCCGGCAGCAAAGCGGGGCAAATCTGTCCGATTAAATCGTCTTCGGCAGATTGTCCCGTTTTTCCGTCCGCGTTTGTAACGACCATTTCCCGCACGTTCATAGACTATTCTCCCAAGGAACAATAACGCGTTTCATCGGCGCAATTCATTGCCGAAAACGACACTTCGACGATTTCTTTATCCGCCTGCCAATCGGCTACGGCTGCCAAAGACGACGGCAGCTTTGCGTGGCAATGCAGAACGGATTTCACGACCATGCCCGAAATCGCCGACGAATAGCGCCGCCCGTAAAAGTGTTTGATGCGAAACCGTTTGCACGGCATAAACAGCAAATTGTCCGCCGTTCCCGTCCAAACATCCTTGATGATTTGAAAAGCGCGGTACTGCGCCTGCAAAATCAAATCGACATCCGCATCGACTTTTGCTTTGTCGACACCGCGGACGTAGTTGTGGAAATGTTCGGTATATATGCGGCGGCGGTTGCCCGCATCCGTCAAGCCCGCTTTCCATTTTTCCGATCCGACGTTTGAATTCGGGTACGTTTCGGTCAGCATTACGCCGTCAACCCCCTGCCCGCGCGTCATCGCCCATTCATTCAGACGCCACAGATTGCGAGGTTCGTCGCTTGAACGGAAATCGAACTCCTCAATCGCCATAGGAGCGCGGCCGTCCGAATAAACAACATCGGAACGTTCCGGATAATGCTCGCCCGCCGAAAAATACAGTTCCGCCCGTCCCAGTCCGCCGTTGGACACTTTTGGATGTTTGACCGTGTAGCTTAAACCGTACAAGGTCAGCAACCGCTTTAAAAAAGCATAGTCGGACACCGTTGTTTGGTTATAGATGCAATCGGAAACAAAGGGTTTGCGGGAAATGTATTCCTCGGAAAAACGGGGGGGAATGCCGTAATCCGACAGCAGTTCGGAAATCACGTCTATCGGCGTTTTGTTGTTGTAAGCGACCTTGCGCACGACTTGACGTAAAATCGCCAATTCGGATTCGATTGTCAAGCGATAGGAAAAGCAGTCCGTTTTGTCCGAACTGTAAAACACGCCGTTGTGTGAAACCGCCGTTACAATGCCGTGGAAAAAGCGCGTCCGCTTGGCCTTGCCGTCCGACAGTCTTTGCGACACGGTTACAGTAACATTCGCGTCCAGCGCTTCGTTCAGCTGTTCCACAGAATGCGGCTTGTCCGACAAAACGACCGCTTCGGCGCGGCAAATGTCGGATATGCCCTCGGTCAAAGTCAAGTCGTACAGATAGAAATCCGCAAACTTGTCTTGAGGGAATTTGATTGACAGCGTTTCATTGACGATGGCGGACATGTTTTCCCTCTTACACGATTTCATTCAAGTTCGGACACACCATCACGGGCGTCGCAATCGGCGCGCCCATAGCGGCGGGACAGCTGCCCGACACAACCGCCCCCATATTGGCAATCGGACGCCCTTTTGCCAATTTGTTGACCGCCGTCGTCATGGTTACAGCCCCGACACACATCGGACCCGCCACGGCATCGCCCACACACGCAACGGGCAAGCCTTTGACCATTGTCGTAATGCCGCCGGGACCGAGGATGACATCCCCCGTCGCGGTCAAATTCGCGATTGTCGCAACAGGTGTCGGCATGGGTCATTCCTCCTTGTTTTCAAACGAATAGACGAACTTTTCGTCCTTGGCGCCGATTGTCGCCTTTTTCAAAACGTGCCCCTCCATCGTGTTACGCAGGAATTCCGCGCTGATTTCGGGCAACAGGTCGTTGTTGACAATCGCGTCGATTAAGCGCGCGCCCGACGCCACGTTGTTGCACCGGCGGATGATTTCGTCGCGCACCGCATCCGTGTAAATCAGTTCGGCTTTGTAGTTGTCCTTGACGCGTTTTTGGACTTTTGCCAGCTTCAAGTCAATGATTTTGTACAAAGCCTTTTTGCCCAGCGGATAGTACGGCACAATCGAAATGCGCCCCAGCAAAGCCGCGGGAAACACTTTCATCATCGCGGGACGGACGGCTTTTTCCAAAACCGCCATGTCGGGCAGATTGTCCTCGTCTTCGCACAAATCGCAAATCGCGTCGTCGCCAACGTTCGTCGTCAGCAGAATAATCGTGTTGCGAAAGTTCACCAAACGCCCCGCGCCGTCTTCCATCTGCCCCTTGTCAAACACTTGGAAGAAGATTTCGTGCACATCGGGATGCGCCTTTTCGACTTCATCCAGCAAAACGACGCTGTAGGGCTTGCGGCGCACGGCTTCGGTCAGAACACCGCCTTCGCCGTAGCCGACATAGCCCGGAGGCGCGCCTTTCAGCGTCGAAACGGTGTGCGATTCCTGAAATTCGCTCATATTGATTGTGACAATGTTCTGTTCGCTGCCGTACATTTGTTCCGCCAGCGCCAAAGCGGTTTCGGTTTTGCCGACGCCGCTGGGCCCCGCCAGCATAATCACGGCAATCGGGCGGTTAGGATCGGCCAGCGACGCGCGCGCCGTCATGACGCGCTTGGCAATCAAATCAAGCCCGTGCTTCTGCCCGATGACGCGCTTGTTCATTTCTTCGCCCAAGTTCAAAACGGATTGGATTTCGTTTTTGACCATGCGTCCCAAAGGAATTCCCGTCCATTCGGAAATAATCGTCGAAACCGCCTGTGTGTCGACCAAAGGCAAAACCAACGGGTCGTCGCCCTGCAATTCCGTCAACTCTTTTTGTTTCGCCAGCAGTTCGGCGCGGATTTTTTCATCGGGTTCGCCCTTTTCGCGCAATTCGTCGCGCAGTTTGGCACATTCGGCGACAACAGCCTTTTCTTTTGCCAAACGGTCTTCCAAAGCCTGTTTTTTATCGTTCTGCTTTTGCAGTTCCGCCTCCAGTTCCGCCAGTTTTTCGGCATGGTCGCAGCCCGATTTTTCTTCGCGGTTCAGAATGTCCTTTTCCAACTCCAAGGCCGAGATTTTGCGTTTGCAAAATTCCAGTTCGGCAGGGTCTGCGTTTTGGCTCAAAGCCACGCGCGCGCACGCCGTATCCAGAATGCTGACTGCCTTGTCGGGCAGCTGGCGCGCGGGAATATAGCGGCGCGACAGTTTGACGGCAGCGGACAACGCTTCGTCCAAAACGACAACGTTGTGGTGCTTTTCCAACGCCTTAATCATGCCGCGCATCATTTGCGTCGCCTTCTCGTCGTCGGGTTCGTCCACCAGAATGTTTTGGAAACGACGGGTCAAGGCGGGGTCTTTTTCAAAGTATTTGACGTATTCCGCCCATGTCGTCGCCGCGATGCAGCGCAGTTTTCCGCGCGCCAAAGCGGGTTTCAGCAAATTTGCCGCGTCGTTCTGTCCCGCCGCGCCGCCCGCGCCGATAAGCGTATGCGCTTCGTCAATAAACAGAATAATCGGCGTGTCGGAAGCCTGCACTTCCTCAATCACCTGTTTCAAGCGATTTTCAAACTCGCCTTTCATGCTCGCGCCAGCCTGCAGCAACCCCATGTCCAGCGAACGCAAAACCGTGCCTTTCAGACAATCGGGAACGTCGCCAGCCGCCAAGCGCTGGGCGAAGCCTTCGACCACGGCGGTTTTGCCGACCCCCGCGTCGCCCGTCAAAATCGGGTTGTTCTGACGGCGGCGCATCAGAATGTCGATGATTTTGCGGATTTCAGCATCGCGGCCGACAACGGGGTCGGATTTGCCGTCTTTGGCCTGCGCCGTCATATCAACCGTGTACAAGTCAAGGGCTTGTGTCCCGCCCATCGCGGCGGAAACGGCAGAGTCCCCGCCGTCTGCCTTGACGGAAGTTGCCACAACGGATGTTTCCAAAGATTTTGCGACGATTTCACGGAACTTTTCAACCAGCAGATCGCCGTTGACGCGAACGAATTCGCCGCTCATTTCATGCAGGACGCGCGCCAGTTCGGGCGTTTGTTTCATCGCGCAAATCAAATGCCCCGTGCGAATCGCGCTTTCCCCGAACACCAGCGAAGTCGTCATCCATGCTTCCTTGACCGCGACCTCGATTGAATTGGCAAAGTCGATGCTTCCGCCCGCGCCGCGCGGCAAAGCGTCCAAAGCTTTGGTCATGTCTTTGGCCAGTTTGGCTTGGTCAAGGGAAAAATACCGCACGATTTCGTGCAAATCCGTATTTTCGCCCATTAAAATTTGATTGACCCAATGCACCGGTTCGACATACGGGTTGCCGCGCGTTTTGCACAGCATTGTCGCGCTTTCCAACGCTTTGTACGCCGCGGCGTCCAATTTGGAAAACATCTGGACGCGTTTCAATTTGCTCATAAACGGATTCCTTCCTGTTGAAACGAAGCTTTGTGTCGTCTTTTGTTCAAACGCGAAGCCCCTATTGTTAAAGTCATATCCCCGTTGCGGTCATGCGAACGCCCCAGCCAGCAGTTGCGCCCCAGCTGAGTCGAAGCCGTGTTTCCCAAAGCCGCAAACGGTACGGTCGCACCGTTGATGGTAAACTTGACGGTGTATTCCAGCGGTTTATCCAAATAGCCCGTCACAATGCGGCTGAGCCTGTCGAACCCGTCCGTCCCAGGCATCCATTTTTGACAGTCCGTGAAAGAAACGGGGCCGATTTGAATTTCAAAGCCGCGGGTCGCGCTTAAATACTTGCGCCCCAGTTGCATATTCCGCCCGACGCGCGCCGTCTGACGGTCGCCCAGCTGACACCAGTTTTCGGCCGGAATATCGTATTCGGCTGTAACAAAATCTTTGATTTTCAAATCGATTTCCAAAACGTTACGCAGGATTTCCTCCAGCGACGAACGGCTTTTGACCGCGGAACCGAAGTGATTGGCGTAATTCGCCGTCAGATACGGCATGTCACCGTTCATTTTCATATCGGGCGGCGTTCCCGCCAAAGCGCGGATGATGTCCGTTATACCGTCGTCATCGGAACGGTCGAACGAAACAGCCTGTTCGTTTTCCGCCCACGCCCTGTAAAACAAAGTTGTAAAACGGTGATGGATGATGTCCAGAAAACGCCGCCAGCTCTGGTCGTAATAATTGTGCGAGCGTTGGAAAACGTAGTTTGTGAACTCCAGCGGCATGGGGCCGTTCACGCCCAGCAGTCCGAAAAAATACGTCATAATCAACGCCTCGGCATCACCCGACAAAGGGATGATGTCGGCAATGTCGGTTGCGGGAAATCGCAAATACGGAGCTTGACCGAAACGCACGTTTTCCCGTGTCGGACGGAACGCTTTTCCCAAACGCGGAAAATCGGGGCGGTTGCGCTCGATGCGGCGCACCAGCTCGAAAAAGTCGGGGGCTCCCGTGCCTTGACGCAATCGGCGGGAAGCCTGTTTTATCAGTTTTCCAACGTCTTCCATACCGCGATTTGTCCCGATTGCCGTGTAAAGAATTGCACTTCCAACAATGAATTAAGCGGGGTAAAGGAATGTAAAATATCCTTTAACACCACGGCGAACAGATAAAAGCCCACGCCTGCGTACGCCTGTTCGTCCAACACAAAGCGCACGCGCCATCCCGTTTCAAAAAACACTGCGCCGTTTTTGATAAAGCGGAACGCCGTCGGTTCGCTGACCAGTTCGACAATGCCGTCCAGCATGCGCTCCATTTCCTCCGCGGAACGCAGGTTGTAGTTGCGCAACAGCGTTTTCATCATTTCCAGCGGAAAAGCCCCGTCCTGCCACAACATTCCCGACAGGTTGAACAAAATATGACCGACTTTCGCCCAATCGGAAGCATCACCCTTTTCAATCAGCGGATAATCGGGGCGCGTCGGCATTACCGCAAATTCCGCCGTTTGAATGACGGCGTCGGCGCACGACAGTTTGGTTTGATTGGCCAGCAACAGCGGCAAATCCCTGTTTGTGCAAATCAAATCAGCGCAAAATTGGGCGGCTTCGCCCGCATCCGCGTTTTGCCCGGCCAAATTGACAAACACTTCGGTTCCCGTATACGAACTGCGCTGCAAAGCTTTTTGATTAAACAAACTGCGACGGCGGTGGACGCTGAAAAAGTTGCGTTTGTCATTTTTGCCCGCCAAATCTTCATCGTAGAAATTCGTCGCCGAAAACAGCGTTTCGTTTTTTTCCCCAAAAAATTCCAACCGCCGCACGGCGTATACTTCGTAATCACGCGGAGCGGTACGTTCCGGAACAATGTGGAATTCATAGCCGTTCCTGTCCAAAAACACGCGGTCGGAACGCTTTTTGAACAAATTCAGCACAGGCGCGCAGTTCAGCTTCAACGACGACGCCTTGATTTCGTTCGTCAGCTCCGTTTCGCGCCGTTTGAAGCCGATGACGATTTCGATTCCAGAGGCTTCCTTGGAAAACAGACCCGCGCAGTTTTTCATCGTCGCAAACTTGAAAAACGCGGGATACGCCAGAAAATTCTGCAACACGCGCAGACCGTTCAAGTTGCCCTTCACGCCGCCGAACAACGTCCCGCGCACAGCCGCCGCAGGCAGTTCAAAAACCGCGCCGTTTTTGCAAACAAAGTCGCCGCCGTCCGCGGAAACGTAAATTTTTTCAACGTCCAGCGTCAACTGACGCAACAACAGCGACGCCAAAGCTTCCGGCAAATTCAAAAAGAACAAAAGCTCCGGCACGCTTACTTCGGAAAAACGCATTTTGCCGGGCATGGAAAATTTCAGCCTTAACGCCGCGGGATGCGCCGCATCGGGAATGAATTTCGTCAAATCGCGCGTGATGTATTCCGCCTCGGTCAATTCAACGGCTGTAAGCGGCGTATCCCAAACCGTTGCGAAACGGCACGGCGTGTTGATTGACGGCACTATCGCGTCAAACATCGTCGCTTCGGGCAGACAATCGCCTTTTTTGACGCGGTCGTCGGACAAATCGGCATGCATTTCCAAAACCGCGCCCGACACAACGGGGTTCAAAGCGTCCGGCGATACGGAACCAAGCACGGATTCCAGCAAACGGCCGTATCCGTCATCCAATTTTTTTTCGACGCGCGCCGCCAGAAAAGCCGTACCTTCCAGCAACCGCTCGACATAAGGATCCTGACATTCAAAAGCGGACAAATCCAAACGGGCGGCGATTTTCGGAAATTCGGCGGCGAATTCAGCCCCCAACGTCCTCAAATATCCCAGATTTTCACGATAATAGTCCAGAAAATCCATCGTTTATCCCTCTTGCGCGCTCTGCAGCAAAGACGTCCCCGTTTCCAAATCCAGTTTCGACACGAAAACGATTTCTTCGCTTAATTCGCCAACCTCGATACGCCCTTGAATGTTGAATTCCAGTACGGAAGTTCGTTCCCCTGCGTCTTTGCGGAATTCGACCTCAATCGAATCCGCCGCCAAACGCGGTTCAAACCATTTCAGCTGATTCAAAATGCAATCCCTGATTTCCTCGCGGTCGTTTCGGGAACAAACTTTGCCGCAAAAATCAGACAGCCCGAACCCCAGCACGGAATTTTGCAAATCGGGATACCTTTCCAGCTCCGCCCCTTGAGGGTGGGAACGCGAATTCAATATCATTTCGATATTTTCAAACACGTCCTTTTTCAGCTGCTTCATCGTGATTCCCGCCGAAAAGGGTTCTTTTTTCTCTTCGGGAGCGAAATCGGTCAAACGCCGCAACAGACAAGGCCAATATTTGGCATCGTCTTTTGTTTTAAACGCGTTTTCCCGCATGACCGCCCCCTAAAAAAGCAAGGGAAAGCCGACATTCGGCTTCCCCTTTATTGCAAATCAAGCGTTGGCAATCTGGTCGAACGCCGCTTCAATCGCACCGTCTTTGGTGTTGTCGGGCTTAATCGGGGTGACTTTCCACGACATTTTTCCGGCGACCAGTTCGACTTCTTCAACGGGCTGCATTACGCCGTCGGCTTCAATCGTTTTGACTTCGGCGCGGGCGACCTTGACGTTTTCCATCGTGATTTCGTACACGGAAACCTGCGCGCCGCTGATTGCACGGCAGTACGCAAAGTTCACTTTCGCGATTTTCTGACCGTTCATGCAGTATTGCTGCAGTTTCGGCGTCGCTTTGTCAACGGCGTGCATGAACTTGAACGGAATGAACTGTCCGCGTCCCGCAACGTCGGCACCGCGCTGAATCGAAACGTTTTGCATTGCGCCGTGATCAAAAGTCATCACCTCAATCCATTTGGCGTGTCCCTTATCGCTGGATTCGCCGTCAATACCTTCAATTTTCAAGAAAAAATCACTTGCCATCGTTTTTATCTCCTTCAATGGTTCAATGAGAAACCGTTATTTTGCGCCGCTGGGCACTTTCGTGACCAAACGCAGCGATGTTGTCAATCCCTCCAGCTGATAATGCGGACGCAGATAGAATTTCGCCGAATAGTATCCGGGCTGGCCTTCGATGGAATCAACTTCGACTTTCGCTTCCGCCAAGGGATATTTCGCCTTGATTTCTTCGGACGCGTTCGGATCGCTTGTTACATAGTTCGCAATCCAGTCGCTCAGCCAGCGCTGCATATCCTCGCGTTCCTTGAACGATCCGATTTTGTCGCGCACAATGCATTTCAAGTAGTGCGCGAAACGGCTGGTTGCAAAGATGTAAGGCAGACGGGCGGACAAAGCCGCGTTCGCCGTCGCGTCGGGGGAATCGTATTCTTTGGGTTTGTTGACCGTCTGACCGCCCAAAAACACAGCGTAGTCCGTGTTTTTCCAATGAATCAGCGGCAAGAAGCCGTTCGCCGACAGTTCGGCTTCGCGGCGGTCGGTGATGGCGACTTCGGTCGGACATTTCATCGCCACGCCGCCGTCGTCGGTCGGGAACGTATGCGTCGGAAGTCCTTCAACCGCGCCCCCCGATTCGACTCCGCGGATGTTCGCGCACCAGCCGTACGTTGCAAACGAACGGTTGATGTTCGCCCCCATCGCATACGCGGCGTTCATCCAGTTGTATTTGTCGCTGGCGCCCGCGCCCGTGTCTTCTTCAAAGTTGAATTCCTCAACGGGATTGGTTTTCGCGCCGTAGGGCATGCGGCTGAGCACGCGCGGCATCGTCAAAGCGATGTAGCGGCTGTCTTCGGATTCGCGGAAGCTGCGCCACGCGGCGTATTCCGGTGTTGAAAAGATTTTGGAAATATCGCGCGGATTGGCCAGTTCCTGCCACGAATCCATATTCATAATGGACGGATCGGCGGCGGAAATGAACGGCATATGTGACGCGGAAGCAATCTGCGCCATGCCCTTCAAGATTTCCAAATCGGGCGCGCTGTGGTTGAAGTAATAATCGCCAATCAAGCACCCGTACGGTTCGCCGCCCGCTGTGCCGTATTCGTCTTCATACAGTTTTTTGAACAGAGGGCTTTGATCCCACGCCGTGCCTTTGTATTTTTTCAAACACTTGGCGACGTCCTGTTTGGATACGTTCAGCACACGGATTTTCAGCGTGTCGCTGGTTTGCGTGTTGTTGACCAGATAGCTCAAACCGCGCCACGCGCTTTCCAATTTTTGGAAATCGGGGTGATGAATGATTTGATTGACCTGTTCGGACAGTTTCTTGTCCAGTTCGGCGATGATTCCCTCGATGGTTTTAATCGAGTTGTCGGACACCAAAGCCGTGTTTTCCAAAGCCTGCCCGACCAGCGTTTTGACCGCGCTTTGAACGGCGGCGTTGGCTTCCTGCGACTTGGGTTTGAATTCTTGATTCAACAGCTTTTCAAAGTCGGACATTTCCAACGTTTCGGCGCTCAGGGAATCGATTTTTTGCGTTTCGTTCGTCATAACACTTTTTCCTTAAATCCGTTATTCCGCGGTTTTGTCGGCGGTTTCCGCCGTTTCGGGTTCTTTTTCCTTGGCTTTCTGCGACAAAGCTTTAAGCAAAGCGGGGTTTTCCAGAATTTTGTTCAGCAATTCTTCCGCGCCCGATTTGCCGTCCATATAGCTCAGCAGGTTTGCCAGCTGGCGGCGCGCTTCCAGCAGCTGCTTCAGTCCTTCAACCTTTTCGGCAACGGCGGCAGGCGAAAAATCGTCCATGCTTTCAAACGTCATGTCGACGGCCAGATTGCCTTCGCCCGACATCACGTTCGGCACGTTGAAAGCGACGCGAGGCTTCATGCTTTTCAAACGGTCGTCAAAGTTGTCCGCGTCGATTTCGACCATTTTGCGGTCTTCCAGCTTGGGCAGCGGTTCGGCGGGTTTGCCCGACAAATCGGACATAACGCCCATGACGAAAGGCAAGTTGACTTTCTTTTCCGCGCCGTACAATTCGACGTCGTATTCAACCTGCACGCGGGGCGCACGGTTTTTACCCACAAATTTCTGAGAGCTGTTTGATGCCATTTTTTCCTACCTTGTTAATAATTATCGCCGTTTTCGTCAGCCTGCGGCACACCCAAAATATCGCGTCCGCGCGCCAAAGCGTCGGGGGCGATGTCCGCCAGCAAATCCATAAAGTTCATTTCCGACAGCCGCAAAGCGCGGTTGATTAAGTACGGAACGGGGCTTGTCGGTTCTTCGGATTGGAAGTACTCCGCCCCTTTTTTCAACAGCAGCAACGCTTCCGCCCTGTTGGTCGCCTTGATTGAACCAAAGTCGGTTTTGCCGCCGCTTGCCGCCCGAACGACGGAAGCGTCCGCAGGGGGAACAGCTTCCGTTTGTTCCGCCGCTTCGGGCGCGGGAGCATCCTGTGACGCGGAAAACGCTTCCGAATGTTTTGCGTAAAACGTTTGGAAGCGTTTGATTTCCTTTTGCAAAGACGACATATTCAAATAATATTGTCCCTGCATTTTTTCATCCATCGCGGCGCAAAGCCCCGTGATTTCTTCGTCGATTTTCTGTACCAAATCCGCATGCGCTTTGATTTCCTGCATCGGGCGTCCCATCATTTCGGCGGCAATCAGCTTTGTATCGACAGGCTGATCGCTGTCGATTTCGCCGTTGGCAATCATCACATCGCGCATCGTATAGGGCAAAGCGGGAAGCAAGCGGATTTGGCGCAGTTTCGACAGGAACATAATCGGATCATTAAACGCGCCCGGTTCGGGGGACAGCATTGCCAGAATGTTCAGCCGTTCCAGCGGATCGTTGTCGTCGTCGGGGTCAAGGCGCGGATAAAAGTCCGCCCACATTTCGTCAACCAGCCAGCGGATGACCGCCAATCCGTCCGCCAATCCCTGCAATCCGTTCAGCTCGGTCGCCGCGACGCACAAATACGCCGCCACGCGCAAATCGCGGGTTTTCTTCCACAATTCCAAGCAATTTTTTTCCAGTTTGCGATAGTCGGGATCTTTGTCTTCGACGGATGAAAAGGATTCCAGTTCCATATAAAGCGGATCGTATTCCGCGTTTTCCCCCGCAGGGGCATCCGCGCCCTCAATCGGTGTCAACAGGTCGGCAACGCTAAACAAATTCTGCACTCTCCCCTAAAAAGTCTTATTTAGGCCTTTTTACCATTTTTCAGAACGGATTCACACATTTTTTTATATTTTTTGTTTCTTTGATAAAAAAAAACGCCTTCACCCATCGGGGAAAAGGCGGTTTGAATATTGGAAACGGCGGAATTATTTTGTCAGCACATTTTTGCCGAAATAATCAATTCCCATGGCGGCTTTGACTTCGGACAGGGTTTGCGCCGCAACTTCGCGCGCCTTTTCACTGCCGTTTTTCAGCATGTCGAATACCGCGCCGATATCGCCCGCCAAAGCTTCTCGACGTTCGCGAATGGGCTTCAGCTCGTTTTGCAAAATTTCGTTCAAGAATTTCTTGACCGTGCCGTCCCCCAAACCGCCGCGGCGGTAGTGGTCTTTCAGTTCATCCAAATTCTTGTACGCGGGCAGGAACGCCGCAAAGTGTTCATCCGCCGCAAACGCATCCAAGTAAGTAAACACAGGGTTGTTTTCGGTGTGTCCGGGGTCTTCGACATGCAAATGGGTCGGGTCGGTAAACATGCTCTGCACTTTCTGTTTGATTTCCTTGGACGAATCGGACAGGTAAATGCAGTTGCCCAGCGATTTGCTCATTTTTGCCGCGCCGTCCAGCCCCGGCAAGCGCGAACACAGACTGTTGTCGGGCAGAACCGCCTCGGGTTCGACCAGAACGGGGCTGTAAATCGTGTTGAACGAGCGAACGATTTCGCGCGTCTGTTCAATCATCGGCAGCTGATCTTCGCCCACAGGAACCAGATTCGCCTTGAATGCCGTGATATCGGACGCCTGCGAAATCGGATAAGTGAAGAATCCGACGGGAATACTTTGCTTGAACCCGCGCAGCTGAATTTCGTTTTTCACGGTCGGATTGCGCTGCAGGCGCGACACGGTAACCAAGTTCATATAATAGAACGTCAGTTCTGTCAGTTCGGGAATTTGCGACTGGATGAAAATCGTCGATTTGGCGGGATCAAGTCCGCACGCCAGATAATCCAAAGCGACGTTTGAAATGTTGTTTCTGACTTTGTTGATATCGTCGGCGTTGTCGGTCAACGCCTGCGCATCGGCAATCATGATGAAAATCGTGTGATACAAGCCGCTGTTCTGCATTTCGACGCGGCGTTTCAGCGAACCGACGTAATGCCCTAAGTGCAGTTTGCCCGTCGGTCTGTCGCCCGTTAAGATGATATCGCCCATAGTCAAAAACTCCTTTGTTTGATTTGTCCGTAAAATAGCCTCTTGCGCGGAGGAAAGTCAATCAATTAAACATTCTGCAAAAAAGAAGACCAGCTCGCCGAACCCTGCGGGTTCAAATCGGGCGCGCTGACACACCAAATAAAAACCCCCGCAAAATTGCGGAATGACAAAATGCGGTGAGCAAGCCGGGATTGCGCGCCTGTCGGCGCGTCGGTCAAGCCGGCCGCTCGGCGCGTCGCGCCTGTGCGTCGCTCGCTTCGCTCGCCGAACCCTGCGGGTTCAAATCGGGCGCGCTGACACACCAAATAAAAACCCCCGCAAAATTGCGGGGGTTTTTATTTGGTGAGCGAGCCGGGATTCGAACCCGGGGCCACATGATTAAAAGTCATGTGCTCTACCAGCTGAGCTACTCGCCCGTAGCGTTTCAACAGGCGTAAACATACACAGACGAACCACCTTGGTCAAGAGTTTTTTTTATTTTTTTCAAAAAAATTATTTTCTAACCAACAAATCCAGCGTTTCCGCCATTTCATTGGCAATTTTGTATGCTTCGACATTTGCTTTGAACGTCTGTTCGGCAATCATCATGTTTGTCATTTCGTTCAACATCACGTCTTCGGACGCGATATATGCCGTTGACGCCGTACCGATGGCGCGCGTTCCCGCCACGGCGGTCACCGGAATATCCGGCGTTTCAATCGTTTGCGCCGTTTGCATGCCCGATTCGACAATATTTTGCGCGCTTTTGTAAAAGCTTGCCGACGCCGCCCGCATTCCGTTCAAAGAAACAGATGAAATCATCGTTGTCCCTCCTTATCCGAATCCCTGCGTTTTTTTCGGCGCGCTGTCTTCGTAAGCTTCCATTGTTTTTTCATACGATTCCAGCTGTTGCCCCGCCTCGCGCAAAGACAGGTACGAATCCGTTCCGTCATCAAACCGCAGCGCCGTTTCCAACATCAGCCCCGATTCCACTATCGGCATCAAAGAGCTTTCCGCTGCGGCCGCCTGCTTTTCGGGCATCGCCATTTGTTCGTTCAACAGGTACTGGTCCGTGGAACTGCCCGCGCCGGCGGAATCGGATACACCGACAACGGACGCGGAAACCCGCGCCGAAGCAATGTTTCCAAGCTTCGCCATCATATTGGACGTGTGTCCGACCGACGAGTTTGTAGACACTTTCCCTGTCGACATTTCCATCACCATTCTTGGTACGCAAACTTTTCTGTTTTTATTATTTCATACTTTACCCCGCATTGTCAATGTCTTGCGTTTTTTCTTGTTTTTCCGCGTCCGGACGTGTACGGATTGAAAAAATCGTCAAAAGGATTTTGCCATGTTCAAACTTGCCCGCTTTTTAGCAAATTACAAAAAGGAATGTGTCATCGCCCCCCTGTTCAAGTTTTTGGAGGCCTGCTTTGAGCTGTTCGTCCCGCTGGTCATGGCGGGAATTATCGACGTCGGCATCAAAAACGGCGACACAGCTTATATTTACAAAATGGGCGGACTGATGGTGGCTTTGGGATTGCTGGGGCTGATTTGCTCCTTGACCGCGCAGTTTTTCGCCGCCAAAGCATCCATGGGGTTCGGCACGGCCTTGCGCAGCGCGTTGTTCCGCCATATCGGCGATTTGTCGTATGCCGAACTGGACGAAGTCGGCACGCCGTCGTTGATTACGCGGCTGACGGGCGACATCAATCAAGCGCAGTCGGGCGTCAATCTGGGATTGCGGCTGTTTTTGCGCTCGCCGTTCATTGTCGTCGGCGCAATCGTCATGGCGTTCTTTGTCGACGTGAAACTGGCGATGATTTTTCTGATTGCAACGCCGCTTATCGGTGCGGTCATTTGGTTCGTCATGGCAAAGTGCATTCCGTATTACAAACGGATTCAAGCGTTGATGGACAAGGTGTCCCTGCTGGTGCGCGAAAATCTGACGGGCGTACGCGTCATCCGCGCGTTTTCCAAGCAAAAGGAAGAACATTCAGCGTTTGAAAAGACTTGCGATTCACTGATGGACGAACAGGTAACGGCGGGCAAAATCGCGGCTTTGCTGAATCCCGCAACGTATGTCGTCGTCAATCTGGCGGTTATCGCGATTGTGCGGGGCGGCGGGTTCCAAGTCAATGCGGGCGATTTGACGCAGGGCGAAGTCATTGCTTTGGTCAACTATATGTCGCAAATTCTGCTGGCTTTGGTCGCTTTGGCGAACTTGATTGTCGTGTTTACCAAGGCGTCCGCGTCCGCCGCCCGCATCAACGACGTGTTCGCGGTGTTTCCGACGGTCACGGAAAACGGCAAGTTGGCGGAACCGTTGGCCGGCGCGCCCCGCGTGCGATTTGAAAACGTGTCGTTCGCCTATAAAAACGCCGAGGCGGAATCCTTGTCCGGCATCGACTTTGCCGTTCCGGCGGGGGCGACGGTCGGCGTCATCGGCGGTACGGGGGCGGGCAAGACGACTTTGATCAACCTGCTTGCCCGTTTTTACGACGCGACAAAAGGACGCGTTTTAATCGACGGCGCGGACGTGCGGGATTACGCTTTCGCCGACTTGCGCCGCAAAATCGGCGTCGTCCCGCAAAAGGCCGTGTTGTTCAAAGGCACGATCCGCGACAATATGCGCTGGGCGAAAGCCGACGCGACGGACGAAGAGATTTGGCGGGCGTTAAAAATCGCGCAGGGCGAGGAATTCGTTTCAGCCAAGCCCGAAAAGCTGGACACCGTGATCGCGCAGGGCGGACGCAACCTGTCGGGCGGGCAGCGGCAGCGTTTGACGATCGCGCGGGCTTTGGTCGGATCGCCCGACATTTTGATTTTGGACGACAGCGCGTCGGCGCTGGACTTTGCAACCGACGCGAAATTGCGCAAAGCGATTAAAAACGACATCAAAGGGGCGACGGTGTTTCTGGTGTCCCAACGCATTTCGACGGTGCGCGGCGCGGATTTCATCGTCGTTCTGGACGACGGAAAGGCGGTCGGGATCGGAACGCACGACGATTTGTTTGAAAACTGTCCCGTTTACCGCGAAATCTGCCTGTCGCAAATGGAAAAAGAGGAGGCCGCGTGATGCGGGAAAGTTTGTTGAAACGGCTCTTGTCCTTTACGCGTCCTTACCTGTCCTATCTGGCTTTGGCGTTGTTTTTCGCGGTCGTCAGCGTGTCGATGACGCTGTACGCCCCCGTGCTGACGGGACGCGCGATCGATTTGGTCGCGGGCAAGGGCGCGGTCGATTTTCAGGCGTTGAAAGCCGTTTTGGAAATGCTGGCGGTCGTTGTCGCGATCGCCGCCGTGTCGCAATGGCTGATGGGGCTTTGCACGAACAAAATCACCTATCTGACCGTGCGCGACATCCGCGTCAAAGCGTTCGACCGATTGCAAAAAGTCCCCTTGCGCTTTATCGACACGACGCCGCACGGCGACATCCTCAGCCGCGTTGCCGTTGATGCGGAGCAGGTCGCGGACGGACTTTTAATGGGATTTACGCAGCTGTTCACGGGCGTTGTCACGATTTTCGGCACGATTGGATTCATGACGGTCATCAACGTTAAAATTACGCTGCTGGTCGTGTTCGTCACGCCGTTATCGCTGTTTGTCGCGAACTTTATCGCCAAACGCACTTTCAAATTCTTCAAAGTACAGTCGGAAACGCGCGGCGAAATGACGGCTTTAATCAACGAAACCGTCGGCAATTTAAAGTTGGTCAAGGCGTTCGGCTACGAAGCGAAATCCCGCGAAAAGTTTGAGGAAATCAACGCCCGATTGCAGGACTGCGGGGTCAAAGCGTTGTTCTTTTCGTCCATCACCAACCCCTGCACGCGCTTTGTCAACGGCGTTGTGTATACTTTGGTCGGCATTGTCGGGGCGTTAAGCGCGGTCGCCGGCGTGCTGACCGTCGGACAGCTGTCCTGCTTTTTAAGCTACGCGAACCAATACACCAAGCCGTTTAACGAAATTTCGGGCGTGATTGCCGAATTGCAAAGCGCGCTGGCGTCCGCAAAGAGGTTGTTCGAGATCATTGACGCGACGCCCGAAACGCCCGATGCGGCGGATGCGAAAGTCCTTGGACACGCGGACGGAACGGTTGATTTGGAACATGTATTCTTTTCTTACGTCCCCGAAATCAAGCTGATTGAGGATTTGTCGCTGAACGTCAAAGCAGGGCAGAAAATCGCCATTGTGGGCAAGACGGGATGCGGCAAAACGACGCTGATTAACTTGCTGATGCGGTTTTACGACGTCAATTCGGGCAGTATTTCGGTTTCCCAAACAAACGTTGAAAACATGACGCGCGACAGCTTGCGCGCCCAATTCGGTATGGTGTTGCAGGAAACGTGGCTGAAATCGGGAACGGTGCGGGAAAACATCGCTTACGGCAAGCCGCTGGCATCCGATTACGAAATCGTATCCGCCGCGGTCGCCGCGCACGCCGACGGGTTTATCAAACGCTTGCCAGACGGATACGACACCGTCATCGGCGAAGACGGCGGCAGTCTGTCACAAGGGCAAAAGCAGCTACTGTGCATTGCGCGCGCGATGCTGTCCCTGCCGTCCATGCTGATTTTGGACGAAGCGACCAGTTCGATCGACACGCGCACGGAAATCTATGTTCAGAAAGCTTTTGACGAAATGATGAACGGGCGGACAAGCTTTGTCGTCGCGCACAGGCTTTCGACGATTCGCCGTGCCGATTTGATTCTGGTCATGGATTCGGGGCATATCGTCGAACGCGGAACGCACGCGGAATTGCTGGAAAAAGGCGGATTTTACGCAGCCCTCTACAACAGCCAATTTGCCGTTTAAGGTTGATTTTAAAATTTTCCGCTTTTATTCTGCCGTAACTTTTTACCAAGGAGCTGAGCATGGCGAAAAACAAAATCATCATTGACACCGATCCGGGCGTGGACGACGCCGTCGCTTTGTTTATGGCAATGGCGGACGCGGACACCGACATTCTGGGCATTACCGCCGTCAACGGCAACGTCCCCGTTGAACAGGGCGAATACAACGCCCGCCGAATCTGCAATTTCGCTTGGCATTCGGGCATCAAAACCTTTAAAGGCTGCGACCGTCCCTTGAAACGTTCCGTTTTCAACGCCGAATGGATACACGGCAAGGACGGCTTGGCGGGACTGGATTTCGGCGAACCGACGTACAAAGGCGAATCGACGCCCGCCGTCGACTTTATCATTGACACGGTTATGAAATCGACCGAACGCGAAGTGTCGATTATCGCCATCGGCCCTTTGACCAACATCGCCACCGCGTTTTTGAAAGAACCGAAAATCATTTCCCGAATCCGCGAACTGGTCATTATGGCGGGCGCGTTCTGCGAAGACGGACCGCGCGGCAATTCGACGCCGTATGCCGAATTCAACGTGTACGCCGACCCGCACGCTGCGGAAATCGTGTTCGACTTGGGACAAAGAATCACCGTCATTCCGATGGAAGTCGGACAGCAAGCCTATGCGGACGAAGCGTATTTGGAACGCCTGCGCGACTTGAATTCCCGCTGCGCCGCCAAAAGCGCGGATTTGTTGGAGGAAACGGCGAAAGTCCTTGCCCCCCACCGTCAGAAAATGGCCGAGGAAGGCTTGGCGCCGGAAAACGGCACGTCGCTGTACGACCCGTGCGCGATTGCGT
Organism: Alphaproteobacteria bacterium UBA6411; assembly: GCA_002438565.1. Lineage (GTDB taxonomy): Bacteria > Pseudomonadota > Alphaproteobacteria > CAAGCB01 > CAG-977 > UBA2903. The sequence goes on along the minus strand of DJPN01000029.1, from coordinate 24,839 downwards.
GCTTTCTGCGCCCCGCTTTGTTTTCGGGGCGTTACGGAACGGTGCAGGTCAACACCGACGCCAAAAGCGAACAGTTCGGCATGACGACCTTTGAACAGGGATCGAAACGCAACTGCTTGGTGACGTACAAAGTCGACAAAGAGCCGTTCCTGCAAATGGTCGCGGATTATCTGGCGAAACTGTCATGAGCGTTTACACCGGTCGGCTGTCCGTCGCGCCGATGATGGATTGGACGGACAGGCATTTCCGTTTTTTCGCCCGCCAATTCACCAAACGGACTCTGCTTTATACGGAAATGGTCACGGCGCAGGCGGTCGTGTTCGGCAACGCGGAAAAGCTGCTGAGTTTCAGCCTGCCCGAAAAGCCGCTGATTTTGCAGTTGGGCGGCTCTTCCCCCGATTTGCTGGGCAAAGCGTGCCAAATCGCGCAAAGCTTTGATTACGACGGCATCAACTTGAACGCGGGCTGTCCGTCCGAACGGGTCAGCGCGGGCAATTTCGGCGCGGCCTTGCGGCAAAATCCCGCGCTTATCGCCGATTGCCTGCAAGCGATAAAGGAAAACAGCCGCGTTCCCGTATCCTTGAAAACACGCATCGCGCTGGAAGAAATGACTCCGGATTCGGACGGCTACGACGATTTGTGCCGTCTGGCGGAATTGGTCAAACCTTTGACGACGGATTGGATTGTCCACGCGCGCAAAGCCCGTCTGAAAGGCTTGACGCCCAAGCAAAACCGAGAACGCCTGCCGCTGAATTACGATTTGGTTTACCGTTTCAAACGCGACTTTCCCGATTTGACCGTTTCAATCAACGGCAATATCGATTCTTTGGACGCGGCTTTGCGGCATTTACGGCATGTCGACGGCGTGATGATCGGGCGCGCGGCGTATGCGAACCCCGCTTTGCTGGCAGAGGCGGACAACATGATTTACGGCGAAAGCTCCTCCCCTGTTTCGCCCGCCGATGCCGTTTTGCAAATGCGCCCCTATATTGAAGAACAGCTGACGAAAGGCGTGCGCCTGAACGTGATAACGCGGCACATGCTGGGGATATTCAAAGGATGCGCGGGCGCGGCGGCATGGCGCAGGACGCTGACGGAAAACGCGGTTTTGCCCGACGCCGATTTTAAAGTTGTTGCACAAGCTTTAAAGAGTGTTATACCTATTAACTGAATTTTAATCATCAAAAGGACACGAATGATGAGCGATACGACACTTTTAATCCTTTCCGCCGTCATCGGCTATCTGCTGGGTTCGATTCCGTTCGGCATCGTGCTGACCCGAATGGCGGGGCTGGGCGACATCCGCAAAATCGGTTCGGGCAACATCGGCGCGACCAACGTTTTGCGCACGGGACGCAAGGATTTGGCTTTGCTGACGCTGATTCTGGATTCGGGCAAAGCGGCTTTGGCGGCGTTCATCGCGTCCTATTGCGTCCCCGAAGAAGGCATCAGCGACACCGCGGCTTTGATTGCGGGCACGGCGGGCGTTTTGGGACACAACTTCCCGATTTGGCTGAAGTTCAAAGGCGGCAAAGGCGTTGCGGCGACTTTGGGCGTCCTGCTTTACACCTGTTGGGAGGTCGGCTTGGCGTCGTGCGTGACATGGCTGGTTATGGCTCTGCTGTTCCGCTATTCGTCGCTGTCGGCTTTGGCGGCGCTGATTTTGGCGCCCGTATACGCTTATTTCTTCGCCACGCCCGAATTCGTTTACTTTTACAGCTTTCTGGCGGTGCTGGCGGTCATTCGCCACCATGAAAACATCCGCAGATTGATTCGCGGCGAAGAATCGAAAATCAAGCTGAAGAAAAAAGCCGCATGATTGATGCCGAAAAAATCGCAAAAGTCCGCTTGATACGGTCTGAAAACGTCGGGGTTGCGACGTTTTCCGCCCTGCTTGCCCGCTTTGGTTCGGCACAGGAAGCGTTGCTTCATCTTTCCGATTTTGCCCGCCTCGGCGGGCGCAAGCGTCCTTTGAACATCTGTTCCGAATCGGCGGCAACGGCTGAAATCGACCGCCTGTATAATGCAGGCGGCGAAATGCTGTTCAAGGACGACGCGGATTATCCCGCTTTGCTGAAAGCCCTGCCCGACGCGCCGCCCGTGCTGTCCGTTTTGGGCAACAAAGCGTTGTTCAACAGCCCGTCCGTCGCCGTTGTCGGCACGCGCAACGCAACAATCAACGGCAGAACAATCGCGCGCACGATTGCAAATGATTTGGTCAAATCGGGCTACACCGTCGTTTCGGGATTGGCGGTCGGCATCGACGCCGCCGCGCACGAAGGCGCGCTGTTCAACGCGACAAAAAAAGCGTCCACCGTCGCCGTTTTGGGAACGGGGCTAAATATCCCCTACCCCGCGCAAAATCGCAAGCTGTACGACGAAATCCGCGAAAAGGGACTGCTGGTTTCCGAATACGCTTTGGATACCAAGCCGCAGCCCGCGAATTTTCCCCACAGAAACAGAATCATTTCGGGCATCGCCTGCGGGCTGGTCGTGATAGAGGCGACCTTGCGTTCCGGTTCTTTGATTACCGCAAACCGCGCTTTGGAACAGGGAAAGGAAGTCTTCGCCGTTCCCGCCACCCCGACGGACGAACGCGCAAAGGGCGTCAACCATTTGATAAAAACGGGCGCCCCTTTGGTCGAATCCGCGGATGACATCATCGCCCATTTGACAGGGCTGCCGATGCTGTCTTTGAACGAAGCGGCCGAGCGCAAAACCGTCGAAAATCCCGTAGAAACGCTTGAACAAAACGAGCTTTCGGCCGACGATTTGCTGAAACAGCTGGACGGCACGCCGACCGATTTGGACGCTTTGATACGCGAAACGGGCTTGCCAGCGCCCGCAATTTCCGTTTTATTAGTAGAGTTGGAACTCGCCGGACGAATCGAACGTCTGCCGGGGAACAAAATTATCCGCATATCCACAGGACAATGAAACATGGACGTCGTTATTGTAGAATCCCCCGCAAAAGCCAAGACGATTAACAAATATCTGGGCAGCAATTACCAAGTAATTGCCAGCTTCGGACACATTCGCGACCTGCCCGCCAAAAACGGATCGGTTCGCCCCGACGAAGATTTCGCCATGGATTGGGCGATTGAACCCAAGGACGAAAAACACATCAAAGCCATTGCCTCTTTGGTCGCCAAAGCGGACACCGTCTACCTCGCAACCGACCCGGATAGAGAGGGGGAAGCCATCGCCTGGCACGTTTTGCAGGAACTGACCAAACGCGGCAAGCTGAAAAACAAAAACGTCAAACGCGTCGTGTTCAACGAAATCACCAAATCGGCTGTTACGAACGCGATGAAAAACCCGCGCGTTATCGATATGCCGCTGGTTGACGCGTATCTGGCGCGGCGGGCTTTGGATTATCTGGTGGGCTTTACGATTTCGCCCGTTTTGTGGCGCAAGCTACCGGGCAGCCGTTCGGCGGGACGCGTGCAGTCGGTCGCTTTGCGCTTGGTCTGCGACCGCGAAAACGAAATCGAAGCGTTCAAACCGCAGGAATACTGGACGATTGACGCGGACTTTATGACGCCCAAGGCCGATTTGTTCACCGCGCATCTGTCCGTTTTGAACGGCAAGAAACTGGGCAAATTCACTTTGGCGAACGAAGCGGACGCGAAAGCCGCCGAATCCGCCATCAAAGCGGCGAATTTCGACGTCGGCGCAATTGAACGCAAGACGGTCAAACGCTCCCCCGCTCCGCCGTTCACGACTTCGACTTTGCAGCAGGAAGCCGCGCGCAAGCTGTTCTTTTCCGCGAAAAAGACGATGCAGCTGGCGCAGCAGCTGTACGAAGGCGTCGACATCGGCGGCGAAACGGTCGGCTTGATTACCTATATGCGTACCGACGGCATCCAAATGGCGCAGGAAGCAATCAACGAAGCGCGCGTCGTCATCGGCGAGGAATTCGGTGACAAATACCTGCCCGAAAAACCGCGCTATTACAAAAACAACGTCAAAAACGCGCAGGAAGCGCACGAAGCCATCCGTCCCACGTCTTTGCACCGCAAACCCGAATTCGTCGCGCGCTTTTTGACCAAAGACCAAAAAGCCCTGTACGAACTGGTGTACAAGCGCGCTTTGGCGTGCCAGATGCAAAACGCCGAAATCGACAAAGTCGCCGTCGACTGCCCGTCCCGCGACGGTTTGATTGTCATGCGCGCAACGGGACAGACGATTGCGTTTGACGGTTTTTTGAAAGTGTACTTCGAAGATTCCGACGACGCCGACGATGAAAACAACACGCTGCTGCCGCCGTTGACGACGGGCGACGCTTTGGAACAGAAAGCCGTCCGTCCCGAACAGCACTTCACCCAGCCGCCGCCCCGCTATTCGGAAGCAAGCCTTGTCAAAAAGCTGGAAGAACTGGGCATCGGCAGACCGTCGACATACGCGTCGATTCTGTCTGTTTTGCAGGACAGGCAATACGTCCGTTTGGAAAAACGCCGCTTTATTCCCGAAGATCGCGGCCGCATTGTTACCGTATTTATGGAAAACTTTTTCAACAAATATGTTCAATACGACTTTACGGCGGATTTGGAAAATGCGCTGGACGACGTGTCGGCGGGCAAGCTGAACTGGAAAGCTTTGCTGCGCGATTTCTGGGACGCGTTTGACCAGACGGTCAAATCGGTCGAACCGCTGACGATTACAGACGTTTTGAACACGCTGCAGGAATGTTTGTCCGAACATCTGTTCCCGACGCCCGAATCCCGAATCTGCCCCGAATGCGGCAAGGAAAAAGGCGGCAGATTGAGCCTTAAAATCGGCAAATTCGGCGCGTTCATCGGATGTTCCAACTATCCCGAATGTCGCTATACCCGCCCGTTCGGCGGCGAAACAAGCGGAGAACAGACAGCGGAGGAACCCGACCGCCGCCTGCTGGGCACCGCGCCCGACGGCGAGGAAGTTTTCGTCCGCAAAGGTCCCTACGGCTACTATGTCCAGCAGGGCGAAGACGCGCCCAAGAAAAAAGGCGAAAAATCGACCGTCAAGCGGATGTCCCTGCCGCGCAACATGCCTCCCGCGGAACTGACTTTGCAGGACGCTCTGGCTTTGCTTGAACTGCCCCGCACATTGGGAACGGATGACAGCGGGCAAGCCGTTTCGGCGGGAATCGGGCGTTTCGGTCCGTACTTGAAACTCGGCAGCACGTTCAAATCCCTGCCCGCGTCGGAAAATATCCTTACCGTCGATCTGCCCCGCGCTTTGGAACTGCTGGCGACGGCGAAACCCAAAGTCCCGCCGCAGGAAATCGGCACGCATCCCGCCGACGGCAAGCCGATTGTCACGGCTTCCGGACGGTTCGGGCCTTATGTCAAACACGGCAGCGTGATTGCGTCTGTTCCCAAAGCGATTCGCGACGAAAACCGCGCGCCGACTTTGGAGGAAGCGATTGCCCTGCTTGCCGCCAAAGCCGAAAAAGGCGGCGCGAAAAAAGCCGCAAAAACAGCGGAAAAGAAAGCCGCTCCGAAAAAAACGGCGGCAAAGAAAACAACGGCTAAAAAGACGACCCGCAAAACAACCAAGAAAACGGAGGCTTGATGAGCAAATCCAAACAGCCCCTGCCGACGATGGACGACATTGTCGCTTATTTGAACGAAAATTCGGGCAAAGTCGGCAAACGTGAAATCGCCCGCGCGTTCAACGTTCGCGGCGACGACCGCGTCAAGCTCAAAGAAATGCTCAAAAATCTGAAAGCGTCGGGCAAAATCGAAAAATCGGACGGCAAGAAAATGATTCCCGCCGACGGTCTGCCCGAACAATGTCCGTGCGAAATCACGGGCATCGACAGCGACGGCGAATTGGTCGCCCGCCCGCTGAATTGGAACAAGCCGACGCCCGCGCCGCAAATTCTGATTACGGATTTGGGTCGCCTGCGTCCGCCGCCCAAGGAAGGCGATTTTGTCGTTTTAAAGCTTCATCCCGCGGGCAAGCGGTTCTTTCACGGGGCGGTTTTGCGCCGTTTGTCGGACAAGCCGAACCGTGTTGTCGGGCTGTTTGACACAACGGGCGGCAAAGGCGGACATATTCTGTCAGTCGACCGCCGCCTGCATCAGGACTATATCGTCGCTTCCCTGCATACGAACGGCGCGAAAAACGGCGACGTCGTCATTGCGGAGGTCATCGGTTCGGCACTGAAACAAACTGCCCGCAAAGCCAAAGTCGTCCAAATCATCGGCAAGGCGAACGCCCCCAAAGCCGCCAGTTTGATTGCCATAGCCCTGCACGGCATTCCGACGGAATTTTCGGCGGAAGCGTTGAAACAGGCGAAAAAAGCCAAACTGCCCGATATGAAAAAACGCGTCGATTTGCGCGATATTCCGCTGGTTACCATTGACGGCGAGGACGCGCGCGACTTTGACGACGCGATTTTTGCCGAACCCGACAAAGACGGCTGGCATCTTGTTGTTGCGATTGCCGACGTCGCCTATTTCGTTCGCCCGTACGAACCTTTGGATTTGTGCGCGCGCGAACGCGGCAACTCGGTTTACTTTCCCGACCGTTGCGTCCCCATGCTGCCCGAAGAACTGTCGACGGACTTGTGTTCTTTGAAACCGAACGAAGACCGCCCCTGCATTGCGGCGCATTTGTGGATTAACAAAAACGGCAAACTGCAAAAATCGAAATTCGTGCGCGCCGTCATGCGCTCCGCCGCGCGGCTGAACTATCACGAAGTCCAAGCGGTTTTTGACGGGAAAATGCCCGAAATGAACGACGATTTGCGCCGTCACTTGCTGGATTTGCAGGGCGCGTACAAAGCGCTTGCCGCCGCGCGTGAAAAACGCGGAGCTTTGGAATTGGACGTTATCGAACGCGAAATCACCCTGAACGACAAGGGGCAAATCACCGACATCCGCCCGCGCGAACGGCTGGACAGCCACAAAACGGTCGAAGAATTCATGATTGCCGCGAACGTCGCCGCCGCCCAAACGCTGGAAACGCACGACATCCCCGCGATGTACCGCGTTCACGAACCGCCAAGCGCGGACAAAGCCGAATCTTTGCGGACGTTTTTAAGTTCCGTCGGACTGAAAGTCCAGCATACCGATCAAGAAAGCCTGAACAAAGTCCTTGAAAAAGTCAAAGGCACGCCCCGTGCCTATATGGTCAACGAACTGGTTTTGCGATCCCAAAGCCAAGCGCGCTACAGCCCCGAAAACTTGGGGCATTTCGGTCTGGCTTTGGACAAATACGCCCATTTTACGTCTCCCATCCGCCGCTATGCCGACTTGCTGGTGCATCGCGGATTGATTTCCGCCTTAAAACTGGGCGGGGACGGCTTGATTGACGAAAACGGCGAACTGACTGCGGATTTGGAGGATGTCGGCGAACACATCTCCGCCACGGAACGCCGCGCCGCCGCCGCGGAACGCGATGCAGAGGAACGCTATCTGTCCGCGTATCTCAAGGACAGAATCGGCGAACGTTTCGGCGGAGTTATCAACGGCGTCAGCCGTTTCGGGCTGTTTGTTACAATCGACGACATCGGCGCGGACGGCTTAATCCCCATCAGCACGCTTCCCAACGATTTTTATGTGCATGAGGAAGAACGCCACCGCCTGTACGGCGCAAACACGGGCAACACCTACGAACTGGGCGAACACGTCGAAATGATTTTGGCGGAAGCGACACCCGTCACGGGCGGTCTGTTGTTTCACCTGCTGGATGCGGGCGTCAAAAAAGCGCGCAAACCTGCCCCGAAAAAATCCCGCAAGCCCGCCAAGCGCAAAAGGAAATAAGCCATGCTTTTACGGGTGCTTTTTGCCGCTTTGCTGACAGCGTCGACGGCGCACGCCGCGCCCGTATGGTGGGAAAACGTCGTCAGCGACACCAAACTGCCCATTCCCCGCATGGAACGCGTTTTGACCGCGGCTTGCCATATAACGACCCAAAAATCGCTGAAACCCGTCACCGCCCGCGAACTGACCGAAACGGCTGTCAAAAGCCTGTCCACGTTCGACCAGAAAATCACGGCGGCTTTGGACGGAAAGCGCGTGATTTTGTTCGCGGACGACAAAGTGCTGAAAAGCTTCAGCGCGCCCGACGAAAACGATTGCGACGACTGGTCGCGCCTGCTGCTGGCGGCGGCGGTGGAAGCCCGTCCCTTTTCGCCTAAAGCGCAAAAAGCGGATGCGGAGGAATTTTACAACATTTTCATCAACGCCTATCTGGGCACGCTTGATTCTTACGCGCATTTTGAGGGTAACGACTCAACGGAACCGGCGGCTTTGAAAAATCCCGCCAGCATCGGCATCCGCTACCGCCGCATCGGGCGATTTTTGGAAATCACGGCAATTCTGCCCGACAGCCCCGCCGCATCGGGCGACATCCAAATCGGCGACCGGATTGTTGCGATTGAGGGCAAGGCCGTTCCCGATTTGTCGCGGATTCAAATTTTGAACGCTCTGCGCGGCGAAGCAGGCACGACGGTTTCGTTGACGCTTCGCAGGGACGGCAAAATACGCAGGGAATTGCTGACGCGCCGCGCCGTTGTCGAATCTCCCGTCGCTTATTTCTTTGACGAACAATCAAAGCTGATGACGATTAAAATCACCGCCTTTTCAAAACGCACATTGGCTTCCATGAAAGCAACGCTGAAAACCGCTGAAAAACTGGGGGCGAAAGGGCTGATTATCGACCTGCGCGGCAATATGGGCGGTTTGCTCAAAGAAGCCGTTTTGACTGCCGATTTGTTCCTGCCGCCCGATTTGTTGATGATTCGCACTCAGGGACGCAAGGAAAACGACAAACAGGAATACTGGTCGACGAAAAAAAGCAGCCGCCCCGTTTATCCGATAGCGGTTCTGGTCGACGCAAAAACGGCGTCCAGCGCAGAATACTTTGCCGGCGTCCTGCAGGATTACCGCCATGCGACGGTTATCGGCACGCCCACTTACGGCAAAGGCGTTCTGCAAAGTGTCGATTCAATCGAAAACGCGGGTGAACTGTCCGTTACAACGGCGCGCTATCTGCTGCCGTCGGGGTATTCGCCGGACAAATACGGCGTGTTTCCGAACATCTGCACTTCGGGGCTGAATTTGATTGACATCGACAAAGTGCCGCCCGCGCAAACGCGCCTGCTGCCGTGGAGAAAAGGCACCGCCGCAATGAAAGCGCGCGCTTTGGCCGCCTGCCCGCGTCAAATTCGATCCGACAACGCGCTGGATGACGAAATCGCAAAACTTTTTTTGACGGATTCGACACGATATAACGGCGCTTTGACGTATTTTTCACTTGACAGTTTTCTGAAATAGGGTATTTTCAAGCTATCGTTTTTGATTTTTTTGATGGGTGAATTGTCATGGCAAAGCCTGCTACATTACAGATTAAGCTTGAAAGCACCGCCGGAACGGGCTACTTCTACACCACGAAGAAAAACCCCCGTACGAAAACTGAAAAACTCAGCTTGAAAAAGTACGATCCGAAAGCGCGCAAGCACGTTGTTTTCAAAGAAACGAAAATGCGCTAAGGCGTTTCGTTTCAAAACAAAAAAGCCCGTTCGTTCGGGCTTTTTTTGTATGTTGCCGCGAAAAATCGAAACGGTGAGCCAAGCAGTCCCGTGCCGACCAATCACAAGATTGCTTTGTCGCTACGCTCCGCGCAATTTCGGTATTATTTATCTGATTGATAATAAATAAAAATCGAAACTGCGAGCAAAGCGAAGCAGTCCCATGCAGACAATGGCACGCCCCCTTACGGGGTTCGCAATTTCGATTCTTGGTTTCCTATCGAAAAAAAAATGAGGAATCGAAACTGTGAGGGCGTAGCCCGTGGCAGTCCCGTGCACGCATTGGCACGCCCCTTGTGGGATTCGCGATTTCGATTCTGTTATTTTTTACAAAACATAGGATATTTTTATGCGCCTGTTGTTTTTGCTTTTGCTGTTTGCCCTGCCCGTCCGCGCCGACGGATATACGCCGATACTGCAAGCCGTCGTCGATGGTGATAATATGGCGATTGAAGCTTTGCTGCACAAGGGCGCAAACGCAGAAGACGCCGATGAAACGGGCATGACCGCGCTGATGATCGCCGCGAAAAACAATCCCGACGCTTTAGTGCCTTATGTATTGATTTCCAACGGCGCAAATCCGAATAAACTGCACCCGAAAACGGGATGGACGGCTTTGTTTTACGCCGTCCACTACAATTCAAATCCAGACGTCGTGCGCGCGCTGGTAACCAACGGAGCGTTGTTGAACGTCCGCGATATTTTGGGTAAAACAGCGGCGGACTATTTGGCGCTGAACCCGAAATTGCGCGATACGGAAACGGCCGACATCCTTAATCCCGATTATTATCCGTCCGATTCTTCCGCATCCCGATAGGACACGATTTGCACCGAAACGGGCTTGTCGTCCGGCTCTTTCAGCGTTCCCAGCAGCTTGGCAAGCAGCTCGCAGCCCTTCAGCACAGTCGCCGATTGATATTCCGTCATCCCCGTCGGATGTCCCGATTTGTCCAGAACAGGAACGGGCTGCCGCGCAACCTCTATTACTTCCTTGACCGTATCAATCAAATAATCCACCATTTCGGCGGATTGAGTCTGTTTTTTCTTTCTCATTTCATCCCTCCAAATTATAACATAATGTCATATTTTGAAGGAGTTTTCAAGTTCTATAAAAAAACGCCCCGTTTAAAAGGGCGTTTTTCATTGTTTTACCGTTATTTGGAAATCCTGTCCAGCCAGTCGCTCAAACCGTCAGTGTCGTTTCCGTATCCGTGCCAACCGTCTTGGACAACCGTGCAGCCTTTGCATTGATTGGTCATGTCGGCGATTGTGCGCTGACGTCCGCCGCCGCCGTGCGTGATAAAGGGAACAACCGTTTTGCCCGCAAAATCATAGCTTTCCAAGAAGCTGCTGACTTGCGGCGTAATCGTTCCCCACCAGTTGGGCGATCCGATGAACACGACGTCATATTGCGCCATATTGGGAACGCTTGTTGTCAGTTTGGGGCGGAAACCGCTTAAAATTTCCTGTTTTGCCTGTTCCGTCATCGGACGGTATTCGGCTGGATAAGTTCCTTCCGCTTTGATTTCAAACAAATCGCCGCCGACTTTGGCGTGAATCGCTTCCGCCACCGTTTTCGTGTTGCCGCTGTACGAATAATAAGCGACCAAAACTTTTTTGCCTGTCATGTCGACCTCCCCGGCTTGCGCCGTTCCAAAACCCAGAGCCGCCAATAAAGCCGCCCCGAACATCATTGCTTTTTTCATTTTTCGACCTCTTTGATTTCCTCGATTGTTCTCATCGCCGCGGGCGCGCCGATGTACGGCATCGCCTGAACAACCGCGGCGGTCAAGACATCCTTGCCGTTGCCGATTTTCAAGTTCGTTTTGATGCGGTGTTCGGCTTCGTCCTTTGCGCCCAAAGCCGCCGCAACGACCAAAGACAGCAATTCGCGTTTTTTCGGTTCCAAGCCGCTGCGCGACGCGTAATCGGCATAAAAAGCTTTTGCCGCGTCTTTCGCCGAAGCCGTTTCGTCCAGCCGCTTGCGTTCCGCCCCCGCCGCGGATTCCAGCGGCAGTTCAATCCCGCGCGCCTTGGCGACTTCGTTAAACGCTCCGACCGCGTTCAGCGTGCGCGGATACCCGATAAAGGGCGCGCAGGCGTAAATCGCTTCCCGCACTTCCAAAGGCGTGTTGCCGACGTTCAGCGCGGCGTTGATGTGCGCTTTCAGCTGAGGCAAAGTCTGCAAAGCCGCCAGCGACGACACCGTAATCAGTTCGCGCGTTTTGTTGTCCAAATCGCCGATAAAGAACACTTCGCCGAAAATGTACTGCTGCAAAGTTTCCAGCAATTCGGGATCGGTCGGACTCGCCGTCCGTTTTCCTTGGAACAATTCCTCATAAACCCCGTCCGTTTTTTCGTTCATCGTTTCCTCCGCGTTTGCAAAGCCCGATACGGCACACGCCGTCGCAACCAGTGCATATTTTACGAATTTCATAAGTTTCTCCCCAGTTTGTAAGCCTGTTCGACATACGGCGTTCCGTTGACCGCGCCCGCCTGCCACACGCCCGAAGCAATCACTTGCCCCGCGTCCTGCCAGCCTAAATAGTCCAGCAGCACTTTATAGTGGCTTTCAATCGGTTTCGCCTGCGAAGCCGCCGTGTTGGCGTACGTCATCAGCAACACCGCCTTTTTGGGACGGTGAATTTTGCTGTTAATCGCGTAAAAGCGATCAATCACGGCCTTCAGCTGCGCGGAAACGCCGAAATAATACATCGGCGTCGCGAACACGACCGCATCGGCTGTAACGATATTGTCGCGCACGAATTCAAAATCATCCTTGAACACGCACGGACCGTCCATGCCGCACGAATTGCAGGCAATGCACGGATGCACGTTTTTAAACGCCGAATCAAAGCGCACGACTTCATGCCCCGCTTCGGTCGCCCCTTTGATAAAGCTGTCCGCCAAAGTGTTAGAATTTCCGTTTTTGCGGGGACTGCCCGTTAAAACAAGGATTTTCATTTTCTGCTTCTCCCGCTCTTTTGCGGCGACGGCAATACGGCTCAGCGCCGCCGTGCCGACGACAGCCGCCGTCGTCTGCATTGTTTTCTTGATAAAATCGCGTCTGTTCATCCGATTCGCTCCTTGAATGGAAAAATGATAACCTTTAGAGTTCACTTTAAGTCAAGACATTTTTTCGCTTTGGTTTGACAAACGGGGTTTTGCGCATTATGCTTCGCGGCGTTTGAACAAGAGGAGAGTAACATGCCCGCTTATGAAACCGTTTTGAAAAACAAAGATGCTTCGGCGCAGGAATTGGCGCAAGCCGTCGCGGCGTTGATTGAAGCGGGGGCGGACATCGCCGTTTTATTGTTCATGGCGGTCGAATCCGACAATCTGCCCGCCGTCAAAATGCTGATGGAAGCGGGGGCGAACCCGACTTTGGTCGTCGCGAACGAACAAAACGCCGTGTCGCTGGCAATCAACGAAGAAAAGTGGGAAATTCTGGATTATTTGATGACCCGTGATTTCAACCGCACCATGCTGTTTGAAGGCATTTCCGAACTCAGCCCGTCCATGATTGACTATCTGGAGGGCAAATACATCAAAGTCCCCCACGAATTAAAAAACGGCGAAGATTTGGATTGGATAAACCAAATCAACTAATTTAACTCACAGAAGCGGGATTTATTCGGAGCAGTCGCCCCTCACCCCTTCGGGGCCGCCGTTCCGGCGTTGCCTGCGCTTTGCTTCGGCCGAACCTGAGATGTTCATTCACCAAACTCCTTTACCCAACAAAAAAAAGCCACCTGTTAGGGTGGCTTTTTTTTGTTGGGTGCGGGAGTGGGATTTGAACCTCACGACCTTCAGGTTATGAGCCTGACGAGCTACCGGACTGCTCCATCCCGCGATAAAAACTGTATCGCGTTGCGATATGGATTTTATATATGCGGTTGACGCTTAAAAGTCAAGGACTTTTTTGATGTTCCGCTCTTTTTTTGTTGGAACGGATGATTTCCGCGTATTCGCCGGCCAGTTTCTGTCCGTTTTCGACCTGTTGCGGGGTCATTGTATTGAGCAAACGCTCCAAATCGGGCGACACTTCAACCAAATTTTGCACATTCGGAAACAGTTCGGACAAACTTAATACCAGCCACGCATACGCTTTTGACGGATCGGCCAGACCGTACGCATACAGCTCCGCCAGTTTTCTGCCCGCGCCGGCATACCCTTGTTCCGCAGCTTTTGTCAGCCATTCTATCGCCTTTTCATTGTTCTGAGGCACGCCTTTTCCGTCTTCGTACAACATTCCCAAACGGGTTTGAGCCTGCGCCAGCCCCATTTTCGCCGCTGTTTCGTACAGTTCTGCGGCACGAGCGAAATCTTGCGGAACGTTTTTTCCCGTTTCCGCCAAAATGCCCAGCTTGACAATCGCCTCCGCGTTTCCCTGCCGCGCTTGGACCGTCAGCCATTTGACGTTTTCTTCCGCTTGAACGGTGTTAAAATGTTCATGTCCCGATTTGATGTAAATCATTTGAAGCTGCGTCATGGCTTCCAACGATCCGCGCGCCGCCGCCATATCGTACCATTTTTTCGCCAAAGCCGGATTTTTGGCCACGCCGCGCCTGCCGAACTGATAAATTTTTCCCAACATCAGCTGAGCTTTGACCTCTCCGCTTCGGGCGGCCTGCTCCAGCAAAGGAAGCAGATCCGCCGTGTTTTTTCCCGCGGCATCCAGAGCTTCCGCCCGTTCGTACGCCGCCTTGGCATCCAAAGCTTGAACGTGTTCGGGCAACAGCAGCAGCATTGCCAACAGCACCGCTTTCATTGCGTCTTCCTTTTGAATTCGGCAATGTATTCATCCAAAAACGGCGTGTTTTCAATGATTTGATTCCACGGTTGCGATCCGTGAACCAGCGCGCGAACCGTTGCGGGTTTCCACCAGTCGGGATATTCGGATTCGGGCAGGCGGTACGGCTGAAAAGACGCCATGCCGGCGGGCAATCGGGTGAATTCGTCGATGACGGCTTGATCGAAGTTGTCATATTCGGCATCCGTTTCGGCGTTTTTCATATTGACGCCGCCCAAATACGATCCCGCAAAGTTCACATTGCGCAAATCGGCGTTTTCCAAATCGGCCAGCCGCAAATCCGTTTGCGACAAATCGATTTGATGTCCCAAATCCCGACGAATTTTTTTATCCGTCAACGCTTTCAAAGCCAAATCCACATCGTCCGTCATCGGTTGTATCGGTTTGAACAAATCGGTTTGCGCCGACCAATGCCGCTCTTGTCTGATATATTCGGCCAAAATATCCGCCGCGGCGTTTTCCAGTTTTTTGTCGCGCGACGCCAAGCATCCCAACGTGCAGATTGCCCAAAGCCTGTCGTTCATCTCGGCCGGAGGATTGGCCAGCAAAGTCATCGCCCTCACCGCCATGTTTTGACCGCTTGATTTTCCCAAAACAACATCTTCGCATGCCGAACGCGAACATTGGAACGGTTTATTTTTCCATTTTTGACGGTACAGCCGTTCATCGTAAAACGCAGAATCGAAATCGGGAAAGTTTTCGGGCGGCAAAGTTTTTTTGTCAACGACGGCCTGTCTGATTTCGCTCAAAGGCACATCGGAAACCGCGGAAATGTCCGCCCCGCCGAAATCGGCTTTGTAAAATACCGCATCGTGAAATATCAAACTGCCTTTAAAAACGGCCTTTCTGAAATCGGCTTGTGTCAAAACGGCGTGATCCATGAACGCATTGTCAAACACGGCTTTGTAAAAAGTCGACTGTTTCAACGACACGCTTTTCATATAACAGTTCCGGCAGGTGATTTGCGAAAAATCGGCTTTGTCGGCAAGGGCGCCGTCTAGCACGACGTTGTCGAAAGCGGCTTGGCGGGCTTGAACATTGTCCATATTCAGCCGGTAAGCCATGACATCTTGCCATGCGGTGTTGGCGATATTGGCGTTTTTCACCGATGAAAAAGTCAAAACCGCATCGCGGATTTGCGTGTTGCTCAAATCCGCTTCATCGAAATTCGCCGTCGAAGCGTCAACGGAATGTAAATGCGAAAAGCGCATTTTCGCGCCTTTGAAAAATGATTTGGACAGATTGACGTCTTTAAATAAAACATCATCCAATTCCGCCCCGTAAAACAAAGTTTCCGAAAAATCGGAATTTAAAAAATACGCCCCTTTGAAAAACGAATTTGAGAAATTGTTTCCGGCCATTGTTCCTTGGGCGAATTCCGCTTTTTCAAAGTTGACATGCGACAAATCCAACGCATCGCATTGTTCCTTGCCGTAAACGGATTCGATGATATCGACGCTTTTCTGCATATTGGCGTTCTTGCGGACATCGTTGTTTGTCGGCGTGTAATAAGGAGCCGGCCACGGGTGGCATTTGCGCAAATAATCCGACACGGCCTGTTTTGCGGAACAAACCGTTCGGCCGTTGTCCAAATTATCCGTCGACATCAGCCAATGCAAAGTCGACAGGACGTCCGTCATATCGTTTTTACATTCTTTCAGTTCGCCGAAAGCCCATTCCGTCCATTCGCTTTTATCTTGCGGCCGTTTATTTTCGACAACGGCGGGGGGCAGCAGGCGGGCGTACGGCGTAAAAGGAAGCGAGCGGATTTTTGCTTCCGCCCTAACAGCTTTGACGGGGTTTTTCAAAGGATAAATTCTGACCTGCACGGGATTGGGTTCCGCCGCGGGTTTGGAAAACGTCTTTGACCGCCGCTTTGTTTTCAGTGTTTCGGGGGGCAAAATCATGACTTTTGCAGGGGTCAAAACGGCGTCGGCGGCTTGATTGTTTGTCCATTCCGCCGGTTTGTCGTACAGGGAAACGCCGACAGCCGCGTCAATGCCGTGCGGATTGGGCTTGGATAAAGCATCCGACGGCAAGGTGTTTGTCACCGTGCTTGTCAGCGTTCCCGACCGTGTCGGCGTTGTTTTGGACTCATGCAGGGAATCCGTGTGCGCCAAATCGGACACGGGCAAAAAGAAAACAACGACGTTTTTCGGAACGGCGGCGGCAATAACGGCGGAAGTCAGCAACACGCCGCCAATCGACAAACAGAGTCTTTCAAACTTTTTTGACATTGCGCTCCACCGTCGGCAGTCCTGCGCGCACCCACCCCGCCAGTCCTTTATCCAAAAGGGCGACATCGGCGAATCCGCTTTGTTTCAAAGCGTCATACGCATCGTAAACGGCTTTTTCGTCGCGCAAACCGACGACAACGACGGCCGTTTGTTTGAATCCCGCCAGTCTGTCCGCCGTTTCGGCCAATCTCAGCTTCAATTCGGCGCACGGCAGATTGATTGCGCCGTCAATATGTCCGAACAAGCCGTAAAATTCGTTTTTGCCGCGAATGTCTATAATCAGCAAATCTTTGCTTTTCATATTTTTTTCCAAATCGCGAGGCAAAACGAACACGGCGTTTTTGCCGCGGATTTTGCGCCGCAAAGCCGGAATCAAATGCACAACGGCATAATATGCAAACACGACAACCAGCAGACCGATGGCAAAGCTATTCATTATAAACGCCCCTTACAAAAAAAGATTTGGTGGTATACACTTGTCTTTGTAGAATATAAGGATATTCTATTGCAAAGATTTTTTAAAGGAGCTTTTTTATGACTCAAAACACCATCACCGTCATCGGGGGCGGATTGGCGGGCAGCGAAGCCGCTTGGCAGATAGCCAAAGCGGGAATTCCCGTTATTTTAAAAGAAATGCGTCCTGTCAAACAAACGCCCGCGCACCGCACGGACGGACTGGCGGAATTGGTGTGTTCAAACTCTTTGCGTTCCGACGACGCGATTCATAACGCCGTCGGTTTGCTGCACGAGGAAATGCGCCGCTGCGATTCGCTGATTATGCGCGCCGCCGATTTGAACAAAGTTCCCGCGGGCGGAGCTTTGGCGGTCGACCGCGCCGCTTTTTCCAAAACAATCGGGGAAGCGCTTGAAAATCATCCGCTTGTCACAATCGAACGCGCGGAAATGACCGAACTGCCCGCCGCGGATTCGGGCATGTACGTCATTGCGACGGGGCCCTTGACATCCGCAAGTCTGGCGGAACAAATCCAAGCCGTCGCGGGCGGGGACATTCTGCACTTTTTCGACGCCATCGCGCCGATTGTGACAGCCGATTCGGTTGATATGGCCAAAGCGTGGAAGCAGTCCCGCTACGATAAGGGCGACGGCGACGATTATATCAACTGCCCCATGGACGAAGAGCAGTACAACACCTTTATCGACAACCTGCTGTCGGGAGAAAAGGTCGCGTTCAAAGACTGGGAGAAAAACACCCCTTACTTCGAGGGCTGCCTGCCGATTGAAGTCATGGCGGAACGCGGACGGGAAACGCTGGCGTTCGGTCCGATGAAGCCCGTCGGCCTGCTTGACCCGCACACGGGCAAACGCCCCTATGCCGTCGTTCAGCTGAGAAAAGAAAACAAGCAGGGCACGTTGCTGAACCTTGTCGGCTTTCAAACAAAACTGGTGTACGGCGAACAAAAGCGAATTTTCAAGATGATTCCAGGACTGGAAAACGCCGAATTCGTGCGCTTGGGCGGGATTCACCGCAACACGTTCATCCATTCGCCGACCGTTTTGGACAGGACTTTGCGCTTGAAAGCGCGTCCGAATCTGCGTTTCGCGGGACAAGTCACTGGGTGCGAGGGTTATGTCGAAAGCGCCTCCGTCGGGCTGATGGCGGGACTGTTCGCCGCATGGGAAATGCAGGGCAAGGAAATCGTCCTGCCGCCGCCCGAAACCGCTTTGGGCGCGATGCTGAACCACATCACCGTATCGGCGGAAAGCGAATTGTTCCAACCGATGAACATCAACTTCGGGCTGATGCCGCCCCCGCCCGTCCCCGAAGGCAAACGCAAAATCAAAGGGCTTGACCGCAAACGCGCGCAAAGCGAACGGGCGACCGCCGCGCTGACGCAATGGCTTGAACAGGCAGGTTTGAAATGACGCACGACATCAAACGCACCAAAGACGCGAACGGCGAAAACTTCCCCGTCGGTTCCCGCTTGATTCCCGCAAAGTTGCGCCCGCACGTCATGGCGTTTTACGATTACGCCAGAACGGCGGACGACATTGCCGATTCCGATTTGCCGCGCATGGAAAAACTGAAACGCCTTGACGCTTTGGAAGCCGTTTTGCGCGGTTTACGCGACGCGGACGAAGACACGAAATGCGCAGAAACCCTGCGCAAAAGCTTGGAGGAAACGGGCGTCACCAATCAGCACGCTTTGGATTTGCTGAAAGCGTTCCGTCAGGACGCCATCGGCTTCACCTATAAAACATGGGAGGACGTCATGGCCTACTGCCGCAATTCGGCGGGCAGCGTCGGGCGCTACATGCTGGATTTGCACGGTGAAAATCCGTCGGCGTACTGGCCGGCGGACGCGCTGTGCGCCGCTTTGCAGCTGAACAACCACCTGCAGGATTGCCAAGACGACTACCAGAACCGTCAGCGCGTCTATATCCCGCGCGACTGGTTCAGCGACGAAAAAATCAAATACGAAGCCCTCAGCGACCATACGACTTGCGAAGCTTTACGCCGCGTGTTCGACCGCATGGCGGCGGCGATTGACAGCCTGTTGGTCGAAGGGTCGCCCCTGCCCCTTGTCATTCAGCATCGGGGGCTGAGAATGGAAGTCTGCGTCATTTACCGTTTGGCGCAAAGACTGCTGAAAAAACTGAAAAAGCGCGACATTTTGAAACGCAAAGTCGCCTTGGAAAAAACGGACTGGATGCTGGCGGGAACGCGCGGCGTCTGGGACGGATTGACACGAAAGAAAATCAAATGCATCAAGAAACAAGACCTCTTGCCGCCGAAGTAGAAGCCGTCGTCAAACGGTCGGGCAGTTCGTTTTACTGGGCGATGCGGTTGCTGGGCAAGCAAAAGCGCGACGCCATGTTTGCGATTTACGCGTTTTGCCGCGAAATCGACGACATCGCCGACGAACCCGCTTTGTTGGAACAAAAGCGGCGGGCTTTGCAGGTCTGGCGCAACGATTTGGATAAAATCTACGCGGGCGGACAGCCGACGCAACGAATCGCCGAAGCGCTGATTGAGCCGATAAAAACGTTTAATCTGCCCAAGGACGAATTCGTCGCCTTGATTGACGGCATGGAAATGGACATTCCCGACGGCATGCGCGCGCCGACAATGACGGAACTTCAGCTGTACTGCCGCCGCGTTGCAGGAGCGGTCGGCATGCTGTCCGTGTGTGTGTTCGGCGATTTTTCGGAAACGGCGCAGCGGTTCGCAATCACTTTGGGCGAAGCTTTGCAGCTGACGAACATCCTGCGCGATATGGACGAGGATATGGAGCTCGGCCGCCTGTATATGCCCAAGGAATGTCTGGACAAAGCGGGTATTGTCGTCACGGACGACACGCACCTGAGCGAAATTCTGAACCACCCGAATTTGGGTGTCGCCCGCGCGGCTTTGGCGGAACAAGCCTTGCTGAGGTATGCGGAAGCCGATGCCGCTTTGGACAAACTGAACGCCAAACAAATGAAGCCCGCCGTGATTATGCAGGCCGCTTATCGCAAAATCTTTGACGCGATGCAAAAACGCGGCTGGGACGTTGTGCGCCCGCGCATTAAAACGCCGAAATCGACGCTGCTGCTGACGGCTTTGCGTATTTGGCTGATTGGCAGGCAAGCGTGACCGTATACGTCATCGGCGCGGGTTTGGCGGGGTTGAGCGCGGCTTTTCACGCCCAAAAAGCGGGACATCATGTCGTTGTTCTGGAATCCGCCAATCATGCGGGCGGACGGTGCTATTCCTATTTGGACAAGGAATGGGACTGCATGCTGGATAACGGCACACATTTAATGCTGGGGGCAAACACCGCCCTGCTTGAAATCCTGCGCCAATGTCCGACCGAAACGCCTTTGCGGCCGATTGGGTCAAGCTTGACGTTTTACCGCCGCAACCTCAGCTGTTTCGCGGTGGATTTGAATCACCCCGTCAAAGCGTTGTTTCATCTGCCCGAATTGTACAAGCTATTGGCGGAATCCGTGCTGAACACTCCTGCGGAATCGGCGGACAAAGCCCTTTTGTTCAAAACGGCGAAGCTGTGCTTTGCGGCGCGGGACAAGCAAATTTATCTGGCAACTCCGTCGCTGAAGCAATCCGTCGTCGACCCGATTTACAATTATTTAAAGGACAAGGTCGAATTTTACTTCAGCCACCCCGCCCGCGGGTTCGAGATTGACCGCATTTTATCGGATTCCGTTGATTTTCTGATTTCGCCCGACGACAAAATCATTTCGACCGTTCCGCCGAAAAAAGCGGAATTCGGCACAATTATCAACATCCATTACAAAACGGACGCGACCCTGCCCGATAATTTGCCCGTCGCCGGATTGATTGACATGCTGCCGCATTGGGTGTTTTGCAAAAACGGCATCGTGTCCGTCACCATCAGCGCGGCGAACGGCTTGAATACCGCAAACATCGCCGAACGGGTCTGGGACGACCTTTGCCCGCTGCTTCATTCGCTGGACAGCACGCCGCCGAACCGCGTTATCATTGACCGCCGCGCCACATTATTGCAGACGCGCAAGACCAAACGCCCCGCCGCCGATTCCGAATTCGGCTTGATTTTGGCGGGGGATTCGACGGACACGGGATTGCCCTGCACGATAGAGGGCGCGGTGCGTTCCGGCAAAACGGCGGCGAACCTGCTCTGATTGCTATCTTTACCGCCCACCGGCAAAGCCTGTATTCTGTAGGAAAAGGAGGAATACCATGGCTTTTGAATTACCCGTTCTGCCTTATGCGGCAAACGCGCTTGAACCGTTCATATCGGAAAAAACGCTCGGCTTTCATTACGGCAAGCATCATCAAACTTACATTACGAATCTGAACAATTTGATTCGCAACTCGGCGCTGGCCAATAAAACGCTGGAGCAAATCGTCCTTGAAACGGCTGGAAAACCCGAAAAATCTGCGATATTCAACAATGCGGCGCAAAGCTTCAACCATGCGTTTTATTGGAAAAGCTTGTCCCCGAACGGCAACGGAAAGCTTCCCGACGGCACTTTCAAAACCGCCGTTTCACAAACGTTCGGCGGATTGGAAAGTTTGAAAGCCGAACTGAAATCCGCCGCCCTGTCCCAATTCGGCAGCGGCTGGGCATGGCTGGTCAAAACAAACGGCGCGCTGAAAGTCGTCAAAACGGCAAACGCGGACACCCCCGCGGCGCACGGACAAACGCCTTTGCTGACCATTGACGTCTGGGAACACGCGTATTATCTGGATTATCAAAACAAACGCGCCGATTACGTCCAATCCGTCGTCGACAACCTGCTGAACTGGGAATTCGCGGCGGCGAACTTCGGTTCATCCGACAAATGAAAAGCGTTTTCCGTCCCATTCCAAGCAAAACGGCGTCCCGTGCGGAACTTGCGGATATTTTTGCCCGAACGCCAACATTGTGCAGCGAATGGCGGCGCTGTGTCCCGATATGCCGACGCGGTCGCAAGGGTACTGTTCGGCAATGTCCGTCAAAGCGGCCAGCCAGCGCGTCTGAATTTGTCGCTTTGTTTCCCCGTTCGGAAAGCACACGTCCATGTCTTCCGGTTCCAAACTTTCCCACCGCGGGGCGATGTCGGGGAAAAGGGCGTAAATTTCGTAAATGGTTTTGCCCTCCGCCGCGCCGAAGCATCCTTCGATTAGCCCGCCGCATTCCATGACGGGAACGTTGATTTTGTCCGCAACAATTTTTGCGGTCTGCACGGCGCGCAGCAAAGGCGACGTGAATATCGCTTGAATTTTGCAGGGAATCAAACTGTTTGCCAGATTTTCCGCCTGCCGCACGCCCGTTGCGTTCAGCGGCGCGTTAATCAGCCGCCCCTGCCAGCGGCGTTCGGCGTTCATGTCGGTTTGCCCGTGACGGAACAAATAAAACAGCTTTTTCATCGTCATAAAACTTTAATTGTTTATTAACGGCTGAAGTTATGCCATACTGTAGAATCATAGTAAATATTTTTCGGGGATATCTCATGCGAAAATTAATTCTTTGTCTTGGCGTTCTGCTTTGGTCGGCGGGGGCTTCGGCCGCCCTGCTGAACGATGCGGACGCTTTTGTCATCGCGCGCAGCGCAAAGCTGGGCGAAATGGACGACAGTTTCGACGCCTTTAAAAAGGTCAACAAAAAACTCGGATGCGCGCCGGGGGAAACCGATTGCGTCGGTCCGACTTTGTGTAAAACGGATTCGCACTGCAAGGACGACGAATACTGCGCCAAAACCAAAAAATGCGTGAAGCTGTGTTCGGGCGGCGTCAATTCGGACGGCGAAAAATGTTCGGATTACCCGCGCATGCCCGAATGCGAACCCAAAAAGACGGGGCATCAGTCCTACTGCGCCTGTACGGAAACGTCCTGCGGCGAAGGGTGGAAATGCGTCGAACAAAGCGGCATGAAGCAGTGCGCCGCCTGTTCCGCGGGCGAAGCGTGCGGATGCCCCGACGGTAAAACGGCCAACGGCAAAGGCGGCTGCGGCGGCTGCAACTCGAACGAAGACTGCGCGGGCAACGAAATCTGCGCCGGCGCGGGAACTGCCGAAGCCGAATGTAAGCCGGTTAACTGCTCCGCCGGAACTTTTCCCAAAGATCACGATTGCGCCAAATGCAGCACGCTGGATCCGAACTGTCTGGAATGTACGGAAACGCAATGCACGGCCTGCCTGCCCGCCTATGATTTGGTTAACGGCAAATGCGTGCTGAAAACGTGTCCCGACGGCCAGTATCTGGACGAACTTACCGGCACATGCAATCCGTGCGCGGCGGGATGCAAAAAATGCACGGCCGCCGATGCCTGCATCGAATGTGAAGCCGCTTATGACTTGGAAAACGGCGTGTGCAAAGCCAAAGATTGCGGCGAAGGCATGTATCTGAACGCCGAAACGGGCGAATGTCTGTCCTGCCCCGCCGAATGTGCGACATGCACGAACGTTGCGAACGGCAGTGAAACGACGCAGTGCGTCACCTGCGCCGACGGTTATCACATGGCGGACGGCGTTTGCGTCGCGAACGGCTGCGCGGATATGAATCTGGCGACAGAATGTGCTGCGAATGAAAAGAAAACTGCGGCCGGAACGGCAACGAACGGGGAACAGTGCTATACTTGCGAACCCCAGTGCCGCAAAGACGCGGATTGCGACGGCACGCAGAAATGTTCGCCGGACGGTGAATGTGTGCTGAAAACCTGCGCGGAAATGGGATACGTAACATCCTGCCCCGCGGGTTATTTGAAAAACGAAGCCGCGGTCGGTTCGGACGGCATGTGCTATACCTGCCAGAACCCCGCGAAAGACTGCCCCGCGGACAAACCCGCTTGGGACGGCAAAAAATGCGTCCAATGCACCGCGAACAGCCATTGCGAAAGCTTTGAATACTGCAAAGACAACCAGTGCGTCCTGCAGGCGGGCAAGTGTTATACTAGTGATGATTGCACAAGTAACGACTATTGCAAAAACCACTCTTGCGTTCCGGCATGCGATCCGAATCCGTGTTCCGGTCAGCAGCCGAGGTGCGTTCCCTCTAGCCACAGTTATTTCTGCATGTGTACATCGACCAGTTGCCCGAGCGGATATTCGTGCAATGAGTCCTCACCGTTTGATTGCAAATCGAATACGTGCAAAAGTGACAACGATTGCGTAAATAATAAAATGTGTTCCGGCGGAAAATGTGTTGACCCTTGCGATCCGAACCCATGTTCTGGAAAAACGCCTACATGCATACCTGTTACCCATAAACCTGTTTGTTATTGCACAAGAACGTCTTGCGGTGAGGGATATGAATGTGAGACAACCATATGCAAACCTTTAACCTGCAAAACCAACGCAGACTGCCATAACCAGAAAATGTGTTCCGGTGGAAAATGCATTGATCCTTGCGAGAAAAACCCGTGTTCCGGTCAGCAACCGAGGTGTGTTTCCTCTAACCACAGTTATTTCTGCATGTGTACATCAACCAGTTGCCCGAGCGGATATTCGTGCAATGGTTCTGCCCCGTATGATTGCAAAGTTGCCACAACGGAATCCTGCACGACGGATGACGATTGTTCGGCGGACAAAAAATGCTCCGACGGCTATTGCGTCTATCGCGAATAAAATAACTACCTTACAGAAAAAGCGGCCTCCTCGGCCGCTTTTTTTTACGTCCCTTCAAGGCCGCTCCGCAGTAAAAAAAAACGCCATTGCGAGTCCGCGTCAGCGGACGTGGCAATCAACTAACTCCGCGTTTGTATCGGCGCTCTGCAAATGGATAACCACGTCGGGCTAAAGCCCTCCTCGTTATGACGAAAATGGGGCGGAACGGGTGCCGATG
>DJPN01000003.1 GCA_002438565.1 Alphaproteobacteria bacterium UBA6411 | reverse complement strand
TCTTTCTGGGTTGATGACGAAAAAGAAAAAGCCGTCATTGCGAGCCCCGACAGGGGCGCGGTAATCCACTGACTCCGCGTTTGCGGTCGGCATCCTGCAAATGGATCACTTCGTCGGGCTAACGCCCTTCTCGTTATGATGACGAATGCTTATTTCGATTTGGCTTTTTTGTTCAGCATTGCCGTCAAAATCGCCGTCGGATTCAACGGCTGTTTTGCTGCGTTGGCTTTCATCCCGTCCTTAATGGGGACAGGGAGCGGTTTGTTTCTTAAAACGTCCAAAATCTTTGTCGTCGGGACGACTTTTCCGCCGAACAGTTTCGCGATTTTGTTTTTGGCTTTTATCAATCCGATTTGAATTTTCCGCGCCGCCAGCATCAGGCGTTTTTTTATCGTCAATCCGTGCGGAGTCAATCCTGTCGGAATGTCGGGGGCTTTAATGCCCGCCGCCCGCAGGATTGAAGACGCGGTTGTCGAACAGTTGCGGGAAAACAGTTTGTATTCGCCGTGATTCTTTTTCAGTTCTTCGACTTTTTTCGCTGCGGCGTCGTATTGTTGGCGCGTAACGGGATAAACGACGGCTTCGTTGTAGTGTGTGCCGGATTCGTCCTTGAAATATGACGGACAGCCTGTTGTGTATTTAATCAAATCGTCGTCGAATCCGACAGGGCCGAAACCCCATTTTTGTTCTTTTCCCTTTTCATCGGTCAGACCGATGAAAGCGTGGCCGGTCAGCCAAGTGGAATCCTTAATTCCGCCGTCAATCAAACTGCCGTACTCTTTGTCCAATCCGGGACGCAAAAACAGTTTGGGAGTATCCAGATACAGTGTTATTTGACAATTTTTCTCATTTGACATAAATCACCGCAAAAGCAGTTGAAGTTGCTTCTATTTTGTCTAAAAACAAAAATATTGTCAAGCGTAAAAGCCAAAATAAAAGGGAAGCCTATGGATAGTCTCCCCTTTTGTATTAAAAAATGTGTCCAAAGCTTAACGGAAGCGGCGGAAAATCCCTGTTCCCGCATAGGCGGCAGAATCACCCAGTTCTTCTTCGATACGCATCAGCTGGTTGTATTTCGCCAAGCGGTCGGAGCGCGACAAAGACCCCGTTTTGATTTGGCCGCAGCCCGTCGCAACCGCCAAATCGGCAATCGTCGAATCTTCGGTTTCGCCCGAACGGTGCGACAGAATAGCGGTGTATCCCGCGCGGTGCGCCATGTCGACTGCGTTCAGCGTTTCCGTCAGCGTGCCGATTTGATTGACCTTGACCAAAATGGAATTGGCAATGCCTTTGTCAATGCCGTCGCGCAGGCGCGCGGTGTTCGTTACAAACAAATCGTCGCCGACCAGCTGGATTTTTTTGCCTAAAGTATCGGTCAAAAGCTTCCAGCCCGCAAAGTCGTCCTCGGCGCAGCCGTCTTCAATCGACATAATCGGATACGTTTCAACCAGTTTTTTGTAATAATCGACAATGCCTGCCGCATCAAAGGTTTTGCCTTCGCCCGCCAAAACATACTTGCCGTCATGATAGAATTCGCTGCTGGCGGCGTCCAAAGCCAGAACGATGTCTTCGCCCGCTTTGTAGCCCGCGTTTTCAATCGCTTTCATAATAAAGCCCAATGCTTCATCCGCGCTTTTGACCGCGGGGGCGAATCCGCCTTCGTCGCCGACGTTCGTGTTCAGTCCCGCCTGCTTCAAGTCGGATTTCAACGCGTGGAACACTTCCGAACCCATGCGGACGGCTTCGGCAATCGACGGAGCGGACACGGGCATAATCATAAATTCTTGAATGTCAACGGGGTTGTCCGCGTGCTTTCCGCCGTTCAGGATGTTCATCATCGGCACGGGCAAAACGTGCGCGTTGACTCCGCCGATATAGCGGTAAAGCGGTTCGCTCGCTTCTTCGGCGGCGGCTTTGGCGACGGCCAGCGACACGCCCAAAATCGCGTTTGCGCCCAAGTTGCCTTTGTTCGGCGTGCCGTCCATGTCAATCATCGCATGGTCGATTTCGATTTGGTCAAACGCATCGTAGCCGCAGATTTCGTCCGCAATCGTGTCGTTGACGGCATCAACCGCTTTCAAGACGCCTTTGCCGTTGTAGCGGTCTGCTTCCCCGTCGCGCAATTCGACGGCTTCGTGCGCGCCCGTGGACGCCCCCGACGGAACGGCGGCGCGTCCGAATGCGCCCGAATCCAGCACAACGTCGACTTCTACGGTCGGCGTGCCGCGGGAATCCAGAATTTCGCGTGCGTGAATGTCAATAATGTCGGACATGAGTTTTCCTTTCCAATCAATACTTTTTCATCAAGCGGTCAATGGCGAGCAAGTCGGTCAAGACGCCTTTCAAATCCGCCAAAGGAATCATATTCGGTCCGTCGCTGGGGGATTTGGAGGGATCTTCGTGTGTTTCGATGAACACGCCCGCCACGCCGACCGCGACGGCGGCGCGCGCCAAAACGGGGGCGAATTCGTGCTGTCCGCCCGTCGACGTGCCGTTGCCGCCCGGCTGCTGTACCGAGTGTGTCGCATCAAAGACGACGGGGCAACCTGTCTGTTGCGCCATAATCGGAAGACTGCGCATGTCCACGACCAAAGTATTGTAGCCGAACGACGCGCCGCGTTCGGTGACCAAAACGTTGGGATTGCCCGCTTGATCGGCTTTACCGACAACGTTTTTCATGTCCCACGGGGCAAGGAACTGCCCTTTTTTGATGTTGACGGCTTTGCCTGTTTTTGCCGCGGCGACGACCAAATCGGTTTGGCGGCACAGAAAAGCGGGAATTTGAAGCATGTCGACGACTGTTGCGACTGCCGCGCATTGATACGGTTCATGCACGTCCGTGATGACGGGAACGCCGTAGATTTTTTTGATTTCGGCGAACACATCCAGCGCTTTTTCCAATCCGATGCCGCGCGCGCCGTTGATTGACGTGCGGTTGGCTTTGTCGAACGACGCTTTGAACACATAGGGGATGCCCAGCTCTTTGGTGATTTCGACGATTTTGCCGCACAGTCCGACAGCGTGCTCTTTGCTTTCCAGCTGGCAGGGACCGCCGATGAGGACGAACGGCAAGTCGTTACCGAATTTGACGTTGCCGACGGTGATGTAACGGTTTTGCATAAGGGGAACTCCTTGTATAAAAAAAGCAAAAAAAAGACAGCCGAAAAGCTGTCTTTTTCAAAAAAGTCGTTATTTGGAAACGGGAACCGTCGGAACGGCGGGCGCCTGTTCGGTTTGCGCCGCAACGGGTTTCGCCATAAAGGATTCCTGCGTTTTCGCGGCCTGGCTTTTGCTCATAATCGCCAGAGTCAGACTGGTAATCATAAAGCAGGTCGCCAAAATCGCCGTCGTGCGCGTCAAAAAGTTGCCGACGGAACGGCCGGTCATGAAACTGCTCATGCTGTTGCCGCCCAATCCGCCCAGCGCGCCGCCTTCGGAACGCTGCATCAGAATGACGCAAACCAAGCAAATCGCCAAAATAACGTGAATGACCAAAATAAACGTATGCATATCAATTCCTTTGTTGCAAGGGATTACAGGCAGGCTTCGATAATCGCGCGGAAATCGGCGACTTTCAAGCTGGCGCCGCCGACCAAAGCACCGTCCACGTCGGGCAGAGCCATCAATTCCTTGGCGTTGGCGGGTTTGACCGAACCGCCGTACAGCAGGCGCATGCCGTTGGCCGCTTCTTTACCCAATTTGGCGGCGACTTCGGCGCGGATGGCGGCGTGAACGTCTTCGACATCCTGCGCCGTCGGCGTGCGTCCCGTGCCGATTGCCCAAACGGGTTCGTAAGCGATGACGACGTTTTCGGCGGTTGCTTCTTCGGGGACGGAGCCTTGAATCTGCGAGCGGCAGACGTCGATTGTTTTGCCCGCGTCGCGCTGCGCTTCGGTTTCGCCGATGCAGATGACGGCGGTCAAGCCGTGTTTGATGACGGCGGCGGCTTTGGCTTTGACGTCCGCGTCCGTTTCATGGTGGTCGGTGCGGCGTTCGGAATGGCCGACGATAACATAGGTCGCGCCCGCGTCTTTAATCATCGGAACGCTGATGTCGCCCGTGTGCGCGCCCGATTCGGCGGCGTGCGCATCCTGTGCGCCGACCGCGATTTTACCTTTGACGGCATCGGCGACGCCCGCGACCCACAAAGCGGGCGGGCAAATCAAAACGTCGCATTTCGGCGCGGTCAGACCCGCGTAAAAATCGGCGATTCCCGTTGCCAAAGCGATTCCTTCGGCACGCAGTTCGTTCATTTTCCAGTTGCCGGCGACTAAAGGACGTCTGTTCATTGATGAATACTCCATTCAAGTTAAAACGTAAATTTGCTTTTAGATGTATCACAAGCCGCGCGTTTAAAAAAGCATTAAAATGCGTTCAAAGCGTCTTTTTATATAAAAAGGCTGTTGCCATTATCCCGCGCAGACTTTATTATCGGCGTAACTTTATACCGTTAAAGGATAAACTGATGTTAAAATTTTTCCGTGATAAAAAAGACAGCTGGCTGGTCAAAGGCATTTTGATTCTGACGGCGCTGAGCTTTATGTCTTTGTTCGGCATCCAAGGGATGAGCGAAATGCGCATCCGCAACCGCCCCGTGGCGACGTTGAAGGGAAAATCGCTGACCATTCAAGACTTTTTGAACGAATACAACCGCAGCGTCGAAATGCTGCGCCGGTTGTCGAACGGCGAATTTTCGCAGGCCGACGCCAATAAAAGCGGATTGCCGATGCGCACGCTGAACGAACTGGTTTCGCGCGCCGTGCTGGAACGCGTCGTCGACACCATGCGCTTGACGGTGTCCGAGGACGACGTGCGCGAAACCGTGCGCAACATGGCGGCTTTTTCGGGATACGACGGCGAATTCAACATGGCGGTCTTTAAGGAATATCTGCAGAATACGGGCAAAACGGAAAATCAATTCATTTCCGAAATGTTCCTGCAGATGAAATCGGAACAGCTGCTGGATGCGGTCAAAGCGTCCGTCATCGTGCCGAAAGACACCGCGAAGATGATGTACCGCTTGTACGGTGACAAGCGTGTCGTCGATATGTTTACCGTTGACCCGAAAGAGATTGAAATCGCCAAACGGCCGACCGCCGACGAATTGCAGTCGACTTACGAGGGCATGACTGACGATTTAATCGCCCCCGAATACCGCTCGGTTTCCGTTATGGCGCTGACGGTTGACGACGTGGCGGCAAAAATCAAAATCACGGACGAAGAGCTGCGGGAAGCTTTTGCGGAAAACAAAGCCGCCTATACAATCGAAGAAATCCGCGACGTCGACCAAATGCTGTTTGTGTCCGAAGACGAGGCCAAAGAGGCCGAAAAAGCTTTGAAGGCGGGAAAATCCTTTGAACAAGTGGCCAAAGACGTCGCCAAGCAGACGCCCGAACAGACGCATCTGGGCGACATCACGCCGTCCACTGCGACGGGCGACTGGTCGGACGCGGTTTTTGCCGCCAAAAAAGGTGAAATCGTCGGACCTGTTCAGACGTCGTTCGGCTGGCAGATTTTGCGCGTGAACAAAATTACGCCAAAAATCGAAAAGTCTTTCGCCGATGTCAAAAATGAACTGGAATCCAAGATGAAAGCCGCTTTGGCGTTCGACACGATGACGGAACGCGCGGTTGCTTTGGACGACCGTTTGGGCGCGGGCGAATCACTGGAAGACGTTGCCGTTTCCGAAGGCTTGACGGTTAAAAAAATCGTTCATGTCGATTCGACGGGGACGGGGGAAAACGGAAAAACGGTCGATTTGCCCAAAAACGTTCTGGCCGTTGCGTTTATGAGCGACAAGGGGCAGGTTTCCCCGATGATAGAAGAAGGCGACGCGTACTATGTCGTGCGTGTTGACGCCGTTATCGAACCCGCGGTGAAAAGTCTTGATGCCGCCAAAGCCGAAGTGGTCGCCGCTTGGACGGCGGACGCGCAGAAGGCCGAAGCGCGCAAGCTGGCTCAATCCGTCAAGGAACGTTTGGAAAAAGGCGAAGCGGCCGCGTCGGTCGCCAAAACGAAAAACGTTTCGTACGAACAAAGGTCCGAAGTCGGCCGTTTCGACGATAAAGTGCCGCAAATCATCCGCTATGCGCTGTTTACTCAGCCTGTCGGGGCGGTGTCTTCAACGCCCGCCGACGGCAAGTATGTTGTTGCAAAATCGGTCAAGGCCGTTCCCGTCAATCCCGAAACGGATTTGCTGGGTGTTGAAAAAACGCGCAAGCTGCTGACGAAAGAAGCGGCCGAGGAACGCGCCAATACGGTTCTGGCGGCTTTCGGCGAGGATTTCAAACTGACGCTGAAAGAAGACGCGGTTGCGGAAGCATTTTCAATGGTTACAAAAACGTCAAACGCCGAAAAAGATTACTAAAACAAAAAGGCTCGGAGAAATCCGAGCCTTTCGTTTATCTGCCCGCCGTTTTGGATTGTTTCAGCAAAGCGGCTGTTTTTGTTTGCATTATGGCGGGTGTCAGCTGTTCCAGTTTGTCGACATAGCCTTTCATCATGCTCAATCCCTGTTTCCAAAAATCGGGCTTGGACACATCCAAACCGAACGGTTTTAACAGCTTATCGGGGCGTTCGGTTGCGCCCTTGGCAAGCATTTCTTTGTATTTTTTGGGAAAGTCCGCGATTTTGCCGTCTTTGTACACCTGATACAGCGACGAAGTCATACATTCCCCGTAAGCGTAGCCGTACACATAAAACGGCGTTTTCAGCAAATGCGGCACATCCGCCCAGCACGACGACGACCGTTCGTCGTTAATTACGGCGGGCCCCGTCATTTTTTGCTGTGCGGTCGTCCAAGCGTTGTTGATTTCGGGAACGGAAATCGCACCTTTTTCCCGAACGGTTGTATGAATGTCTTCCTCGTAATGGTGCAGGGCGATTTGGCGGAACGTTGTCAACATGGCGCGGTTCATTTTGTCGGACAGCAAAGCGAAACGCTGTTTCGGGTCTTTTTCACGTTTCAACAAAGTGTCGAACGTCAGCATTTCCCCGAAAATCGAGGCTGTTTCCTCTGTCGTTATTGGCATTTGCATTCCAAGCGAACCTTGCTTTTTTGCCAGTTCGTAGTGGATGCCGTGTCCCAATTCGTGGGCAAGCGCCAGCACGTCGTTCGTCGTGCCGCCGAAGTTCATTTTGATATACGGTTTGCCGTTGACAATCGGCATGGCGTATTCCCCCGGTTCTTTGTTCGGGCGGGGTTCGGCGTCAATACGCTTTTCGTCAAAGAAGCCGCGCGCGATGTCGCCCATTTCTTTGTCAAATGAATCATAGGCTGACAGCACGATGTCTTTGGCTTCGTCAAAAGTGTAGCGGCGCGGTTTGATACCGTTGACGGGTGCGTTTCTGTCCCAATAGCCGATTTTGTCGCGTCCCGCCCACTTTGCTTTTAACGCATAATAGCGGTGCGCGACCGCGGGCGTTGCTTCGTCAACGGAAGACACCAGAGCCGAAACGACGGCGTCGTCAATCCGGTTCGATTTGTTGCGCGCCTCGACAGGCGAATGAAAGCCCTGTTTTTCATCGGAAAACGCTTTGTTTTTGGCAACGGTGTTGACAACCGAAGCGAAAATGCCGGCTTTGCTTTTGTAGCCGTCGTTCATCGCCAGACCCGCTTTGTACCGTTCTGTTTCGTCGGCGGAATACGCCAAGGCATACAAATCGTTCGACGTTGTTTTTTTGCCGTCAAGCGTGAAGTCGATTTCGTTCTGGGTTTTATCGTACAACAGCAGGGCTTTTTCTGTCTTTGCGGCGTTTTTTTCCAGCCGCGCCAGCGTATCGGCGTCCAAATCGGATTTGTCCGCGCGCACTTGCTCAATCCAAAAGCCGTATTTTCGCACCGTTTTGTCTGTCATCAAACGGTTAAGGGCTTCATCGGACAAATCGGCGATTTCGGCTTCAAAAAAGGCGGTCTTTTTCAGAACGGCGTTCGTTCGCGTTTGCGTTTTTTCATAAAAGACGGTGTTGCGTTTATCGCTTCTGTCTGCCGTATACGTCATTTCCGCAAAGGCGTTGAGCTTGTCCGTTTTGGCAATCAGCTTGTCGTAGTCCGCAATCATTTTTCCGAAATCCGCGGGCGGCATAGCGGTGATTTTACCCTGTCCGCGCAGGGCAAAACGATGCGCCTGCATGGACAAGGCTTTCAAATCCTTGCCGATTTGCGGATCGTCGATTGAACCGTACAGCGGGGACAAGTCCCAGCGGGGAGGCGTGTCATTCATTGTTTTTCGTCCTTGTCGGGCGGAATGATTTGCACTTCGACGCCCGCTTCCGTCAAAATGGTTTTGGCCAAAGTGAAATTTTCAAGCCAGCGGTCGGGAATGGGGCGGTCCTCCACCACGACGCGTTTGATTCCGGATTGGATAATCGCGCCCGCGCATCGGGAGCAGGGCAGGTAAGGATAGACGTAAATCGTGCATCCGCTGACGGATTTCGGCGCGGTCAAAATGGCATTGGCTTCCGCATGGACGATCAGTTCGTATTTCAATTCGCGCGTGTTCAGCCGTTCGGCGGTGTCCTCGACCCCCATGGGCAAGCCGTTGAAGCCGACGGACACAATCCGTTTTTTGTCGTCAACGATGACGGCGCCGACCTGCGAAGACGGATCTTTCGACCACGTTGCGACCAGCCGCGCCAAATCGAAGAACCTGCGTTGCCATTTGTTCATGAAAGTCCCCCTTTGGTAACTTTTTCTTTTATTTTTATCACAAACGGGGTAAACAAAACAAGCATCCACTTGAACCACACAGGAAAAAGCCATGAAAAAAATCGTTGCCGTTTTATGCCCCATGCCCATGGAATACAATGCCGTTGAAAAAGCTTTCGGCCGTTTGGGGGAAACGCTGGATTACGGATTCGAGGAAAAACGTTTCGCTTTGGATTCGTGCGATGTGATTTTGGCGCGCTGCGGCGTGGGAAAAACGTTTGCGGCTGCCAAAACGCAAAAAGTCATTATGACATACGCTCCGGAACATATTTTCGTTTGCGGCGTGGCGGGCGCGATTTCACGGGATTTGAATGTTTTCGACATCGTCGTTCCCGACAAGGTCGTTCACGGGGACGTCTGTTTCGGAACTTCGTACTGCCCGACGGATGTTGTCGATTCCGCCAAGCCTTTGTTTGACGGCAACCCCGCTTTTTGCGCCGACGGTTTCATCCCCGACAGGCTTGACGCTTCATGCTGCCGCGGCACTTTGGCAACGCTTGACCGCTTTGCGGAAGAAGCCGACAAGGATTTTCTGGAAGAAAAGTTCAACGCCGTCTGCATTGACATGGAAAGCGCGCCCGTTATGCAAATCGCAACGATGAACGACATTCCCGCAACAATCATCCGCGCGATTTCGGACAGCAGGGAACATAATTTCGGCGATTTTGAAACCAACGCGCCCAAAGCGTGCGACATTGCCGCGCGGGCGTTGACGGAACTGCTGAAAGGGGTGTGAATCACCCCTTTTTGACACCCCATTCCTTTAAAACGGATTCGGTGTGTTCGCCCAGCAGAGGGGCTTTTTGATGGACGGGCTTTTCATCGGAAAAGCTCGACATTTTAATCGGCAGTCCCATGAATTGAACGCCAGACAAAGCGGGGTCGGCGGAATCTATCAGCATATCGCGCGCCAAAACCTGCGGGTCGTGCGCGACTTCCTCCAAATTCTGCACCAATGCGACGGGAATGGAGGCCGATTCCAACAGCTTTATCCATTCGGCGGCCGGTTTTTGAATAAAGATTTTCTGCAATTCGACACCCAGCTCGTCCACATAATCATGACGGGCTTCGGTCGTTGAAAAACGCGGGTCTTGCGCCAATTCGGGCGTGCCGATGGCGGCGCACAGGCGCACGAACATTTCATCCCCCGCAATCGCCGCAATTACAAACGGACGGTCGGCGGAACGGAATTCTTGGAACGGAGCTTCGCTGGGATGGCGGTTGCCAACGCGTTTTGGGGCTTGCTTGGTGGCTTGATAGCGCATCATCGAACATTCCAGCATCGCGATTTCGCAATCCAGCAGAGCGACGTCCAGCAACTGGCCTTCGCCTGTTTTTTCACGCTGATACAGAGCGGTCGAAATCGCTTGCGCCATAAAGATTCCGCCCAGCAAATCCGTCAAGGACACGCCGACCAAAGTCGGATCGCCGTCGGGCTGTCCCGTCAAGCTCATAATCCCGCCGCGCGCCTGCGCCAAAATATCGTAAGCGGGCTTTAACGCGTCGGGGCCCGTCTGGCCGAATCCCGAAATCGACGCGTAAATCAAACGCGGGAATTCTTTGTGCAGGGCTTCGTAGCCCAATCCGAATTTCGCCATTACGCCGGGGCGGAAGTTTTCGACCAGAATGTCGGCTTTGGCAATCAGCTGTTTCAAAACGTCCAAATCGCCCGCGTCTTTGAGGTTCAAAACGACGCTTTTCTTTCCGCCGTTAATCATCTCGAAATATAGGCTTTTGCCGTTGTAGAACGGCGCAAAACGGCGCGAATGGTCGCCCGAACCGGGGGCTTCGATTTTAATGACTTCCGCGCCCAAGTTTACCAGCATCTGCGTGCAATACGGACCTGTCAGGACGTGGGTCATGTCAATGACCTTAATCCCTGCCAACGGTTTTGAATTCATTGAAAACACCTGTCAGTTTTTGCGTGTAAAAGGAACGGGTTCAACGGCGGGGCGCGGACTGCGCAGCATGTTTATCAGCCGGATGAACGTCGGACGCAATTGGCGTCTGTCGACGACCATATCCACCATGCCGTGTTCGCGCAGGTATTCGGCGCGTTGGAAACCTTTGGGCAACTGGGCGCGAATGGTTTGTTCAATGACGCGCGCGCCTGCAAATCCGATAAGCGCGCCGGGTTCGGAAACCGCAATGTCGCCCAGCATCGCAAACGACGCCGTAACGCCGCCTGTCGTCGGATCGGTGAACAAAACAAAGTAGGGCAGACCTTTTTCCTTGAGTTTGCGAATCGCCAAAGTCGTTCTGGCCATTTGCATCAAAGACAGAATGCCTTCCTGCATGCGCGCGCCGCCCGAAGCGGGAACCAAAATCAAAGACGCGTCCTGCAAAATCGCCAGTTCGACCGCCGCGATAATCGCTTCGCCGACCGCCGTTCCCATGGACCCGCCCATAAATGCGAAATCGAACGCGCCGATGACGACGGGCTGTCCGTCCATCGTGCCCGAAGCGACAACAATCGCGTCGCGCCGCTGCGTTTTTTTACGGGCGTCTTTCAATCTGTCGGCGTAATCCTTCAAATCCGAAAATTCCAAAGGATCGTCCTTGGTCTGCGGCAGTTCGATTTCGCTGTATTGCCCGTCGTCGAACAGCATTTCCAGCCGCTGTTTGGGCGTAATCCGCATGTGGTGGTTGCACTGGTTGCAAATAAAACTGTTCTGTTCCAGTTCGCGGTGGTAAATCATCGCGCCGCAATTCGGGCATTTTTCCCACAAATTGTCGGGGATTTCCTTTGCGCCGACCAACCCCTGCAATTTCGGGCGAACGTAATTTGTCAACCAATTCATAATGACACCCTTTCAGTTAATCACGGGACATCAATCTATAACGGATAAGAAAAAAAATCAAACGATTGAATCATCTTTTTTCAGTTCGTCGATTTTCAGCGTCAGCTCACGGATTTTTTTTGTTTGCCGCCAACGTTCGTTGCGTACGGGAATCGTCTGAATCCATGTGTATATGCCGCCGAAAATAAAGAACAGAAGCGCGAAAAACAAAACGATGAAGCCGACGGGCAAAGTGATTTCAAACGGAAACGGCCATAAAGTCAGCGCGTACGGCTGTTTGTTCGACACGGCGAACGATACGGTCAGAAACAAAACAATGCAACCGAAAACAAACTGGATGATTTTCATTTTTCGTCGTCCGCGTTCAGCAAATCTTTCAGCTTTTTACCCGCTTTGAAAAACGGGACGTTTTTGGCTTCGACGCTGACCTGTTCGCCGGTGCGGGGGTTTCTGCCCGCGCGGGCGTTGCGGCTGCGGACGGAAAACACGCCGAAACCGCGCAGTTCGACGCGATTGCCGTTTGCCAGCGCCGCGCTGATTTCGTCAAAGACGGTTGAAACGATTTTTTCCGCATCGCTTTGATACAAGTGCGGATTCAGCTCTGCAATGCGGGCGATCAATTCGGATTTTGTCATGGATAATCCTCCGATGAAACTGTATGCGTAGCCTCTATAATGCCAAATCCGGACCCGCCCGTCAATTCAATTCAAAAAAATCGCTCGAACCGCAATATTTTAAGTGAAATTCGACTGAAAAAGTTATATAAATTTGGTTACGAAATAACTTGATTTTTTTTGGGAGCCTGTGCCATGACCGGAGATCAAATCTGGGAATTAATCGCTTTTTTGGCGGCTGTTGTCATCTTCATCCCCATTTTTTATCGTTTCAAAGTCAATCCGCTGCTGGCGTTCATCGCCGCTGGCGTGATTTTGGGGCCGCATGGCTTGGGCGTTATCAAGGATATGAAGGTCGCGGACAACGTCGGCGAACTGGGGCTACTGTTTTTAATGTTTTCAATCGGTCTGGATTTGTCGTTCCACCGCTTTAAGGCGATGCGCGAATACATTTTCGGCTACGGTGCGGCGCAAATGGCGATTTCGGCGCTCATTTTCGGAGCGGCGGCGTACGCGCTGCATAAAAACGTTAACGAAGCCATCATCATCGGGGTTGCTTTGGCCATGTCGTCAACGGCGGTTGCGTTGCGCTTGATGCAGGGGCGCGGCGAAATGCACACCCCCGCGGGACGTGCGACGGTCGGTATTTTGCTGCTGCAGGATTTGGCGGTCATCCCGACCATGGTGTTGCTGCCCCGCATGGCGGCGAATTCGGGTGCGTCCGTTTTCGACGATTTGTCCCAGTCTTTCCTGCGCGCCATCGGTGCGATTACGCTGATTATCCTTATCGGCCGCATGGTGATGAAGCCGTTGTTCCGCTTTGTCGCCAGCACCAAAAACCATGAAGCGTTCACGTCGTTGATTTTCTTGGTCTTTCTGGCAACCGCATGGGCGACCAATATGGCGGGATTGTCCGTTTCTTTGGGCGCGTTCATCGGCGGCATGCTGATTGCGGAAACCGATTTCGGCCACGAAGTCGAAGCGGAAGTCGAATCGTTCAGTTCTTTGCTGTTGGGCATTTTCTTCCTGTCGGTCGGCATGATGATTGACGTGCAGTACGCGTTTTCGCACATTCCGCAGATTTTGCTGCTGACCGCTTTGGTTATGAGCGTCAAATTCGGCGTCATCTTCTTTTTGGAAAACAGACTGGGCGTGTCCAAAGTCGGATCGGCGACATCGGCTATTTTCCTATGTCAAGCGGGCGAATTCGGGTTCGTTATTTTCAACTTGGCGGCGCAGTCGTACAAGATTTTAAGCCCGACCACTTCGACCCAGCTGCAGGTTGTCGTCGCGCTGTCCATGGCGTTGACGCCGTTTGTCAGCAACTTTGTGCTGAAACAGATTGACAAGCGTCAAAGCGCGCTGACGGCGGCGAAAGACGCGGCTTCCAGCGTGTCCGACGATCGCGAGGAAGAGGAAATGGAAGACCACGTTCTGGTCATCGGCTACGGCCGCGTCGGCCAGGCCGCCGCCCGTTTGCTGGCGCGCAACGATGTTCCTTTGTTCATCATCGATACGGATGTTCAGCATATTGAACGCGCTAAAAAGAACGGCCGTCCCTGCCTGTTCGGCAGCGCCGCGAACGAAAAAATTCTGAATGTCGCGAACATCAACAAAGCCAAATCCGTTTTGATTTGCATCAGCGGTTTGCCGACGGCGATTCGCGTGTTGAAGGCGGTGCGCGAAATCAATCAGAACATTCCCGTGTTCATTCGCTGCAACGACGATACGCGCTGGATGGAATTGACCAAATTGGGCGCGACGGGCGTTATTTCCGAAACGCAGGAATGTGGTATCCGTTTGGCGGCCGCGACGATTATCATGCAGGGCGGCGATGAAGTCCGTCTGAAAGAAACCGCCGCGATTTTGCGTCAAGAAAACACGGTCAACCCGCCGTTGCCGACGGCGCCGGGGATTTAACGCGCAACGGGGACGGGATCTTTCGGTTTAACCGATGCGGGATTGATTTTCGCGTCCCGTCCCAGTTCTTGGATGCGTTCTTGAATGACGCCCAACCACGGGTCTTCCGCCGACAAAATTTGTTCCAAGTGCCGCCAAAGCGCCAGCGCCTTTTGCGGCTCTTTGTTTTGCAGACGCGCCAACCCCAGAAAATAAATGGCTTTCGGGTCGTCGGGGCGGTAACGCAGGACGTTTTCCAACGCTTTTTGCGCTTCGCCCAAAATACGGCCGTTATGCGCGCGAATCAGCGTTTCGGCCAAAGCGTGCCAGTTGGTGATGTCTTCGGGAATTCCCCATTCAATCGCGTTGCGGAAAGCGGTTGCGGCTTGGTCGTACAAAGCGGCGTCGCGATAAGCCGCCCCCAGCTGTTCCCACACCGCGCCGTCATCGGGGTGTGCGTCCAAATAGCGTTCCAAACGGCGAACTTGCGCCATATCGGAGGGGGCTTTTTCGGCTTCCAGTGTATCGCGGGCAATCAAAGGGTAATCGCGCATGACGGGTGTTCCGAAGCGGGTATACAGCACGGGAACCAAAACGGCGAAAATCAAAAACACGAAAACGATATAGCCGCGTTTTGCGAAAACAAGGGAGCTTTTTTCACGGCGGAACGGCAAAATCGGGAAAATGAACAGGCTGAGCGCGCCGATGGTCAACAATAAAACGGCAATTAAAAAGACGGTCATTGCTTGTCCTCCGATTTTTTAAACAGACGGTTGCGGCGGAAAATGTAAAAAGCCATGGCGCCGAAACTGAGCAAAGCGCACAGTTCCGCCAGTCTTTTTTCGTTTTCGTCGGTGGAATCGGGCGGCGTTTCTTCCAACGTTACCATATCGCCGTACTGCGCCAGCACCAAATTGACGACCAGATCCTGCGGTTTGCCGTCGTTCAAATGGCGGCGGATGAAAAATCGCAAATCTTTTGCCGTTTCGTCGGAAGCCGATTCGATGTTTTCCTCGGAACAGACCAGACAGCGGATTCTTTCCGCGATTTCCTGCGCTTCCGTTTCCACGGACGCGAAATCGTCGGCTCGGACGGGCAGGGCGGCCGATACAGCCGCCAACAGAAAACTAAGGACGTATTTCATTTTGAAGCTCCCGTATCAAAGGCAAAAGGGTTTGCAAATAAAATTCTTCGGTCAAAACGCCGCCGATTTCATAGGCGGTCGTTCCTTTGCCGTCGGTCAAAAACAGGCTTGGAACACGCCAAGCGTTCAAACTTTTGGTCCATTCCGCCTTGTCATCCAAGGCGATGGCGTCAAACGGATTTTCAATTTTTTGAAACAGGCCGTCCAGCTGTTGCGCTGTATCGCGGACGGCGATGCCGACAAAGGGAATGTCTTTGCGTTTCGCCAGTTTTGCCAAAATCGACAATTCCAGTCGGCAAGGTTTGCACCACGATCCGAAAAACACAATCATTACGGGGCGGTTCGGCAGGATTAAATCGCCGGCTCTGCCGTACAGCGGCATCCGTATCTGCGGAATGTCCAAAGCGCGGGGAATGACGGAAGCTTCCGTGCTGAAATCCAACCGAACCAGATTCAGAAAATTCGACAGAAGCAACGACAGAAGCAATAAAACCGCAAAGCCGTAAATTTTCATTGTTCACGCTTCCAGCACCACGTCATAATTCCCAATCCGGCAATCATCAGCATCAGCGCGTCCCATATCAGCCGCAATGCCGGACAAGTCATTGTTTGTACGGCCAGCGTTTCTCCGTTTTGGGCGATTTTAATCAGTGAAACGGTCGGAAAATCGGAATGAATAACGGTCATCGGGGATTTGACCGCGTCGTAAAGCGGGCGGGCGTATCCGGTTTTCGGCATGGTTAAAATTCGATAATCGGCAGGGGCGTCCTGTGTCTTTTCGGCCAGTTTTTCAACATGCAAAACAATGTGTTCCAGCCGGATTTCAGATTGCAGCGCAACCGTGTTTTCTGTTTCGCGCGCAAACAGAACAGACGCTGAAAACGCGGCCGACAGCACCAGAAAGCCAACGGCGCAGACGGTCAGACCGCAGTAAAACAGCGGCGTTTTTTTGACCGCCGTCCATGCTTCGGCAAAGCTTGACATTTTGTGAAAACGAAACGTTTTCAAAGCGGTGCGCAACAAAATCAAAGCGGGCATGCAGCAGGCGGCAATTACGCGCTTTTCGGGGGGCAGACTCAGCGCAACAATGCCGACAATTCCCCAAAACGTCAAAAATCCCGCCCGTGACGGCAAAGTCCAGCCTTTTTGAACGGATTTCCGCAAAAAGGCGATGCCGACAAAAACGGAAAACAAAAGCAAATGAACGGTAAAAATCCTGCGCAGCAAATCGGGCAGCAAGCGTAAAGGCAAATCGGGAACGAACATAAACAGCGCGGGCAGCAGGGCGATTAGTCCGATGCTCAATCCCGCGGACAGGCAGGCCGCCGCCGCCAGTCCGACGAAGCTTTCCCGTGAAAACAGGGAAAAGCCGGCATCCTTTTCGGCTTTACCCGACAAAGACGCCGAAAAGAACAGCAAAAGGCTGATGAATCCGAACAAGGCGCATGCCGCCGTAACGGGGTTTGGAAAATAAACGTCGGTCCCGTTCATGGCGAACAAACGGTATTCGGCGGCAAAAAAGTCGGCGGCCAGAAATCCCGCCACCGCAACGCCGAACGCGATGACCCAACGGGTAAACACGGCGGACAGTTTGACAAAATAAAGCATCAAC
Organism: Alphaproteobacteria bacterium UBA6411; assembly: GCA_002438565.1. Classification (GTDB taxonomy): domain Bacteria; phylum Pseudomonadota; class Alphaproteobacteria; order CAAGCB01; family CAG-977; genus UBA2903. Next base: position 18,763 of record DJPN01000003.1, on the reverse strand, counting down.
AGCTGTCCCGCCGCCAAAACGGCGGCCGCCGTTTCCAGCGATACTGCGGGCTGCCAGCCGAAAAATCCCGCTTTGTCCGCTGAAACCAAACGGTTGGCGAGTTCCAGCCCGCCGGCCGCCAGCATCAGCATCAGCACGGTTTGCGTTGTGCGGATTTGCGGGGCGACAAACGGGCGCGCTTTAGAGGCCATGCATACGGATTTGACCCAGCCCGCTGTCGAAACGCCGAACGCAAAAAACAAAAACAGCCGTTTTAAAGCATAAGGGACGCTTTGCGCGTCGGCGTTCAGTCCCAATCCTTCCAATGGCGGATTTTCAATGCGGATGAACGGGTTTGCGGTCGTAATCATCAAAACCGTCATTAAAAACAATATTCCGCCGCAAGCGAACAGATACCGCCCGCGCTCCTGATACGTCGGCAAATCCGTTTTTGAAAAGTTCAGCAAAGCGCAAATTCCGAGCACTGCCAAAAATATAAAAAAGTACCCTTCGCGCGATGCCAGAACGGCGGGCAGCAGCTGAGCCGCAGGCGTTCGGGACGAAAAGTTTTCAAAAACAACCGCTATCGAAAAATCGCGCATGACATAGCCCGCCGCCAAAACGGCCAGCGAAGCCAGCAGCAGGCATACGCCGAACACCAATCCGCGGAATCCCAGCTTGATGGCGACCGCCGCGCCTTTCGACCACAAAGTCGGCATCAGAAGAGCGGTTTGCAATCCCAAAACCGCGGTTGCGAAAAGCAAAGTGTAATGCGCCAGTTCAATAAGCATTTTGTCCCCGTTAAAAAAAACACCCGACCAGTATAATGCCGAAAGTTTAAAAACGATACCCTTTTTTGAGGGGTGCAAAATATGTCTTTCCTTTCTATATAAGGTATGATACTTTTCTGACGTGAAAAAGTTTGATGAGGAAAACTTTTATGGATACGGCAAGCGAAAAAGTGAACTTTACCGCGCTGAAAGCGGGGGATTGCGGGATTATCGACGCTTTTGAAAAAGGGCAAAGTCCGATGTACCGCAAAAAACTGCTGGCGATGGGACTGACGCCGGGGACGGCGTTCAAGGTGCTGCGGGTCGCGCCTTTGGGCGATCCTTTGGAAATTTCAATCCGCGGGTACTCGATTTCTTTGCGTCGGGCGGAAGCCGCGGGCATCATTGTGGTAAAGTCATGACAAAAACGGTCGCTTTAATCGGAAACCCGAACTGCGGGAAAACAACCATTTTCAACGCGCTGACGGGCGCGCATCAATATGTCGGCAACTGGCCGGGGGTAACCGTCGAACGCAAATCGGGATTTTTTGAATATCACGGGCAGAAAATCGAAGTCGTCGATTTGCCGGGGGTGTATTCTTTAAGCGTGATTTCCGCGTCGTCGCAGGATGAACGCATCGCCCGCGATTTTCTGCTGTATCAAAAGCCCGACTGCGTCGTCAATGTGCTGGACGCGGCGAATTTGGAACGCAACCTGTATATGACGGTGCAGCTGTTTGAAATGAAGCTGCCCGTGATTTTGGTGCTGAATATGATGGACGCGGCGGCGGCGGCGCATGTCAAAGTTGACGTGTTGGCTTTGGCGCACGCGTTCCAGTCCCCCGTGATTCCGATGGTGGCTTCGCGTTCGCGCGGCGTGAACGAGCTGAAGCGTCAAATCGCGGAAACAACCGTTCAAATTCACGAAAACTTTGTCATTCCCTATCCGCCCGAAATTGAAAAGGCTCTGGATGAGATGATACCCGAACTGCAGCCGTTGGCGGATAAAAACGGGTGGTCGGCGCGGTGGCTGGCGGCGCATTTGCTGGACGGCGACAACGACGCGAAGCTGACGCCGAATCCCGACTTTGTGCGCAAATACGCCGCGCGGTTCGACGAAGACACCGACACGCTGATAGCGGACGCGCGCTACGGGTTGATTAACGAATTGGCAAAAAAAGTCATCAAGCGCGAAGACCGCCTGTCGCGTTCCCTGTCCGAAAAACTGGACAAGGTCGCTTTGGGCAAATATACGGGAATTCCGCTGTTTCTGGTTGTCATGTATTTGATGTTCGTCTGGACGATTACCGTTGGCGGGCTGCTTATCGACCCGATTGACGAATTCGGCGAAACGTATCTGGTCGGCGGGTTTTCCAACCTGCTGACGTATCTGCATGCGCCCGAAGGGCTGAACATCCTGCTGTCCCAAGGCGTGGGGCGCGGCATCAGCACGGTGGCGACGTTCATTCCGCCCATCGGATTCTTGTTCCTGTTTTTGTCGGTGCTGGAGGATTCCGGCTATATGGCGCGCGGCGCGTTCGTGATGGATAAAATGCTGCGCAGTTTTAACCTGCCCGGAACGGCTTTTGTGCCGATGATAGTGGCGTTCGGCTGCACCGTTCCCGCCGTTATGGGAACGCGTATTCTGTCCAGCATGCGCGACCGTTTGGTGACGCTGACCATGACGCCGTTTATGTCCTGCGGGGCGCGGCTGCCCGTGTACGCTTTGTTTGCGACGGCGTTTTTTGCCAAAAGCGGATCGAACATCGTGTTTTTGCTGTATTTGATAGGGATTGTTGTCGCGATTTGCACGGGGCTGATTATGAAAAGGACGCTGCTGAAAGGCGAACCCGTGCCGTTGATTTTGGAAATTCCGCCCTATCACCTGCCGATTTTAAAGAATATTCTGCGCAGCACTTGGGACAGACTGCACGGCTTTATCGTTCGCGCGGGCGTGCTGATTGTGCCGCTGGTCATCGTGCTGAATGTTTTGAACGCCGTAGACATCAAAGGCAACGCCGTTCCCGCCGACGAATCGGTGTTGTCGTCCGTCGGCAAAGCGGTAACGCCCGTGTTCCGTCCTTTGGGCATTACCGACGAAAACTGGCCCGCGACGGTCGGACTGTTTACGGGCGTCATGGCGAAAGAAGCCGTCATCGGTTCTTTGGACGCTTTGTATGCGGCGACGGGCGACGGGGAAACGGCGGGCGAGCGGCTGGTCGAATTCTTCAACGGAAAAATCGGGGCGTTTGCGTATCTGCTGTTTATTCTGATGTATGTGCCGTGTCTGTCGGCTTTGGGCGCAATCGGCAAAGAGTTCGGCGCAAAATGGGTCGGCTTTACCGTGCTGTGGACGACGGGGCAGGCGTACGCGCTGTCGACTTTGTTCTATCAAGCTGCTACAATAAGCCGTCACACGACGTTTTCACTGTGCTGGATTGCGGGCGTGATTGCCGCGGAAATCGCGGTGTACGCTTTGCTACGCTTTTTTGGAAACAAGGGGGAACGGGCATGATTTTGTCGGATATCAAAGACTATGTGAAGGAACAAAAACAGGCGTCGCTGAAAGATATTTCCATTCATTTCGACATATCTGAATCGGCGGCGGAGGAAATGGTCGAACATTGGATTCGCAAAGGAAAAATCAAGCGTCTGCATCCCGACGGCGCGGCGTGCAGCTGCGCGTGCGGTCATAAATGTTCGGATTGCCCCGCGCAATGCGCGTTCACCTATCAATGGGTTGAAAATTAATCCGAAAACTGCAAAGACATCGCGCGCAGGCGTTTGATTTCGTCGCGCAGTTTGGCGGCTTGTTCAAATTCCAGATCTTCGGCGGCTTTGCGCATCTGCTTTTCCAGTTTTGCCAAAGTGTCGCGCAGTTTTTTGTCGTTCGCCAAAACAGATTCGTCTTTTTTGGTCGGCAGTTCTCCGCCCTCTTTTTCCCGCAGGCTTTCCAGAATATCGGCGACGTCGCGTTTGATTGTTTTTGGCGTGATGTGGTGTTCCAGATTGAACTTTTCCTGCTTTTCGCGGCGGCGCGCCGTTTCGCCCAAAGCGCGCTTCATCGAATCCGTCATTTTGTCGGCGTACAAAATCACGCGTCCCTCGGCGTTGCGGGCGGCGCGGCCGATGGTTTGAATCAGCGAACGGTCGGAACGCAAAAAGCCCTCTTTGTCCGCGTCCAAAATGGCGACAAGCGCACATTCGGGAATGTCCAAACCTTCCCTTAACAGGTTGATGCCGACCAGCACGTCAAACACGCCCAAGCGCAAATCGCGCACGATTTCAATACGCTCCAAAGTGTCGATGTCCGAGTGCATATAGCGCACTTTGACGCCGTTTTCCGCCAGATAGTCGGTTAAATCCTCCGCCATTTTTTTGGTCAGAGTGGTGACCAGAACGCGCTGTCCCTTTTCGGCGCAGGCGTGACATTCCGCCAGCAAATCATCGACTTGGGTCGCAATGGGGCGGACTTCGCAAATCGGGTCGAGCAAGCCCGTCGGACGGATGATTTGTTCGGTGAATACGCCTTGGGTTTGCTCCAACTCCCAATTTCCGGGGGTTGCCGAAACGAAAATCGTCTGCGGGCGCATTTTGTTCCACTCCTCGAACTTCAAGGGGCGGTTGTCGATACAGCTGGGCAGGCGAAAGCCGTACGTTGCCAGCGTGTTTTTGCGGTTGAAGTCGCCGCGGTACATGCCGCCCAGCTGCGGGACGGAAACGTGACTTTCGTCCACAAACAAAATTGCGTCTTTGGGCAGGTATTCAAACAGCGTCGGCGGCGGTTCGCCGGGGGCGCGTCCCGTCAAATGGCGGGAATAGTTCTCAATGCCTTTGCAGTGTCCCGTCGCTTCCAGCATTTCCAAATCGAACCGCGTGCGCTGTTCGATGCGTTCGGCTTCCAGCGGTTTGTTGTTCGCCGTAAAGTAGGCGAGGCGGTCTTTCAATTCCTGCTTGATTGTCGTCATCGCTTGGGACAAGGCGGGGCGCGGCGTGACGTAGTGGCTGGCGGGGTAGACGGTGATTTCCTTCAGCTCCAGCTTTTTTTCGCCCGTCAGCGGGTCGAATTCCGAAACGCTTTCGATTTCGTCGCCGAAAAAGCTGACGCGCCAAGCCCTGTCTTCGTAGTGGGACGGGAAAATGTCCAAAACGTCGCCTTTCAGTCTGAACATGCCGCGCGCAAAGGCGAGGTCGTTTCGCTGATACTGCAATTCGGTCAGCCGCCGCGCCACGTCGCGGATGTCGACGGTCATGCCCGTTTGCAAAGAAAACGCCATGGACGAATACGATTCCACGCTGCCCAAGCCGTAAATGCACGACACGGACGCGACAATCACGACGTCGCGGCGTTCCAGCACGTTGCGTGTCGCCCCGTGGCGCATGCGGTCGATTTGTTCGTTTATCGCCGAATCTTTTTCGATATAGGTGTCCGTGCGGGGAATGTAGGCTTCGGGCTGGTAATAGTCGTAATAGGAAACGAAGTATTCGACCGCGTTGTCGGGGAAAAACGACTTCATTTCGCCGTACAGCTGCGCCGCCAGAATCTTGTTCGGGGCAAGGATGAGCGCGGGACGGCGCATCTGCTTGATAATCTGCGCCATGGTAAACGTTTTGCCAGACCCCGTAACGCCCATCAAAACCTGATTGCGTTCGCCTTTGTTCAAGCCGTCAATCAAGCTTGCAATGGCTTCGGGCTGGTCGCCCGCGGGTTCATACGCGCTGACCAGTCTGAAATCGGCGGGGGCGGTCGATGCGGGGTGCTGATACAGCGGAAACGGCGTTGTCATCAAATATGCCTTTCGTTTACAAAAATCCTTTACGAATCGGGGGTGTTAAAGTATGCTGTCGCCCGTATCCAAAGGAGGATTGTTATGAGCATTATCGCAAAACGTTTAAGCGCCGTCAAACCGTCACCGACTCTTGCCGTTACAACTAAGGCAAAAGAATTAAAAGCGCAAGGTGTCGATGTCGTCGATTTGGGTATCGGCGAACCCGACTTTCCGACCCCGAAGCATATTTGCGACGCGGCGAAAGCGGCTTTGGACAGGGGCGAAACGAAATATGTGCCCGTGGCGGGAACGCTTGCTTTCCGTCAGGCGATTTGCGACAAGCTGAAACGCGAAAACGGTTTGGACTACATGCCCGACCAAATCACCGTCAACTGCGGCGGCAAAGGCACGCTGTACAACTTGATCATTGCGACCGTCAACGAGGGCGACGAGGTCGTCATTCCCGCGCCGTACTGGGTGTCCTATCCCGATATGGTGCGCTTGGCGGGCGGCACGCCCGTGTTCGTTACGGGACGCGAGGAAAACGGGTTCAAAATCACGCCCGCAGACCTTGAAAAAGCTATCACCCCCAAAACGAAATGGTTTGTTTTGAATTCGCCCTCCAATCCGTCGGGCGCGGCGTATTCGCGCGAAGAACTGCGCGCTTTGGCGGACGTTTTGGCGCGTCACGAAAACGTGTGGATAATCAGCGACGAAATTTACGAACACATCGTTTACGACGGTTTCAAGTCTTACAGCATCGCCGCCGTCGCGCCCGAACTGAAAGACAGAACGATGACCGTCAACGGATTGTCGAAATCGTTTTCAATGACGGGCTGGCGCGTGGGCTATGCCGCGGGTCCCGTCGAAGTGATTAAGGCGATGAACAAAGTTCAGTCGCAAAGCACGTCGCACGCCGTTTCGTTCTGTCAGGCGGCGGGTGTCGTCGCGCTGAATTCGCCGATGGATTTCTTGGCGGAACGCAACGCGACGTTCAAAGCGCGCCGCGATATGCTCGTTGCCAAACTGAACGCCGTCAAAGGCATGTCCTGCCGCACGCCCGAGGGGGCTTTTTACCTGTATCCGTCGGTGGCGGGGTGCATCGGCAAAAAAACGCCAGACGGCAAAGTGATTGAAAACGATACGGATTTTGCGTCCGCTTTGCTGGAAGCCGAGGGCGTCGCCGTCGTTCCGGGGGTGGCGTTCGGATTGTCGCCGTATTTCCGTTTGTCGTATGCGACTTCGACCGAAGCGTTGGAAAAAGCCTGCGAACGAATTAAGCGTTTTTGCGAATCTTTGTCATAAAACGGTTTATTCCAACCGCCGAAAGGTGTATAGTATTAACGCTTGAAAAGACAGGAAAGAGAGAACGCCCATAGGACGGGCGCGGATAAAAAATCGGTTCACTCTTTCAAAGGACGAAAAAAATGACTGAAAATCCGGTGTTCAATCGTATTCGGCAGGAAGTCAAGGCCAGTCATCTGGTTGTTTTTATGAAAGGCACGCCCGCGAAACCGCGTTGCGGCTTTTCCAAAGCGGCGGCCGAAAAATTGGCAAAAGCGGGCGTTGCGTACAAAAGCGTTGACGTTTTGGCGGATCGCGCTTTGTTTGACGGACTGCGCCAGTACACGAACTACACGCATTTTCCGCAGGTGTTCGTTGACGGACGCTTTGTCGGTTCGACCGAAGATCTTAAAGCTCTGGTTTAATCAGGCTGTTTAACACAAAAACGCGCAGGGCGGACGACAATCCCCCTGCGTGTTTCATATCAAGGGCGCGGCGCGCGTCGATTTCCGTAATCAAAGCTGCGACGGTTTGATTCTTTCGCGCGGCGATTTTTTTCAGTTCCGCCATAAATTCGGGCTCCAGCGATATGCTGGTGCTGTGTCCCGCCACCAGAATCGAATACTTTTGAATCATCGGCTCAGCCCCGCGTAAAAATCGTTGCCTTTATCGTCAATCAAAATAAAGGCGGGCAGCTTTTCAACCGTGATTTCATAAACGGCTTCCATGCCCAAATCGGCGAAGTCGATGCACTTGCACGATTTGATACAGGATGCGACCAACGCCGCCGCGCCGCCCAAAGTCCCCAGATAAAAACCGCCGTGCCGTCGGCACGCGTCGCGCACGGCTTTGGTGCGGTTGCCTTTCGCCAGCATAATCATCGACGCGCCGTGACTTTGAAGCAAATCGACATAGGAATCCATGCGCGCCGCCGTTGTCGGACCGAACGAACCGCAGGGCAGTCCTTGCGGCGTTTTGGCGGGTCCCGCATAATAAACGGGATGACGCTTCAAGTAATCGGGCAGCTCTTTTCCCGCGTCCAACAGCGCTTTGAATCGCGCGTGGGCGATGTCGCGCGCGACAATCAGCGTTCCCGTCAAGGACACGCGGTCGCCCGTTTTCAGTTTGCTTAAATCGGCAAGGCTGTCCGTCATCGGGCGGTCAAGGTCGATTTCAACGCCCGAATCGGGCAGTTTTTCGGCTTTGATGTCGGGCAAAAAGCGGACGGGGTCGTCCTCCAGCCGTTCGATAAACGCGCCGTTGGACGTGATTTTCGCTAAAATGTTGCGGTCGGCAATGCACGACACGCCGATTCCAATCGGCAAAGACGCGCCGTGACGGGGCAGGCGGATGACGCGGACGTCAAAGCAAAAATGATTGCCGCCGAATTGCGCGCCTAATCCGTTTTGGTTGGTGATTTGCAGAACTTCGGCTTCCAGCGCCGTATCCCGCATGCCGTATTCGGTGGCGGGCATCGCGTCCAATGCTTTGGCGGAGGCAAGCTTGACCGTCTTTAACGTCTGTTCCGCCGACAATCCGCCGATGACAATCGACAGATGATAGGGCGGGCAGGCGGCAACGCCCAACGCATTGATTTTTTCGCGCAGAAAAGTCAATAATGCGGGTCTGTTCAGCAAAGCGCGCGTTTCTTGGAACAAAAAGGTTTTGTTCGCCGAACCGCCGCCCTTGGCAATCATCAAAAAGCGGTATTCGTTTCCTTTGCCCGCCGCCAAATCGATTTGTGCGGGCAGGTTCGTGCCGCTGTTTTTTTCCGTAAAGGTGTCGGTCGCAACGTTTTGCGACAGCCGCAAATTCAGTGTCGAATACGCTTTTTTCACGCCGTCGGACAGGGCTTGCGCGTCGTCGCCGTCGGTTAAAACGGTGTTGCCTTTTTCCCCGAAAATCAGCGCCGTTCCCGTGTCTTGACACAGCGGCAAAACGCCCGCCGAAGCAATGCACGCGTTTTTCAGAAACTCTAACGCCGCAAAACGTTCGTTCGGCGCGGCGTCGGGCGCGTCAAACACGCCGCGGATTTGCCGCAAATGGTCGGGGCGCAGATGAAACGACACGCTTTTAAAGGCTTCAAAAGCCAAATCGGTCAAGGTTTGCGCGGGAACTTTAAGCAATCCGTTTTCGGATGAAACGGGCGCGGCGTCGATTTTGCGGAAAGCGGTTTTTGCGGGATGCAGGGTCATTTTTTTCTGCGGAACGCGCTGAGGCTGACGACATTTTCGTCTTTGTCCGCTTTTGCGGGCTTTTCCTGTTTTTTGGGCTTCGGCGCGGTGGGAAGCTCGGGCTTGAAGCTTAAACCGAACTGCGCGTACGGGTCGGCAAAGCGGGTAATCGCCGCAAACGGAACGGTGATGCGTTCGGGGATGTTGCCAAAGCTGAGCGTGACCGAAAATCCGTCGTCGGCAACGTCCAGATTTGAAAACTCGTGCTGCAGAACGATGGTCATTTCGTCGGGATAGGACGCTTTCATGCGGTCGGACAAAACGACGTCGGGATGCTGTGTTTTAAAGCTGATGTAAAAATGGTTCGCGTCGCCCAATCCGTTTTGCGCGGCATAATCCAGCGCGTCGCGCACGACGTTCAATAACGCTTTTTCAACAAGGCTTTCATAGGAAATATCGGTCATGTCCAATCCAAAATCGTTATAAAGAAAAACGGGACACTTCTGTTGCTAGGCAAGTCCCCGCCCCACCAACGGCGCTCAAGCCGCAGGGATTAAGTTCGGTTTTTCGACCGCATTACGCAGCCAAAGCAACCTGAGTGCGATTATCATTCGCATTTAAAGTTTCAGCCCGATAACGGTGGTACAATGCCGGATGCAAACCTTACCTTTACTACGCGCGTCGATCCTGTTTCGCCCCCGTATGGTGGAGGCGCCGGGTACCGCCCCCGGGTCCGCTACGCCTATTCCACAAGGCGTTTAGCATCATAGTCGGGAAATCCCGACGCTGTGATTATAAGGGCGGATTTACGGAAACGCAAGAAAGAAGTGCCGCCGTTTCTGTCATATCCTTTTTGCCGTCGGGACAAATGCGGTTCGGCGGCCTATGATTTCCTTTTGTGAAAAACAGGAGGATGCAATGCACTTGATTTCAAAAGTCAAAGAATTTATTGAAAACACGGAAAAAGCGGGCGGAAAGCCGCTGTACGAACTGACGCCGAAACAGGCGCGGCAGGTTTTGACGTCGGTTCAAAGCTTTCCAGTAACGGCGCCCGATACGGATGTCGAAACGCGGTATGTTGATGTCAACGGAACAAAAATCGCCGTCAAAATCCACCGTCCGAAAGGCATTGACGGCAAGCTGCCGATTGTGTTTTACATTCACGGCGGCGGCTGGGTTTTGGGCGACGACACGACGCACGACAGACTGATGCGCGAACTGGCGGCGGGCGTTCCTGCGGCGGTCGTTTTTCCCGTTTACACACCATCGCCCGAGGCGGCTTTTCCTCAGCCGACCGAAGAGCTTTTCACCGTGCTGAAATATGTTGTTTCACATGCGGACGAACTGCGGCTGGATGCGTCGCGCTTGGCCGTGGCGGGGGACAGCGTCGGCGGAAACATGGCGATTGCCATGGCGCTGAAGGCCAAAAAAGAAGGTGCGCCGAAAATCGGATTTCAGCTGCTGCTGTATCCCGTGACGGATGCGGCGATGAAAACGGAATCGTATCATCATTTTGAAAACGGCCCGTGGCTGACCAAAAAAGCGATGGCGTGGTTTTGGAAGCTGTACGCGCCGAATTCCGCCGACCGCGCGTCGGTTCTGTCGTCGCCTTTGTCGGCTTCGGCGGAACAGCTGAAAGACTTGCCGCCCGCTTTGGTGATAACGGCGGAAAACGACGTTTTGCGCGACGAGGGCGAAGCGTTTGCCCGCAAACTGAACGATGCGGGAGTCAAGACAACATCCGTGCGCTTCAATGGGACGATTCACGACTTTATGATGCTGAATCCGATAGCGCAGTCCGCCGCCACCCGTGACGCGGTGCTGCTGGCGGTCGCCAAACTGCGCGACGTGTTCGGGATAAAATAGGAAATCCGGTTTGCGGCAAAAAAAGGGCGGGGATTGCATCCCGCCTTTTTCATAAATGGATTGCCAATCGGGCAAACGTGCATTAAACTGTCCGAAATTTGTTTAACGGAGCCGACATTATGCAACTGACCGCAGACCAACAGCGCGAAATCGACGATTTGACCGCACAGTCTTTTCAGACAAAGCGTCCGACCGTTCCCGCGCTGGAGGATATTCTTTACAAACCTTTTCCCGTTTTGAATCACGGATTTGTCCGTGTCGTCGACTATATGGGCGACGATTCGGCGATTGTGCAGGCGGCGCGCGTGTCTTACGGGCGCGGAACGAAGCAGACATCGCAGGACAAGGGCTTAATCAACTATCTGATGCGGCACCGCCACACGTCGCCGTTTGAAATGTGCGAAATCAAACTGCATGTCAAGCTGCCGATTTTCGTCGCCCGCCACTGGGTTCGTCACCGCACTGCTAGCATTAACGAGTATTCGGCGCGCTATTCCATTCTGGACCGCGAATTCTATTTTCCGAAGTTCGAGGACATGGCGGCGCAATCGACCGAAAACCACCAAGGGCGCGGCGCGGTTCTGTCCATGGACGAAGCGCAAAAAGTTTTCGACATTTTGAAAGCCGACGCGCTGAAGTGCTATGACGATTACGAATACATGCTGAACGAAAATCCCGACGGCACGCGCAAGGACGAAAACCGCATGGGCTTGGCGCGCGAACTGGCGCGCATGAATCTGCCCGTCAGCATTTATACCCAATGGTATTGGAAAACGGATTTGCACAATTTGTTCCATTTTTTGGGCTTGCGCGCCGAATCGCATGCGCAGAAGGAAATCCGCGACTACGCCAACGTGATTTTGGACATCTGCCGCAAATGGGTTCCTTTGGCGACCGAAGCGTTCGAGGAACACGCTTTGGGCGGGACGCACCTGTCCAAAACGGGACTGGGCGTTGTGCGCCGCATGCTTTCGGGCGAAAAGGTCACCCGCGAAAACAGCGGTTTGCTGAAAGGCGAATGGAACGAACTGAAAGCCGTTTTGGGCATTAAGGAAGAGTAAAGATGAACGATAACAACAATCCGTGGGGCAACAATTCGGACGACGACAAAAATCCGTGGGCGGGCAACAGTCAATCAGCGGACGAAATCGAATTTTTGCTGAAAAAAAGCCAAGACAAAGTCCGCAAAATGATGAACGGCGGCAGGGGCGGAAAGTCTCCAAAGCCGAATTTTTGGCTGATTGGAGCCGTGCTGGCTGCGCTGTGGGGCTTGACGGGATTTTACCAAGTTCAGCCGCAGGAACAGGGCGTTGTCATGCGTTTCGGCAAATACGCGTACACGACGGCTTCGGGCTTGCACTATCACTTGCCGTACCCGATTGAAACGGTTTTGACGCCGAACGTGTCGCGCGAAAACCGCATTGAAATCGGCTTCCGTTCCGAATCCCCGCGCCGCAGGCAAAACGGCGGTTCCATTGACGTGCGTTCCGAAAATATTGCTCTGACGGGCGACGAAAACATTGTTGAAGTCAACTTTACCGTGACATGGAAAGTCAAAAACGCCAAAGACTTTCTGTTTAATATCCGCGATCCAGAAGAAACGATTCGTTTGGCCGCGGAAAGCGCGATGCGCGACGCCATCGGCGTGACTCCGATTATGGAAATCATCGCCGACGACCGCAAAGGCGTGCAGGAACGCGCGGAAAAGACGCTTCAGCGGCTGTTGGACGAATACAAGGCGGGCGTGGCGGTCACTTCCGTTCAGCTGACGAAGGCGGACGCCCCCGCGCAGGTCATTGACGCGTTCAACGACGTTCAGCGCGCCAAGGCCGACAAAGAACGTTTAAGCAACGAAGCCGAAGCTTACCGCAACGACATTCTGCCCCGCGCGCACGGCGAAGCGTCGCGCATCATCAACGCCGCCGAAGCGTACAAAGCCCGCGTCGTTGATGCGGCTACGGGTGAAACGTCGCGCTTCAATGCCGTTTTGGACGAATATCTGGCGGCGAAAGAGGTTGTCGCCCGCCGTTTGTATCTGGAAACGATGGAAACGGTATACGGGACTGTCGACAAAGTCGTTATGGACGGTAAAAACGGCGTCGTGCCGTATCTGCCTTTGAACGAACTGGCCAAAAAGAAAACGGGAGAATCCAAATGAAACCGGAAAAGAAAATCGGATTGTTCGTGATTTTGGGAATCGTATTGGTTTCCCTGTTGGATTCGCTGTTTATCGTGCCGCAGACAAGGCAGGCGATTGTCATTCAATTCGGCGACCCGAAGCGCGTTGTCCAAGAGCCGGGGTTGCACGTCAAAATCCCGTTCATTCAGCGGCTGGTGTCATACGACAACCGTTTGCTCAGCCTTGACCCGCCGGCCAAGGAAGTGTTGCTGGCGGACAAAAAGCGCATTGTCGTCGATACGCTGCTGCGTTTCAAAATCGTCAATCCGCTGTTGTTCTACCAAGCTTTGCAGACCGAGGAAATGGCTCATTCCCGCCTAAGCGACGCAAGCGTTTCGTCTTTGCGCGACGTGCTGGGCAAGCACGATATGAAAACGGTTCTGTCCCCGCGGCGCACCGAAATCATGGCGCAAATCCGCGACGAAGTGGACGCCAAGGCCAAAGCGTTCGGCGTGCAGGTCATCGACTTGCGCATCCGCCGCGCCGATTTGCCCGACGAAACATCGCAGGCGGTGTACGCGCGCATGCGTTCCGAACGCGAACGCGAAGCCAAAGAGTTCCGCGCGCAGGGCCAGCAGATGAACCAGAAAATCAAAGCCGAAGCCGACCGCGACCGCGTGAAAATCTTGGCGGAAGCGCAAAAACAGGCGCAAATCATTCAAGGGCAGGGCGACAAGCAGGCGGCGCGCATCTGGGCGAAAGCATCCGCGCGCGACAAGGATTTTTACGCTTTTTACCGTTCGCTGGAAGCGTACAAAAATTCGATGACGGACGGTAAAACGGCGATGGTTTTGTCCCCCGATTCGGAGTTTTTCAAATTCTTTAAAACGCTGCCCGCGGGGGTAAAAAAATAAGCCATGCGGGACTTGGCACAGGCGTTCGCTTTGGTGTTCGTGATGGAAGGGCTGTTTTACGCCCTTGCGCCCGAAAAAGCGCAAGCCATGATGCGCGAACTGGCGGATTTGGCGCCCGACGCTTTGCGCAAGGCGGGACTTGTCGTTGCCGCAATCGGCGTGATTTGGATTGTCATGATAAGGAGATAACCCGTTGCGTTTTTTGATGTTTTTGGGGCTGACGCTGTTTAGCGCTTCCGCAAACGCCGAACCCGTTTCATTCGCCGATACGGTCGAGGGATTGCTGCCATCCGTCGTCAGCGTGTCCTCGGTCAAAACCGACGGTGAAACGCCCGATATGGTCAAAGCTTTGCGCGGTTCGCCGTTCGAGCAATTCTTTTCCGAACATTACCGCGACGGCGGCTTTGATTCGCAAAAATCGATTTTGCTGGGGTCGGGTTTTGTTTACGACGACAAAGGGCATATTCTGACCAGCGCACACGTCGTCGAAGCTTTGGACGGCGTGCGGGTGACGCTGAACGACGGTTCGGTTGTTTCCGCCAAAGTCGCGGGCAGGGACGCCAAAACGGACATCGCTTTGTTGAAAGCAGACAACCCGCAGGGCTTGAAACCCGTCAAAATCGGGGATTCCGACACGGCGCGCATCGGCGACGCGGTGCTTGCCATCGGCAATCCGTTCGGATTGGGCAACACGGTAACGTCGGGCATCGTTTCCGCGCGTTCCCGCGATATTCAAGTCGGCCCTTACGACGATTTCATCCAGACCGACGCGGCGATTAACCGCGGCAATTCGGGCGGCCCTTTGTTTAATGTGAAAGGCGAGCTTATCGGCGTGAATACGGCGATTTTTTCCCCGTCGGGCGGCAGTGTCGGCATTGCTTTCGCCGCGCCGTCGAATATTGTCAAAGCGATTGCCGATTCTTTAATCAAAGACGGCGTTGTGCGCCGCGGACGGCTGGGGCTGAAAGTGCAGAGCGTTTCCCCCGAACTGGCGAAAACGCTGAAACTGCCCAAAGCGTACGGAGCTTATGTGACCGAGGTTGAAAACCCGAAAACAACGGTGAAAAAAGGTGACGTAATCGTTTCCTTTAACGGGCGGGAAGTGCCGTCCATGCGCGCTTTGCCGAAAATGGCGGCGTTTGCGCCCGTCGGCAGTACGGCGCGGTTGGGGATTGTTCGGAACGGGCAGAAATTGACGGCTCCGATTGTTCTGATGGAATTGAAGGATGCTCCGAAAAATGTTCGCGCCGCGGAAACGGCCGACAGTTTTCCGATACCGCTGCTGGGAATTGCGGGAACGGAATTGACGCCGGAAATCCGCCAAAAGAACGGTATTTCAAAGGCGGTATCCGGAATTTTGGTGACAAAGGTGGCTTCCAAATCCGATGCCGCTCAAAAGGGCATCA
Source organism: Alphaproteobacteria bacterium UBA6411 (assembly GCA_002438565.1). GTDB lineage: Bacteria > Pseudomonadota > Alphaproteobacteria > CAAGCB01 > CAG-977 > UBA2903. Next base: position 3,482 of record DJPN01000003.1, on the reverse strand, counting down.
AAGCGGGGGATGTCATCGTCGAACTGGATAAAAAGCCTGTCAAATCCGTTGACGCGGTGGCTCAATGGGCGGCGGAAACGGCCGAAATGGGACTGGATACGGCTTTTGTGCTGATTGACCGCGGCGGGGAACGTTTCTTTGCCGTTGTCAAGTTTTCCGTGCCGGAGGATTGATGCGCGTCGATTTCTACCACCTGCAAACCACGACTTTGGACAAGGTTGTTCCCGTCCTTGCCGAACGCGTGGTCGGAACGGGAAAGCGGCTGTTGATAAAAACGATTGCCGAACGCGCGGCTTTTCTGGATTCTCTGCTGTGGACGTACCGTTCCGATTCGTGGCTGCCGCACGGCGTCGCGGGCGAGGGGTTTGAAACGGAGCAGCCGATTCTGGTTACTTCGGACGACAACAACGCGAACAATGCACCGGTCGTGATGCTGACGGACGGTGGAACGGTTGATGAAATCAAGGGATTCGATCGCTGTTTGAACGTCTTTGACGGACACAGCGACGAAGCGGTCGCAGCGGCGCGCGTGTTTTGGAAAGCCGTCGTTACGGCGGGATTGGAAGCGTACTATTGGGCGCAGAACGACGCGGGAAAATGGGAAATGAAAGCGTCTAAGCTGCCTGCATCCCCGCAAACAACGCCGCCAAGCCAATCATAACCGACCCCGCCAGATACAAAAACGCTTCGCCCGTTTTGCCCGCGCCGACCAAATTGGAAAAATCCAGCAAATAGGTTGAAAAGGTTGTAAATCCGCCCAAAAATCCTGTGACAACGAAACTGCGGATTTCGGGGCGCAAGTCGGCTTTGTGCAAAAAATACCCGACGGCAACTCCGATAAGGAACGCGCCCAAAACGTTGACGGTGAAAATCCCCCAATGTCCGCCGATTTTGGAGCTTAAAAACCAGCGCAAAACCGCGCCCGTGCCGCCTCCGACAAAAATGCTTAAAACCGTTGTCATGCCTATATCCTTTCAATCGGACAGAATAGGCGGGAAAAGCGGCAAAGAAAAGTGGATTTTTATCCTTTTTTGCGATATAATAACACGTCTTTTGAAGCGAAAGGATTTTTAATGGTCAAACATTACACCGTTTCCAAAACCACACGGGTTCAACGCGAAAAAATCGCCAATGACGCTTTGGGTCTGTCCATGCTGGATGCGCCCGAACCCACGCGGGAAACGCAGCACCTTGTCCGCCGCTATGTCGAAGGCAAAATGGAAATCGCCGACGTTTTGACGGCGACGCTGAACCGTTATCGGAAACGCGCGTCTTGAGTTCCGACGACCCGTATCTGTTTGACGACGTTCCCGTTTTGCGCAATCTGCTGAATATCAGGGACGAAGACGAACTGCAAAAGGCGGAATGCGACATCACTTACATCAAATTGCTGGATATTGACAAGCTCGCCTATCGGGCGCGGTTTGATTTAAAGTATCTGCAAAAACTTCACGCCTATATTTTCGGTGATTTGTACGATTGGGCGGGGACGTTGCGAACCGTCCCGATTGTCAAGGGCGAGGAAGTTCTGGGCGGCGACACGGTGCGTTACGACGCGCCCGAAGACATTGCGCGGGACGTGGAGGAAATCACGGCTCAACTGCGGCGAACGCCTTGGAAAAACGCGAGCATTGACGAAACGGCGGAGCTGTTCGCCCATGAAATCGCCGCGCTGTGGCAGGTTCATCCGTTCCGCGAAGGCAACACGCGCACCGTTATCACTTTCGCCACGCAATTTGCCGCAAAGCACGATTTTCCCATGGATAAACAGCTGTTGAAAGACAGCGCGGATTATGTGCGCCGCGCTTTGGTCAAAGCGTCGGACGGCAAGTATTCGGATTATTCCTATTTGGAAAAAATCTTTACTGACGCGATTGTTCGCGGATAGAAATCCAATACAGCACCGTTTTGTTCGCCGCGTCGACGACGGCGATTTTGTCGCCCGCAAACGCATCGGACACGCTGACGCAAATCAGATTTTCCCCGCACAAATTGACCGATTTCAAAACAGCGTCTTTGCTTTGGTTCAGATATAAATCCGAATCGGCGGCAAGCGGGACGGCGGGGGCTTGGACGATCTGCGCGGCGGCGGGCTTTTTGGAACGGGGAATCAGCTTCGGCGTTGTTTTATAGTTGACCAGAGCGTACACGATTCCGCCCAAAGCCAGAAAAATCAGCAGTGTCAATACGGAAATCAAGCCTTTTAAAAACAAAATCTTGTTCATTCTTTCCCCCGATATGGTAAAACTGTTTTTATGATTGAAGATTTTGACGAGCAAAGCAACGAAAATTTAATCCGAACGCCGTCCGTTCCTGCCGAAAAGGCGGGAATCCGCGCCGACAAATGGCTGGCGGAGGCGACCGAACTGTCCCGCAGCCGCTTGGCGGCATTGATAGAGCAGGGGTGCGTTTGCCAAAACGGGATTCCTTTGTCCGCCGCCGACAAGAAAGTAGCGGCGGGCGACGTTTTTGAAATCGCCGTTCCCGCGCCTGTGCCTGCCGTGCCCCAAGCGCAAGAGATTCCGCTGGATATCGTGTACGAAGACGCCGATATTTTGGTGCTGAACAAAGCGGCGGGCATGGTCGTTCATCCTGCGGCGGGCAACTATGACGGCACGTTGGTCAACGCCCTTTTGGCGCATTGCAGGGACAGCTTGTCGGGCATCGGCGGCGTTGCGCGTCCGGGGATTGTGCATCGGTTGGACAAGGAAACCAGCGGCTTGCTGGTCATTGCCAAAAACGATTTGGCGCATCAAAAGCTGTCGGAACAGTTCGCCGTGCACAGTTTGGAGCGGTGTTATCTGGCGTTGGTGTGGGGCGTGCCGAATCCGTTGAGCGGCGTGATTGAAACGCAAATCGGGCGCAGTTCGTCGGACAGAAAGAAAATGGCGGTTTTAAAGTCGGGCGGCAAGCGCGCGGAAACCCATTACCGCGTTGTCAAAATTTTGGCGGGCGGATTGCTGAGCTTGGTTGAATGTTCGCTGAAAACGGGGCGCACGCATCAAGTCCGCGTGCATATGACGTCCATCGGACACCCCTTAATCGGCGACAAAGTATACGGCCGTCCGCCCAAAGGCGCGGCGCAAAACGAATCGATACGCGCGGCGTACCTGTTTGACCGTCAGGCGCTTCATTCCTATAAAATGAGCTTTATCCACCCGAAAACGAATCGGGAAATGCGCTTTGAAATTCCTCTGCCGCCCGATATGCAGGCGGTCGTTGATTCGACGGGCTAAAGGTGCTTGCTTCCCGCACGCTACTGCCCGTAGGGGGAAAACACCATTGTGAATCCCGACAGGGGCGCGGAAATCCACATTGACGCCGCGTTTGCGGTTGGGCATCCTGCGAATGGATAACCGCGTCGGGCTAAAACCCTCCTCGTTATGACAAAACAAATGCAGAATCGAAATTGCGAACCCGCGCAAACGGGTGAAGCAATCCCGGGATTTGTCGGCACAAGTGCCAATACTTGCACGGGACTG
>DJPN01000015.1:14307-32687 GCA_002438565.1 Alphaproteobacteria bacterium UBA6411 | reverse complement strand
TAAACCTGCAGGAAGACAAACCGGAATTTCTGGCAAACTTTTTCACAGACGAAGAAATCGCGGCATATACGACATACGAATTTGCGCATTTAAGCGAACGGGGCGAATTTGCGATAAAGCGGGCAAGATATTTGAACGGTTCTAATTTTGACCGAGTGGCGCGGATTTTGCCCGAACTGAACCTTTACTGCAAAAAAAATTTGCCGGGGTCGAACTTTGCACCCCCGTTGTCTAACAGGGGGTGCATCAAATACAAGCCGCAAACGAAAAACCTAAGGGACGTGCGGGATACAGAGCCGGAAGAAGATTTTTTCAAACCGTTATGGACGGGGTACGATTCCATTCAAGAATGTTTCAACGTATCAATCAAAGAATGTTATGTCGAACAGCTGAAACAGTATCAAGAACAGGCGCAATATGTCGGGCACGACATCACGATTCCGAGTTTGAAATTCGGTGCGTCGGAATTTCAAATCAGCCCGCGCGGGGCAAAAGGATTTACCTATATGCTTCAAACGGACGACGTGATGCTTTTAATCAGCAATCCGGCAAACGATTGGGCGGTTTCGGTGCGTTATCTGTCGGCGGGGCTGATAGAGTGGGGCATAGAAGCTTTGCGCGACCAAATTTTCCGCCTGTTGGATAAAATCAGCGTGCCGCGTTCGGCGGATTACGCGCGGTTAAGCCGTATCGACGTTGCAACCGACTTTTACAGCGAAAAATTCGCGGAATGCTTGAAGCCGTCAATACTGGACGGGCTTGTTTTGCCTGCAAAATGCAAGGCGCGAAATGATGAACTGTTGAGCATGTACATCCAATCGGGGCGATTGGACACGCTGACAATCGGGACAAAGAAAAGCTTGCAGCTGCAAGTTTACGACAAAGCGAAAGAAATCGAACAAGCTTCAGGCAAAACATACTTTTACAAGCTTTGGGGCATGGTCGCAAAAGCGAACATTTGGCGGTTTGAAGTGAGGTTTTTCAGCGAATTTTTGCGCAATCGCGGCATATTGACGTTTGAGCAATTCGAAGAGTTCCGCAACGAACTGATCAGCGAAGCGTTGAATATCCGCCGCTTGACCGTGCCGAGTTCCGACAAAAACCGAAGCCGCTGGGCATATCATCCGCTTTACACATTCGTTCGGCGTCAATTTTTCTGCGGCAATTACGGGCTTGCAATCGGACGATATGTGACAGGACAACGGCAGGTTTTGGCGGCACAGGCAATCAAGCGGATTGCCGGGGACGTAAGGTCTTTGTCGGTTCTGGTGAACTACGGGCTTTACGATGAAAGGCAGGTCGAAGTTATTTTCGGCAAGGTTTACCGACAAATCAAAAGCGACAAACAGCACGCGGACAAATGCGATGCTGCGGCGGAACGGTATAAGTTTGTAGGCGAGGCGGTAGCATGATGAGCTTAGGTGACATAATCGCGCAAGCGGTGCCGGATGTGATTTCGGCGTTGCTGGAAACGGCGAAACAGCTGTCGTTTGTGCAAATACTGCTGTTCGGATTTGTCGCGATAATGGCTTTGTTTGACGCGGACAAAAAGGCGAGGGACAAGGCGGCAAAGAAGAAAGCGCGGGCGGAACGGGAAGCGTATCAAGCGCGCAAACGGGCGTATTCGGAGCGGTATCTGGCTTACAAGGAACGACAACTTGACAAGCTGGAGCGACGGGAACGGGCGGCGGATATGTGGTCATACCGCAAAACGCTGTCGGGAAACGGCTTTAAAAGTTACGCGAGGTCGTCGAATTACGAGCTGAAAAGCTACAGTTTTGAAAGGTTTTAAGAAATGAACTTAACAGAAACGGTATTGGCAAGCATGCACATGGAAGACGTGACGACGGCGATATTGCTGGCGGCAAGTTGTATTTTAACGATTTTGCTGGTTATCAGAGGCTGGCGGTTGATTGCCGGGATGTTTGAACTACGGGCTAAGGACAAGCAAATAAGGGCTAAGGACAAGCAAATAAGGGCGGCAGACAAGAAAATCGCGTCTTTGAAAGCCGAGATTTCGCGGCGGGACGCTATACGAAACAAGTATTTGTGACCCAGAAAAAATCCCCGCATGTTTGAGGTCCTCGGGCATGGGAACGGGAGAGAGAGGACGGGAAAAAATGGAAAGTAGAGAAAAGGAAGAAGAAAGATGAGTGAAAACGGGATGACGCGGACGAAGCGGATATTGGTGACGGGCGTGGACGTGTTTGACTTTGTGGACAAAGGGACGGGTGAAAAAGTGTTCGGGCGGAAACTGAACTACTTGGAAGCGCGTCCGCAGGGTGACAAGGGCAACGGGTTTGTGAGCGCGGAAACATCGTTCATGAACGAAAAGGCGCAAATGGTTGCGGGAGTGACGCCGGGATATTACGACGCAAAAATCGAATACGTCGAGGGCAAAGGCAACAAGCTGTACGGGCGGATTGCCGATTTGCGAAAAGTGGCGGAATTCAAGGCGGAGCTGTAAGCGATGCAGCGGGTGTTGACGTGTGTCGAAGGACTGTCGGACGAATTGGGGATATGCCCGGAGGGACAAGGGCTAAAGCTTGTCGAGGGGTATATATATTCGAGCGATCCGACGATCTTTGACGCGTCAACGGCAGCGGAGTTTTTCGCGGCGGGGTTCGGTCCCGTGCTGTGCTGTTATCTGATAGCGGCGGGCGCGGGGGCGATGATCCGGCTGTTCAAGGCGGAGATTAAAGAATGACCGATTACGCGGGACTGTTAATCAACCTTAAGGGGCGAGATTCAAAGTATACGCTTTCCAGCGATTTTAATATTTCAGGAGCGGACGATGCGACTGTGAAAGCTCTATACGAGGGCATATATTCCGGTGATTTTTGCGCGCAAGTTTCGTGTTTTTCGGATCGGAATTATCAAATATCGCCGGAAATGCCGGACTATGAGTTTGAACTATCGGCAATAAACCGGCGAGTTCCCAAATCTGAAGTTGAAGAACATCCAAACAGTTTATTTTACAAGGCCGCGACAGACCCACGATGTTTTGACGGGCCTTCTAAAGGAGCGCGCACTTGCTTAAACAATCTCGACGGCGATTGGGTTCGGCAGACACTTTTAAATGTAGGTGTGTATTCCAACGGAAAATGGTTGGTTGATGGTCGTCTGGAGGTTGATTATTTGCAGCGCGAATACGCGAACAGGGATTTGGCGAACTGGACACCGCCGACGAAAACGGAAAGTTTGACGGGAATGGTTGAGGGATTGAGCTTGGCGGACGCTACGGATGCGGTTTTGTACGGCGCGGGAACGATGCTGGCAGTTGCGATATTGGCGTTCGGAGCAAAGAAAGTGATGAAAAGTTTCCGCTGAAAGAAGCGGGAAGCGGACCGGACGCGAATCCGGGGAAAAACAAACAAAGGAAAAGAAAAATGGTTAAATTGGAAAATCTGAAAAACAAACTGGCAATGACCGCGGTAGCGGCATCGACGTTCATGGCGGGGGCGGCGCACGCGGAAGATCCGGCGGGCGGAACCACCGCAACGACCTTGACCGATATGGCGAAAGCGATTGACGTGTCGGACGCGAAAGGCGGCATCTTGTACGCTGCGGGCGTGATTATGGGTTTGTTGGTCCTGGTGTGGGGCGTTCGCAAACTGTTCAGCATGTTCCGCGGTTAAGGCGAGGGGGACGGGTGCACACGTCCCGCTTGTCCAAAGTGCGCGGCGGGAGCGGCGCGCGCGTTGGACAAGCGGAAAGGGGCAACGGCATGCTGGTTGAATGGTGGTATTTGTGTTTTTTTGCATTGGGCATCTGCTGCGGATGGGCGGCGGTGAAAGGCTTGGATGCGTAAGGTCGTTGCCGTATTTGTCATCGTTTGCCTGCTGACATCGAGCGCATGGGCGTCGTTCCAAGCGGCGGCGGTTCGTCAAATCGTGTCGCGCGGGGTAACCAAAATCTGCGCGCCGATACCCGCGAACGACAACAGGTGTTTGCGACTGGTGACGGGGTCGAGCACGGTTCTTTCGACGGCGGCGACAGCGGCAACGGCGGTGTTCGGCGGTCCCGTGTCATGGCTGTATCTGCTGGCGGGATATTTGATTACGGACGTTGCGGGGAATTACCTGCTGAAGCTCGGGGAAAAAATCAAGGTTTGGCTGGCCAAGGACGACAGCGGGGAAATCATCGTCGCGACGGAAGAAACGGAAAACGACGAAGTGCCCGTCGTCGAAACGACGACACAAACGATCACAAACGCCGTTTATACGGTTGAAGCAGTCGCGAGTTTGCCGACGGCGGTAAAAAGCGGAAGTTACGTCAAAGGCGACGGAACGGAAGTAACGTATAATTTTGAACAAGGCGACCCGCAAACAACGGGCAAGATTACAACGGACTTTGAGGGTTCGGGTTGGGGAATTACAAAGTATGCGCAAGACGGCGTGTTTTGGACGGTCGCGGAAGCGCAAAAGTATCTGCAGGCGAAATTCTACGGCGATTCAAACTATAAAAACAACGGATACAACACGCTTAAACTGTACAACGGCGACGTGTCGGTGGAATCGTTTTACTTTACGGGCGAACTGAAGCCGTATTGGGATTATGAAAGTCAGTACGACCATACGAAAAAAGTGTTTCAAGGGTATTTGGCGGAAGTCAGATACTTGTCCAAGGACGGAACGGAAGAGCAAACGGGATACATTCTTATTTATATGCACCGCGGGGCGTTTTTGGAGTATTGCGGCGACGGACAGTTTGCCTACAACTACTACTGTGAGAACGTGGCGGAATGGTTAAGCAGTTATACCGACAAGGAAACGCTGAACAGCCCGAACATCAACAAAATAGCGGCGGACAAGCTGAACGGGACAAGTACAAAAACGCTCAATCAGCCTTTGACGGAGTATCTGAAAGGGCTTGATTCCAAAACGCTGGAAAACGAACTGCCCGCGCAGTTTGTCGCGGACGCGGTCAACAAGCTTTATAAGGACGCGACATCCGCCGAGGGATACGACGGCTTGCCGTATGACGAAAGCAAGAAACTGACGGCGGAGGATGTGAAAAAGCTTGCGCCGAACCTGCCGACAATCGGGGACGCGCGGGAAACGATAGTCGACACGGCGAGCGGTTCGGGCGTGCGCCCCGGAACGGGATTGAAAACGGACACGTCGACGGGAAGCTTGACGGAAACGCCGACAAACCCCGACACGGACGGCGTGAAAGACCCGATAAAGAACACGTCGCCGAACGTCGACGCGGGCAAGGTCGAGGGAACGGGAAACAGCACGGGAACAGTCAAGGACGGCAACATCGACGTTGACGTGAACGTCAATCTGGACTTGGGACAATACCCGGAAGCGGCGGAACCGACACTTGAACCCGTGGAAGCGTCGGCGATACTGCAGCCGATATTCGACCTGTTCCCCGCGCTTCAAAATTACCAAGTTCCTGACCACGAAAGCGCATGTTATCGCCCGACTTTTGAGCTTTGGGGCAAGGAATACGTCATCGAAAGCCATTGCGATTTGCTGGAGCAACATCGGGATTTGCTGAAATCCGTGTGTTCGGTGATATGGGCAATCGCCGCGCTGTTCGTGTTTTTGAAAGCATAGAAAAATGTACGGATTGCTGTATTCTGCGATATTTACGGGATTGACCTGGTTTTTGAAAACCGTGGTCATCAAGTTTGTGCTGTTCGCGGGATTGTATTTTGTCGTCCACGAGTTTATCGGCTTTATCGCCGACAAACTGCCGACGTTCGCGGGGTTCGACGAGCTGTTCGGCGGATTGCCCGCGGGATTGTGGTACTTTCTGGACATTATGCAGTTCTCAAACGGGTTCAGCATGGTTTTAAGCGCGTATTTGCTGCGGTTTATGGTTCGCCGCGTTCCGTTCTTGGGGTAAAGCATGGCAATATCGGTTTATACGGGTCGCCCCGGATCGGGCAAAAGTTACGAGGTCGTCAAAAATGTCATCTTGCCCGCGTTTAAGACGGGACGAAGAATCGTCACCAACATCGACGGCATCGACGAACGGGCGATTGAACGATACCTTGAACCCGCGGGCGGAGATGTCGAAACCGTCTTGAAGTTCGGTTCGATTTTAAAGGTCGACGACGACGACATCACGAAACCGGGATTCTTTCCGACATCCGAAACGGATACTTGGTCGATTGTCCAGCCGGGGGACTTGGTCGTCATCGACGAAGCGCAAAACTTTTATCTGCAGGGTGAAAAGGTTCAAAAGGCGGATTTTAAATACTTCCGCAAACATCGACATTATACGACGGAAAAGGACGTCGGGTCGGACATTGTGCTGCTGTGCCAAAGATTTAGCGATTTGCCGAAATTGATAAGGGACGCGACCGAAAACACTTACAGTATGCGGAATCTGAAGTTTTTGGGCATGCGAAATCGCTATTCGGTCACGGTGCACGAGGTCGAAACGGGATTAAGACTTTCCGGTCCGAGCTTTTTTAAGTACCAGGAAGAAATCTTCAAGCTTTATAAAAGCGGCGGCAGACAGGCGGTAACGGATACGCGTCAAAATGCGTTTACGCCGTTCCGCATCGCTCTGGCGGTTGGATTTTTGACGTTTTTGCCGATAATGTTCAAAGCGTTCTTCGGAATCTTCGACACGAACAAAATCAAGCAAAAAGCAAACAAAGCGACGCAACCGGCGGCGCAAACCGTTCAAGCTCCGCCGCGGAAGTTCGACAACACGTCCAAACGCTGGCGGATTCAAGGCGTGCTGAGAAGCGGAACGGAACGGTATGTCGTCCTTGTCGACAAAAACGGGGCAATGCGGTTCGAGCATCCGCAAAATTTTACAAATACGGGCTTGAAAATGACGGGATACGTCGACGGGGAAAAGGTGACCTACTTCTCGGGCGACTTTAAAGCGGAAGATAAGAAAGGCGGTCTAATGCTATGAAAAAGTTGATTCTTTGCCTTGCGGTTTTGCTGATAGCCGCCCCCGCCGAAACGAACGCGCCGCTGACAAGTTTGTCATTCGACAATATCAAAATCAGCGCGTTTTTGAGGACCGTCTATCAGGAAACGCTGGGGACGGATTACGTGCTTGAACCGGAAGTCGTCACGGACGAACGGACGGTCAACATACGGGTTTACGACTTCCGCGACAAAAAGAAACTGGCGGCGTTTTTGTCGTCCATGGGCTATAAGGTCGAAACGAGGAACGGGGTCGATTACATCGGCAAAGCGGACAAGGTCGAGGACTTGGATTTTGTCGTGTACGCGCCGAAACATAAGTCCGTGGCACAGCTGCGGCAGGCTTTGGGCGGAATGTTCGCGGGGCAGTTTGCGGGGGACGAACGGCAGATTGTCTTTAAAGGCGCAAAGGCGGAAACGGCAAAGCTGCGGAAAATTCTCAAAACGTTCGATACAAAACCTGCCGAATTGGTCGTGCGGGGCAAAATCTACGAGGTCAGCAAAAAGACAACGGACGCAAGCAGTCTGAGCATCATCGCGGACGTGTTCAAAAACGCGGGGCTTGCCGTCAGTTCGGGCAGCCGGCTGGTCAATTTTTTGTCGTTCAAGGACAGCCACGTCAACGCTTACTTTAGCGCATTGGACAAGGACGACCGCTTTAAACTGATTAGCGAACCGAGCTTGAGGATACAGGCGAACAAAACGGCGACTTTGACGGTCGGCGCGGACGTTCCGACGCTCGGCAGCGTGACGTATCAGGACGGACAGCCCGTCCAGTCGGTCGTTTACCGCTCAAGCGGTCTGATATTCGAACTGACGCCCGAAATCTACGAAAACAGCATCACGCTGACCGTCCGGCAGGAAATGAGCAACTTCGGGGAAACCGCAAACGGGGTCAACGGCTCGCCCACTTTGACCAAGCGGGAAATCAAAACCACAATCACCGCAAACGACGGCGAAACCGTCATCCTCGGCGGTCTGAACGAAACCAAAAACACGGGTTCAAAAGCCGGCTTGTCCTTCCTCCCCGACTTCTTCGGCTCTAAATCCAATACCAACGACAAAACAGAAATCATCCTTAGCCTGGAAATCAAAAAAGTGGAGAATTGACATTTGAAGTTAAAACGGGCACTTTAAAACAGTTTCTATATGAAAGGTTTTAAAATGATTCAAACTTTGATTGCGCCTTTATCTCAATTTTTGCCTTTATTTATTCTGCTGGCGATTGTTTTCGCCGTTGCGTTGCTGTTTACAAAAAAGAAAAAATACGCCTATGCGGCGCAAAGCTTTATGACGAAATCCGAACGCGCGTTCTTTTTCAAATTGGCTGAAGCTCTGCCCGATTTTTATGTGTTTCCGCAAGTCGCTTTGATTGAACTGCTGAAACCTTTGAATTTTCCGTCGAAAGGAAAAATTCTGGCGGCTCACGTTGATTTTGTCGTGTTCGACAAAGCGTTAAATCAATGCTGTGTTGTCGAATTGGACGGCGCGACGCACAACAGCTTGAAGCAAAAACAAAAAGACAAAGAACGCGACGAGTTTTTGGCTCAAGCCGGAATTACCGTTTTGCGGTTTAAGCCCGCTTCAAAAATCGATTTTGACGGTTTGCGCCTGCAAGTCGAAAACCTGCTTGAAAAAAGCGCGGAAATGTGAAAATATAAAGATGCTTGGTTATTTAAATAAGCCCCTAAGATGCTGTGAACATCAAAGGGGCTTAAGTTTTTCTTACATCGCTTCTTTTACAAAGCTAAGCAAGAAGATAAGAGCCAACAAAAGGATTGTTGGCAGGCTTTGCTTGGTCATTTGATTTCCTCCATCAATGAAGGTTGACAATGCCGGGGCAAAGCTCCCGTTCGGGAACAATGTCCCCGACGAACGCCGAGCTTTCTCATCAAACCAAAGGGCTCTCAAAAGGAAAAGCGTCAGCGTTCCCTTTTGAGAACTAGCCCTTCGGCGATGAGAAAAAGCGGTTTGTCAAGGTTAAAAAAGCGGAGGGGTATCTCCCGTTTTGCAGGGCAAAGCCCGAAAATCGGGGATACCGCTTTTTTATGCGAAGCTGTGCCTTTACAAACCAAGACAAGCCCCTTTGGGGCGTTTCGGGGGACAAACACGGCGCAAGCCGTAAAGCTGAAAGCTTTAAAAAGCAAAAAGCGGCAGCTTTTTTCATCAAACAATCTTGACACCGTTAAACGATAAAATATCATTGTCACGCTGAAAAAGTGGCTGTCGGTATGCGCACCTGTGGCAATGGAGTTTAAAGCTCGAATGGATCGAGTGCCGTACCGATATTTTTTATCTTGATGGGTTGTCTGTGCCGTTTGTCGCGCACGTTAATAATTTTAAGGAAAAAAATGTTTTCCCGCTTTATCGGTGTTGATGTTTCTAAAACAAAAATTGATGTGTTCTTGTCGGAAACCGGGGAAGTGTTGCAAGTCAAAAACAGCACGGCAAACATTGAAAAGTTCGTTCAAAAAATCGATTGTCGCTCAAACACCCTTGCGGTGATAGATTTGACCGGAGGATACGAAACCGCTTGCGTTGATGTGTTTTATCGCGCCGGTTTTGCCATTCACCGCGCAGAAGGACGAAAGGTCAAAGCCTTTATGCGCGCTGTCGGACAACTGGCTAAAACCGATTCGATTGATGCGCGCGCTTTGGCGGATTACGGGCAAAGACTGCAAGACAAATTGATTTTGTTTCAGCCGATTGAAAATGAAATCAAACCGTATGTTTTTCGCTTGACGGAATTAAAACAAATTTTGAAAAGCGAAAGAAACCGCTTAAACGCACCGTCAACCGTGCCGCGCATCCGCCTTGAAATAAGCAAGCATACGGAATTTTTGCAAACGGAAATTGATGAACTGTCCAAAGAATTGCAAGAGATTGTCAAACAGAACCCTATTTTGCTGAAAAAACAACAGGCTTTGACTTCTCAAATCGGAATCGGCGAAACTTCGGCAAACGTTCTGCTGGCTTGTCTGCCGGAATTAGGAATACTGTCCCGCCGAAAAATCGCGGCATTGGCGGGACTTGCCCCGTATGCACAGGACAGCGGAACAATCCAAAAGGTCCGCCATGTCATAGGCGGGCGATGTGATGTCAAACGCACTTTGTTTATTTGTTCGCTGGTTGCAATTCAAAAAGACCCGATTATGCGGGCTTTTTATGAAAAATTGATACAAAAAGGCAAAAGAAAAATGGTTGCCATTGTGGCGGTTATGCGAAAGATGATAATCATTTTAAACGCTAAATGCAAAAACATCGATTAAGTGGGTTGATCTATTGACTCAGTCAACCCCGTACCTGTTATTCGGCATTCTGCAAATGGATCACTTCGTCGGGCTAAAGCCCTCCTCGTTATGACAAAAATGGGAAGATCCGTCATTGCGCGGAGCGAAGCGACAACGCAATCCACTGCCTCCGCGTTTGTATCGGCGCTCTGCAAACGGATAACCGCGTCGGGCTAAAGCCTTCCTCGTTATGACGAAAATGGGAAGATCCGTCATTGCGGCCGGCTGTTTGCAAAAGGGCGGACATAACTAAAAAGCCCGCTTAATCAAAGCGAGCTTTTTAATTCTTCAAAACGAAGTCCGCGGTATCAGCCCTGACGAGCCTTCATGCGCGGGTTCTTTTTGTTGATGATGTAAACGCGTCCTTTTCTGCGGACGATTTTGCAATCTTTGTCGCGCAGCTTGGCGGACTTCAGGGAATTACGAACTTTCATAGCACAATCCTTAAAACTTAACGTTCTTCTAAAGAAGTTAGATGACAATACAAAGAATGTCGGGTATTGTCAATCCATAAAAGGCGATTCTTGTCGCCGCAAAAGGAGTTTTTTTATGATTAAGTCTGTTTTCGCCCTTGCCGTTATGCCTTTGGCGCTGTCCGCGTGCGTTTTGATACCGGATTCGTGGTTCAACGACGCGTCAAACGACAAACTGTTCGATTCCGCGCCCGCGCGTTCTTATACGATTATGCCGCCGCCGCCCGAAACAATCTTTAACGGCACGGAAACCGTGTATCAGCGCAACTATATCCTTAACAAGCGCATGATCGCCCATGTCGGCGAACCTGTTTTGCGAATCCAAGCCTTTACAAAACAGAATTATATCAAAAGCAAAATGATGTTGGAGGAACCCGTAGATTTTCAAACGGCGTTCGAACATATCAAAATGCCCGCCCGCGAATATCCGATTTTCGGAATGTTTGAATTGGACGGCGAATCGTATTTCGTTTTGCCGCCGCAGGGCAATATCTATTTGCTGGCGGATATGTCGGGCGTGATTCAACAGCGTTTCCTGCACCAAATCCGCGATTCGGAAAAAGTTTCCGTTTTCCGTGAAAAGGGCAAGCTTGTTCCGTCAACACCGCGATTGAAACGGATTGCGACAAGTTATGAAAACTCCCGTCCGTTCATGGACTATGAAGTGCTGTACGACGGCATCAAAAACAACCAAGTCACGTTTTTTTACAAAAAATCCGTCCCCGGTACAAACGGCGAGCAGGGAAGCTTTGAATCTCTTGCTTTTCCAAAGGACGCGACCTTTATTTCTTTGGTCGGGGCGCAAATCCGCATCATTCGCGCGGACAAAGAAAAATTGGAATTCATTGTTTTAAGAAACGGCTGAAACAAAAGCCCGCCAAACGGCGGGCTTTTTCATAATCTGTTTGATTATTCGGCGATTGTGTAAACGTGCAACAGGTTCGTGTTGCCCGTGATGTTAAACGGCAGTCCCGCCGTGATGATGATTTTGTCGCCGACTTTCGCATTAAAGACTTTGCGGCAGTTGCAGGCGGCGATGCGCGCAACGTCGACCAGCAGATCCTGCGGTTCGCAAGTAACGCTTTCGATGCCCCAGAACAGGCTCATTTTACGGGCGACCGATTCGTCGGGCGTCAAGCACATGACGGGAATGTACGGCCGTTCGCGCGATACACGCCCCGCCGTCGCGCCGCTGATGGTGTAGGACACAATCGCCGCGGCGTCTTCCATCGTTTCCGCCATGACGCGGGCGGACGCCGTAATCGCGTGTTCGGGCGTGTGTTCGGGCTTCAGCCGCGCCGCGTCCAGATATTGACGGTACAAATCGTGCGATTCGGTTTCCATGATGATTTTATTCATAATGGTGACCGCTTCGACGGGATACGCCCCCGCCGCCGTTTCGGCGGACAGCATGACCGCGTCGGCGGCGTCGAAAACGGCTGTTGCGACGTCGGACGCTTCCGCGCGGGTCGGAGTCGGGTTTGCAACCATGGATTCCAGCATCTGCGTCGCGACGATAACGGGTTTTCCGCCTTTGCGGCAGGCGCGGATGATTTTCTTTTGCAAAACGGGGACTTTTTCGGGCGGGACTTCCACGCCCAAATCGCCGCGCGCAACCATGATGCCGTCGGACAAGCGGATGATTTCATCCAAATGTTCCAACGCCGCGGGTTTTTCGATTTTGGAAACAATCCACGCGCGCCCGTTGATTAAAGAACGCGCCAGCAGCAAATCTTCGGGGCGCTGAACAAAAGACAGGCCGATCATGTCCGCCCCCATGTCCAAAGCCGCCTGCAAATCGCTTTTGTCCTTTTCCGTCAGCGCGTCAATCGGCAGAGGAACGCCGGGGACGTTGACGCCTTTTTTGTTGGACAGGCGGCCGCCGCTGATAACGGTCGTATCGGCGAAATCTTTGCCGAAGGCGTCAACGCGCAAATGCACCAGTCCGTCGTTCAGCAGCAAATCCATGCCGTTCGTCATGGCTTGGAAAATCTCGGGATGAGGCAGGCAGACGCGGGTTTTGTCGCCGGGTTCGGGGGACATGTCCAAACGGAACTTGTCGCCGATATGCAATTCGATGTAGTCGTCTTTGAAAACGCCGATACGCAGTTTAGGTCCCTGCATGTCGCACAAAATCGCCAGCGGGCGGCCGATTTCCTTTTCGGCTTGACGGATGTAGGCGACGTTTTGGCGGTGTGTTTCGTGCGAGCCGTGCGAAAAGTTCAACCGGAACACGTTGACGCCGGCTTTGGCCAAAGCTTTGATGATTTCGGGCGAACCGGACGCGGGACCCAAAGTGGAAACAATTTTGGTAAAGTGCATTTGCTTCATGGATGACTCCTTACAATTCGCTGGCCGTGAAAGTAATCGTTTCGCGCAGGCTTTCCGACGGAGCAAGCGTTTTGATGCCCGTTCCCGCCACGCCGCGCGAAGCCAGATTGAACGCGTCGTTCGCGTTGGTTACGGGTTCGACGCAGAAAAAGTTTTCGCCGGCGGGAGACCATACCACGACATGTCCGAAATCGCTGTACGCCGTGATGTCAATTTTGCGTTTGCGCGATTCCCAAACGATTTCCGCTTTGCCGTCAAAACCGCCGAAACAGGTGTCCAATTCCAAATCGGAAATTTTCAGCCCTTTTTCAAACTGCCATTCGGGCGGGGCTTTAATCGGTTTTTCGCGCGCGGGGGCGGCTTCGTGCGCCCACACGGTTTTATTTTTAAAGCGCACGATTGTGTCGTCGTCTTTCGGAAAGAAAGGATGCACGCCCAGACCGCACGGCATCGGGATGCCGCCTTTGTTGGTCAGCTTCAGCGTTACAATCAGCTGATTGTCCTGCAGCTTGAACGATTCTTCGGCGCGGTAAGCGAACGGAAAGCCGCTTTTTCCGTTGTGGTCGAAAGCAAGCGTTGCCGAATTTTCGGCCGCGTCAACGACATCCCACGCCGTTTGCCAGCCTTCGCCGTGCAAAGGATCGGGAACGACGGGATGGTTTTTCGGAACGGTGCGCCGGATGCCCCAATAAATAAAGTATCCCCCGCGGATACGGTTGGAATACGGCACCAGCGGAAACATTGCGGTTTTGTCGGCGGCGCGCTCTTCAACGGCTTCGGGCAGGGCGGTGCGCATCAAATCGACGGTTTCGCTGTCGGCCTGCGTTTTTTGCCACGCCAGCAAAGAGCCGCCCGTTGACGGGGAAACGACGGCGCGAAAAGCGCCTGACGTCAGAGAAATTCGGTTGTTGTTATCCATTTCATCCTCTTTTTTGGAAATTGATTCCTTATTAGCCTTTAACGCCGTTTTCCGCAAGCCTTTTCGGTGGCGATTCCGATTTCGCCGACGGTCGCATAGGTTTTGGAATCGACGACGGCGGAGTCAAAGAAAACGCCTTTTGGCGGTTCGACGCGGATTTGAATGTTCGTCGCCGCGATATTTCGGGCGAAGTGACATTTGGACTTTGAAACATAGCGAACGCTTGACAGGACGGCGGATTCGACGGTTATCGCTTCGTTTTTGCTGTCTTCGCTCAGCGACATCAGGCGCACTTGGGTCAAAGCGACGGAATCCGCGCCGAATTGAACGGCTGTTTTGCCGCTTCCGACACGCAAATCGGCTGAAACGCCCCGCGTTTCGATTTTTCCCAAAGCGACGGCGCGCGTGTTCAGAAACGATAACAGTTCCTTTGCGTCGACGGTGAAAGAGGCGAACTTGACATCGCCCTGTGCCGAAGCGCGGTTCATTTGTATCGAAAAGTTCGTGAAATGCAGGACGCCTTGCGGCTGCAGTTCAAAAAAATCGTAAGAAACGGAAATGTCTTTCAATCGGGAAAAAGCTTTCGTCAGCAGGAAATCCAGCAATGAATCGGCAAGATTGGCTTTGGTGCGTTCGGAATGAGGGATTGAAAGCTTGTATTCGGCTTCGGGCAGCGGCGTGTCATCCGTTTGCGCGCGAACGGGCAGGGCGAATACAATGCAAAAAAAGACGGCGGCGAGTTTCTTAATCATTTTGACCTTTGCGGCGGGTTCTTTTAAACTGAAGCAAAATGATATCACGTTTTTAGGAAAAAGAAAACGCGCTAAAAAGACGGACGGGCAAATGAATTTCATCTCTCCTTTATACAAGGCGGCTTTGATAAGCAGGACGGTAAACGTTTTGGCTGACGCTTGTTTGGAAAACGGGCAAATCGTAACCGCGTATTGCCCGAACGATACGCGGCTGAAAGGACTGGACGCGCCTCAATCCGAAATTTGGCTGGCTTTTGACGGCGCGCGCGACAAGCGGCTGTGCTATCGCTGGGAACTGGTTCGGACGGGCGGGGCTTTGGTCGGAATCGATTTGGACATTCATACGGCTTTGGTGCTGGAAGCGGTCAACAGCGGTGTTTTGTACGAATTGTCGGGATATGCCGACGTTCAGCCCGCGGCGGATGACACGGCGCTGGATTTGCGGATGATTCCCGCTGATTCCCGCTATCCCGAATGTTTTGCGGCGATTGCCCCCGTATACGTCAAAATCGGGGTTGATTTACTGTACCCCGACGCCGTTTATATCGCGAACCGTCATGTGCTGAACGGGCTTGAAGCCGTGCTGGAACGTGGATGCCGCGCCGTTTTGCTGCTGATTGCCCAGCGAATCGACTGCTTGGGGGTCAGAGCCGACTGGATTGCGGACGGGGACTATGTGGCCGCTTTGAAAAATTTGTGCGATAAAGGCTTGGAAATTATTTGTTGCGGCTGTACTGTATCCGAGCATGAAGTTCGGATTGCCGCACGATTGCCGTTTAGTTTTTGAAAGTGTGAAAAGTATGACGAAAAAAGACATTATCATTCACGGTCCCGAAGATTACGAAGGAATGCGCCGCGCAGGCAGGTTGGCCGCGGAAACGCTGGATATGATTGCGCCCTATGTGCAGGCGGGAATCACTACGGGCGAATTGGACAAGCTGTGCGACGACTTCATCAACGCCCGCGGCGGCGTGTCGGCGTGTTTGGGATACCGCGGCTATCCGAAATCCGTGTGCATTTCTTTAAACCACGTCATCTGCCATGGCATCCCCGGCGACAGAAAACTGGTCAACGGCGATATTTTAAACATTGACGTAACGGTTATTTTGGACGGGTGGTACGGCGATACCAGCCGTATGTACACCGTCGGCAAAATTCCTTTGAAAGCCAAACGGTTAATCGATATTACGTTTGAAACGATGTGGCGCGGCATTGAACAGGTTCGGCCCGGCGCGACTCTGGGGGATGTCGGACACGCCATGCAGGCGTACGCGGAAAAGAACCGCTGTTCCGTCGTCAAGGATTTTTGCGGGCACGGTTTGGGGCGCGTTTTCCACACCGAGCCGAACGTTTTGAACTACGGGCGGCCGCATGAAGGACTGGTGCTGAAAGAAGGCATGTTTTTCACCATTGAACCGATGGTGAATTTGGGCGGGGACGATTTGAAAATCCTGTCCGACGGGTGGACGGCCGTTACGCGCGATATGTCGCTGTCCGCTCAATTTGAACATTCTTTGGCGGTAACCAAGGACGGATACGAGATTTTCACTTACTCGCCCAAGAAAATGGATTGCCCTCCCTACAAAATCGAGCCCGCAAATGGCTGATGCAAACGATTCCGCGCCCGAAGCCCACTATTTGGGGCATCGGGAGCGTCTGCGCCAAAAAATCGTACAGTTCGGCGCGGAAACCCTGCAGGATTACGAATTGCTGGAGGCATTGCTGACGGCGGCGATTCCGCGCCGCGACGTCAAGCCTTTGGCCAAGGAAATTTTGCAGACGTTCGGCGGCCTTTCCGCGGCTTTGAACGCGAAGCCCGAAGAGTTGACGCGTATCAGCGGAGTCAAAGAGGCGACGGTCGCTTTATTCGCTCTGGTTCGCGAAGCGTCGATTCGCATGCTGAAAAGCCAAATCGTGGACGCGCCCGTCATCAACAGCTGGAATTCTTTGGTCGCCTATTGCCGCGCTTCAATGAGTCAAAAGAAAATCGAAGCGCTGCGCGTGTTGTTTTTGGATTCGCAATGCCGGTTGATCAAAGACGAAATCATGCAAACGGGAACCATTAACCAAACCGTTGTCTATCCCCGCGAAGTCGCGCGCCGCTCTATGGAATTGGGGGCGATGTCGATTATTATCGTTCATAACCATCCCGCGGGGGATTTGCGTCCGTCCAAGGCCGACATTGCCATGACGCAAACTTTGCGCGATGCTTTAAAACCGCTGAACGTGACTTTGGTGGATCATTTGATTGTATCGAAAACGGGCTTTATGTCGTTCAAGGATTGCGGTTACTTGTAAACGACGAATTGATGCGCGCAATGCCCGCGCCCAATACGTTGAAAACCGTGCAGATGTTCCAAACTTTAACCTGCGATCCGTCCAGATAGCCGTACATCGCGCCGCCGACGTAATAGGCGACCAACACGAACGACAGCATGACGTCCAGCGCTTCGCCCAGATCCTCCCAATATCCCAAGCGTTTGCATTTCCGGAAAATCAAAGCCAGCAGGCAGGACGGATAGTGTGTGTTTCCGCGGCAGGTTATCGCGTGCAGGCAAATTGTGTTCAGCACAAGGTCAATCAACCCCCACAGGATAAACAGCAGGGCGGCGCATAAGGCGAACGGCCCTTCGTACAGATTGCGAATCAGCAATCCGATAAGAATTTTATATCCGACGAACGGAAAACCGACTGTCAAGATGGAAAGCAACTGCACCAAGTGCGATTTGATATACTGAACTTTTAACATAACGCTTTTGTAAAATATTTTGCGTTAAAAAGAAATTAAAAAATTAACCGCCTTTTAAAATATAATCGGCTATCCTGCGGGATAGAGAGGCTCTATGAATATTTTTAAATTTCTGTTTTCGGCAATCGACGAAAGCACCAATGACAAACTGGGGGCATATCCGGAGCGTGTTCATGTCAATGCCATGCCGGAACGCCGCTATTTGAAAACGTCGCGGGTGATGGCTTTTGTGGCGGCGGGATTGCTGTGCGGTGCGATTATTTGGGGATTATTGATTTATCTGCTGGCGCCGATGGTGCGCAGCGATCCGAATTTACTGTCAATCAACAAGCGGTTCTATCGGCTGGATCCGATTGAAAAGTCAATGGTCTGGGGAAACCCCAATGAATTGCTGATGGAACAGTATATCAAGCAATATATTACAATGCGGCACACGATTGTTCCCGATATTGACGAAATGAAAGCCCGTTGGGGAGGGAGAAGTTTTATTCGGTGGGCTTCTTCAAACAATATTTTAGGGCAGTTTATGAACGAAACGAAAATCTACAACGCGCGATTGCTGGACGGTGTTACGGCGGAAGTTAAAATTCGTTTTGTTGAGCGTGTCTTTGCCGGCTTGTGGTTGGCCGAATTCGACGTGATAGAACATTCTCCGGAAAAGGAAGAACCGACCGTAAAACGATACCGCGTGCTGATGACGACAGGTTTCGGCGGAGAGCCTCGCAAGTATCCGAATAGGGATGAACAGCTTAAGAATCCGCTGAATTTTTATGTGGAAACTTATGATTTGTCATCCCGCCCCGTTACGTCCGATAACAAAAACGCCAAATTTTATGATTGACGAACTAACAGCAAAAGGCTATAAGAAAACCCGACTCCTATTGGGCGCATAGCTCAGCGGTAGAGCATTACCTTCACACGGTAGGGGTCGCAGGTTCGATCCCTGCTGCGCCCACCATAA
>DJPN01000015.1:14059-14234 GCA_002438565.1 Alphaproteobacteria bacterium UBA6411 | reverse complement strand
TTTTTTTATGGTGTTCCGGCGCGCACGATCGAACCGAGAGGGCGGCTAAGCAAAAACAGGCCAAAACGCCTGTTTTTTTCTGTAACGCCTTGATTTTGTTAATGAGGCGACGCCCGAAGAGGGCGGAAGGCGAATTTAAAAAATCAAGAGAAGATCCCTGCTGCGCCCACCATAA
>DJPN01000015.1:0-14023 GCA_002438565.1 Alphaproteobacteria bacterium UBA6411 | reverse complement strand
CGAAAGGGGAGTTTTTTTATGGTATTTCGGCGTTTTTGGAAAACGGCGGGAATTAATCCCGCCGTTTGCTTGTTGGTGTTATTTCATTACGGAATTGCGGGGATTGCCCTGCAAGTACGCTTCGATGTTTTCGTTCGCCGTTTTCAAGATGCGGTGCACCGCGTCAATCGAATTGAACGCGACGTGAGGCGTCATCACAACGTTTTTCAGCTGCAGCATGCGCAGGTTAATCCACGAACGCAACAGCGAATCGGACGACTGTTCGCGCATGGAATGAAGCGCCAAGTCATCGTGCAGCAACGCGCCTTCGTTTTCCAAAACGTCCAGTCCGGCGCCCCAGACTTTTCCCGCGGAAATCGCTTTGAACAACGCTTCGGTGTCAATCAGTTCGCCGCGCGCCGTGTTGACGATGACAACGCCTTTTTTCATTTTGGCAAACGCGTCTTCGTCGAACAGGTGATAGTTTTCTTTGGTCAGCGGGCAATGCAAAGAGAAAATGTCCGCCCGTTCAAACATTTCGTCCAGAGTCACATATTCAAACCCGATTTCCCGCGCAAAAGCTTCGTTCGGATACGGGTCGTAAGCCAGAACATTCATCTGGAAACCTTTGGCGATGCGCGCGGCATAACGACCGATAGCCCCCGTGCCGACAATACCGATGGTGCGTCCGCGCAGGTCAAAGCCCAAATAATGGTCGGTGTCGACGTGCGCTTCCTGCACCGCGCGGTAGGAACGGCTGATTTTGCGCGTTACATCCAGCAACAAACCGAAAGCGAATTCCGCCACTGTCGAATCGCCGTATCCCGGAACGTTGCAAACGTAAATGCCGTGTTCTTTGCAGTAATCCAAATCGACGTTGTTAAAGCCCGTCGAACGCAGAGCAATCAGCTTCAGATTCGGAAATTTTTCCAGCACCTGCGCGCCGACGTCAACGGCGTGGACGAAAACGGAAATGATTTCCGCGTCCGACATTTTCGCCAGTTCTTCATCGGTCAAATCGGCGGGGCTTTTTTCCGTCATCATGATTTCGACGTCTTTGGCGTTCAGAGGGTTTTCCTCGTAATAACGGCGGGTGATGTCATAGACGTTAAAGTAAACGATTTTGGTCATGGTTAATCCTTTCAATCCTCTTGTCGATAGGTTGCCAAGAAATCTTTGAGCAAGCCCAAAGCCTTTGTCAAATCATCGGTTCTGGGCAGGAACACGACGCGGAAATGATCCGGCTTGTCCCAGTTGAATCCCCGACCGTTGACTAACAGAATCCGCTTTTCCATCAATAAATCCAAGACGAACTTTTGGTCATCCTTGATATTGAACTTTTGCGTGTCGATTTTGGGGAACATGTACAGCGATCCTTTGGCTTTGACGCACGAAATCCCCGGAATGTCGTTTAACAGCTTGTGGCACAGCGTCCTTTGCTCGTACAATCGTCCGCCGGGGGCGACCAAGTCGTTGATGCTTTGATAGCCGCCCAAAGCGGTTTGAATCGCGTATTGCCCCGGAACGTTGGAACACAGCCGCATGTTCGCCAGCAAATCCAATCCGTCAATGTAATCTTCGGCGATTTTCTTGTTGCCGCTCAACACCATCCAAGCGGCGCGGAATCCGCATGCGCGGTAGTTTTTGGAAATGCCGTTGAAGGTTAGGCAGAACGTGTCTTTAATCATTGATGCAATTGACGTGTGAGTGACGCCGTCGTACAAAATTTTGTCGTAAATTTCATCGCAGAACACGACCAAGTGATGCTTTTCCGCCAAAGCCGCGATTTGCTCCAAGACTTCTTTCGGATAGACCGCGCCCGTCGGATTGTTCGGGTTGATAACGACAATCGCTTTGGTTTTCGGGGTGATTTTGCTTTCGATGTCGGCGATGTCGGGATACCAGTCGGATTCTTCGTCGCAAACATAGTGCACGGCTTTGCCGCCCGCCAAACAAATCGCCGCCGTCCACAGCGGATAGTCGGGCATCGGCACCAGCACTTCGTCGCCGTTGTCCAAAAACGCTTCCATGCTGAGCAGAATCAAGTCGGACACGCCGTTGCCCAGATAGATGTCGTTGATTTGAACGCCGTCGATATGCTTTTGCTGGCAATAATGCATCACGGCCTTGCGCGCGGGAAAAATACCCTTGGAATCCGAATAGCCGTCGGAATAGGGCAGGTTCAGAATCACGTCTTTGACGATTTCCTCGGGCGCGTTCAAATCGAACACGGCGGGATTGCCGATGTTGAGCTTGAGGATTTTATAGCCCGCTTCCTCCAGCTGCTGAGCCGCTTTCAATACAGGGCCGCGGATTTCATAGCGTACCCCGTCCAGCCGCGACGATTTGTTAAACGTTCTCATCTTATCCCCCTATGGAATTAAAAGGTAAGGGCAGAATAAAACTTTCCGCGCGGGAAAGAAAGCTTATTTTATGTATTTTCCTTGATAATCGCGCGGGCGGCGCAGCGCAGTCCGTCGGCGGCGGCGGATACAATGCCGCCTGCATAGCCGGCCCCTTCGCCGCACGGATAAAGCCCCGCGATATTGACGCTTTCACAAGTGTTCAAATCGCGCAGGATACGCACGGGCGACGACGAACGGGTTTCCGCCCCTGTCATCAGCGCGTCGTGTTTGGAAAACTCATAAATCTTGCGGTTCAGTTTGCGGAATCCCAAGCGCAGGGTTTCCGCAATCACGGGCGGCAGAACGGCGCGCATGTCCGCGAAAGAAACGCCGGGACGGTAGGTCGGCAGAACCGCGCCGAATTCCGTCGTTTCGCGCCCTTCGATGAAGTCAATGGCTTTTTGCACGGGGGCTTTGAACAATCCGCCGCCCGCGCGGAAAGCGTTTTCTTCGATTTTGCGCTGAAATTCGACGCCAGCCAAAGGATGGTCGGTTTCAAAGTCCTCTTCGGGTTTGACGTCAACCAGCAATGCGCTGTTCGCATTTACGCCGTCGCGGGCGTAGCAGCTCATTCCGTTGGTGGCGACTCGTCCCGCTTCGGAGGCCGCCGCAACGACCGTTCCGCCGGGGCACATGCAGAACGAATACACGCCGCGTCCGTTGTCCATGTGGACGGCAAGCTTGTAATCCGCGGGGCCCAGCAAAGCTTTGGGTTTGACCATGCCGTATTGGCTTTTGTTGATGAAAGACTGCAAATGTTCAATGCGCACGCCGACCGCAAAGGGTTTCTGAATCATCTTGACCCCGCGGTTGTAAAGCATTTCAAATGTGTCGCGCGCACTGTGTCCGATTGCCAGAATCACGCTGTTTGCGGCGATTTCTTCGATTTCGCCGCCGGCGTTGACGACTTGAACGGCTTTGATTGCGCCGTCTTTGACAATAATGTCGGTCAGCCGCGTTTCAAAGCGGTATTCCCCGCCCAAGCTTAAAATTTTGCGCCGGATGTTTGAAACGACCCGCCCCAGTTTGTCCGTGCCGATGTGAGGTTTGCCTTCGTACATGATTTCGGGGGGCGCGCCCGCCGCAACGAATTCCGTCAAAACCTTGCGGGTCAAAGCGTCTTTTTTAATGCCCGTGTTCAGTTTGCCGTCCGAAAAGGTTCCTGCGCCGCCTTCGCCGAACTGCACGTTTGAATTTTCGTTCAGTTCGCCGATTTTCCACAGTCGTTCGACATCCTTGCGGCGGCGGGAAACGTTTTTGCCGCGTTCGATGACCAAGGGATTCGCGCCCGCTTCCGCCAGCGCCAAAGCCGCCATAATTCCCGCGGGCCCCGTTCCGACGACAATCGGACGCGGACTTAACGGTTTGGAGGACAGCGGTTTGTATTCGGGGGTCGGCTGCAACGGCGCGACATTGCGGTACAGCGAATTTTTCAGAGCTTCGTTTTCGTCGCCGTCGATTTCCACATCAAACGAGTATTCCAAATGCAGATTCGTTTTTTTTCGCGCATCAACCGATTTTTTGACAACGGTCACGGATTTGATATTCGTCCACCCCGTCAGTTCGGCAATCAACGGCAGAAAATCGTCGGGGACTTGTTTGACGCGCAAAGGGACACTGCTCACTCTGATCATGGAAACGCTCCTAAAAAATCGACAGGCGGGCAGTTTAACGCATTTGTTTCGTTTTAAAAAGAAATTTTACCGTCCATCGCGTCGGGGCAGGCGGATATTCGGCGTGCGGCGGCGTTGAGGCATGCGCGCGGGCTGCGGTTTGCTTTTGGACGCGCTGCCGGCATGCTGCTTCTGCGTTGAGTTAATCGAAGCCGGTTTCGGCTGGGGCATTCCTTCGACAAGTTTTCCCTTGTAATCGACGACAAACAGGTTGGTGTAGGATTTGTCCGCCTTGTAAAGCGTGCTGCCATCGACTTTTTTAGCGAATTTATCCGCGATTTTAACCAGACTTTTATAAGTGCTTTTCTGCACATAATTGCAATCCGCGCTTTGCAGATAAACGGAATCGGCGGGCTGCATGTAGTTTTTACCGTCCAGCTGGCAGATGCGTTTGATAATTTCGGCTTCGCTCAAATGCACTTGGAACGCGCCGCCGATGGCTTCGGGTTTGGCCATGTCGTTGAACGTACCAATCGCTTTGACATAGCGGTCTTCGTACGTTTTGACGTAAGCGTAATCCTTATAGTACGCCAGCATCGTGTATTTTGCCAGCGAATCGGGCTGATCGGCATAGGTTTCCCGCAGTTTCAAATATGCCTTTGCCAAAGACGGGCGGTCGCGCTCGAAAGCGTTGAAAACGGATTTGTCGCCCTGTTCTTTCAGTTCGTAAGCGGCAAAAACCTGATTTTTCATCGCGTCGGCTTCCATCGCTTTGTTCAGCGAAAAATACGTCTGCATGTCGAATGCGGGACCCAAACGGCAACGTGCTGCCTGCAGGGCGTGACTGCCCTCGTGCACCAAAATCGACGCAATCAAATCATCCGAACAGTTCGCGTTCAGCAGGATTTTCCGCGCGGGGTGAGAATAATAGCCGCCCAAATCCTCACTGACCGACGAATCGTAGGAAACATCGACGTTCAAAGCGTGCAGACCTTCCAGCACTTTGCGCCCCGTCGGGGTTTTTATCATCCGTTCGGCAGCGGCCTGGACGGCGGCATCCTTGAATTTGATTTGTGAAGCGGCCGAATCGACCATTTCCGTTTTCGCCTTTTCGGCGGGGGCTTTTTGCGCGTTTTGAGCAAAAGCCTTCATGGGCGTCAGAATGCTTATTCCCGCAAAAGCAACGGCGGCGGCGTTCGCTTTCATGCGTTCGACAGCCTGTTCGCGTTTGCGTTTTCCCGAAAACAGATCCGATAAAAGCCCCATGGAAATTTCCCCTCTTTGAACAAACTTTTCCCAGATTAGCCGTGTTTTGGACAAAATTCAATATTTTTTCATTTTCGACGTCGAAAAACAGGACAAAGCTTGATAAAAACATCTTTCCTTTTCCGCAAGGAAAGCGTATCATTTTTAAAATTTAAACCTTTTGGAATCATAATGATATGACTACGACCGTTATCACAATTCTGTGCTTTTGTTTAACAGCGTTTTCGGGAATTTTTCTGGGTTCGATCAAGGTGCGGGGAATCAGCATCGGGTCGGGCGGCGTTTTGTTTGCGGGACTGATTTTGGGATATTTCCTAAATGCTTACAATATCGTTCTGGATGCGACGACGTTAGGCTTTTTGCGTGAATTCGGACTGATTTTATTCATTTATTCCATGGGATTGACGGTCGGTCCCAACATCTTTTCCAGTTTGAAGCGCAACGGCATCATTATGAATTTGATGGCGGTGGCGGTCGTGTTCATCGGTTCCGTCGTTGCTTTTGTCATCGGAAAATTCGACTTTATGGATTTGTCGCAGCTGGTCGGGCTTTATTCGGGCGCGGTTACCAGCACCCCCGCTTTGGGCGCAGGGCAGCAGATTTTGGCGGAGCTAGGCATAGCGCCCGATAAAATTTCGCAAAGCAGCATGACGTACGCCATGGCGTATCCGATTACAATCGTCTGCACGATTTGCGTTTTCGCGTTTTTGAAATCCCTTTTCCGCGTCAACATCACGGACGAAGTCGCCGCCTACGAATACCAAAAGGCGGAGGAAAATCCCCACATGGAGGGATTCAACGTCGTTGTCAACAATCCGAACTTCAACGGTATCGAAGTCGGCCACTTTTTAAAGATGATTCATTATTCCATGGCGGTTTCGCGCATGAAGCGCGGGGACGAATACATTGTTCCGCACGAACATACGACTTTGCAGGTCGGCGACGTTTTGCTGCTGTTCGGGCCCAAAACGTTTTTCCCCACCGTGTCGATTCTGTTCCAAGTCGACCCCAGCCGCGATTTGATGAAGGAAAGTGCGGAACAAATTCAATCGTCGAACATCTATGTAACGAAACCGAAGCGCGTCGGCAAACCGCTGAAGAAAATCATGGGCGACGCGCGCCACCACTGGGTGATTTCCCGCGTCATTCGCAACGGCATATCCCATTCCCCGACCCCCGATTTGAAGCTGGCGTACGGCGATTGCGTTGTTGTGGTGGGTAAAGCGGTTGATGTTCTGCCGCTGGTGCGTTATTTGGGCAACAGCCGCGAAGCGCTGAATTCCACGCGTTTCATTCCGTTCTTTATCGGCATGATGCTGGGGATTTTGTTCGGGCTGATTCCGTTCCACATTCCGGGGCTGTCCACGCCCATCCGTTTGGGAACGTCGGGCGGACCGCTGCTGACGGCGCTGATGCTGTCTTACCGCGGTTCTTTGGGGCGTATCATTTTTTACACGCCGACGATTGTTCTGAACGCGTTCAAGGAATTCGGAATCATTCTGTTTTTGGGCATGGTCGGCTTGTCTTCGGGGGCGGGATTCTTTCCGCTGGTGTCCAGCATGGAGGGCGTCAAGCTTATCGGATTGGGTATTCTGATAACGGTTGTTCCGCTGCTGACGGTCGGAATCTTTATGCGCGGCTATAAAAAGATGAACTATCTGACGCTGTGCGGCACATTGTCGGGATCGACGACAAACCTGCCGTCCATGACTTTCATTTTGAACATGGCGGGAACGGACGCCGCGCCGCTGGGATACAGCAGTGTTTATCCCTTGACGCTGACGCTGCGTATTTTGACCGTGCAGGCGATTGCTTTGGCGCTGTTTTAATCGGCGTACTCGGTGCCGTCCGAATCGTATTCTCCGTCATCCGCTTCGTACGGAAAATCTTCTTCCGTTTGGGGGAGGGAATCGGGCGCGCCGGTTTGGCGGGGAATGTTGTTTTCGACGTTGAACAGACAATAATTGTCAACGCATGAACGGGTCAATCCCGCAACGGGCGGACAATGTTCATCCGTCAGACATTGTACGCAAGTGTAAGGCAAAGTTTTGTAAGGGACTTTGATGCAATACGGTGCGGCAGGGGAACACACGGCGTCGCGGCATACGTCTTTTTCAACGCAAGTCAAAGTTTTCGGCGAACATTCCATGCCTTTGGGACAATGGCTGCTGATAACGCAGTCGACGCATTGATAAACGTGCGGCTTGTTTTTGTGAGCGATGCAATATTTGCCCGAAACGCAAGTGTCTTTGGTGCAGACATGCAGACAGCGCAAAGCGACACATTCGCGGTCGAACGGGCAGTCGTCGTTTGTCAAACATGACTTTTCAGCCGGCTGACGAAACCCTTGGGGCCGGATACGTCTGTCATTCTGCGCATTGGTGCCGTAATTGTCAATCATGGTGCCGAATTTCAAGCTTTTTGCCTCGGCATCCGCGGCGGCAAGCACCAATAAAACAGACAGCAATTTCCACATGGTTCAAAACTCCTTGCAACCGTTTCAGTGTAACAGACAAAAAAAGGCGGGAAAAGAAAAATTCCGATTGTTTGCATATTTTGCGATAAAAAGGTTTCTTTTTTTCTTTCGACGCATTAAAACTAAAGGCAAGGTTAATTTTAAAACGGCAAAAACATTATGTGCAAATTCATCCAATCCACCCAAGACTTGACCGACCTGTGCAAACGGCTGGCCGAGCATCCTTATGTAACCGTTGATACCGAATTCATTCGCGAAAAAACATACTGGCCGCAGGTTTGTTTGATTCAAATCGCGTCAAGGGATGAGGCCGCGTGCATTGATCCGCTGGCGGACGGGTTGGATTTGCGGCCGTTTTTTGATTTGATGCAAAATGAAAACGTGGTCAAGGTGTTTCACGCCGCCCATCAAGACATCGAGATTTTCTATAACTTGAGCCATAAAACGCCCGCCCCCGTATTTGACACGCAGGCGGCGGCGATGGTCTGCGGATTCGGCGAATCGGTCAGTTATCAAAATCTGGTGCAAAAGCTGCTGGGCATCGAACTGGACAAATCCATGCGCTTTACGGACTGGTCGCGCCGTCCTTTGACCGAAAAGCAAATCAAATACGCGCAGGCCGACGTAACGCATTTGCGCGACGTGTATGAAAAAATGCTGGAAACCCTGCATGAAAACGGGCGTACGGACTGGCTGAAGGATGACATTGAACGACTGACCAATCCCGCGACGTATGAAACGGATCCGCTGGAAATGTGGAAACGGCTGAAAATCAATTCGACGGACAGGCGCACTTTGGCGCTGTGCCGCGCGCTGGCCGCTTACCGCGAAGAAGAGGCGCGCCGGTTGAACCGGCCGCGCAAGCATATTATGCGGGACGAGATTTTGATTGAAATCGCGACAAACGCGCCGCGAACCGCCGAAGAGCTCAACGATTTGCGCGGTGTGCCGAACGGCTTTGCAAACAGCCGGACGGGACGTGAAATTTTGGTCAAAATTCACGATGTTTTGGCGGCAGACCCGTCAACGTATCCCGAATTGCCCAAGCCGTTTGAATTGCCGCGCCATGCCCGCGCGGTCGCCAAAATGTTAAAGCTGCTGTTGATGATTAAATCCGCGGAAAGCGGAGTTGCGGAAAAACTGATAGCCAACTTTGACGATTTGGACAAGCTGGCGGCGGACAAAGACGCAAATTCGCCCTTGCTGTCGGGCTGGCGGTACGAAGTGTTCGGAAAATTTGCGGAAATGCTCAAAGCGGGAAAAATAGGATTTGCATACAATCCGCAGAAATGCCGCATTGATTTGATTGAAACAAAATAAACGCTTGACTTAGAGTGAACTCTATCCCGTAAACTTGAAGCTATCAATTTTACGGGAGGTTTGCCATGCAGACGTTTTATTACAAAAAAAGTTACGGTTTTCTGGTTTTCGCTTTGCTGATGCTGGCGGCAGGCGTTTTTATCGTTTACCCGTTCGCGCGGTGTGGCGGATGCTGGCGTTTGGCATATTTCAAACATTGGTGGTATTTGTACGTCATTCCTTTGGCGGCAGCTGCGGCGTTTATTGTCATGGGGGTGTCGCAGTTCCTGTTTTGGGCGCGGCATATTATGAAAAAGCCGTATTTGACCATAGAGGACGGAAAGCTGATTATTGATGCCGAAATGACGCTTGATTTGGCCGATATTGAAAATGTAAAGACGCTCAGCTTTTTGGGATGCAAAATGCTGGGGCTGAAAATTGCCAATCCGGAAAAATACAAATTTTCATGGCGGTTCAAGGCGGACAGAATATTCCATAAAGACTGGCAGGCCTTTATCTGCTTGGATTTCATCCGCCCCGAAGAGCAGGGCGCTTTGCTGGATGTGCTGAGCGGGAAAAGGGCTTAATTTAAAGGAACCCGTTCCGCGTAGACGGTTTTGTTTTGGATTCCGAACGAAGTCGTCAGCGAGGGACGGGCTTCCCCCGGTATTTTGCGGACGCGTTCGCCCAAAACGATTTTGGCCAAAGAAACCTGCGACGGGCTGACGGCGCGGATTTTTTCCAGACGGTCAAGCAAATCGAAAAATCCGTACACTTTCCCCGTTCCCGCCGCCGTAAGGTTATAAGCGCGGTCGAAACTTGCCGTTCCGGACAGCTGAGCCATAAACGGCAGCCAAATCGCTTCGGCTTGGGCGATTTCAATCAAGCCGCCGCGGTTTATCCAATCCGTCAGAACGGGGGCTTGCCGGTCTTTGGCGGGAACGCCGACAACGATGCCGCTGACGGACAAATAGCTGAACGACGGCGCCAGCGGCGGCGTGACGGAAGCCGGCGGGACGGCGTTGTTCGCCGTTAGGGAAAAAGCCCCCGTTGCCGCAGAAAAGTCCAAAGCGGCCTCTTGGACGGATAATCCGGCCAAAGCGTCCGGCGATGCCGTTTGCAGCTTTTTGATTCGGATTTTGACAGTCGAAGGGGCGGGGGAAACAACCAATGAAGCGTCGTCCAAAATGAAACGCGCGTCGTTGAAACGGCCGGTTTTTAATGAATGAGTGCCGCTGAACCGCACAGTCACGGTGCGCGAAAGAAAACCGGATGAAACCACAAGACGTCCGGTGTTTAATTGCCAGCCGCCCATTTGCTGCGGAGCCGTCAAAACAACATTGTCCAAATACAATCCGCCCGTCAAATTGGAAAACGAAGAACGGGCTTGATACGAAACGCCGAAGCCGTTGGCTCCGATTTCTTTGAAGACGGCATACACTTCGGCTTTCAATGTGTGCTCGCTGTACAAGCAGAGCGCCAAATACATTAAAAAAAGAAAAAGCGAAACAACCGTCAAACCGCGTTTTTCCGTCAAAAAAGCAGACAGACGCCGCAATCGGAACGAAGCGTCCGCTTTTTTCAAAGACGGGTTGGATTGCAGTTGCGGCAGTTTGTTGATATCCAGCATTTTTTCGTGTAGTCTTGTTTAGAATCGTTTTCATTATCATATACATTTTTGAAAATGAAAGTAACTGTTTTGTGCAGATGAGGGAGGCTTTATGGCTGTCAATGCAATAGTTTTTGATTTCGGCGGTGTTTTGATTGAATGGAATCCGCGAAATTTATACCGCAAAATTTTTGAAAACGAATCGGATATGGAATTTTTTTTGAAAAATGTTTGTACGCCGGAATGGAATTTGTCTTTGGATAAGGGCAAGCCGTTCAAACAGGCTGTCGCCGAACGCACTGCGCTGTTTCCGGAATACGCCGACGAAATCCGAGCCTTTGATGACAGATGGAATGAAATGCGCGGCGGCGCGATAGCGGAAAACGTGGCGTTGCTGCGGCGGTTGGCAAAACATTACCCCGTATACGGACTGACCAACTGGTCCGAAGAAAAATTTGCCCAAACAAAACCCGAATTCGACTTTTTCAAGCTGTTCAAAGGAATAGTCGTTTCCGGCGTTGAAAAAGAAGTCAAACCGGAACCCCGCATTTTTGAAATTTTGCTGGAACGCTATGGGCTGAAAGCGGATGAATGTGTTTTTATCGACGATTCTCAGCCGAATGTCGATACGGCGGAAAAAATCGGATTTACGGCTTTTCGCTTTACAACGTCCGAAAAACTGATTGCCGGCCTAAAGTCGGCAGGGGTGAATACGGATTAAAGATTATCCGCTGCCTTTGCGCTTTCAAAGCCGGCAAAGTTAAGGGAATGTTGCTATGCGCTTTCGCGGATGTCGGAACGTTTTTTAGGCGGCTTGGACGGAACAATGCCCAGCGATTGCGCTTTAATCAAGGCTTTTGTCCTTGTGTGGGCATCCAACTTTTGATACAAAACAGACAAGTGCAGTTTTACGGTCGCTATGGAAATGTTCATTTTTTCGGCGATTTGCTGGTTTGAACAGGCTTGCGACAGATAATACAGCACTTCGGTTTGTTTCGGGGTAAGCTTGACCCTCATAGTTTTGCTCCTGCAGATTAGAACCTTTAACGGATGAAAGTATAAAGGTTTGTCAACTAATTGTCTATATAGCCGAGCGCCTATTATACGCGGGGTTATATATTTTGCTATAAACCTTTGATTGCATTATGAAAAATATTTTGAGATAAAGGCTTTAAGATGATGAATTCCTTAAAAAAATTTTTTGAATGGAGCGGAAAAACAATGCACAGACTGTATGACGTGGTCATCCGGTATGCGCAGCATCCTCGGGCTGTATGGATCTTGGCGGCAATATCGTTTGCGGAAAGCTCGTGCTTTCCGATTCCGCCCGACGTTTTGTTGATTCCGATGATGATTGCGCGGCCGAGTCGCTCTTTCTTTTATGCGGGTGTTTGTACGGCGGCAAGTGTTGCCGGCGGATTTTTCGGCTACGCCATCGGCTGGTTTTTATATGATGCGATTGCCGTGCCGATTTTCACTTTTTACGGCTACATGGATTCGCTGCAGGTTTTTGTCGATGCTTACAACCGGTTCGGCGCGTGGATAGTCGCGGCGGCGGGCTTTACGCCGTTTCCCTATAAAGTGATAACGATTCTCAGCGGCATGACGCATCTGAATTTAAGCGTTTTTACCATAGCTTCCGTTTTATCGCGCGGCGGACGGTTCTTTTTGCTGGGGGCGCTGTTGTGGAAATTCGGCGCGCCGATGGAAAAATTCATCGAAAAACATTTGGGATGGCTGGCGACAGTATTCTTTATCCTTTTGGTCGGGGGATTTGCGGCGGTCAAGCTGTTCTAAATAATGAAAAAGCTCCGGAATTCCGGAGCTTTTCCTTTACTCGCCGTCTTCAAAATCCGATTCGCCCTCATCTGGCGGCGGCATCGGATTGCCGTCTTCATCCAAAGGCGGGGGAGGCGGAGGATTCATCCCGCGGCGACCGAACCCGCTTTCATCGTTATCCGGCGGCGGCATTGGATTGCCGTCTTCGTCCAAAGGCGCCGGAGGGGGAGGATTCATTCCGCGGCGACTCTGATTTTGGGAAAATCCGCTGTCTTCACGATTCGAATCGAAATCCGATGATGCCGATTCGTTTTGTCGGAAAGGCCGATTATCGCTTCGGGCGGATTGTCGTGAAGTTCCGGAATTGGTTTCCGAATCGACGCTTTGCGTTGCCGCAACGGAACGCGAAACGGAACGGGATGAACGATTCATCGCGCCTTGACTGTGCCGTGGCGGCTGGCCGCCGCGTTCTCCGCCGTGTCCCGGTCTGGCAAGGCAATCGTCTGCGGTCGAAAGCAGAAATAAAATGCTGAACAAAGAAACGAATAGTTTTTTCATGGGACGCCTCCTTATATTATACTTATACAGAACGCATCAAAAATGGTGATACTTACGCACGGCAAGGGATTTTTTTATGATTGTAACGCGTTTTGCGCCGTCGCCGACGGGACGGCTTCATATCGGACACGCTTTCGCCGCCCGATTCGCTTTTGACGAAGCCAAAAAGGCGGGCGGCAAATTCCTGTTGCGAATCGAAAACATCGATCCCGTTCGCTGCAAACCGGAATTTGTCGACGGCATCATGGAAGACTTGGATTGGCTGGGTTTGAAGTGGGACGAACCGCCGATTCTTCAATCCGAACGGATGGAACTTTACGCCGATTCTTTGGAAAAGCTGAAAAAGCTGGGCGTTTTATATCCTTGCGTCTGTACCAGAAAAGAAATCGAATCTGAAATCGCACGCATGGGACACGCGCCGCATGCGGGCGAAACGGCGGTTTATCCGGGGACTTGCCGAGGAAAGCAGCTGAATTTATCGCAATACGACAGGTGGTCGTGGCGGCTGGATATCGCCAAAAGTTTGAGCTTGACGGGCGATTCGCTTTATTTTACGGACGAATCGCGCGGCATTGTGCGGGCAAATTCCGCGATTTTCGGCGATATTGTACTGGCACGCAAGGAAACACCGGCCAGTTATCACCTTTGTTCCGTGCTGGATGACGCCGCACAGGGCGTAACTTTGGTGACCAGAGGCGAAGATTTGTTCGATTCGACTCACGTTCACCGCCTTTTGCAGGCTTTGCTCGGGTTGCCGACGCCTTTGTACAAGCATCATCGGCTGATTTTGGATGAAAACGGGCAGCGTTTGGCAAAGCGCAACCAATCGATTACGATAAAATCCTTGCGCGACAAAGGGCTGAACCCCGCGGAAATCTTCGCTTTGTGCAAATAAATGCAAAAAAAGTTGAAAAATTTTCAATAAACTTGTTGACAGGGGAGGGTGAAAAACATTATAACCTCTCTTGCGCTGCGGAGGTGGTGCGGAGCTACTAGAGAGAGTTGAGGAAGAAGATAGAAGAGATGTACAGGCGGCGGG
>DJPN01000026.1:19560-21731 GCA_002438565.1 Alphaproteobacteria bacterium UBA6411 | reverse complement strand
AGGAGGGATTCGAACCCTCGGAGGAGCTAGGCCCCTCAACAGATTTCGAGTCTGCCGCATTCGACCACTCTGCCACCTCTCCGTCGGTCTGTTCTTTTTGCGCCAGTTTTTCCGA
The DNA here is from genome assembly GCA_002438565.1 of Alphaproteobacteria bacterium UBA6411. Taxonomy (GTDB): domain Bacteria; phylum Pseudomonadota; class Alphaproteobacteria; order CAAGCB01; family CAG-977; genus UBA2903. The sequence goes on along the minus strand of DJPN01000026.1, from coordinate 21,616 downwards.
TTTGTCAACGAAAACTTTTGCTCTTTGTTTGACCGAATGTTTTTTAAGTGTTACACTATGGACGTTTTCGCTTTTACCAAGGGGGATACATGCCCGTTCAAAAAAATGCTTTTTCCTACAAAGACGCCGTTTTGCAGTCAAAAGTCATCCCGTTTGTGCGGACAAAATCCGCCGAAGGGAAATTTTCATACGCTTTGCCGAACGCGTGCGACCGCGACATGTTCGGCTGTCCGGATAATCCGCAAGCCGATGCGGACGGTTGTTTGGACGCCATTCATTGGGGTGATCGGGAAAAATTCATTGACGCTTTGCAAGAATCCGCCAAAAGCTTAACCCCCTGCGAAGAAGAATTCCGCATCGTCCTGCCGTCCGGCAAAACAAAATGGCTGTGCGGCATTTCAACCCCCAAAAAACGGGCAAACGGCGCTATCGTTTGGACGGGGTTTTGGATTGACGCGTCGGACGAACGCAGAAAAGACCGCTTTACCGCCCAAGTCTTAAACGCGTTGCCTGAAGCTTTGGTTGTTTTCGACCGCAACGGCGTCATTTTAAAAAGCTCGCCCAAATTCCGCGAATTGGTTCACTGCGGCGACGATGATTTAAACGGAAAATCCGTTTTTTCGGTGTTATCCGAAAATGTTGCGGACATATTGCAGCAGTATTTGCTGCTTTCAACCCTTAAAAACCAGACCGTTTTTACGGAAACGCTGAAATATCCCGATTTTCCCCCCGTTTCGGTAGAAATCGAAATCGCGCAAAAAGACAGCTTTTTCGTTTGCGTTTTCAGAGACATCAGCGCGTTTGAGAAAAAAGAAGCCCATTTGAAATATCTGGCTTATCACGATACGGAATCCGGTATTGAAAATTATGCTTACTTGAAAGAAATCTTTCCGAAAGTCATCGATCAAGCCAAAGTTACGCAAACGCAAGTTGCGGTTTTATCAATCGCGCCCGACAGTTTGGGGCAAATCAACGCGGTTTCCGCACGTTTGGTCAATACGCGGCTTGCTTCCGTTGTTGCGGAAAGAATTCGCAACTGTTTAAACGCTTCGGATGTTATAGCGTTAACGTACGCTCACCACTTTACGGTTCTGTTGACGGGAATAGAGTTTTCCATAGAAATCGAAAAAAAAGTCGAATCGATTTTACAGGCGTTTAAAGTGCCTGTTTCGGTGGATGATGTCGAATTCGATTTTTCGGTCAGCATTGGCGTTTGCTTTTATCCGCAAAACGGGGACAGACTGGAACAGCTGATTGAATTCGCGGATTTGGCTTTGGATAAAGCGCGCGCCGAATCTCAATCGTCCATGCGGTTGTACAGCAGCGATTTTTCCATGGCGGCGGCGGTCAACCGCAGTATGCGCAGAAACTTGAAATCCGCCATCGAAAACCATGAAATTACGGCCTACTATCAGCCGCAAGTCGACATTAAAACAGGACAAATCATCGGGTTGGAAGCGTTGGCGCGCTGGAAAACGCCCGACGGTTTGATTCCGCCGTCCGATTTCATTGCGGAAGCCGAAGAATACGGCTTGATTGACGCCTTGACGGAAACGGTCTTGGATCAAGCGTGCAGCTGGAATCAAAAATGGTATTCCATGGGACTGTGCAGTGTTCCCGTGGCGGTCAATATTTCCGCGCGCCAGTTCCATAATGAAACACAATTGTTGAAGCTGGTTGACAACGCTTTGGATAAAAACGGGCTGCCGCCGTATCTGCTGGAATTGGAATTGACCGAAAGCTCGGCAATGTACGATCCGAAAAACGCCCGCCGCATTATTCAAAACCTGCTGGACAACAACATCCGCTGCGCTTTGGACGATTTCGGCACAGGTTATTCGTCGTTAAGCGTTTTGCGCAGTTTTCCGCTGAAAAAACTGAAAATCGACCGTTCTTTCATTTTGGATTTGAAAGAAAAGAAAAATCTGGAAATCGTGCGCGCGACGATTGCCATGGCGCATGCTTTAAATTTGACCGTTTTGGCGGAAGGCGTCGAAACGCGCGAACATTTTGAAATTTTGAAATCTCTGGATTGCGATGTCATCCAAGGCTATCT
>DJPN01000026.1:0-19515 GCA_002438565.1 Alphaproteobacteria bacterium UBA6411 | reverse complement strand
CGCCCGAAGACACGGAATTGCTGCTGATGCGCTGGGATGCGGGATTGGCGGCAACGGGCCGGGGATTGTAAAAAACAGTAATCAAAAAAGCCCTCTTTCGAGGGCTTTTTCAATGACTTTCATTTTTAATAAAACAGGCTTGTAACCGAACGTTCTTCGCTAATGCGCAGAATGGATTCGCCAACCAGCTCCGCAACGGAAATCACGCGGATGTTCGACGCTTTTTTGACCGCTTCGGACGCTTCGATGCTGTCCGTGATGACCAGCGATTCCAACGGCGAGTTTTGAACGCGGTTGACCGCTTCGCCCGACAGAACGCCGTGCGTTACATACGCATGAACCGAAGTCGCCCCCGCGTCGCGCAAAGCCACCGCGGCATTGCACAAAGTACCCGCGGAATCGACAATATCGTCAACCAGAATACAATCCTGCCCTTTGACGTCGCCGATGATGTTCATCACTTCGGAAACACCGGCGCGTTCGCGGCGTTTGTCGATAATCGCCAAATCGGCGTGCAGACGTTTTGCAATCGCGCGGGCGCGGACGACGCCGCCGACGTCAGGCGATACAATCATCGGTGTTTTGTCGCGGAAATGATACAAAATGTCTTTGACCATCACGGGCGCCGCCATCAGGTTGTCGACGGGAATGTCAAAGAATCCTTGAATCTGTCCCGCATGCAAATCCATGGTAACAACTCGGTTTGCGCCCGCGGAGGTAATCAGGTTGGCGACCAGTTTTGCGGAAATCGGGGTGCGCGGCGCGGAACGGCGGTCTTGGCGCGCATAGCCGAAGTACGGCACAACGGCGGTAATGCGACGCGCCGACGAACGGCGGAACGTGTCGAGCATAATCAGCAGTTCCATCAAATTGTCGTTCACGGGCGTGCTGGTCGGCTGAATGATGTAAACATCCTGCCCGCGCACGGTTTCCTGCACTTCGACAAAGACTTCGTTATCCGCGAACCGACGGACGGAACACTTGGAAAGGGACGTGTCCATATAGTTTGCGACGGCTTCCGCGAACGGAACGTTGCTGTTTCCCGAAAAAATTTTCATCAATTTTCCCCAGTTGGTTAATATAAAGTTTCGTCCGGCATGCCGATAACGGCGATTTGCCGACCGCTTTGATGCCCCGCCTGCGACGAACGCCGATGCGAAAAATACTTGTCCGTCATGGAATAGGTATCCTCGCCGCACCATTCCGCCGCCCCGATTTCAGCCCGTTCCAAACGCGCCAGAACATAGCCGGGCAGGTCAAACCGATACTTGCCGGCATCCGCCGGCACAAAAAACAGAGCCGACTTCACGTCCGCCTGCATAAATTCCGTGTGCATATCCTCGCCGACTTCATAGGACTGCAAAGCGATGCACGGTCCGATTAAAGCCGAGATGTTTTTGCGTTCCGCGCCCATGTCGATCATGGCTTGGATAGTGTTTTCCAAAATGCCGCCGACCGCGCCGCGCCACCCCGCATGCGCCGCCGCGACAACGCCATTCAGCTCGTCAGCCAGCAAAACGGGCGCGCAATCCGCGGTTTTAATGCCTAAAAAGATATTCGGAGTTTTTGTCACCAGCGCGTCGCCGTACGGAGTCTTTTCAAACGGTTCGTTGGACAACACGGGAACGACAATGGATGAATGGGTTTGGTGCAGTACGAACAGTTTTTCGACGGTACAGCCCATATTTCCCGCCACGCGGCGCATGTTTTCGCGCACTTTGGCGGGATCGTCGCCGACCTTGACCGAACAGTTCAGCGAAGCGAAGTCACCTTCGGACACGCCGTTTTTGCGTGTGAAAAAACGGTAACGGACATTTTCGGCGAAAGCTAATTCAGTCATTTTTCAAAGCTCCACAGTCCTTATCAGATACCAGAGTTTGCCCATGATGTCTAAGCTTTTTTTGCGCTCCACAGCATAATTCCGATTCCGACGATCAACATCGGCACGGTCAGCATTTGCCCCATGGTCACCCGCGCGAACAAAAATCCGATTTGCGCGTCGGGTTCGCGGAAGTTTTCCAGCACGCCGCGCGCCGCCGCATAGCCGGCCAGAAACAGCCCCGACACAAATCCTGGGCGAATCCGCGCCCAAACGCACCGCGTCCACAGCGTATAAAGCAAAATAAACAGCAGTACGCCCTCGAAACAGCTTTCGTAAATTTGGCTGGGATGACGGGGCAAAGGACCCGCGTTCGGAAACACAACGCCCCACGGCACGGTTGTGACGCGCCCGTACAATTCGGCGTTGACAAAGTTCGCCAGCCGCCCGAAAAACAGCCCTATCGGCGCAACGCAGGCGATTAAGTCGGACAAGTCGAAAAAGCCGACCTTGACGCTGCGCGTATAGCAAAACATCGCAACAATCACGCCCAGCAATCCGCCGTGAAACGACATGCCGCCGCGCCACAGCGCCAAAATCTGCAGCGGGTGTTCCCAGTAATAGCCGAAGTTGTAAAAGAACACATATCCCAGTCTGCCGCCCAAAATCATACCGACGGTCATCCAGAAAAACGAATCGTCAATCATTTCGCCCGACACGGGGGACGGATAGCGGCGCACCATGCGCTTGGTCAGAAACCAGCTGAGCACAATTCCCGCCAAATACGCCAGCGAATACCAGCGCAGACCGAACGGCCCGAAATGAATTGCCACAGGGTCAAGCGCGGGAAACGGAATGCCTGTCATAACAGCTCCTTAACGGTAAATATCATCCGTGTTCAAGTAATCCTTGACGTACTTTGCGACGCCTTCCTCTAGCGAGGTAAACGGCTTGGTGTATCCCGCGGCGCGCAATTTCTGAATGTCCGCCTGCGTGAAATACTGGTATTTGCCTTTGATGTCGGCGGGCAAATCGATAAAGTCCATTTCGGGCTTTTCACCCATGGCGGCGTAAACGGCGCGCAGCAAATCGGCGTATGTCCGCGCCTGCCCCGTGCCGACGTTGAAAATACCGCTGATTTCGGGATGTTCCAAAAACCACAAAATCACGTCGACGCAGTCCTCAATCCACATAAAGTCGCGCATCTGGTCGCCGTCTTTGTACGCGGGATTTTCCGATTTGAACAGCGGGAACAGCTTGCCGCTTTTGACGCTGGAATAAATCAGCGGTACAATGCTTTGGTGGCGGGTTTTGTGGTACTCGTTCGGTCCGTACAAATTGAAGAATCTGAATCCGACCCATTGCGGCGGCACGGGCAAATCCCTGTCCGCCAAATCGACAATCTTGCGGTCGATGAACAGCTTCGTCCACGCCAAAGGCGACAAGGGGCGCAGTTTGCTCAGCGCTTCCTTGGAATCGTCGTCCTTAAAGCCCAAAGACCCGTCGCCGTAAACGCCCGCCGTCGACGCGTACAGGAACGGAATTTGATGTTCGGTGCACCAGCGGAACAGTTTGTCCGTCAAATGAATGTTGGCGTCAATCAGTTCGTCGACGTGGTTTTCCATAGGGGCGGACATCGATCCGAAGTGAATGACGGCGTCGACTTCGCCTTCGTGCGCGTTCAGATAGCTGAACATTTTTTCGGGAAACACGATGTTGCGCAAAGACCGCTTTGCGATGTTGCGCCATTTGTCGCCGTCGCGCAGTCTGTCCACAATCACGATTTCGCCCAAATCGCGGTCCTCGATTTCCGCCGCCAGATTGGATCCGATAAAGCCTGCTCCGCCCGTAATCACATACATAGGTTTTTCCCCTGTTGACAAAACTTTTCTTCTTTATACGCCAAAAAAGCGTTCAACCCAAATCTTTTTCTTTAAAAAACGGATTTTCGGGCTTATTTTACGGTAAAACAAGTTTTTTAAGGAGACGTAAAATGACGGCTTTGAACGGATTGCTGGTTATCGGCTGCGGCAAAATGGGCGGATCGATTTTAAACGGATTTTTGGCGGCGGGGGCGGATAAATCCGCCGTGCGCGTCGTCGAACCCAATGCGGAAATCCGTGAAAGCTTGACGCAGCGCGGCATCGCCGCTTTTGAAAACATCGCGCAAGCCGCCGATTTTTCGCCCGCTGTCGTTTTCACCGCCGTCAAGCCGTTTTTGATTGCCGATGTGATTGACGATGTCAAACCCTTTACGGACAAAGGCGCGGTTCTCTTTACGATTGTCGCGGGCAAACCGATTGCCTTTTATGAAGAACACTTGGGAAAAGACGCGGCAATCGTGCGCGCCATGCCGAACACGCCCGCCGCCGTCGGCAAAGGCATTACGGGGTTGATTGCGAACGGCAACGCCTCCGAATCCCAAAAACAGGCGGTTGCCGAAATCGCGCAGGCGTGCGGTGAAGCGGTCTGGCTGACCGACGAAAGCCAAATCGACGCGGTCACCGCCGTTTCGGGCAGCGGTCCCGCTTATCTGTTTTATTTGACCGAAGCGCTGAGCGCGGCGGCAAAAAGCTTGGGACTTGCCGGCGACACAGCGGAAAAGCTGGCGAAAGCGACGATTATCGGTTCTGCCGCGCTGATGGAACAAAGCACGGAAACGCCCGCGAAACTGCGCCAAAACGTAACAACGCCGAACGGCACGACGGCGGCGGCTTTGGCCGTTTTGATGAATCCCGAAACAGGTTTTGAACCGCTGATGACACAAGCCGTCAAAGCGGCGGAAACCCGTTCCAAAGAGTTGGGCAAATAAATCAGTTCTGCGGCTTGGGCGGAATCGGAGCTTGATGTAAAGCTTTCGGAATTTTTACACGCACAACCCCCGGCATTTTTGGAACTTTCACCATTCCGGCAGGCATTTTAACGGGGATTTTTTTCACCATCACCGTTTTATGCGGCACAGCGCGCACGGAAACGGAGGTTTCAACAGAACCGCCGACAGGCACGGGCGGAGGAGGCATTGTTTCATCTTCTGCGGAAACGGGCAAAACAACGGTATCTTTGACATCAGGAGGCAACGCGTCCTGCAGCAAGCTGTCAATTTCATCGTCGCTCATCGGTTCTTCGTCACTGACAGGCGGCGGTTCAGGCGCCAAAACCGTCTGATTATCCGGTTCTTCAGCCAAAACGGGGGGCGGCGCGCTTTCAAAGGATTGAGATTCGCCGCTTTCTTCCTCGTCATCGAAAACAGCCGGAATTTCAACGGGTTCCGGCAAATCCGGTTCAAGCTCATTTTCGGCGTTTAAATCGCCGGCATAAGGCGGTTCCGGCTCGTCCGCGCTTTGATTGACCGTTTGCGCGGCCGGCGTAAACGTTTCGTCAGAATCATCCTCTTCATACAAGGAATTCAGCGCAACACCCGTTTGCCCCGCTTCGTCTTCATCGTTGTCCAGTTCTTCGTATTTTTGCGAAACCGCCGTGCCGTCCAGCCCGACGACGCCCGTTTCCTGCGGTTCTTCCTCTTGATTGCGAACGGCGGGGGCGTTTGCCGGCGTAAAGTAATACAACGGTTCGTTTTTGACTTTTTCGATATCTTCGCCGTCCGGAACGGGAATTGAACGGTTCGGCCCGTTTTCGTCGTAAACAACGACTTGATTTCTGCCGTGTTCTTTGGCTTCGTACAAAGCTTCATCGGACATTTTCAGCATTTCGGCAATGTTGTCCGTTACCGTCGACGACACCAATCCGATACTGACCGTGAATTGAACATCTTGATTTTGTTCATTTTTTACAACCAGTTTTGAAATTTTGATACGCAGCCGTTCGGCAACGCGGTGCGCGTTTTCAATGGACGCTTCGGGCAGTAAAATAACAAATTCCTCCCCGCCGAAACGCGCGACAATATCGGATTCGCGCAAAGTTCTGCGGCAACAGTCCGCCAGCGCCTGCAGCACCAAATCCCCGACCGCGTGTCCGTGCGTGTCATTGACGTTTTTGAAATGATCGGCATCAATCATAAACAGGCAGAACGGGTGATTGTAGCGGCGCGAACGCTGAACCTCTTTTTTAGCCAATTCCTCGAACTGGCGGCGGTTGTAACATTTTGTCAGCGGGTCGCGCGTCGCTTGATCAAACAGCTGCAATTCTTTTTTCTTGCGGTCGGTGATGTCTTGGAAAGCCATGTAAAGCGCGACATCGTATTCATAGTCGAACACGCGCGCGCTCAGCAACAGCCAGAACGGCTCGCCCTGCCGCGGCTTGACCATAAATTCAAAATCGTCGACAACGGGATGCTTTTCCAATTTTGCCAGCAGTTCCGCGCGTTTGGACGGTTCCGCAAAGTAATCGACCATTTTGAAACCGGCGATGTTTTTCTTGTCCAGACGGAACAGTTTCGCGGCGCTTTCGTTCATCAAAATCAGCTGATCGCCCTTCAAGCGCGATATGATAATCGGGAACGGAGACAGCTGCACCATCAGACGCAGTCGTTCTTTGTTGTCTTTGATTTCTTTCATCAAAGCATCAAACTGATGCGCCATCATATTGTTGGAAATCAACAGCAGTCCGCACATGAAAGCAATGTAAAGGAACGTTTCAAAAACAGGCGACAGCAGGCTTTGCCCCCATGTCATCAGTCCGACAATGTTGTACACCACCAAAAAGATGCAGACCCATCCCGTTACAACAAAGCCCAACGTGTTCCGCAGTCCTTTGCGCCGCCACAAAGCCGCCGCCAGCGCCGCATATCCCAAAGTCGACAAAGCCAAAGACAGCGTCATCGCCGACCCGTCGCCCGTCAGCACGACGACATACCAGCTCCACCCGATTGACAGCAAAACGGAAACAATCAGCGCGGTCGGATTGATTTTGATGCCTTTGATGCCGCACGCGCAGGCGGTGATGAAAACGGCGGAAAGCAAACGGCACAGCAGGCTTATCAGATAATAATAGGTTTCACCCAGCACACCGACGCCGAATATCAGCAGTTTGGACAGGAAAACAAACCCCATGCCGACAAACAGGCAACGGATGGATCCCGACAAATCGGACACGCCTTTCAGATAGCGCAACGTCATCATCACGCCGACCAAAGCAAACAGCATCGGGATTAAGCCGGAAGTCGTTATAGCCATTGTTTTCCTTTTTTATCCGCAAAAAATATTCTCTTCTCTTCTATTTATAGTATAATGCTCTTGCGGAGCAAAGCCGAATTTGTCATAAATGTAAAAAAACCTTCTTTTAAGGGGCAATCATGGTTCACGAAGACACTTCTCCCGTTAATGATTTGGATGAAATCGAAGGACTGAACTTACACAGCGGAAAAATCGAAAAACGCCGTTTGCGTCCTTTGACGTCTTCTTTGGATTTTGATTTGTCGCACCGCCCGACGCAGGCCAGGGACAGAATATCGAAAGCGCGGGTTTGCTTCGGCTTGGCCGTCGGAATATTGATGATCGCCATGGGCGTGCTGGTTAATTTCAAAACCCCGTCGTCGTTTTTGGACATCCCCGCCGATGATGCGCCCGTTTCGCTGAAAACGGCTTTTTCCGCTTCATGGCTGTTCGTCGGCTTGGGATTGTTTATCATTACAACACGCGTCTTGCTGATGTTTTACGGACGCGATTTTTTTATCGGACACAAATTCGCCGCCGTCGTTATTCAAAAACCGTTTGAAACGGGACAGCGGCAGGCCGATTCACTGGACGGCTATATCGGCGTCCGCTACCGTTCCCGCATCGTCAATGTTTTGGGACTGACATCATTTACCCAACACATCATTGACCTGCAGCATCCCAACGAAACAAAAACCATACCGCTTTATATTTCAAACAACGGGGACGGCGTTTCAAAAAAATGGGAAGAATTGGCGCGGCAAATGAATATGCCCGCTATTTTCAACACGGCGGACGGCATTATCGAAATCGCCCCCGAGGACATTCAAAAACCCTTGCCCCGCTTGATTAAAGAAAACAAAATCAAGGTCAATGAAAAGGATTTGTACAAAGTCCCCCATTCGTTCAACATCGTTGAAGAAGCCGATGCCTGTCAAATCGATCCGCTGATCCGCGACAGCGCCTTTTCCAAAACATCGGCTTTGCTGTGTTTGTGCGCTTTTTTCGGCACGGCGTTTTTCGGTTTCGCTTTAACGGTCGGCCGGCACGAACCTTTACCGTATATTCCTTTGCTGCTGGCGGCGGTAATCCTGTTTGTCGTCATTCCCGTCGCGCTGTTTTTCCGTAAAAAACGAATTGTCATTTCCAAAAACGGCATCCGCATAAAATCCAAATGGCTGGGATTGCCGTCATTCGGATTTCTGATTCCGACGGACAAGCTGGAATCCCTGCATGTCGTTCACAACAGCTATGATTTCAAATATTCTTTGGTTATCGGCGCAGACGGACAAACCACGCACATCGGACGCGGTTTGCCCAAAGACGATTTGAAATGGCTGGAAAATTTCATCAACGCGCACATCAAGCATTTCATGTACGCGCGCTGATAATTCACTTTGCCGATTTGATATATCCCAAAATCGCCGTAATCGCCGCGGGTGTAATGCCGGACACGCGCGATGCCGCGCCAACGGTTTCGGGACGGACTTTTGACAGTTTGATAATCACTTCGTTGGATAAGCCGCCGATTTTTTTGTAATCCAAATCCATGGGGATTTTTAAAGCCTCGTCTTTGCGGAAAGCGCGAATATCGGCTTCCTGCCGCTGTAAATAACCTTTGTATTTGGCTTCGATTTCCAGCTGCTCCACAACGTCGCGGCGCATCCCCTGCAGTTCCGTCCACACGGCGGCAAGCTTGTCCCAGTCGATTTCTTCATAGGCCAGCAAATCCATCCCGTTGCGGTGCGCGCCGTCCTTGTTGACCGTAAAGCCCAACAGTTCCAATTCGCGCGGCGTGCCGCCGATTTTTTCCAACTTTTCACGGGCTTCACGCAAAGCGGAAAGCTTTTCCGCAAACAGTTTTCGCCGTTTTTCGCCGACACAGCCGATATCAATGCCTTTTTGCGTCAAACGCAAATCCGCGTTGTCAGAACGCAGCAGCAAACGGTATTCGGCGCGCGACGTAAACATGCGGTACGGTTCATCAACGCCTTTTGTCGTCAAATCGTCAATCATTACGCCGATATAGGCATCAGCCCTGTCCAAAATGAACTCTTTGCCGCTTCCCGACGCTTTCAGCGCGGCGTTGACGCCCGCAATCAGCCCCAAAGCTGCCGCTTCCTCGTACCCCGTCGTGCCGTTCAGCTGTCCCGCAACGAACAACCCCGACACTTTCTTTGTTTCCAGCGTGCGGCGCATTTCCAACGGATCGATATAATCGTATTCAATCGCGTATCCGGGACGGATGATGCGCACGTTTTCCAGCCCCGCAATGCTGTGAATCATCGCGTCTTGCACGTCTTCGGGCAAAGAAGTCGAAATCCCGTTCGGATAAACCGTATTATCGTCCAATCCTTCGGGTTCCAAAAAAACATGATGGGAATCCCTGTCCGCAAACTTGACCAGCTTGTCTTCGATACTGGGGCAATAGCGCGGGCCGATACCTTTAATCTGTCCCGAAAACAACGGCGCGCGATACATGTTGTCGCGAATGATTTTGTGCGTTTCCTTGTTTGTCGCGGTGATGTAGCATGCAATTTGCGGCACGGTGATTTCAGTGTCCATAAACGAAAACGGTTCGGGATTTTCGTCGCCCAGCTGTTTTTGCGTTTTGGAATAATCAATCGTCGTTCCGTCCAATCTGGCGGGCGTTCCCGTTTTCAGCCGTCCGACGCGCAATCCCAATTTCACCAAGGAATCCGTTAAATTTTCGCACGAAATATCCCCGACGCGGCCGCCGACCGTTTTTTTATCGCCGACATGCATCAATCCGTGCAAAAACGTTCCAGCCGTCAAAACAACGGCTTTCGCCGTATACTGTTTGCCGCCGCTTGTTTCGATTCCGTAAACAATTTTCCGGCCGTCTTCGTCCTTGTAAAGCAAGTGTTCGACCGCCTCCGCCTCTACCGTCAAGTTCGGCGTGTTGTTCAGCAGTTCATCCTGCATGGCTTGGCGGTAAAGCTTTCTGTCCGCCTGCGTGCGCAATCCCTGCACGGCGGGACCTTTCGAGCTGTTGAGCATGCGGAACTGAATACCCGCTTTATCCGCAACGCGGCCGATTAAGCCGTCCAAAGCGTCGATTTCACGAACCAAATGCCCTTTTCCCAAGCCGCCGATGGCGGGATTGCACGACATTTCCCCGATAGTTTCGATTTTATGCGTCAGCAAAAGCGTGTTCGCGCCCATGCGCGCCGCGGCAGCAGCTGCTTCACAACCGGCGTGACCGCCGCCGACAACGATTACATCAAACATAACCTTATTTTCCTATGCAAAAGTCCTTGAAAATAATATCCAGCAGTTCGTCAACGCGAACTTGTCCCGTGATTTTACCCAGCGCGCGCATTGACAGCCGTAAATCCTCCGCCGTCAATTCAATGGCGGGGGCGGTCAGCGATTGCGTCAAAAGCGCATAACATTCTTCCAGCGATTGTCTGTGACGAACGCGGGTCAAGGACGGCTCTTCGCGCATTGACAACGTGTCTTCCACAAATTCTCCGATACGGTTCAGCAAGACGTCAATACCCTCACCCGTTTTCGCGGATACCCATAAACCGTTGCCGTCTGGATTTTGAACTTTGTCTTTTTTGTTCATAATCCGCAGAACGTTTCGACCTCGAAACGATTCGGTTTCCGTATTTTCGTCGCTTTCGGACGCATCATAAACCGCTAAAATCAAATCGGCTTCCTCGGCGCGTTTTTTGGCGCGGCGAACGCCTTCGGCTTCGATTTCCTCGTCCGTTTTGCGCAGCCCCGCCGTGTCCGCAATAACAACGGGATAACCGCGGATGTCCATACGCACTTCGATTATGTCGCGGGTTGTTCCCGCCGTTGACGACACAATCGCCACGTCGCGTTGCGCCAGTTTGTTCATCAAGCTGGATTTGCCCGCGTTCGGCGCGCCGATAATCGCGATTTGAAAACCGTCGCGCAGCCGTTCGCCGCGGCGCCCGTCCTTCAAGTGGTCACCTATTTTGGTTTGCAAAGCGATGATTTTGGCGCGGATTGAATCGGCGACTTCTGGAGGAATTTCTTCCTCCGGAAAATCAATGTAAGCTTCCATCCACGCCAGCAAATGCACCAATTCTTCGCGCCAGCCGTCGTACAGTCCCGCCAAAGCGCCGTTCATTTGGCGCAAAGCCTGCCGCCGCTGCTGTTCCGTTTCGGCGTCGACCAAATCCGCCAAACCTTCCGCTGCGGTCAAATCCATTTTGCCGTTTTCGACGGCGCGGCGGGTGAATTCGCCCCTGTCCGCGGGTCTGAAATCGTCCAACGCCGCCAATTCCTTTAAAACAGCCGCCAAAATCGCGCGTCCGCCATGGGTTTGCAATTCAACCACGTCTTCGCCCGTAAAGCTGTGCGGATGCGGGAAAAACAGCATTAAAGCATCGTCAATCGGCGTACCGTCGGCGGTGTGGATTTTTGTGAAAATCGCTTTGCGCGGGGTCGGATTTTTCAGTCCGCACAGCTTTTCACAGGCAAGCTTGGCATTCGGTCCCGAAATTCTGACAATGGCGACACCCGCTTTTCCCTGTGCGGTCGCAGGGGCAAAAATGGTTGAATTCATTTTTTATCCTTTCTATGGCGCTTCAGCAGCACATAAAACGCGCCGTCGCCGCCGTCTTTGGGCTGAGCGTTCGTAAACGCCAAAATCAACCCCCTGACTTCGGGCGAGTTAATCCATCGCGGCAAATCGGCGCGCAAAACACCGCGGCCGAAAAATCCGCCGCGTCCCGTGATAATCAGCAAGCAGCGCAAATTCCGTTTCGATGCCGAAACAATAAAGTCTTTAAAAGCTTTTTCACCGCTTTCCAGCGTGTGGCCGTGCAAATCCAGCGTTGCCTGTATCGGCATTTCGCCGCTGCGAAAACGCAAGCCGTTTTTCCTGTCCAGAAATTCGATGTCGCCTGCTTCCAATTCTTTGTATTTTGTAAAATCCTCTTGCGGTTCTTGGCGCAACGGTTTGATTTTCAGCGTCAATTTTTTGGAAACGGAAACCGTTTTCGCTTTCGGCTGCGGCTGTTTCGATCCCAAAGGACGCACCGTGCCGGCGACGGCTTGCCATAAATCGTTGTCTTCGGTCATTGTCCGTCGTCCGTCTTGTCCGCGGGAATTAAATCGGGAAAATAGGATTCCGCAAACACCCGCCAGTCACCTTGCGGCGCGGTGCATAAAACACGCGCATCCGCACTTAAACAAATGGAAAAACCGCCGTACCGCCAAGCAATTAAAAACTTTTCAATTCTGGGAACAATCCGCTTGACCACACGGTTTTGCATAAACGGTTCCAACAAAAACGGCATCAAAAAAGCGTACCCCAAAATCAAAACCGTCAAAACAATTGTCCCCGTCATCAGATTGTCGACAATCATCGTTGCCAGCGACAAAACCAAAATCGTCAGCAATGGCACCACGTTTTCCCACGGATTGAAAAACGGCGAACCGATTTTGTTCAAAGCTTTGAAGTCGATTTTGACAAACGCTTTTTTTTCAACAAGCGCGCGCTGCAACCCTTGAAATATCAGCAAATCCTGTCTGGTCGGCGGTTGAATGGGTGTTTTTATCATTTTCAGTCCTTTGGCAACAACACGAAATATGTCCCTTTTGACTTCATTCGTCCAGCTTCTTTTAAAGCTTTTTCACCCGTTCCCCAAAAAAAGTCGCCGCGCACTATGCCTTTGATTGCCGCCCCCGTGTCCTGCGCGGTCATCAGTCGCCGCAAAGGCGCGCCGTCGGGCGCAACCGTGTCCAGCCACAAAAAACTGCCGAGCGGAATAAAATCCGTATCAACCGCCAAGCTTCTGCGCGGTGTCAAAGCGACCCCCATCGACCCTACGGCATCCGTATCGTCACCTGTTTTGAAAAAGATGTAGCGTTTGTTTTTGTGCATCAGTTTTTCGCCGTGCTGCGGATTTTCAATCAGCCATTTGCGAATGGCCTGCATGGAATGGATGCCTTTTTTGGCCAAATCCCTGCCGATGCCGTAAAACGAATGACCGTTATGCCCCGCAAAATGCAAAGAAATCCGCCGTCCGTCCGGTAAAACAAGAACCGTCGATCCCTGCACTTGCGCGGTAAACAAATCGGCTTTGTGTTCAACCCAAGCCACCGCCGCGGCGTTTGCTTTACCGCTTTCGATTTCACGGCGCGTAAAATACGGCACGATCTCACCGTTTTTCACGCGGCCGAAAATTGTTTTACCTTTCAGTTCGGGATAAAATCTTCCCAAATCGACTTTGATCATATCGGCGGGAACGCCCAGAACAGGAACGGTGTATTTTTCCGTTTTTTCCAAAGCTCCGGCCATTTCCGGTTTGAAGTATCCCGTGAACAGTCCCGTTTGCCCGACGGCGAAAGGACGCATTTCCGATTTGACGAAAGCGCGCAGTTCAGCTGAATTTTCAAAGTTTTTGTTATTCAGTTTTTTGCAAAATTTTTTCCATTCGGCGCGTTTTTTCAGCACGGCGCACGATTTTTTCAAAGCGGGCAAAGCGCGAATCACTTCATCGTCTTCAAATCCGTTCAATGCTTCAAACCCGACGGGTGTCAAAGCCGTTTGCGGATGACTGCACGGCTTGAACAGCCAGCATGCCAACGCAAATGAAACGATAAAGCAGTAAAAGGGAAATCTGTTCATTCTGCGGGCGTTTTATGATGTGTTGCCGTCAGCACCCAAACAGGACTGGACGATTTCATATCGCGGCGAAACGTCCAAACATCCGTTACCGTTTCAATGTAAGTCGGATCGCCCAAAACGACTTCGCCCTGTTCGTTTTTCAAAATGTTTGTTTGTTCGGTTTCAAACTCAACCGTCAATTCCACCAGATTGCCGATAAGGCTTGCCTGCGTCAGCTTGATGCTTTTAAAGCCGATAAGGCTGAATTCCGCCGTTTCCTTGCGCGCCGCGCGGTCGTCGATGACTTTTTCAAAACGTTTGTAAATGTCGCGCGACAGCATCGGGGACAAGTCGGTTTTGTTGCCTTTCGCAAACGCCTGCGCAATGTATTCAAAAGCGCGCGGGGCTTTGTGCATAAAGTCCGCCAAATCGAATGTCGGATGAGCTTCTTTGATTTTATTCAAAGTCTTCAAGATTTCGGCGTCCTGTTCAAAATCGCCGGCCGCGTTCAAATCCTGTTCCAAACGGACGTTTGTTTCGTTTTCCAACGTTCTGTATTCGGAAATATCCACAACCTTTGAAGGCTGCCGTGTTTCATCTTTTTCGGGACGCGTTCCCAACACGCTGCGCAACCGGTTTATCAGCAACAACACAATGATGCCCAGAAAAACAATGTCCGTAAATTGAAACTGCTGCATATTTTTAACCTTCCGTCTTTCAATTCCGCCCCGAATGGGATACAGTAGGGTAATTTTCAAATCAGGAGAATACTATGACCGAAAATCAAACCGAAAACAATACTCAACAGCAACCCGCCATCACAATTAACGCGCAATTCGTCAAAGACATTTCGTTTGAAGCGCCGCACGTTCCCCAAATTTTCACGGAACTGAAAGCCAACCCCGAAATTGCCGTATCCGTTGACGTTCAAGCGTCAAAATTGCAGGATGCTTTGTTTCAAGTCGCTTTAAAAATTAAAGCCGAAGCCAAGGTTGAAGACAAGGTAGCTTTTCTGTGTGAAGTCGAATACGGCTGCGTGGCGACGGTCAACGTTCCCGCGGAACACGTCGAACCGATTTTGCTGATTGAAATTCCGCGCTTGCTGTTCCCGTTCGTGCGCAACATCATCGCCGATTTGACGCGTGAAAGCGGATTCCCGCCGTTGATGATCAACCCGATTGATTTTGTCGGTTTGTATCACCAGCGTTTGGCTGAATTGCAGAAACAGAAAGCCGAAGAAAACAAAACGCTTAACTGAGCCAAATCGGATTTTTCAGCTTTTTAACGAAAGCCTCGTGATTTTCTAGCTCGCCTTCCAGAAAAACGGGGGGACGCGGTTCAATCCGGGGCTTTTTCGTTTGCGTGTTCGCCGTTTCGGCGGCTTTGATTTCCAGCGCGTTTTTCTTTTTGTCGTCAAACAAAAACGCGGGTTCTTTGCCGCCCAACAGCTCCAGATACACGTCGGCAAGCAGTTCGGAGTCCAGCAAAGCCCCGTGCGTCGTGCGTTTGGAGTTGTCCACGCCGAACCGGCGGCACAGTTCGTCCAGATTGACGCGCGATCCGGGGAATTTCTGACGCGCAATCAACAGCGTGTCGATTGCCCTGTCCATGGGAATCGGATCGCGTTTCAGCCATGAAAGTTCCGCATTGATGAACTTCATATCGAATTCGGCGTTGTGAATGACCAGCGGCGAATCCCCGATAAAAGCCAAAAATTCATCCACAACATCCCGAAACGGCGGTTCCTTGTCCAAAATTTCGTTGGTCAAGCCGTGAACTTTGACGACTTCTTCGGGCACGTCGCGTTCGGGATTGATGAGCTGATAATACTTGTTGCCCGTCGGCATGTGGTTTTCCAGCTCGACACACCCGATTGAAACCAGACGATGCCCTTTGTACGGGTCAAGCCCCGTTGTTTCCGTATCTAAAACGACTTCGCGCATAACTCTTCCTTTATTTGTATCAATCGGGCTTTGACGGGCGGGATTCCGTCATCTGTGCGGATGACGTAATCGGCGCGTGAAAGCTTTTCCCGCTCGATCCAAAAGCGGCTTGTCAAAACCTTGTATTTTTCTTCCGTCATATTCGGGCGGGCGAAAACCCTTTGCCTCAACAGGGCGGCATCGGCCGTAACATAAATGATTTTGCCGCACAGCCTGTCCCAGCCCGCTTCAAACAGCAAAGGCACATCCAAAACGCCGTCGGGATTCGCGGCGATGAAAACATCCGCTTTTTGATGTAAAAACGGATACAGCAACGATTCCAATTCCTTTGTTTCGAGCTGTTTTTCAGCTAATAAACGGCTTAAAACAACACGGCTGACAACACCGTCGACAATGCTTTGCGGAATTTGTTCGGCAAACAAATCGACAACCGCTTTATCCGTCATCAAGGCATGGATTTCCGCATCCGCGTCAAAGACTTTCCAGCCCAGTTCCGTCATCAAACCCGCCGTCGTCGTTTTGCCCGCGCCCATTGCGCCCGTCAAGCCGATAATCATGCGACCAACGCCCGCAGTTCGTTTGTGATTTCGGGCAGAACACCGAAAAACGCCTGAAAAGCGGGGCGCGCCTGTTCCAGCAGCATCCCAAGCCCGTCGGCTGTCGCAAAGCCCTTTTGTTCAGCCTGTTCCAACAGCTTCGTTTTCAGCGGCGCATAAACCAAATCAGCGACCGTCGCCGACGGCTTCAACGGCGTCAAATCAATGTCCAATTCCTCAAAGCCGTTCATGCCCAGCGTCGTCGCGTTCGCCAGCAAATCCGTGTCTTTCAGCACCGCTTGCTTTTCCGCCCACGGCACAAGGACGACATTGTCGCCTATCGCCTGCCTGATGCTCTGCGCTTTTTCAAGCGTGCGGTAAACAAGGCGGATTTCAGCCGCTTCGGTCATTGCCGCGCAAATACCGCGCGCCGCGCCGCCCGTTCCCAATACGGTAACGACACTTCCCTTTAAACGAAAAGCGGGATTATGCGTCAAAACATTGGCGACAAAGCCGATGCCGTCTGTGTTGTGTCCGTACAAAGTCCCGTCGGGACGCACGACAACGGTATTGACCGCGCCCGCTTTGCGCGCCTGTTCGGACAAATCGTCCATAAAGGGAATAACCGCCGTCTTATGCGGCACGGTTACGTTGAATCCCGCAAAATCCCGCGCGTTTTGCATAAAGTCGGCAAGGTCGCGCACTTCGTATTTGTCATACGACGCGTCAATGCCGTACTTTTTCAGCCAGTAATTATGGATCAGCGGCGATTTGGAATGGGCAATCGGAAAGCCGATAACGCCGGCTTTAGTCATTTTTTCAGTTCCCCGCAGGAACGCAGGCATTCCAGCAAAGGCAGCAAAGGCAACCCCAAAACGGAAAAGAAATCGCCCTCGACCGATTTGACCAGCTGAGCGCCCAAATCTTCCAAATAATAAGCACCGACGGAATCACAGACTTCCTCACCCGCTTCCGCCAGATATTCGTCAAGGAAGTTGTCGGAAAAATCGCGCATGGTCACTTGAACGACGGAATTTTCGCACCAAATCACTTTTTTGTTTTTGACAACCGCCGCGCCGTTGACCAGCAGATGCGTTTTGTTGCGGAGTTTTTTCAAATGCTTGTGCGCGATGCTGAGGTTTTCGGGCTTGGAAAACCATTCGCCTTTCAAATCCAAAATCTGGTCTGCACCGATAACGTACGCCGACGGATGTTTTTCGGATACCGCCATTGCTTTTTCAACCGCCAAACGCATACTGGTTTCCTTGGCGGAAGCCCCCTCGGTACGCATTTCGCTTTTAATCGCTTCTTCGTCGATTTGGGCGGAAACGCTGGTAAAATCAACCCCTGCGGCATCCAACAATTCTTGCCTGCTTTTGCTTTGAGAGGCCAATATCAACATTTTTCGAAACTCCTGTGTATAAGTCTGACAAAATCGTCCGTTCTTTAGTTTTATCCCTTTTATGCAAAATTGTCCTGCTTTTTATGCGTCTGTGCGTAAATTTTTTTCAGCAAACGGACAAAACGGCGATCAAAAGTTATCAACTTTATCCACAAAGTTGTTCGACTCGTCAAAGAATCGGCGAGTCGCTTTGCTTTAAAAACAGCCGTGTTACGAATAACTTTGCCGTGGGCAATTTTGTGCAAAAGGTGTGGATAACATTGCGTCCGACTTATCCACAGGCTCTACTACCCACTACTACTTTTTTTAATATTTAATATTTTAGGCGCTGCTGACGCCGCTTTTGTTCTTGACGGCAAAACGGAAAGCGGATAAATAAAGTCATCTTTCAAAAGCGGATTCCCGCTTGTTTTCCCCTTAAAACAACAGACACACTCATGCATTTAAAAGATTTGAAAAAGAAATCTCCCGCCGAACTGTTAAGCTTGGCTGAAGAAATGGGCGTTGAAAACGCTTCGACCATGCGCACGCAGGATTTGACGTTCGCGATTTTAAAACAAGTATCCAAAAACGACGAAGTTTTGCTGGACGAAGGCGTTATCGAAGTCATGCCGGACGGTTTCGGCTTTTTGCGTTCGCCGCAGTCGAACTATCTGGCGGGGTCGGACGATATTTATGTCGCTCCCTCTCAGGTCAAAAAGTTCGGTTTGCGCACGGGCGACACGGTTGAAGGCGAAATCCGCGCGCCCAAAGAAGGGGAAAAGTATTTTTCGCTGGCCAAAATTTCAAAAGTCAACTTCACCGACCCCGAAAACGTCCGTTTCCGCATCAATTTCGACAATCTGACTCCGCTGCATCCGACGGAAAAGATTAAAATGGAAAACGATTTGGACAATAAAAACATGACGTCGCGCATCATCGATTTGATTTGCCCGCAGGGCAAAGGACAGCGCGGCATGATTGTCGCTCCGCCCCGCACGGGTAAAACGGTGATGCTGCAAAACATCGCCCACGCGATTACGCAGAACAACCCCGAAATCTATCTGATTGTGCTGTTGATTGACGAACGCCCCGAAGAAGTAACGGAAATGAGCCGTTCGATTAAAGGCGAAGTCATCAGCTCGACTTTCGACGAACCCGCGTCCCGCCATGTCCAAGTCGCCGAAATGGTCATTGAAAAAGCCAAACGCTTGGTCGAACACAAGCGCGACGTCGTCATTCTGTTAGACTCCATTACCCGCTTGGCGCGCGCGTACAACACGGTTGTGCCAAGCTCTGGCAAGGTATTGACGGGCGGCGTCGACGCGAACGCTTTGCAGCGTCCCAAACGCTTTTTCGGCGCGGCGCGCAATATCGAGGAAGGCGGTTCTCTGACCATTATCGCCACCGCGTTGATTGACACGGGATCACGCATGGACGAAGTCATCTTTGAAGAATTCAAAGGCACGGGCAACTCTGAAATCATTCTGGACCGCAAGGTGTCCGACAAGCGCATTTTCCCCGCAATCGACATCACTAAATCCGGCACGCGCAAGGAAGAATTGCTGGTCGATAAAAACACGCAGTCGAAAATGTGGGTTTTGCGCCGTATCTTAATGCCTATGGGGGCAGCTGACGCCATGGAATTTTTAATGGAAAAACTGAAACAGTCGAAAAACAATCACGACTTTTTCGAAGCGATGAACTCTTAAAACAAAGCCCTCGAAAGAGGGCTTTTTCATAGGATACGCAAATGACCTCAAGCCGCAAATATTTGGATTTCGTGTTGGACCGATTGTCGGATATCGACGACATAACATGCAGACCCATGATGGGCGAGTATATTTTGTATTTTAAAGGAAAAGTCATCGGCGGCATTTACGACAACAGGTTTTTGGTCAAACCGACAGCATCGGCAAAGCGTTTGATGCCCGAAGCGGCTTATGAAACGCCGTACACAGGCGCAAAAGACATGTTGTTGGTCGATAATGTCGACGATTCCGATTTTTTGCGTGAATTGCTGGAAGCACTGTACGCCGATCTGCGGGAAAAATAAGCGATCTGCAACCGCATGCTATTTGCGGTAAGCAAATTATTTCACTATTTGCAGTA
>DJPN01000028.1 GCA_002438565.1 Alphaproteobacteria bacterium UBA6411 | reverse complement strand
ATCGGCGACGGCGTGTTTGAAGTCAAAGCCACCAACGGCGATACGTTCTTGGGCGGCGAAGATTTCGACGCGCGCATCATCAACTATCTGGCGGACGAATTCCAGAAAGAACAGGGCATCGACCTGCGCAACGACAAGCTGGCTCTGCAGCGTTTGAAAGAAGCCGCGGAAAAGGCGAAAATCGAACTGTCGTCGGCTCAGCAGACCGAAATCAACCTGCCGTTCATCACGGCGGACGCGACGGGTCCGAAACATTTGAACGTGAAACTGACCCGTTCGAAAATGGAATCCTTGGTTGAAGATTTGCTGGAACGCACCAAAATCCCGTGCGAAAAAGCGTTGAAAGACGCGGGTTTGAAAGCTTCCGACATTGACGAAGTCATCTTGGTCGGCGGTATGACCCGTATGCCCAAGGTTCAGGAAATCGTCAAGGAATTCTTCGGCCGCGAACCGCACAAAGGCGTGAACCCCGACGAAGTCGTGGCTTTGGGCGCCGCGATTCAGGGCGGTGTTTTGAAAGGCGACGTCAAAGACGTTCTGCTGCTGGACGTAACTCCGCTGTCTTTGGGGATTGAAACGCTGGGCGGCGTGTTTACGCGCTTGATTGACCGCAACACGACTATTCCGACGCGCAAATCGCAAGTCTTCTCGACCGCCGAAGACGGACAGACGGCTGTGACCATCCGCGTGTTCCAGGGCGAACGCGAAATGACCGCCGACAACAAGCTGCTGGGTCAATTCGACTTGGTCGGCATTCCCGCCGCTCCGCGCGGCATGCCGCAAATCGAAGTCACGTTCGACATTGACGCGAACGGCATTGTCAACGTGTCCGCGAAAGACAAAGCGACGGGCAAGGAACAGACAATCCGCATTCAGTCGTCGGGCGGTTTGAGCGAAGCCGACATTGACAAAATGGTCAAAGACGCCGAAGCCCACGCTTCCGAAGACAAGAAACGCCGCGAAGCCGTCGACGCGAAAAACAAAGCCGAAAGCTTGATTCACGCGACCGAAAAGAACATCAAAGACTTGGGCGACAAGGTTTCCGCTTCCGACAAGGAAAAAATCGAAGCCGACATCAAAGCCCTGCAGGATGTTCTGGAATCGGGCGACGTCGAAAAAATCAACGCCAAGTCCGAAGCTTTGATGCAGTCCTCGATGAAAATCGGCGAAGCGCTGTACAAGGCTCAGCAGGAATCGGCGGCGCAGGCCGGAACGCAGGCGGGGGCTGAAGAAGCCGCGTCCGCGAAACCCGACGAAGACGTTGTCGACGCCGACTTTGAAGAAGTCAAAAAATAATTAGCACACTTGCTATCGACCGTTCGGGGGAAAAATCCTCCGAACGGTTTTCGCTTTAAAAGGATACCGTGATGGAAAAGGATTATTACGAACTTTTGGGACTGCAAAAAGGGGCGACGGACGTCGAAATCAAAAAAGCGTACCGCACGCTGGCGATGAAATACCACCCCGACCGCAACCCCGGCAACGCCGAAGCCGAAGTCAAATTCAAGGAAGTCACGGAAGCCTACGAAGTGCTGAAAGACAGCCAAAAACGCGCGGCTTACGACCGTTACGGCCATGCGGCGTTCGCTCAGGGCGCGGGTGCGGGCGGATTCGGCGGATTCAACTTTGATTTCGGCGGGTCGGGCGCGGGCTTCGGCAGTATTTTTGAAGACATCTTCAGCGAATTCATGGGCGGCGCGCGCCGTTCCCGTCAGCAAGAGGGTGTTCGCGGTGCGGACATCCGCTACGATTTGGAAATCACGCTGGAGGAAGCCTATAAAGGCTTGACCAAGGAAATCGAAATTCAAACGGCAGTGAAATGCGAAGATTGCCACGGCACGGGCGCGGCGGAAGGGTCGAAAGCCGAAACATGCGACACCTGCCACGGCACGGGGCGCGTGCGCCGTCAAGCGGGATTCTTTATTGAGGAAAGAACATGCCCGACCTGCAACGGAACGGGCAAAGTCATCAAAAATCCGTGCAAAAAATGCGGCGGCACGGGCAAAGTGTCGCAAAAGAAAGTGCTGGAAGTCACCATTCCCGCAGGCATCGATTCCGAAAACAGAATGCGCTTGGCGGGACAGGGGGAAGCGGGTATGAACGGCGGATCGAACGGGGATTTGTACATCTTTGTTCACATCAAACCGCACCCGATTTTTAAACGCGACGCGACGAATTTGTACTGCACCGTTCCGCTGTCCATGACGACGGCGGCTTTGGGCGGCGAAATTGACATCCCCTGCATTGACGGCACGTCCGAAAAGGTCAAAATTGACGAAGGCACGCAGTCGGGAACGGAAGTCCGCCTGCGCAAAAAAGGCATGACCATGCTGCAAAGCAAGAGCGTCGGCGATTTGTTCGTCCGCTTTACGGTCGAAACGCCGACCAAACTGACCGACAAGCAAAAGGAACTGCTGAAACAGTTTGCCGAGGAAAGCAAGGAATCCAGTCCTCAATCGACGGGATTTTTTGAAAAACTGCGCGAATTGCTGAAATAAGGCCGAACATAACAAAATCGTCATTCCGCTTGTTGATTTGCACGGGAAGAACGGGTACTGTTAAAAATAATAGTACCCTTTCAAAGGAATTCCATATGCGAAACAAGTTTGCTGTTTTACCCGTTTTTTTTGTGTTATTTCTCTGTTTTCCCGTCAAAGCGGAAAAAAATAACAACCAACCGTATGAATCGATTGTAAATTCGATAACGGACAATCCTTCAAAAGCGATAGAGGATTTAAAAACAATCGCGGAAACGGACGATTCCGCCGCCATGCAATACTTAATCATGGTGAATTTTTATCAGCCCGAAAAAATAAACACGCCGGAATATGAAAAAATCGTTCAGCGTCTGCATGCAAAGATATATGCGGATTATGAAAAGGAAGATCCGGATTCTCTTGACAGGGATACAAACTACGGTTCATTGACGGAGGGCGGATATCTTGCTTGTTATCAAAATTTGGAATGTTTGATAAAAGTCGGCATTTTTCACCTTTCATCACTTTCGGGCGAATGGAGAAAGAAAGTTGAAGAAATCGTTATTCCTTGCGCGGCGGCGCAAAAAGTTCATTTGACGGCCTTTTATTATAACTTCGGCTGTTCCCAATGCGGAATGGTGGTGAAACGTTCCGATTGCGGGCGGTATCCGCAATACGATTTCCCGCCGGAAGTTGAAGAATATCGGAAATATGTCCAAAAAGAACTGAGTTATCAAACCATTGGATCGGAACGTTTCCTGTATGCCGGCGGTGAAGACGCCGACCGCCTGCGGGATCGTTATGATCCGGACTTTAACGTTTCTTATCAATCATTGGCGCGTCCGTTGGAATCGTGGGCGATGGAGTCGTATCCCAATTACATGTATTTCAGCAAAGTCATAAATCATGGCATCGGGTTTGACCGGGCGGTCGAGGAATTGACTCGGCATTATGTAAAAAATTTTTCGGTTTGGGAAAAGGACGCCCGTTTCCACGCGTATTATGTGATGACGCCGCGGGCGGCAAAAAGCCTGCCCGTCGACAAAAAAACTTTGCGCTATAAAATCCTTTCCGGCGCGCCTGCCGATGAAATCAAGGCGTTAATCGAAAGCAAAAAAGCGAAAGGTGAAAAATTCGACGAACCGGAAACGCCGCAAGCATCGGATGAAATTCTCATGATTGCGATTCACCGTCCCGACGTTTTGAAAATGCTGATTGAGAACTGCGCGCAGTCAAGCTGTTCGGGGTTGGATACCGATGTGAACGCGGGAAACGAATTTGGAAAAACGGCTTTGATGTATGCGGCGCAATACGGATTTCCGGACAGTGTAAAAATTCTGCTGGATGCGGGAGCGGACATAAACGCCCGAACAAATCAAACTCATACGAAAGAAGCGTTGTGTTTGGAGCGCATCTGCATGCTTAACGCGGAACGCACGGCGCTGATGTACGCGGTGCAGGAGGGGAATCTGGACATCGCCCGTTATTTGGTTGAAAAAGGCGCGGATATAAATCTGCAAGACTCGCAAAAGATGACGGTTTTCGATTATTTAAGCGGGAAAACGCCGCTTTACGGCAATTTCAGAATACCGCCGACGTCGGCGGAAGGACCCGATTTCGGCTATTATGCAGCGGAGAATCATAAAAACAAAAACGTCACCGCGGAACAGGCGGATGAATTCAGAGCGTTTTTGCAAAAACACAAGTAAACTGATGCGATAGCAAACAAAAAAATTAAAGCAGTTCCGGTTGATCTTCCTGCAGCATTTTCTGTAAGATGGCGTCTTCTCTCCAATTTTTTGGAAAACCCAGTGCTTCAAAAGAAATTAACGATGTTTTTCTTTCAGCGTCTGTGATTTCTTTAACGACTCTTTTTGCCCAACTGGAAGTTGGAGAGATTTTAAAAATAAAATAAGAAAAGATGTAAAATTGGGCAAAAAAGCTTTCTTGCAGTTTACCGCTAAAAATTTTTTCAAAAGATCGTTTGCCGGATTTAAGTAAGCTTTTCGGCTTGTTTGAAAAAGTACGAAAAGAAAATAATCCATAATGTGCGCAAATATTTCTAACGGAAACAATACATTCAATCCAATTGTCAAAAACAGCTTTAGGAAGGGAAAACAAGCCATAAAACTCTTTCAATTCAGTTCCTTTTGTTAATTCAAGAACTCGCGAAAATTTACCGAATGTCAAAAGTTGAAACAAATCCCATGAATATAGCTTTGCAGAATATATCGAATGAAAATTCTTCAAAAGTGAATTATTTGATTTATGCCGTGAGAGTTCTTCTGAAAGGGATTTCATTAAACTTCCATGATCAACTGTTTCAGTCTGTGGTTTATTATTTTTATAAAATTTATCTGTTTTTGTATCAAACAAATTGGCGTCCAAATACCAAGACGATCCATGATTTAAGCTTAATATGTCAGAAAAAAGTGTCTTAGTGCAGATTTCTATTCTCTCTGAAGCTTCGAGAAAGAGCATCCTTAGCTTTCTATCAAAAATATAAAGGGAAAGGATATCGTCAAAAGACATTTTACATTTGAATTTTCCTGAGGTTCCATCATAAAAAGGATGCCAATACCAAGATAATCTTTTATACCCGATGTAGCGGATATATTTCTTTGCACGTTCTTCATCAATAAAAGTCATCCCGCGTTTTTTAAGAATTTCGATTTGTTCATCCAAATTTGTCGGGGGGTAAATATCTGGCATGTCAATTCCTAAAAAAATACCCGCCAATTATGCTGTTAGCTATCATCAAGACAACTATGAAGCCTGGCGGGTCCGTTAGCTGATATTATGTTTTTTTGCTTCGCTTATGTCAAGAAAAAATATCTGTCCTTACGCTTTCACCAGCCGTCTTTTGAAAAACCGGAACGGTTTTTGATAGCGGCGGATGAACGTGCCGACCAGTATGACGGCGACGAAAGTACCTTCGCGGATGCCGTGGATTTGCCCGCAGACTACCAAAGACAACGCAACGGACAGGATGACCAGCGATGCGTCAAAGCAGACTTTCAGTTTGCCGAAATTCATTTTCCAACGCGAGGCAATCGCTTTTATTAATCCTTCCCCCGGCATGTAGGTAACGTCGGCTATCAGCTCGAACGAAATGCCCGCCGCCAAAATCGCGCAGCCCGCGATTTGTTCAATCAGACGCAAAGCGTAATTTTGCGGCGTAAAACACGCGGACGCCCACATGCCCACGTCGATAAAAAATCCGAACACCGCCGCGGCGAACAGCTGGGACAGCTGATGCAGTTTGAAGCTTTTGCCCAAAACGAACACTTGCGCGAACACGAACAAAGCGTTTACAAGAATCGTCCACATTCCGAAGCTGAGCGGGTAAACAAAAGTCATCGTGTAGGGCAGGCTGGAAATCGGGCTGGTTCCCAAATCGGGACGCGTGCTGAGCGCGACGCCGATTCCGCTGATGGCCAGTCCGAACAGGCAGCACAGGCATTTTTTCGTCATGCTGAAATGATATTTCATTGTCTTTCTCCGTTTGCGGTTTTACCGCGCAAGATTCGGAAAAACAAGGCAAAATAATGCTTGCAATCGGGGAATTTTGAACGTATAAAGACAAAGCCCTTGGAAAAGGGAAGCGCGTTTTTCGGGCTTGTATAAGGGCAGCCTTAGAAACGCAGAACCGTTAAAATATACTGTGAAGGAGACGGAAATGCCCAAATTGAAGACAAAAAGTTCGGTCAAAAAACGTTTTGCCCGTACCGGTGCCGGCGGCATCAAACACGGCTACGCCAGCAAGCGTCACCGTTTGATTTCCAAGCCGACGAAAATGAAACGCAAAGCCCGCGGCACGACGTTGCTGCGCGAATGCGATTTCAAAATCGTCGATCGTTTCATGCCCTATAACTAAGTCGGTTGAGGAGATAAGAAAATGGCTCGTGTAAAACGTGGTATGACGGCTCATGTCAAACACAAAAAGATTTTGAAACTTGCGAAAGGCTACCGTGAAAGCAATCACGCCCTGTATCGCGTCGCTTTGGAAAAAGTCGAAAAAGGCTTGCAGTATGCCTATCGCGATCGCCGCAAGAAGAAAAGCAACTTCCGCGCTTTGTGGATTCAGCGTATCAACGCCGGCGTCCGCGAATACGGATTGACCTATTCCAAATTCATCAACGGCTTGACCAAAGCCGGCATTGAAATGGATCGCAAGATTTTGGCCGACTTGGCGATGAACCAGCCCGCCGCTTTTGCGAAAGTCGTCGATTCCGTGAAAGCCGCTTTGAAAGCTTAAGCTTCGGGTTGCCGAAAAACAAAGGGGCGCATTGCGCCCCTTTCGTGTGATAAAGGATTTGTTTAATGAGTGATATGGAAACGCTTCAAGCCGATTTGCTGGCGCAGGTCGAATCCGCCGCCGATTTGGCGCAGCTGGACGCCGTGCGCGTCGCCGTTTTGGGCAAAAAAGGCTTGATTACCGAAAAGATGAAAACCTTGGGAGCGATGAGCCCCGACGAACGCAAAGCTGCGGGACAGCAGTTCAACACGCTGAAAACCGCCGTCGCCGACGCGATCGAGGCGAAAAAATCCAAATTGGAGGAAGACGCCATCAACGCCCGTTTGGCGCGCGAAGCCGTGGACATCACGCTGCCCGTCCGCCCCGAAACGCAAGGCCGCGTCCACCCGCTGTACCAAACGTATGACGAGGTCGTCGCCATTTTCGGACAAATGGGCTTTGACGTCGCTGAAGGTCCCGACATCGAGGACGATTTCCATAACTTCACCGCTTTGAACACGCCGAAAAACCACCCCGCCCGCCAGATGCAGGACACGTTCTATCTGAAGGGCGAGGAAAACGGCGACAAGTTCATTGTACGCACGCAAACGTCTGCCGTGCAGATCCGCACGATGGAAAAACAAAAACCGCCCGTGCGCGTGATTGTGCCGGGGCGCACTTACCGCTGCGATTACGACGCGACGCACGCCCCGATGTTCCATCAGGTAGAAGGCTTGATTGTTGACACCGAAACCAATATGGCGCATTTGAAAGGCTGCCTGATTGAATTCGTCAAAACGTTTTTCGAACTGGACAAAGTGCCTGTGCGCTTCCGCCCGTCGTTCTTTCCGTTCACGGAACCGTCGGCGGAAATGGATATCGGCTGTTCGCGCAAAAACGGCGAATTGAAAATCGGCGAAGGCGACGACTGGCTGGAAATTCTGGGTTGCGGCATGGTTCACCCGAACGTTTTGAAGGCGTGCAACATCGATCCCGAAATCTATCAAGGCTTCGCGTTCGGCATCGGGCTTGACCGTCTGGCAATGCTGAAATACGCGATTCCCGATTTGCGCACGTTCTTTGAATCGGATTTGCGCTGGATTAAACATTACGGGTTTGTTCCTTTGGACATTCCCTCGACGGCGTCGGGATTGAGCATGACGGGAGGAAACAAAAGATGAAATTCACGCTGAGCTGGTTGAAAGATTTTTTGGATACGAACGCGGGCGTTGACGAAATCGCCGAACGTCTGACCGCTATCGGTTTGGAAATCGAGGAAGTCGTCGATCCTTTGGCGGCGGTCAAGGATTTGATTGTCGTCAGCATTGACGAATGTGTCCCGCACCCCGATTCCGATCACTTGCACGTTTTGAAAGTCAACACGGGTAAAGAGTTGGTGCAAATCGTGTGCGGCGCGCCGAATGCGCGCGCGGGTATGAAAGGCATCTTGGCGCGTCCGGGGGATTATGTTCCTGCTTTCGGCGACAAGTTAAAGGCGGGTAAAATCCGCGGCGTCGAAAGCTTCGGCATGATGTGCGCCGAAGACGAACTGGGCATCGGTCCCGATCACACGGGCATTATCGAATGTCCCGCGGATGCGGTTGTCGGCGCGTCCATTACGACCGTTTATCCGTCCGATCCCGTGTTTGACGTGTCGATTACGCCGAACCGCGGCGACTGCATGAGCGTTTACGGCATTGCGCGCGATTTGGCGGCGGCCGGCGTTGGAACGCTGAAAACACCGAAGCATAACGTGACGGTTTGCGGTTTTGCAAGTTCTGTCAAGCTTTCAAACGAAGCGACAGATATCGGCGCGCCGTTCTTTACCCTGCGTGAAATTCGCGGCGTAAAGAACGTCCCGTCCCCGAAATGGATGCAGGACAGACTGACGGCGGTCGGCTTGCGTCCGATTTCCGCGCTGGTGGATGTAACCAACTATTTCAACATTACGTTCGGCCGTCCTTTGCATGTTTTCGACGCCGATAAAGTCAAGGGGCAAATCACCGTGCGATCCGCGCGCGACGGCGAAAAACTGCTGGTTTTGGACGGTAAGGAATATACGCTGAGCGACGGCATGGTCGTCATCGCCGACGAAAACGGCGTCGAATCCATTGCCGGCATCATGGGCGGCGAAGTGTCGGGATGCACCGATGAAACTACGCGCGTTTTGCTGGAATCCGCCTACTTCGACCCTGAAAGCATTGCCAAAACGGGGCAGAAACTGATTTTGACGTCCGATTCGCGTCAGCGTTTTGAACGCGGCATTGATCCCGCTTCGACGATTCCCGTCGGCGCGGATATGGCGGCGCAGATGATTGTGGAGCTGTGCGGCGGCGAATGTTCCGAACTGATTGTGACAGGCAAGGAACCCGAACAGCCCGCCCCGATTGCTTTCGACCCGAAACGCGTCGAAAAGCTGTGCGGCGTTGACGTCCCCGCGAACATTTGCAAGGAAATTCTGGAAAAACTGGGCTGTGCTGTCAAAGAAGACGGCAAAATCTTTTCCGTTGTTCGTCCGACGTGGCGTTCCGACATTTCGGGCGCGCACGATTTGGTCGAAGAAGTCCTGCGCATTTACGGCTACGACAAACTGCCCGAAATCGCTTTGCCGCGTCCGAACGGCGTTCACGGGATTTTGCAGCCCAAACAGCGCCGCGAAGTGTCGGTGCGCCGCGCCATGGCGAACCGCGGCGGATACCAGACGATTACATGGTCGTTCATGTCGTCCAAGGACGCCGTGCCGTTCCGCACCAAAGACGCCGTTTTGATTGCCAATCCGATCAGCGCGGATTTGAACGAAATGCGTCCGAACCTGCTGCCGAATTTGATTGCGGCGGCGCGTTCCAACATTACCAAAGGCACGTTTGACGGCTGTTTGTTTGAAGTCGGACCGCAGTTCTTCGGGTTCAAGCCGATGGAACAGGAAACGGTCGCGTGCCAGCTGCGTTTCGGACAGGCGACTCCGCGTCATTGGGCGGTTGCTCAGCGTCCCGTCGACGTGTTCGACGCGAAAGCCGACGCTCTGGCGGCTTTGGATGCGGCGGAAGCCCCGCAAAGCGTGCAAATCGTGCGCGAAGCCCCCGCTTGGTATCACCCCGGACGGTCGGGCGCGGTTAAAATCGGCAAAACGGTTCTGGCGTACTTCGGCGAACTTCATCCCAAGATTTTAAAGGCGATGGACGTCAAAACGACCGTTTGCGCCTGTGAAGTCTTCCTTGACCGCCTGCCGCCCGCGAAAAAGAAAAACGGCAAAGGCGTCAAAACGCTGAAGCTGTCCGCTTTCACGCCGATTTTCCGCGATTTGGCGTTCTTGGTCGACCGTAAAGTCGACGCGGAAAAAATCGTTTCGGCCGCCAAAAACACGGACAAGACGCTGATCACTGACGTTTCCGTTTTCGATTTGTACGAAGGCGAAGCTCTGGGCGACAAAAAGTCGATTGCGATTCAGCTGACGATTCAGCCCGTCGAAAAAACGATGACGGACGAAGAAATCGAAAGCGTCTGCCGCCGTGTCGTCGGTGCTGTCGGCGTCGCGACGGGCGCAACGTTGAGGGGCTGATATGCGGAAACCTTTGTTGAACGGCGCGGTCGTCATGCCTTTGAACGGGGCGGCTCCGAAACAGTTGGTCGTTTACCTGCACGGCATGGGCGGCACGGGCAAATCGAATGCGTGGTTCGTGCGTGAACTGCAAACGGTCATGCCCGACGCGGTGTTTTACGTTCCGGACGGGTTGGAAGCCATGGACGGCAACGAGGAAGCCCGCCAATGGTTTTCGATTCCCGACGGGTTCAAGGATGAATGGCTGACGTTGCATCCCGACGAAATGACGCCCGCCGTTTATGCAAAGTTTTCGCAGATGTACGAAAATTACGACCCCGCAGCGCAAGTCGTTATCGATTATATCCGCGACCGCATGGAATTTCACGGCATCGGCGCGGAAAACACGTTCGTTTTCGGCGTGTCGCAGGGCGCAATGCTGGCTTTGCAGCTGACGGCGGAATGTGACGAACTGGCGAACGTAACCGAGGACGGCGGCTTGATTCCGCTGGGCGGCGTGATGATTGTCGCGGGCTGTCTGCTGAACGCGGCGGAGGTGGACAGTCACCCGTCGCAGTCCAAGCCCGAATTCATTTTGGTTCACGGATCGGAGGACACGACCGTTCCGTTCGGCGGCTTTGTGTTGGCGGACAAGACGTTGTTCAGAAACGGACAAAGAACGGTTACCAAAGTCGTTTGGGGACGCGACCACACGTTTTTTGAAAAAGAAGCAATGGGCGAAATCCTGCGGCTGGCAAAGCCGTGGGGCGACAGAACAAAACAAAGGGGGTAAGCTATGGCTACGGCAACAGAGGGTGAAGAATACAAACTGCTTCACCAGACATCTTTTTTGATTAAAGCGGCGCGGATTTTTTCGCTGATTTGGATTTTGGCGGTTATTGCGCCCGCGATGTATTTTATCGCAACCTACGGCGAAAGCATCAAGGAATTCGCCGTTGTCAGAGCCGTCGGCACGGCGAGCAACGTTCTTGCCGACCAGTACGACGCCTTTACGGACAAAGTGCTGAAAAGCGTCGACATTGACAAATACACGGCTCAGCTGAAAATTCCCGAAATCAAACTGGACACGTCGAAGCTGGAAAAACTGACCAAAACGACGGACAAGGCGAAAAAGCTGTCTTCGACTTTGTCAAAACTGGGCGTCAAAGAAGCCGACAACGTAAACAAAAAAATCACCGAAGCGACGGACACTTTGCAAACGCAGGTCGGCAAAATCAACAAACAACTGAAATCGTCGACCGACGAACTGAAAGCGGCGCTGAACAAAAACGTGCGCGACGGATTGAAAAAAGAAGTGTCCGCTTTGGCGTCGTCGCAAATGCAAAAACAGCTGGCGTTAAGCGATTCCGCTTATAAAAAGGTGGTCAAAGGCAATTACGGCTTGATGTCCGAACAGGACAGAAAAGCGACGGCAAGTGTTTACAAGGAACTGAAAAAAGGCGGCATTTTCAAAAACGCCGTGCGCAAGGTCGACGCGTGTTACACTTACGGTTTCTGGGCGGTTTTGATTGTCGTTCTGGTGCTGCTGCTGATTCCGCCGTTTATCGCGATGAAGCTTGCCAAAAAATTCTCGGCCGTGTTTACGCAATGTCCGTATTGCAACAAAGTCTTTATGACAAAAGGCAACGGCGTGAACCTGCTGAAACTGATTAAGTTCTGGTGATATCCGTCTTTTCTTTGACGGTCAGAAAGTCGCGCCACGCGGCTTTCTTTTGTGCGGGCGAGCGCAGTAAAAACGCGGGATGAAACGACGCAAACGCGGGGATCGAAACGTCCCCGTCGCGGTATGTCAGCCACCGTCCGCGCGTGCGGGTGATGCCGTCCTTGATGCCGATAAGCGCCGATACCGCACTGCCGCCCAGCAGCAGCAGGACTTTGGGATGAACCAAGGCGATATGCCGCTTGATGAACGGGGTCAACAGGGCGATTTCATCCTCGGACGGCTTGCGGTTGTTGGGCGGCCGCCACGATACGACGTTTGAAATATATACGTTCGTCCTGTCGCGTCCGATTGATTTCAGCATCAAATCCAGCAAATGCCCGCTGGCCCCGACAAAGGGAAGTCCTTTTTTGTCTTCCTCCGCCCCCGGCGCTTCGCCGACAATCATCAAATCGGCATCGGGATTGCCGTCCGCGAAAACAAGATTCGTCGCCGTTTGCTTCAAAGCGCATCCGTCGAAGTTTTCCATCGCGGCGCGCAATTCGTCCAAAGTCGCCGCTTTCGCCGCCAGTTCCGCCGTTGCCGCCGATACGGGGACGGGTGCGGGTGCAGGCACGGAAAGGGATGCGGCTATTGCCCGCGGAACCTTTTGATACAAAGGAATATTCAAAATATCAAACTTGGCGGTTAAACGGTTGACGGGCGTTTCGCCGACGATTTCGTCGACGCCCGCCGTCAAATACCATTCCATAACCGCCAAAGAGGAGTTTTCTGTTTTCATGAAAAGCAAAATATCATATTTCGGGCTAATGTTTGAACTTTTTTGTGACAAAACTTGATTTTTATCGGCAATCAGCCCAAAATAAGGCTGTTTTTTACGGGAAAGAGTTAAAGGATGAATCTGCAATTTTTAACCTTGACGGCATTGATTTTGACGGCTTGCGCACCTCAAACGACCAAAGCCGTGGCAGAACCCGCGGCCGTTCGGGAATCCGCGAAATCCCCCGCCGCCGTCGGGTCGTACATCCTGTACCTGCAGGCCAAGCAGGATTTGGATTTTCCCGCCGCCGTCAATTATTTGAAAGCCGCTTTGAAAGAGGATGCTGACAATCAGACTTTGAAAACGGAAATGTTCACTTTGCTGGCCGTCGAAGGCCGGCTGGAGGAAGCTTATCCGTATGCCGTGGAAGAACTGAAAAAAGACAAATCGTCATTGCTGGCGGCTTTGACGATAATCGCCCGCGACGCCAGAAAAGGGGACTATGCCGGCGCGCTGAAGCAAATCAAAGCGTTCCCCGACAAAAAAGATAACGCCTTTTTGTTCCCGCTGCTGGAAATGTGGGTGCAGGCGGGCGCGGGCAACCGGAAAAAGGCGGAGCAGGCGCTGGCCAAGCTGAATACGGCGGGGACGGAAGCGCTGTATTTGTTCCATTCCGCTTTGCTGTACGACATGTGGGGCGATACGGAAAAAGCCCGCGAAGGTTACGAAGCGCTGCTTAAAGAACCGGGGGGACTGTCTTTGCGCGCGGCGCAGGCGTACGGAAACTTTTTGCTGCGCCATGGGAATCACCGCGAATTTCAAGCGTTGGTTTCCGCCTATCGCAAAACGGCGCATGCGTATCCGTTGATTGACGAGATGTTCTTTACGGCGGGGGCGATTGTCGCCAACCGCAAAGTGCCGCTCAGCGTTCCGGATGCCAAAGCCGGATTGGCGGAGGCGTTTTTTGATATATCGGGCAGTCTGGCGGACAAGGGCAATCCCGAATCGTCCCTGTTTTTCATTCGCTTTGGGCTGGCTTTGGATCCGAAACTGTCGCTGGCGCGCGTTTTGCTGGGCGAGGTTTTGGAAAAACAAGGGCGCGATGACGAAGCGCTGGCTTTGTATCTGGGCGAAAAGGAAAGCTCGGAAACTTATTTCGCGGGACGGATGCGCGCGGCTGGAATTTTGGCGCGTCAAGGCAAACCGGCCGAAGCCGAAAAGATTTTGCGCGATTTGGCAAACAAACGCAACGATTCTCCCGCTCCTTGGATTCAAATGGGCGACAATGCGTTGAGCGGCGAACGTTTTTTGCAGGCCGTTGACGCGTATTCCGAAGCCATCAGCCGCACGGGGCCTTTGAATCGCAGCCACTGGATTTTGTTTTACAGCCGCGGCGTCGCTTATGAACGCGCAGGGCAGTGGAACAAGGCGGAAGCCGATTTGCAAAAAGCGCTGATGCTGGCGCCGGCGGAACCGTTGACGCTGAACTATTTGGGCTATTCATGGCTGGAGCGCGGCAAAAATATTCCCGAAGCGACGGAAATGCTTAAACGGGCGTTGCAGCTTTCTCCGAACGACGGCTATATCGCGGACAGTCTGGGGTGGGCGTATTATTTGCACCGTCAGTACGAAAAAGCGGCGAAAATGTTGGAAACGGCGGTTTCCCTTGAGCCGGGCAGCGCGACTATCAACGATCATTTGGGGGATGCCTACTGGCGCACGGGACGCAAGCGCGAAGCCCGATACCAATGGGACAAAGCTTTGGCCGTCAACGACGATTTGCCGCCTGCGGATAAAAAGCGGCTGAATGTCAAAATCGAAAAAGGATTGGACGCCGTCGGCGACAAAATCACCGTTAAAACCCAGAAGAAGGCTAAGTAATGTCCGTTTCCGTCAAAGCCCCCGCCAAAGTCAACCTGTATTTGCATGTTACGGGCAAACGCCCCGACGGCTATCATTTGCTGGACAGCCTGTTCGCTTTTGCGGCGGACGGCGACGTGATTACGGTTGAACCTGCGGACGAGCTGAGCTTGACAATCGTCGGCGCGCCCGATTTGTCCGCGGGCGAAGACAATATTGTTGTCAAGGCCGCCCGCAAACTGGCGGCGGCTTTGGGCGCCGAACCGAACGTCCGCATTGTCTTGGAAAAAAATCTGCCGGTGGCGTCGGGAATCGGCGGCGGGTCGGCGGATGCGGCGGCGACGCTGAAAGCATTGCAAATCCTGTGGGATAAAACTTTACCGGACGAAAAACTGTATCCTCTGGCGCTTGAACTGGGGGCGGACGTTCCGTCGTGTCTGGCCGGAAAAGCCGTGCAGGTGTCGGGCGTCGGCGAAATTTTGACCCCCGCGCCGAAGATTCCCGCTTTGCCCGTCGTTTTGGTCAATCCGAACAAGCCTGTTTCAACGCCCGCCGTGTTTAAAACGCGCAAGCCCGTTTTTTCCGAACCGATGCCGTTTATACGCGATTGCGACGACATTGATGTTTTCATCTGTGAATTGAAAAAGCGGCGCAACGACTTG
Source organism: Alphaproteobacteria bacterium UBA6411 (assembly GCA_002438565.1). Classification (GTDB taxonomy): domain Bacteria; phylum Pseudomonadota; class Alphaproteobacteria; order CAAGCB01; family CAG-977; genus UBA2903. The sequence goes on along the minus strand of DJPN01000028.1, from coordinate 63,660 downwards.
CAAGATGCGGCGTGCGCCCTTGAACCCGCCGTCGCGGATGTGCTGCGGACTCTTGAACGGCAGCCGGACTGCCTGTTTTCGGCCATGTCGGGCAGCGGCGGAACGTGTTTCGGGGTGTTCCGGACTTTTGCGGATGCGGCGCAAGCCTGCGCCGGTTTGAAAGACAGCCGTCCGGATTGGTGGGTCAAACAAACGGTTTTGGTGTAAAAACCTCTTGAGCCGCCGCCTCTTTTTATGTATAAAGAGGGGTTGATTGTCGTACTCTAACAGCAACCCGATTGGGGAGAAGTGCAAATGTTCAAATCTTGTCGTTTTTTATCGTTCTGTCTGGCTGCCGCCGTTTTGTGTTTGGGCGGATGTTTCGGAAAAAAAGCCGATGTCGCGCCCGTTGCTCAAAAAGCGCATGTTTCGGTTGTCAAAGTCGGTTATCACCCGTACACGGAACGTTTTGACTTTCCCGGCCGCATTGACGCGGTTTCGTCGGTTGATTTGAAAGCGCGCGTTTCCGGATTTTTGAAGGACCGCTTGTTTGAAGAAGGGGCGATTGTCAAAAAAGGCCAGCTGCTGTTTACGCTGGAACGCGAACCCTTTGAGGCCAAAGTCGCCGAAGCGAACGCCAATCTGGCGAAAGCCGAGGCCGATGCCAAAAACGCGGATTTGAACTACAAACGCGCTTTGGAACTGCGTAAAAGCGGCAATATCTCCCAGTCTTCCGTCGATACGCGCGAAGCCGAAAACAGTGTTGCGAAAGCCGCCGTTCTGCAGGCGAAAGCCGCGCTGAATCTGGCTAAACTGGATTTGAGCTACACCGACGTCAAAGCGCCGTTCACGGGCAAAATCGGGTTGGCGAAGTATTCCGTCGGCGAATATCTGCCGGCGAATTCGATTTTGGCGACTTTGGTCAGCAGCGATCCCATGTATGTGCTGTTCAGCGTTTCCGAACGCGAACTGCTGACCATGCAAAGCGCGGGAGTTTTCGGAACAAGCAGTGATTTGTCCGTTTCTTTGATTATGGCGGACGGTTCGGCTTACCGCTATGGCGGAAAGCTCAATTTTACGGATGTAACCGTCGGTGAAACGACCGATACGGTTAAATTGCGCGCCGAATTCCCGAATCCGTCCAAACAGCTGGTTTCGGGACAGTTCGTTTCCGTTTTGTTGGAATATGACGCCCCCGTCGAAAAGATTTCAGTGCCGCAGGCGGCTGTGATGTCTTCGCCCACGGGTAAATATGTGTACGTCGTCGACGCACAGAACAAAGTCGTCAACAAACCGATTGTCATCGGCGGCGAACAGGGCAAAGACTATATCGTCAACGAAGGCCTGGAAGCGGGCGACCGTGTTATGACGGAAGGATTGCAAAAGGTTCGTCCGGGGGTGGACGTCATTGTTGACACGCCTGCCGCCAAAACGGCGGAAGCGGCCTCTCAAAAGCCCGCGGATTCCGCACAGAAATAAGGAATAACGCCCGATGTTTTCCCAGATTTTCATTCGACGTCCGCGTCTGGCCATCGTTGTTTCGCTGGTCATTACCATTGCGGGCTTGATTTCTCTGTATACCATTCCCGTTGCTCAGCTGCCTGACGTGGTGCCGCCGTCCGTGTCCGTTTCGGCGACTTACCCCGGCGCGTCTGCGGAAGTGATTGAACAAACCGTCGCGCAGGTTATCGAATCGCAGGTCAACGGCGTTGACAACATGCTTTATATGGAATCGACCAGCGCGAACGACGGCACATATTCTCTGTCCGTTACATTCGCTTTGGGCACCGACCCCGATATGAACACCGTCAACGTGCAGAACCGCATCAACCAGATTTCGACAAAACTGCCGTCCGAAGTGCAGCAGCAGGGCGTTACGGTTAAAAAGAATACGTCATCCATGTTGATGGCGTTTTCGCTGTATTCCCCCGACCATTCGCGCGAAGCCAGCTTTTTGGCGAACTACATGACCGCGCACGTCAAGGATACCTTGGCGCGTGTAACGGGCGTGGGCGAAGTCAACACGTTCGGCGATATCGATTACAGCATGCGCGTGTGGATTGACCCTCAGCGTTTGTCGAACCTCGGTTTGACGAACGACGACGTGATGGCGGCGATTTCCGCGCAGAACATTCAGCCCGCCATCGGGTCGGTCGGTGCTTCTCCCGCGCCGAAAGGCCAGCAGATTCAGCTGACTTTGAAAACGTCGGGACGTTTAAGTTCCGCCGAAGAATTCGGCAACATCGTTTTGCGCGCCGACAAAGACGGCGGTACTTTGCGTTTGAAAGACGTTGCGAAAATCGAACTGGGTACGACATCCTATTCGACGGTCATTCAGTACAACGGCATGGCGGCGTCGGGCGCGATGATCAACCTTGCCCCCGGTGCGAACGCGATGCAGGTTGCCAAGGGTGTCAAGGCCGAACTGGAAAGAATGAAGGCCTTTTTCCCCGACGGTGTCGATTATGTCATTATTTTCGATACAACGGTGTTCATCGAATCGACGGTCGACGAAGTTGTTCACACGATTTTCGAAGCGTTCGTTCTGGTGTTGCTGACCGTGTTCCTGTCGTTGGGAACATGGCGCGCGACTTTGATTCCCGCGGTCGCCGTTCCCGTATCCTTAATCGGTACCTTTATTTTCATGGCGCCGTTCGGCATTTCGGCGAACACGATTTCTTTGCTGTCCATCGTGCTGGTTATCGGTATCGTGGTGGACGATGCGATTATGGTTGTGGAAAACGTCGAACGCGTGATTGACGAAGAGCCTAATTTGACGATTCCCGATGCGGTGGCAAAGGCGATGAGCCAGATTACCGCGCCGATTATCGCGATTACGCTGGTTATTCTGTCCGTGTTCGTTCCCGTTATTTTCGTCCCCGGCATTGTCGGCCAGTTGTATAAACAGTTCGCCGTGACCGTATCGTGTTCGATGATGATTTCGGCGTTGAACGCGTTGACTTTGTCGCCCGCTTTGTGCGCTATTCTGCTGCACCGCGAAGAAAAGAAAAAGACAGGGCTTGTTCCGTGGGTCATGCGCCAAATCGACAAAGGGCGCGACGGTTATACGGCCGTTGTCAAAAAACTGGTTCGCCATTCGTCTTTGTCGATTTTGATTATCGCGGCGATTATCGCGTGCGCTTGGCAAGTCAACAAAATGACGCCCGCGGGCTTCCTGCCCGATGAAGACCAGGGCATGTTCATGGTCGACATTCAGCTGCCCGAAGGCGCGTCGCAAGACCGCACTTTGGCTGTTCTGCGCGACGCTTATAAAATCGTTTCGTCGCACCCCGCGACATCAAACGTCATGGCGATTGCGGGACACAGCATGATCGGCGGCAACGGTCCGAACTTCGGCATGATGGTTGTCGGTTTGAAACCGTATGAAGTGCGCCGCGACACGGCTATGCAGGTTGCTGCGATTTTGAATGTGCTGCAGCCTAAATTCAACGCTGTTCAAGGTGCGCTGATTCGCGCGTTCAACCTGCCCGCCATTCCCGGCGTCGGCATGGCGAACGGCTTTGACTACCGTTTGCAGAACGCGGGCGGCGAAACGCCGCAGCAGATGGAACAGGTGATGTACAAACTGCTGATGGCGGCGAACAAAGATCCGAAAATGACCATGGTCTACAGTACGTTCAATACGGCGACGCCGCAGCTGTACGTCGACCTTGACCGCATCAAGGCGCAGATTCTGGGTGTTAACATCAAAGACGTCTTTTCGCAGCTGCAATCGACGCTGGGATATGCGTACATCAACGACTTTACGCTGAACGGACGCATTTACAAAGTCAACATGCAGGGGCGGGAAGATTCCCGCAGCAACCAGAACGATGTCGGCCGTCTGTTCGTGCGCAACAACAAAGGCGAAATGGTGCCGATGCGTTCGTTGCTGACCATCAAACCGATTTTGGGACCGCAAACCTTGACGCGCTATAACAACACGCTGACGGTCAAAGTCAACGGTTCTTCGGCGGCGGGATACAGTTCGACACAGGCGATGGACGCAATGGAAAAACTGTCCATGCAAGTGTTGCCGAAAGGCTATGCTTACGAATGGACTGGCATGTCGCTGCAGGAAAAAACGGCGGGCGGTCAGACGACGGTCGTGCTGATTTTGGCGTTCCTGTTTGCTTACCTGTTCCTGGTCGCCTTGTACGAAAGCTGGATGATTCCCATTCCCGTTTTGCTGTCGGTTTCGGTGGCTTTGCTGGGCGCGATGATATTCTTGAACGTGTTCGGACTGGTGAATAACGTGTACGCGCAAATCGGCTTTATTCTGTTGATTGCGCAAGCGTCCAAAAACGCGATTTTGATTGTCGAATTCGCAAAAGACCTGCGCGAGCAAGGCAAAGACCCCGAAGAAGCGGCGATTGAAGCGGCTCACCTGCGTTTCCGCGCGGTGATGATGACGGCGGTGTCGTTCATTTTGGGCTTGCTGCCTTTGGTGGTCGCGGCCGGCGCGGGTGCGATGGCGCGCCGTTCCGTCGGTACGCCCGTGTTCGGCGGAATGATTTTCGCGACGGCGTTCGGTATTTTTGTTATTCCGATGCTGTTTGTGGTCTTTGTCCGCAGACGCGAAAAGTTCCACAGCAAGCGCAATGCCAAGCTGGAGCGGCGGGAACAGCAAAGACTGGCCCGCATGGCAAACAGGTAATTTTCTAAAGCAAGCGGCGTTAAGCCGCTTGTCTTTTTTGTGAAATCTACCAAGAAAGATTGTTATGCAGCGTTTGACAAAAGATGATTTCGGCGCGGTGTTTTCGTTGATTGAAAAAAGCTTTCCCGTTGACGAATACCGTGTGCGGGAACAACAGGAAGCGTTGTTTTCGGACGATTCGTATGTCGTATACGGGCTGAAAGAAGCCGATGCGCTGAAAGCGTTTGTTGCCACATGGCAATTTGACGATTTTGTGTTTATCGAACATTTTGCCGTCAATCCGCGTTACAGAAACAACGGTTTGGGCGCCAAGATATTGAACGCTTTGGTGCAAAATCTGAAGAAACGCGTTTGCTTGGAAGTCGAACTGCCGACAACAGCCGTAGCGCGCCGCCGCATCGGGTTTTATGAACGAAACGGATTCTTTTTGAACCTTTATCCGTATGAACAGCCGCCGTTGTCGCAGGGCAAAAAGGCTTTGCCTCTGCATGTCATGACGTCGGGCGGTTTTGTGGATGAACAGCAGTTCAGCCGCATGAAAAATGCGTTGCTTAGGAAAGTATACCGCAAAGGTTAAAAGAAGCCGTCTTCGTCATAGCGGCGGCAAATCGCCACAAATCGTCCGATAAGGAATACGGCGGAAAACGCGCATGCTATCACCATCGCCCATGTCATGCCCAGCACGCCTTGTTTCAGCTGAAACGCCATAATGCCGATAAGCGGCAGCATAATCACGATAAACGCGGCGGCTTGGCACACCGTCGGCACCATAATATCCATCGCCCCGCGCAAAATATTGACCATGACTTGCTGTGTGCCGTCAAACAAGGACAGCCACGCACACGCGGCAATCAAGGGGACGGTCATTTCTATCAGTTCGGGGTCGGTTGTATAGGCGGAGGTGACCAAACGCGGGCAGAACCAAAACAATGCCGCGCACAACAGCATCAGCACCAGATTGAACGCCAGTCCCGTATAGCCCACGATTTTCATTTCCAAAACGGATTTTTTGCCTTTGGCGATGCCCATTAGGACAGAGGATGCCGCGCCGACGCCGCTGGCCAGCACAAAAACGTTGCTGGACACGTTCAGCATAATCGTATACGCGCCCAAAGCCATTGCGCCCAACCACCCCGCCATGATGTTGACAATGGAATAGGAACCCTCTTCAACCCCGACGGTCGCTGCCGCTCCGTAGCCGATATCGCGCAGTTTCTTATCGGTTTTTTTGTCCTTGGGCGGCTTTGTCCACACGCCGTATTCGTCGCTTTCGGCAATACAGAAGACGACGATGAACATGCCGACCGCCAAAATCACGCGGATAAGCGTCGTCGACACCGCCGATCCGACCGCGCCCATGGCGGGAAAGCCGTAATGTCCGAACACAAAGGCATAGTTGGCAAAAATGTTGATAATATTTGCCGCCAAAATCATTATCATCCCCGGCAAAGGACGTTTCGTCCCCTCCAGAAACGAGGTCATCACGAAAAACAACAGCGCGAACGGAATGCCCAAAGCGTATACGGACAGCACTTTCGCACTGCCTTTCGCAACATCGGGCGGCTGTCCCAGCAAATTCATCACGAATTCGGACGGCAAACACATCACCGCCAAAACAACGCCAATCAGCAAAGCGTATGGAATCGAGCGGCGCAGCACCTGTCCGCATTCCAAAAAGCGCCCTTGTCCGAAAGCGTTTGCGGTCAGAACAATCGTGCCCTGCAGCAATCCCATGGCGACGGACAGTAGCAGGGAATGAAGCGTGTTGGCAATGCTTTGAAAAGCCAAATCCTCCGTGCCGTAGCGTCCGACAACGACCGTGTCGACAAAACCCATGCCGACAACGCCCAGACGTGATACGACGACGGGCAAAGCCAGCTTGCCTGTTTCACGAATACATCTGAAAACTTTCAGCTTGAAAACGAGGTCTTCGCGTTCATCGCGTCGCGTTAAAAGAGATTCTTTGTATTTTGATTTATGGAACAGTCCGTTTCTCAAAATACCCTACAGCCGCTTGAAGAAAGGCTTTCTTTTTGATTTCGGGGGCTTCCAAAGGTTCGCCCCGGTTTTCTTTTTCTTCAAAGACGGCGAGGCGCTTCTTGATTTCGTCAAGATTCACATCCTCGACATTCAGGGCTTCCTTGACCAGAATGGTACAGCCGTTGTCCCTGATTTTAATGACACCGTCGGTTGTCAGGTATCGCTCCGTCTTGCCTTCTTCGGTTAATACAATCACGCCCTGTTTCAACAGTTTCATCGCGGGCGCGCGGCGCGGCAGAACCAGATACGGTCCGTTTTGCGCCGGAACTTCGACCGACGAAACCTCTTTCACCAGAAAAGGCTTTTCCGGCGTCAGAATTTTTACAAAAATGGATTCTGTTTCCGCCATTTATGAAGCTGCCTTTTTAAACCGTACGTTTTCGGACATCTTCTTGGCTTTTTCCTCGGCTTCCTCAATCGTGCCGACCATAAAGAACGCCTGTTCGGGCAAATCGTCGTATTTGCCTTCCACAATGCCCTTGAAGCCCTTAATCGTGTCTTCCAGTTCGACATAGCGGCCGGGAATGCCCGTAAAGACTTCCGCCACATGGAACGGCTGTGACAGGAAACGCTGAATTTTGCGCGCGCGGGAAACGGTCAGTTTGTCTTCCTCGCCCAATTCGTCCATGCCCAGAATCGCGATGATGTCCTGCAAAGCTTTGTACTGCTGCAGCACGCGCTGAACTTCGCGCGCGACGGCGTAGTGTTCTTCACCCACAACCGCGGGGTCCAAAATGCGGCTGGTCGATTCCAGCGGGTCAACCGCGGGATAAATGCCCAGTTCGGCAATCGAACGGCTCAACACCGTTGTCGCGTCCAAGTGCGCGAATGTCGTCGCAGGCGCGGGGTCGGTCAAGTCGTCGGCGGGAACGTAAACCGCTTGAACGGAGGTAATCGAACCTTTTTTCGTTGACGTAATGCGTTCCTGCATCGCGCCCATGTCCGTTCCCAAAGTCGGCTGATAGCCCACGGCGGACGGAATACGCCCCAACAAAGCGGACACTTCAGAACCCGCCTGCGTAAAGCGGAAAATATTGTCGATGAACAGCAGAACGTCTTTTTCTTCAACGTCGCGGAAGTATTCGGCAACCGTCAATCCCGTCAAAGCCACGCGGGCGCGCGCCCCCGGCGATTCGTTCATCTGTCCGTACACCAGCGCGGTTTTGGAATCGTCGCCTTTGAGGTCGATAACGCCCGAATCAATCATTTCGTGGTACAAGTCGTTGCCTTCGCGGGTACGTTCGCCGACGCCCGCAAATACGGAATAGCCGCCGTGACCTTTTGCAATGTTGTTAATCAGTTCTTGAATCAAAACGGTTTTGCCGACGCCCGCGCCGCCGAACAGCCCGATTTTGCCGCCGCGCGCGTACGGTTCCAACAAGTCAATGACCTTAATTCCCGTCGTCAGCATTTGCATGGAAGTCGCCTGTTCGACGAAAGAAGGAGCTTCGCGGTGAATCGGATCGCGGCGCACGCCTTCGATAGGTCCGCGGTTGTCTACGGGTTCGCCCAGAACGTTCATAATGCGCCCCAGCGTTTTCGGACCGACGGGAACACAAATCGGCGCGCCCGTGTCGACGACTTCCTGCCCGCGCATCAGCCCGTCGGTCGAATCCATGGCGATACAGCGGACAACGGCTTCACCCAGCTGTTGAGCGACTTCCAATACCAGCTGTTTGCCCTGCAATTCGGTGGTCAAAGCGTTCAGAATGGACGGCAAGTCCTGTTCCGTTTCAAATTTCACGTCAACAACGGCACCCATAACTTGAATGATGCGTCCGATACTGTTTTTAGCCATTGTTTCAAACTCCTGTTATTATCAGAGTGCTTCCGCACCCGAAATGATTTCGGTCAATTCTTTTGTAATCATCGCTTGGCGCGTACGGTTGTACATCAGCGTCAAATCGTCGATAATGTCGCCCGCATTGTTCGTCGCATTATCCATCGCCGTCATGCGCGCGCCGTTTTCGGACGCCGCCGATTCCAGCGACGCGACGTAAATCAAGGTTGCCAGTACGTCAGGCAATAAAGCGTCCAGCAATTCCTTGGGGCTTTCCGGTTCAAAGTCGTATTCCAAGGGATCGTGCTGTTCGGCGGCTTCCGCGTCTTCCGTTCCCAAAGCTTTGCGCACTTGGGCGGGGCGGTACTGCGCCTGCAGGGCGGCGGATTTTTTTGCGGCGGAAGATCGCTTTCCGCCCGTAATGCCCGTGCCTTTGCCGACCGCATTAGCTTTCGACGCCGACGGACGCTGCAGATGAAAAGTGCTGCCTTCGCTGCCGTCGACCAAAAATCCCCACGGATTTTCGCCCGTAAACGGCTGAAGGATATGCGCCGCCTGCAAAGGAACGATGGGGCGGACGCGGACTTCCTGCGAAATGGCGGAATGGAAGTGGTTGTAAATCACGGAACAGGCGTCAATCGTGCCGTTTTTGAATAAATCGACAACATGCGACGCCATGATTTCCGCGTCGGCGCGCTGATCGGCGGCGGATACTTTGGCGTTAAACGTGTAAACGATTTTATCGCCGCATTCGGCGCGCAGCATTTCCGCGGCTTTCGACCCGACGCAAATCAGTTTGACCGTGCGTCCCTGTGATTCCAAATGACGGATGAACTGAATCGTTTTTTTGATGATGTTGATGTTGAACCCGCCGCACAGCCCGCGCGAAGACGCAAAGACGACCAACAAGTGATTGACGTCCTTGCCGCGTCCCTTAATCAAATCGGGCATGGTGTAGCGGGGTTCGCGCCCCGCTTGCGTGTCCTTGTCGCGCCACCAGCCGATAAGCTTTCCCAAACGCAGCATGATGCGCCCCAGCGACGCGGAATAGTATCCCGCTTCGTTGACGGCTTCCTGCGCCTGCCGCAAACGCGCCGCCGCGACCATTTTCATCGCGGAGGTGATTTTGCGTGTCGAACGGACGGAAGCGATGCGCGTGCGCAATTCTCTTAAATTAGCCATACAGCGCCCTCGTTAAGAAAACTTTTTGATAAAGTCGTCAAGAAACGTGCGCAAATCGTCTTCGGTGTCGGGGGTCAGCGTTTTTTCCGTACGCACCGATTCCAAAACCGACGGCAGGGTCGCCTTGAGCTGAGTCAGCATTTCCGTTTCAAACCGCGCGATTTTGTCGACGGGCAAATCGTCCAGATAACCGCGAACGCCCGTGAAAATCGAAACAACCTGTTCTTCGACGGGCATCGGGTGGTATTGCTTTTGCTTCAGCAATTCCGTCAGACGCGACCCGCGCGCCAGCAATTTCTGCGTGGCAGGATCCAAATCCGAAGCGAACTGCGAAAACGCCGCCATTTCGCGGTATTGCGCCAATTCCAGCTTAATCGAACCCGCAACCTGCTTCATCGCCTTGATTTGCGCCGCGGAACCCACGCGGGACACGGAAATGCCGACGTTCACCGCGGGACGCACGCCTTGATAGAACAGCGAGCTTTCCAAGAAGATCTGGCCGTCCGTAATGGAAATCACGTTTGTCGGAATATATGCGGAAACATCGCCCGCCTGCGTTTCGATGACGGGCAGAGCCGTCAATGAACCGCCGCCCAGTTCGTCATTCATTTTCGCCGCGCGTTCCAGCAAACGGGAATGCAGATAGAACACGTCGCCGGGGTACGCTTCGCGTCCGGGCGGACGGCGCAGCAACAAAGACATCTGGCGGTAAGCCGTCGCTTGTTTTGACAGGTCGTCATAGAAAATGACCGCGTGCATGCCGTTGTCGCGGAAATATTCGCCCATCGCGCAGCCCGTGTACGGGGCGATGAACTGCAAGGGCGCCGCTTCGGACGCCGTCGCGGAAACGACAATCGTGTAATCCGCCGCGCCGTATTGTTCCAAAGTGTGCATGACCTGCGCGACCGTCGACCGCTTCTGACCGATGGCGACGTAGATGCAGAACACCTTATCCTTGTCGGATTTGGCGGCATCGTTGATGACTTTCTGGTTGATAATGGTGTCCAAAATAATCGCCGTTTTGCCCGTCTGGCGGTCGCCGATAATCAGTTCGCGCTGTCCGCGTCCGATGGGAATCAGCGAATCGATGGCTTTCAAACCCGTCTGCAGCGGTTCGTGAACGCTTTTGCGGGTGATGATGCCGGGAGCTTTGACATCAACGGCGCGGAATTCCTCGGCTTTGATTTCGCCTTTGCCGTCAATGGGCGTGCCCAAAGCGTCAACCACGCGTCCCAGCAAAGCCTTGCCGACGGGGGCGCTGACGATGTCGCCCGTGCGTTTGACGGTTTCGCCTTCATGAATTTCGGTGTCGGATCCGAACACGACGACGCCGACGCTGTCGGTTTCGAGGTTCAGCGCCATCCCTTTGACGCCGCTTGCGAATTCAACCATTTCGCCCGCCTGCACTTTGTCCAGACCGTAAATGCGCGCAATGCCGTCGCCGACGGACAAAACCTGTCCGACCTCCGCCGTATCGGGCGCGGCGTTAAAGTTTTCGATGCGTTCTTTCAATAAAGAAGAAATTTCCGTTGCTTGGAGATTCATACCCCCACACCTTTCATAGCCAGATTGATTTTCTGCAGCTGAGTTTTAACCGACAAATCGGCCATTACGGTTCCGATTTGAACCGTCAGCCCGCCGATCAAGCTTTCGTCCACCGTCGGATCAAGACGGATTTGTTTATCGTATACGGATGCCAAAACTTCGGTCAAATGCCGCGTTTGGTCGTCATCCATGGGAACGGCGGTCGTGACGCGCACGTTCAAAATTCCTTTAAAGTCGTCATACAGGCAGGAAAAAGCGGATTCGATTTCGCCCAGCAAAAACAATCGCCCGTTTTGCGCCAAAACACCCAAAAAGTTATGAGCCAATTCGGAAAAATTCAGCTTGTCCGCCACTGCTTTGACAGCATCCGAACGCACGTCCGCGCTTAAAACGGGCGACGTCAACAATTCGGAAAATTCGGGGCTTTCCGTGCTTAAACGCACCAAATCCAGCAGTTCCAAGCGAATCGAATCGACGCAATTTCTTGATTTTGCATCGTCAAACAACGCTGCGGCGTACTTTTGCGCCAGATTTTTTTTGTTGATTTTCTTGGGCATTTTCTTTCTTAACCAACGACCAAAATTTGTTTAAACACTTCTTTATATCAATAAAAAAAAATCTTTTCAAACAGAATCGGGATTTCAAAACGGCAAAGCTAAAAAAAAGACCGCGAAAAGCGGTCTTTTTCAACAGTTTTAACAATGCCGTCAATCCCCTGTCAACAGGCGGGCGATGAATTCTTTGACCGTCGGCAGGTAACCGTCTTTGAACAACGGATCGGACGAAAAGCGTGTCGCATTCGCGCCGACGAACACCAGATTGTTGTCGGGGTCGTCTTCGTGCGCCGCGCGGTACAGCGTGTCTTTGATGCAGAAATAACGCGGATCGGGCGTTTTCCCCGTTGACATGGTTTCCGTGTGCGTCGTAAAGCCCGAAAACATGCATTGCGAAATGCAGCCCATGCAGTTGGCGCGCGCGCGGTTGATGTCGGCTTGGTTTTTCGGTGTAACAAACACGATTTCATTGTCCGCCGTCTTCAAGGGGACGGTGCGTCCCGCTTCCATATAGTCGTCGGCGCGTTTTTGGTCGGCTTCGGTAATGTACAGTTTCGCCGCGCCCACCAAAATCGGATGCTGGAAGTCGCCTTCGGGCGCTTCCTTGTACGGCATTGCCGTTGCGGAACGGTCGAACAAGTCGGTTAAAAATTTGTTTTTAATCGCCGAAGACATAAAGCCCGTCGGGCTGAACCGCTGCATGGCGATTTCGCCTTTTTTCAAAGCCAGCAGAACTTTCTGCCACGATTTGGCGACGGGGCTTTCGCGCGTCAGCAAAGGACGCGTGCCGAACTGGAACGCCGTCGGTCCGACTTCGGGATTGTCGATGTAGTCTTGGAATTCGCGCAGATACCAAACACCGCCCGCAATGATGATGGGGACGTTGTCCAGTCCGACGGAATTCATCGTTTGCCGCAATTCGACAATGCGGCCGTAAGGGTTTTCGGGCTTGTCGGGATCGTCGCCGTTTGACAGCCCGATGTGGCCGCCCGCTTTCCACGGGTCTTCAAACACCACGCCGCCCAGATAGTCGGCGTAGGATTTGTACGCCCGCAGCCACAAAGCGCGGAAAGCGCGCCCCGACGACACAATCGGATAATAAAACGTCTTCATCGCCGACGCCAACTGTCCCAGTTTGTAAGGCATGCCCGCGCCGCAAGTGATGCCGTGAATCAATCCTTTCGCGCCTTCCAGAGCTTCCTGAATAATCGTTTGAGCGCCGCCCTGTTCCCACAGCACGTTGACGTGAATGCGTCCGCGTCCGCCCGAAATGTCGTGCGCCAGTTTCGCTTGGGAAATAATCCCCGCGATGGAGTGGCGCACCTGTTCTTCAAAGCGTTCCCGCCGTGTTTTCGATTTGATGACCATCGGCACGATTTCGCCGTTGTCGTCGTAAACGTCGGGAATGACGCCGGAAATCGTACCGACGGCGTTTTCAGCCGCCCATGCGCCCGATGTCAAAGCCGTACTGACGGCGACGCCTTTTCCGCCCTCTATCAAAGGCAGAACTTCGCGTCCCGAAATCATCAATTCTTTAAGTGCTTTCACGGCAGGAACTCCTTAATTATTCAGCTTTTTCGGCTTCTTCGGTCTTTTCGGGCTTTTTGATTTCTTCACCCGTGACTTGATCGACGCACTTCATCGACAATTTGACTTTGCCGCGGTTGTCGATGCCGACGCATTTGACTTTCACGGAGTCGCCTTCTTTGACAACATCCGTAACTTTCGCAACGCGTTTCGGCGCCAGCTCGGAAATGTGAACCAGACCGTCTTTCGACCCCAGGAAGTTCACGAACGCGCCGAATTCGACCACTTTGACGACTTTGCCGTCATAGATTTGACCGACTTCGGGTTCGGAAACGATGCCCTTAATCCAGTTCAAAGCCGCTTCGCCCGCAGACTGCGAGAACGACGCGATTTTAATCAAGCCGTCTTCGCCGATGTCGATTTTGCAGCCCGTCGATTCGGTGATTTCGCGAATCACTTTGCCGCCCGTGCCGATGACTTCGCGGATTTTGTCTTTGTTAATCTGCAAAGTCGTGATGCGCGGAGCGTTTTCGGAAACGGCGTCGCGCGGGGCTTCGATGGCTTCGGCCATTTTGCCCAAAATGTGCAAACGGCCTTCTTTCGCCTGTTTCAAAGCGATTTCCATGATTTCTTTGGTAATCGAGGTGATTTTGATGTCCATCTGCAAAGACGTGACACCGTCTTTCGTTCCCGCGACCTTGAAATCCATGTCGCCCAAGTGGTCTTCGTCGCCCAGAATGTCGGTCAGAACCGCAAAGCGGCCGTCGGGTTCTTTAATCAAGCCCATTGCGATACCCGCGACAGGGGCTTTCATCGGAACGCCCGCGTCCATCAAGGACAGGCACGAACCGCAAACCGTCGCCATGGAAGACGAACCGTTCGATTCCATGATTTCCGAAACGACGCGAATCGAATACGGGAATTCTTCTTTCGACGGCAGCATCGGGTGAATCGCGCGCCAAGCCAGCTTTCCGTGACCGATTTCGCGGCGGCCGGGGGATCCGATGCGTCCCGTTTCGCCAACGGAGTACGGCGGGAAGTTGTAGTGCAGCATGAACGGCTGGCGGTATTCGCCCGTCAAAGCGTCCACAATCTGTTCGTCCTGATCGGTTCCCAAAGTGGCAACGACCAGAGCCTGCGTTTCACCGCGGGTGAACAAAGCGGAACCGTGCGCGCGCGGCAGAACGCCGACTTCGGCGGTAATCGGGCGGACGGTTTTCGTGTCGCGTCCGTCAATGCGGATGCCCGTTTCCAAAATCGCGTCGCGGACGGTGTGGTATTCCATTTCATGGAAAACGCGCGTGGCGACGGCGGCTTCGGCTTCGTTGTCGGCGACGCTGATTTTCGCGGCTTCGCGAATGTCGGCGACGGCATTTTGACGTTCCAGCTTGTCCGTGATTTTGTACGCTTCGCGCAGCTGATCGCCGTAAGCTTCCATGAATTTGTCGTAAACGACTTTGTATTCGGGGGCTTCTTCGGGCATCGGCCACGGTTCTTTGCCCGCTTCGGCTTTCAGTTCGTTAATCATTTTGATGACGGGCTGCATCTGTTCGTGACCGAACACGACCGCGCCCAGCATGGTGGCTTCGGACAATTCGTTGGCTTCGGATTCCACCATCAGAACGCCCTGTTCCGTACCGGCGACGACCAAGTCAAGTTCCGACGTTTCGCGTTCGGCCATTGTCGGGTTCAGCATGTATTCGCCGTCTTTGTAGCCGATGCGCGCCGCCCCGATAGGTCCGAGGAACGGCAAGCCCGACAGCGCCAAAGCGGCGGAGGCGGAAATCATCGCGACGATGTCGGGATCATTTTCCATATCGTGCGACAAAACGGTGCAGGTGACCTGCGTATCGTTGTGATAGCCCTTGGCGAACAGAGGACGAATCGGACGGTCGATTAAACGCGACGACAGAATTTCATGTTCGGAGGGACGCCCTTCGCGGCGGAAAAAACCGCCCGGAATACGGCCGGCGGCGTACGCTTTTTCTTGATAGTTGACCGTCAAGGGCAGAAAATCTTCTTCCATTCCTTCGGGAACTGACTTAGCCGCGCAAACGGCGCAATGAACAACGGTTTCGCCGTATTTGACAATAACGGACGCGTCGGCTTGACGACCGATTTTACCTGTTTCGACGGACAGGGGACGGCCGCCCCATTCGATTTCCTTGCGGAATACATTAAACATAGACATACTTCTCTCTTCATTCCAAACTTTTCCCGACCCATTCGGAAAAAGCTCTGACTTTTCGTCAGTATTTCGATTGACCGAAGCCCCGGCTTTCGTCGAAAGCGGGGCTTCGGAGAACTGATGCGCTTAGCGGCGCAGACCCAGACGGGTAATCAAGCTTTCGTAACGGGACTGATCTTTGCTCTTGACATAGTCCAGCAAACGGCGGCGCTGACCGACCATAATCAACAAACCGCGGCGGGAATGGAAATCCTTGTCGTGGCTTTTCAAGTGTTCGGTCAAGTTTTTAATGCGTTCGGACAGGATGGCGACCTGTACTTCGGGCGAACCCGTATCGCCTTCTTTGATAGCAAATTCTTTAATCAGTTCCTGTTTGCGTTCTTGAGTAATCGACATCGTATTCTCCTAAATCATGTCGGTTGATGACGCGTACGGGGCGGATTTGTCCGTCCAGCACGCGGACGATTGCCGTCAAACGGCCGCCGGATTTTGCTTGATACACGCCGTCGGTTAAATCGGGCGCGGGCAAAAATCCGCCGTTCGACAACAGTTGTGCCTGCGTTTCCGTAACAGCCAGAGCAGGGATGCCGTCCAGCACGGTTTCAACGGGCAAAAGCACATCCGTCCATAAAGAACTATGCTCTTTTGATTTCAGATATTCCAGCGAAAACGTGTTTTGAATCGAAAATTTTGCGCATTTTAAGCGGCGCAAAGCCGTTACATGCCCCAAACTTCCCAGCTTTTCCGCCAAATCCCGCGCAATCGAGCGAACATACGTCCCCTTGGAACAGTTGACCGTGAAATCCGCGCTTTGTCCCGAAAATCCCGTCATTTCCAGCAAATGAATCCGAATCCTGCGCGGCGCGAGATCGACCGTTTTGTTTTCGCGCGCCAAATCGTACGCCCGCTTGCCGTCGACATGAATGGCGGAATACTTGGGCGGCACTTGGTCGATTTCGCCGACAAAAGACGGCAGAACGGCGCGAATCTCCGCCTCCGTCGGGATTTTGTCCGTCGTCGCGGAAACTTCACCTTCGGCGTCGTCGGTTGTCGTTGAACTGCCGAACAAAACGGTGAAAGCGTAATTTTTTTCCCCGTCCATAACGTAAGGAATCGTTTTTGTCGCTTCGCCCAAGGCAATCGGCAACACGCCCGACGCCGCGGGGTCGAGCGTTCCCGCGTGTCCCGCCTTTTGCGCGTTGAACAGGCGGCGCACAATCGACACCGCCGTTGTGGAGCCAAGCCCCGCGGGCTTGTCCAAAATCACCCAGCCGTCGACCAAATCGCCCTTGCGTTTTCTGCCCATGTTTTTCAACCGTAATAGCCGAACAGGGGATACTGCGCTTCCACGCGGTAATACGATCCGTCGCCGTCCGTGCGCGGATGACTGGAAAACAGCGTAAAGTGGTCGACATAAAATTCATCGGAACGGAACAGGTTGTTGTATTCGATGAATTTCTGCACGTCTTCCGCCGTTGTGCCGTACAGCTTCGCCAAAGTGGCGTGCGCGTGGAATTTGTGTTTGTCCGCGCCCAAACCGTGGCGGTTGACGACGCTTTCGATTTTGTCATGCAGAAAATCCAGCGGCTGATAATAGCTGACGCCCGCCCATAAATGCCGCATTTGCGAACCCGTCGCAAAAAATCCGACTTGCGTCATGGCTAGCGAAAAAGCGGGAGCTTGGATTTGCAGCAAACCGTCGTGCAGGTAACCCGCGTCGTCTTCGTCAATGTTGCCGATGAATCGCAAAGTGATGTGCAGATTTTCGCGTTCCGTCCAAACGGCTCCCGGAACGCCGCCGCGCAAGGCGTACAGCTGGTCTTTGATGTTTTCGGGGAATTCTATTCCTGCGAACAAGCGAATCATGGCCGTTATCCTTTATTTGTTTCGGTTTGTGACGGATTCTAAAGCAAAAGCCCGCCGTTTGCCAAGCGTAAAAGTGAAATCGGTGTTGACTTTGACCGGCCGTTTGCTCAAAATACGGACAAACGAATGAGGTTTTGCATGCCTATCGGCGAACAAATCGATTTTAACAACGACAAAGAAATCAAAGACGCTCTGGAACACTGGAAGACGTCGGAACTGGTCGAAGCCGCCCGAACGTTGAAGGATGTGCGGGCTTTGGGCGCCATCGTCAAACCGCTGGAAAAAAACAAAGCGGCCGAACTGCTTAAAGATAAAGACAATCCCGAACAATGGCTGGATTTGTACCGCGCGCGGCAGGCGTTGGATAAAAAGGCGGAGGAGTTCGGCGAAACATTGGCTTCGACGGGCGCGGAACAGGATTTGTTCGACACGATTTTATCGCTGGTCGTGCGCGGCGTGATGCATGAACGGCTGGATCTGGACCCCGAAGAGGACGGATTGAACGTTGCGGAAATCCTTGACAACATGGAGGATTCCCCGTCCGATTTTTTTGAATCCGAAATTGAAAAGGACGAGGATTTCCAATCGGCTTTGGAGGCCGCGGACACGCGCGACATCGCCAAAGTTCACGGCCGTTTGGCGCAGATTTTGACGCGGTGCAACAACGCTTACACTTTGAAGCGCGCGGATTACAAAGTCGAAACCGTCAAAATGCAGACTATGGGCTTTTTGGGAAAAAGCCTGTTTCCCGCTTTGGGCGGCGCGGTCAAAAAAGTGCAGTCCAAAACCCCGTGCGGCAAAGGGCGCGGCGATTGGGTGGACACGCCGACCTGCTTTACGCTGGCGCGGACGAACGATTTGCTGCAGGAAGCAAAAGGCAGACTGGCCATGTATTTGGAAGAACGCGAAGACAAGGACGCCGCCCGTCAGCGCCGCCGCCGCGTTTGGCAGAGAATTGCGGGCTTTTTCGGAAAATGACGCTGACGCTGAACGACATTGCGGCGCGCGCGAAGGAAATTTCGACCGCCAAAGGTTTTCATGAAACGGAACGCGAGCTTGAACGGATTTTGGCGGAGTCGCCCTCTTTGCTGCAAGAGGAAAAATCCCTGCAGACCGCGCGCCGTCTGGCGCTGATTCACAGCGAAGTGTCCGAAGCGCTGGAGGCGTGCCGCCGCGGAAAATACGCCGACATGGCCTCATTCAAAGCCGAGGGGAAAACCAAGGAAGCGTTTGAAAAGCATGTCAAAGACACGTTCGAGGACGAATTGGCCGACGCGGTCATCCGTTTGACGGAACTGGCGGCGGTGGAGGGAATCGATTTGGAAGCCCATATCCGCGCCAAAATGGATTACAACGCCGCCCGCCCCTATAAATTCGGCAAAGCGTATTAAGTTTGTTTTTGATGTACAAATCCCTTGACCTAACAAGGATTAGGCGGTATTTTTTCCAACAAGTTTTAAAACTTTTTGCGCTCGAGTTATTCAATGGTCAATAAAACAGGAAAAGACTTTCAATCCCTTATCTTGAAGCTTCAAAGCTATTGGGCGGACAAGGGATGTGTGATTTTGCAGCCTTACGATATGGAAGTCGGGGCGGGCACGTTCCATCCCGCGACAATTTTGCGCGCTTTGGGTCCCGAACATTGGAAGGCCGCTTATGTTCAGCCGTCCCGCCGTCCCGTCGACGGCCGCTACGGTGAAAACCCGAACCGCTTGCAGCACTATTACCAGTTTCAGGTGATTATGAAGCCGTCGCCGGAAAACGTGCAGGATTTGTATCTGGACAGCTTAAAATGTTTGGGAATCGATCCGATGCACCACGACATCCGTTTTGTCGAAGACGACTGGGAAAGTCCGACTTTGGGCGCGTGGGGTCTGGGCTGGGAAGTCTGGTGCGACGGCATGGAAGTGTCGCAGTTCACTTACTTCCAGCAGGTCGGCGGGTTTGAATGTTCGCCCGTGCCGTCCGAACTGACGTACGGTTTGGAACGCTTGGCGATGTACATTCAAGGTGTTGAAAACGTTTACGATTTGGACTTTAACGGCGACGGCGTGAAATACGGCGACGTGTTTCATGAAAACGAGGTCGAATACTCGAAATACAACTTTGAATACGCCGATACGGAAATGCTGCTGCAGCACTTCAAGGACGCGGAACGCGAATGTCAAAAGCTGCTGGCGGACGGTATTCCTTTGCCCGCTTACGACCAGTGCATCAAGGCGTCGCATTTGTTCAACCTGTTGGACGCGCGCGGAGTCATCAGCGTAACCGAACGCGCCGCCTATATCGGGCGTGTGCGCGCTTTGGCAAAAGGCTGCTGCGAGGGCTATTTGAAAAGCCGCGGTCACTTGACGGCGGAAGGATAAGACGATGAGCGAATTTTTCCTTGAACTGTTTTCCGAAGAAATTCCCGCCCGCATGCAGGCGGATGCCGCGGCGGAAGTCGAACGCTTCCTTACCGAAACGCTGAAGAAAAACGAACTGGCGTACACGACGGTTAAATCGTTCGTGACTCCGCGCCGCGTCGGGCTGGTCGTCGACGGTTTGCCCGCATCGCAGGCTGATTTGACCGAAGAACGCAAAGGACCGTCCGTTTCCGCGCCCGAACAGGCTTTGAACGGATTTTTGAAATCGACGGGGTTGACCAAAGAGCAGCTGACAACGCGCGAAACGCCGAAAGGCACGTTTTACTTCGCGACCCTGTCGCACAAAGGGCGTCCGACGACGGAAGTCTTGCAGGAAGCCGTTTCGGCAATGCTGGCGTCATTTCCGTGGCCGAAATCCATGCGTTGGAACAGCCACAAAGAACATTGGGTTCGCCCGCTTCACAGCATTTTATGCCTGTTCGGCGGCGCGGTCGTTCCCGTCGAATTCGCAGGCGTGAAATCGGGCAACACGACGCGCGGGCATCGCTTCCTTGCCCCTGCGGAATTTGCGGTCAAGGACTTTGCGGACTACGAAAAGAAAATCCGCGACGCTTTTGTGATTATCGACCCTGCCGAACGCCGTCAAATCATCACCGAAAAGGCGCATGCCTTGGCAAAAGAAGCGGGCTACAAGCTGTTGGAAGACAACGGTTTGCTGAACGAAGTCACGGGATTGGCGGAATATCCCGTTCCTTTGATGGGCAAAATCGACGACGACTTTATGACCGTCCCGCAGGAAGTTTTGATTACGTCCATGCGCACGAATCAGAAATACTTCTGCATGACCGATGAAAACGGCAAAATGGCGCCGCGCTTTATCGTTGTCGCCAATATGAAAACGGCGGACAACGGCGCGGAAATCGTCGCGGGCAACGAACGCGTGCTGCGCGCCCGCCTGTCCGACGCCCGATTCTTCTGGGATGAAGACCGCAAAACGACTCTGGCGTCCAAAGCCGAAAAGCTCAAAGAACGCGTGTTCCATGCGAAACTGGGGTCGGTTGCCGATAAGGTTGCCCGCATGCGCGCTTTGCTGCCCGAAATTTTGAAATACATTCCGAACGCCGATGCCGCCGACGCCGACCGCGCCGCTTTGCTGTGCAAAGCCGATTTGTCGACGGGCATGGTCGGGGAATTCCCCGAACTGCAGGGCGTTATGGGACGCTACTACGCCCGCCACGACGGCGAAAACGAAGCCGTCGCCGAAGCGATTGCCGAACATTATTCGCCGCTGGGGCCGAACGACGCTTGCCCGAGCGCGCCCGTCAGCATTGCGGTGGCTTTGGCGGACAAAATAGACACTTTGGTCGGGTTCTGGCTGATTGACCAGAAGCCGACGGGGTCAAAAGACCCGTTCGCTCTGCGCCGTGCGGCGCTGGGCGTGATTCGTCTGATTGTTGAAAACAACGTCAGAATGCCGATTTTGCAAATCTTTGACGCCGCGCGCGCCGCCTATGGCGAATCGATTCAAACCGCGGTTCAAGAAGCGATGACAAAATCGGAAAAACGCGAATCGAACGGTGAACCGACCGTTTTGGTCAACTGGTCCGTGCGCCAGATGAATCTGCTCATCGCGTTCATAGCCGAACGCTTGAAAGTTGCGATGAAGGACAAAGGCGTGCGCCACGACTACATTACGGCTGTTTACAACTTGAGCCGGAACAACGACCTGTCGGGTCTGGATCTGGTTCGCATGCTGGCGCGTGTCAAAGCCTTGCGGGGCTTGCTTTCGACGGACGACGGCGCGAATTTGCTGACGGCTTTCCGCCGCGCGGCGAACATCGTGCGCATCGAATCGGCGAAAGACAAATGCTCTTACACCGAAACGGCGGACAAAAACCTGTTTGTTCTGCCGCAGGAAGGAGCATTGTTTGACGCGCTGGGTAAAATTGTGGTAAACAGTTCAAACAAGATTGCTTCGGACGATTTCACAGGGGCGATGGCGGATCTGGCGGCTTTGCGCCGGCCTGTCGACGCTTTCTTTGACAAAGTCCAAGTAAACTGCGACGATGTGCGGCTGCGTGCCAACCGTTTGCGTCTGCTGTCGATGATTGTCGGCGCGATGGACGGCATCGCCGATTTTTCTGCAATAGAAGGTTAAGGAGAATCTAACCACCATGACAAAATGGGTTTATAAATTCGGCAACGGAAAAGCCGAAGGAAATGCCTCCGACAGAAACCTGTTGGGCGGCAAGGGTGCGAACCTGGCTGAAATGAGCGCGATCGGAATTCCCGTTCCCCCGGGCTTTACGATTTCGACCGAAGTTTGCACTTATTACTATGCGAACGGCAAAACGTTCCCTGCGGATCTGAAAGAACAGGTTCAGGAAGGCATCAAACACTGTGAAGCCATTGTCGGCAAAAAATTCGCCGATCCGAACGATCCGCTGCTGTTTTCCGTCCGTTCGGGCGCGCGCATTTCCATGCCGGGCATGATGGACACGGTTCTGAACTTGGGCTTGAACGACGAAACCGTCAAAGGTTTGGCGAAAGCTTCGGGCGACGAACGTTTCGCTTACGACTCCTATCGTCGTTTCCTGCAGATGTACTCCGACGTTGTGCTGGGCGTCAAACACGAAAACTTTGAACACGCTTTGAGCGCTTTGAAGGACAAAAAAGGCTACAAATCCGATACCGATTTGACGGTTGACGATTTGAAAGAACTGATTGTCGAATACAAAAAAATCGGTGAAAAATTCGGCAAACCCGTTCCGCAGGACTCCATTGAACAGCTGTGGGGCGGCATCGGCGCCGTGTTCATGAGCTGGATGGTCGACCGCGCCATTTACTACCGCAAATTGAACGATATTCCCGAAGATTGGGGTACCGCCGTCAACGTTCAGACGATGGTGTTCGGCAACGCGGGCGACGATTCCGCGACGGGTGTTTGCTTCTCGCGCGACCCGTCCACGGGTAAAAACGCTTTCTACGGCGAATTCTTGATTAAAGCTCAGGGCGAAGACGTGGTTGCGGGTATCCGCACGCCGCAGCAGATTTCCAAAGAAGGCAAAAAGGAACGCGGTTCTGACCTGCCTTGCATGGAAGAAGCGATGCCCGAACTGTACAAACAGCTGTGCGACATTCGTGAAACGTTGGAAAAACACTATCACGACATGCAGGATATGGAATTCACCATTCAGAACGGCAAACTGTACATGCTGCAGACCCGCAACGGCAAACGCACCGCGGCTGCCGCCGTCAAGATGGCCGTTGACATGGTCAACGAAGGCTTGATCGACAAGAAAACGGCGTTGATGCGCGTTGAACCGAAACAGCTGGACGACTTGCTGCACCCGACTTTGGATCCGAAAGCCAAAAAAGAAGCCATTAAGGACGGCCGTCTGTTGACGCAGGCTTTGAACGCGTCCCCCGGCGCGGCTGTCGGTCAGGTTGTTTTCTCGGCCGACGACGCTGAAAAATGGGCTGAAGAAGGCAAGAAAGTCGTTTTGGTTCGCGTTGAAACGTCGCCGGAAGACATTCACGGCATGCACTCTTCGCAGGGCATTTTGACGGCGCGCGGCGGCATGACGTCCCACGCGGCGGTCGTTGCCCGCGGTATGGGCACGCCGGCTGTTTGCGGCGCTCACGATGTCAAAGTCGACTACGCGGCGAAGAAAATGACCATCAAAGGCGTTGAAATCAAAGAAGGCGACGTTATCACGCTGGACGGCACCACGGGTGAAGTCATTAACGGCGCCGTCGCGTTGAAAGACGCCGAATTGACGGGCGATTTCGGCGTGTTCATGGGCTGGGCGGACGAATTCCGCAAACTGCAGGTCCGCACGAACGCCGATACGCCGCACGACGCGCAGGTTGCGCGCAAATTCGGTGCCGAAGGCATCGGTTTGTGCCGTACGGAGCACATGTTCTTCGATCCGATGCGCATTAAACACATGCGTGAAATGATTCTGGCTGAAAACGAAGAAGATCGCCGCAAAGCGTTGGCGAAACTGCTGCCGTATCAGCGCGAAGACTTCAAGGGCCTGTTTATGGCTCTGGACGGTTTGCACGTCACGATTCGTCTGCTGGATCCGCCTTTGCACGAATTCCTGCCGACGAAAGAACCCGAACAGCGCGAAATCGCGAAAGAACTGGGCATTTCTTTGGAAGCCGTCCAGTCCCGCGTTCACCAGCTGCACGAAGCCAACCCGATGTTGGGCTTGCGCGGATGCCGTTTGGGCTTGACCTATCCCGAAATCACGGAAATGCAGGCGCAGGCGATTTTTGAAGCCGCCGTCGAAGCGTCCAAAGAATTGGGCAAACAGGTTGAACCCGAAGTCATGGTTCCGCTGATTGACACCAAGAAAGAACTGGACATGATGAAAGCGATTATCGACAAGAAAGCCGCCGAAGTCATGGAAAAAGCCGGTGTCAAGTTCAACTACATGGTCGGCACGATGATCGAAATGCCGCGCGCCGCTCTGACGGCTGACAAAGTTGCCGAAACAGCGGAATTCTTCAGCTTCGGTACGAACGACTTGACGCAGACCACCTTGGGCATGAGCCGTGACGACGCGGGATCCTTCCTGCCGAATTACGTCGCCAAAGGCATCTTCGCCAAAGATCCGTTCAAATCGATTGACGAAGAAGGCGTCGGCCAGCTGGTTCAGATGGCTGTCGAAAAAGGCCGCAAGACCCGCCCGAACATCAAATTGGGCATCTGCGGCGAACACGGCGGCGATCCGGCAACGATCGACTTCTGCCACCGCGTCGGTTTGACGTACGTTTCCTGCTCGCCGTTCCGCGTGCCTATCGCGCGCTTGGCTGCGGCTCAGGCGGCTGTACGCAACGCCTAATCGCGTAAAGCAAAAAAAACGCCCCGCAAGGATTTCCTTGCGGGGTTGTTTTTTTACGCTATTGCCTGTATGGAACTGCTGCGAATATTGACAGCTGAAATTGTGGGGCTCTCTGTGTTCAGCGGGCTTTTTTGTTTCCGTTTTTCAGTCCGTATTTCAGTTTTCTTTTCCCTGAAGAAGCGGTTGCTTTTTGATTTCCGTTCTTCAATCCTTCTTTCAGTCCGTCTTTTAACCCGTATTTCAATCCGTCTTTCAAACCTTCCTTCAATTCTTGAGGATTTTCGGCCGTTGTTTCGGCGTTTGCGCTTTCTTGCGCGCAAACGGGCGTTCCGAATCCGACAAAAAACAAAACCAGCAAAGCAACAAATATTTTATTCATGATTTTTCTCCTTTTCATTTTTCACGCACCAGACGGAAGCACACGTTTGCATAACCCGTCGAGGCATTGCGGGTTTCATCGCGCGTTTCGGTGCGGCATTTCATACGCGGCGAATTGAACGCGCCGCCTTTGACGGCATAGCCGCCGTTTTTCGGTGTCGCCGTCCATTCCCAGCAGTTGCCCCACATATCAATCGCACCGCTGGCTGATAAAGTTTCCTTGTACGCGTCAACGGGCGTTGTAGAGGTTGAAACGCCGTTGTTAAAGTCGGCGTCTTTGGGCATGTGTCCCGCCGCGTACTCCCATTCCGTTTCCGTCGGCAAACGGTAGTTGACGCCGTCCCTGTCCGACAGCCAGCGGGCATAAGCCGCCGCGTCAACATAAGAAACATTGACAGCGGGATGATTCGGCGCGGCGGAAGACGGCGTTTTGCCCGTTTGTTTTAAAAATTCGTCATAGTCGCGATTTGTTACGGGCGTATAAGCGATTTCCACATTTTCCGCCGCCCCCAGCACAGGCAGGAAGCCGTCTTTGGCTTTTCTTGCCCCGGGACGCAGACGCGGGTCGGTAAAGCGGCGCATGCTTTGTTCTATGCGGTTATCCCTGTCACGAATCACTTCATCAACAATTTCCTGCATTTCTTGAATTTTGGATTCGTGTTTTGCGGTTTGTTTCAGTTCTTCCAGCTTAGCTTTTTTGCGGGCGATGACTTTGTCATAATTGGCTTCAACCTGACGGCGCAAAGCGGCTTTGTTTTCCTCGGTCGGATTTTGACGGTAAGCGGCAATCAGCCGTTTTGTTTCATCGTTCAGCTGAGGCCGTTCTTTTTCAACCGTCGTACTGCGTCTGAACATTTTGCGGCCGCTGTTGTCCGCGCCGAAGCCCGTGCAGAAAAACACCGCCAAGCTTGCGGCAAGAATCGTTTGTTTCATTGAATTGTTCATATCCGTTCTCCGTTGTTTTAAAGCGTTATACTCTTATAACGAAAATTCAAGGTCTTTCCTTATAAAAAAATTTATACTTTTTTTGTTTTTGGGATTATATTCCCGCGCAAAGGAGACGCCCATGACCAAATCCGAAATCGATATGACCGACGGCGCGCTGTTGCCGTCAATGCTGCGTTTTGCCATTCCTTTAATGGCGGCCAGCGTTTTGCAACTGCTGTTCAACGCGTCCGATATCGCCGTGTTGGGCAATTTCGGATCGACTCATTCGCTGGCGGCGGTCGGATCAACGGTGGCTTTGGTCAGTTTGCTGACGAACTTCTTTATCGGAATGAGCATCGGCACGAACGTTTTGGCTTCGCGGTGTTTGGGGGCGAAAAATTACAAACGTTTGCGGCGGGTTGTTCATACGTCGCTTGCTTTGGGCGTGCTGGCGGGAATTTTTTCGGCATCCGTCGGAGTTGTTTTTTCCGCGCGAATTCTGGTGATGATGCAAACGCCGGAAAGCGTTTTGCCGCTTTCCGTGCTTTACACTAAAATTTACTTCTTCGGCATGATTCCGACAGCGATTTATAACTTCGGCGCGGCGATTTTGTATGCGAACGGAGAAACCAAAAAACCGCTGATGTTTTTGATTGCGGCCGGCGTTACAAATGTCATTTTGAATTTGATTTTCGTGATTTGCTTTAACATGGATGTTGCAGGCGTTGCGACCGCCACCGTGATTTCGCAAACGCTCGCCATGACGCTGGTTTTGATTTCTTTGGCGCGGCGCAAGGATTCGTCGAAAATCTTTTTCAACCAAATCCGGCTGAATCCCGAAATCGTGTTGAGTATTCTGAAGCTGGGAATCCCTGCCGGTTTTCAAAGCGTTGTGTTCAGTCTGTCCAACATGGTGATTCAATCGGCCGTCAATTCTTTCGGTCCCGTGTATATGGCGGGGACGGCGGCGTCGCAGAACGTGGATTGCTTTATTTGGATCAGCATGAACGCTTTTCAGCCGACGGCGACAACATTCATCAGCCGCAACATTGGTGCAAAACGCTATGCCCGCATTAACAAAATCACACTTTGCGCACTGGGATGCGGCACAGTCATCGGTATTGTTTTGGGAACAGTCGCCATTCTTTTCGGAACGGCGTTACTGGGCATTTACACCAGCGACGCGGCGGCGATAGAAGCGGGCTTGGTGCGCTTGCGAATGGTCGGCGTGCCGTATGTTCTGTGCGGCTGGATGGATATTATGACGGGAGCTTTACGCGGATTGGGATCATCGTTTGTTCCCGCGGTTATTGCTTTGGCGGGCGCGTGCGGATTGCGTTTGGTTTGGATTGCGACGTTGTTCCAAATTCCGAAGTATCACACTTTTACGCACCTGTTTTTGTCATACCCCGTTTCTTGGGCGGTAACAACCGTTGTTTTGACCGTCGCTTATTTTATTATCCGCGGAAAATACCCGAAAAGCGATACGGCTTTAGCGTAAAAACAATCTGTTCAAGCCCTTGAAAACACCGCGCGGAAAACATAAATATCTGTGCGGCTTAGATTTTAAGGAGCTTTTAACATGGTTGTTTTTGAAAACGGAAAAATAAAAATCGGCAAAGGTTTGCCTTTTTTCGGTATTTTGATGATTATCGCCGGCGTATGGACGTGGTTTCATCCCGACTCGGTTTTGCTGGCTATGGCGATTTATTTGGGAATTGTTTTTTTGGCCGGAGGTATCGGTTATCTGTATTCCTTTATCCGTTCCCGTTCGGGGGCTTGGCTGGCGTTGGGATTGCTGGATATTCTCATCGGATTGGTGTTGGTCACAAACTTGGGAGTAACAGCATTGTCCTTGCCGATTTTTTTGGCCGTTTGGGCTTTGGGAGTCGGAGTGATTCAAACGGCTTTCGCCTTTGAAATGAAAGACGCGGGCTTTTATTCGTGGAAATGGACGCTGGTAAACGGCATTTTGGGCATTGTGTTCGGATTGTTGATTATTGCCCACCCCGTTATCGGAGCGTTGACAATTTCGCTGATGCTCGGTTCTTATCTGGTGCTGTTCGGAGTGTTCAGTTTGCTGGAATACTTCACCATGAAAAGAATGACAGAGATTTAAAGAGGTAAAGCCGGCTGGGCCGTTAGCGGTTAGCTGCGGTTGATAATCACCAATATCCGAAGCGGCCGGCCGGTCGCCACCGTCCAAACCGCCGCTGACGCGTCAAAACGACCGCCTGAAAGAGTTGATTGGAAAATATCGAAAAAGGCTGGAAATGATGCGGAAACTGCTTAAAAAAGTTGAAAAAGCAAAAAACGTGAAACTTGACGGCGGGAACAAAACGTAACCGATCGCTGCGGGACAACGGTTGCGTTCGCTTTGAAAAGAAAGTATAAATGAATTAAACTTTCAATTATCCCGAAAAGCGAGGAAAAATGGACAAGAGCACTTTGTTGAAAGGTGAAAGCAAAACGCTTGAATTTAAAGCCGTGCTTTCTTCAAAGTCGGAATCTTATTTGAAAACGGTCGTGGCGTTTGCCAACACGGACGGCGGAAGGCTGATTTTCGGGATTGATGACAAAAGTCGTCAGGTCGTCGGTGTCGAAAAAGACAATGTTTTTAAAATTATGGACGCGATTGCCAACGCTGTTTCGGATTCCTGCGCGCCTAAAATCGTTCCGGACATTTCATTTGAAACCATTGAGGATAAGACCGTTGTTCTGGTTGACATCGCCGCAGGGTTCAACCGTCCGTATATGCTCAAAAGCGGCGGATTGGACAAAGGCGTTTATGTTCGCGTCGGCGCGACTTCCAGACCCGCGGACACGGAACAGATACGGGAAATGATGTTGGACGGCTCCAATCAGTCTTGGGACGAACAGGTTTGCCGGAGTTACGCGCTGACGGATCGCGCCGTCAAAAAACTTTGTTCCGACATCAATCGGTACAGAACCGAAAAAGACGGACAAAGCGCGCCTAAAACGACAAAGGAAACTTTGATCGGCTGGGGCGTGTTAAAGCAGGACAAGACGGAAATCTTGCCGACGAACGCTTTTGCATTGCTGACGGACAATCCGTTCGGACAGGCAAAAATCCAATGCGCCGTGTTTAAAGGCGAAAGCAAATCCGTATTCCTCGACCGTAAGGAATATGAAGGATCCCTTTGCCGTTTGCTTGAAGACGCGTATCAGTACGTTTTAAGAAACATCAGAATGGGGGCGGTCATCGAAGGATTGATCCGGCAGGATAAATTTGAACTGCCGCCCGCCGCCATTCGCGAAATGATATGCAACGCCATCTGCCATCGTTCTTATATGGACGAGGGCATGATACAGGTTTCCGTCTTTGACGACCGTTTGGAGGTTTCCTCTCCGGGGGCGCTGTGCCGGGGATTGACGCTGAAAGACGCGTTAAAGGGGCGTTCCAAGCCGAGGAACAAAGTGATTGCGGAAGTGTTCAGCCGCATGGGCATCATTGAAAAGTGGGGAACGGGTCTTCAAAGGATCGTGGATTTAGCAAAGCAGGAAGGTTTGAAAGAGCCTGTTTTTGAAAACAATGATTCGTTTTTTCGCGTGATTTTGTATCGGGGAAAAGAAGAAACTGCCCAAACAACTGACCAAACTGTCCAAACAACTGACCAAACTGTCCATACCACCGAACAAAAAATAATGAACGCTATTGCTGAAAAACCGACGATTACCCGAAAGGAACTTGCTGAAAAGACGGGATTGTCCGAGAGCGGCATCAAATGGCAACTGGACAAACTGAAAAAAGAACAAAAGATTCTTCGTGCCGGTGGAACATTCGGCGGTCATTGGGTTGTGAAAAAATAGGTTTGTAAAAGAGGGGCGGTTTAGCCCCTCTGTTATGGTTGGGCTCAGAACGGGATAGAGTCCTGTTCGCGCGCTTTGGATTTCGCCTTGGATTTTTTGGGGGCGACGGATTGCGTTTACGCTTGGGTTAAGGACGGCGGGTCGATGCCGCCGGGCATTGCGGTTTGTGCTTTTTCGTTTTGCTTTTCAAAGCGTTCGCGGGTATAGCCGGCGACCTTCATCAATTCATCGACGGATTTGCCCTGATGAATCAGTTTTTGTACAAAAGCGGGACTGTCCAATTTGTTGCGGGCTTTCATCCATTCGGCTTTGTCGATTTCGTCCTGCGTCATTTCTTTGGTGTTGCGGAACTGCTGATAGGCGTTGTCGATGCGGGTGTTGAAGCCGTCTTTACCGTCCAGCCGCTCGAACTTGACCCAAAGCTGATCTTCTTTCGCGTACACGGATTTGACGCGCACGGGCGCGACCTCGTAGCCTTTGAACGTTTGCGATTTGCCGAACTCGCCCTCAAACACGGGACGGCGGATCAAACCTTCCTGCCCCGCCAGAATGTTTTTCGTCGGTTCCGTTTCCTCGAACTGTTCTTCCAATGATTTGTCTGTCATAGAGATGTCTCCCAACAATGTTGCGTTCAAAAAAAGTCGTCACACACACTTGAACGATAAGATGAATACGGTGCGGAGAGAATTCTCGACATTGTTAAAAAACAAAAAACAGTATAAGCATTGAAAATTTAAAAATCAACGAATTATAATTTTTAAATTAAGTTGATATAAAGTGATTTTAATTGATTATAGTTGATGTTGTTAAAAATAAATAATAAAAACACTTGATTTTGAAAATGCGGCAGGTATTCTCAATTACGGTCTTTACCGACAGAAACATTTTTGTTGCTGCTCTTTCAGTCTTGAAAAACGGAGGCAACATAAATGTCATGTGTAAAAAAGAAAACCGGCGCAATTTGCGCTATCACTTTAAAAGTCACTCTTGTCGCAGTTTTAACAATGAGCTTGCCGGAGATTGCGCAAGCCGCGATGCCGGTGCTGAACGCCAACCCGTTCACGCAGGCGCAGAATGCCCTGAAAACCCTGATCGAAAACGCCGTTACGCTTGGCAAGTGGCTGGCGATGGCTTGCATGGTCGTCTGCTTTTTAGCGTCGTTGACGGATCGGTTTAAAAAAGAAACCTGCATCAGACTGGCGATCATTATGGCGGCGTTTTCGGGCTTGGGCTGGATTGTCGAACTGTTTATGGGGGCGATGTGATGCCGTCGGTTATTTACGGCGCGGCGACAAAGCCGCCCAAAACATTGTTCGTCGCAAATTCGCTGCTGTATTGCGAGGTCTTCGGCGCGGTTGCGCTGACGGTTTTGGCGCGGGAACCGATGCTGACGGTCGTTTGCGCGGTCGCTTCCCACGCGTTCTGCATCGGATTGACCAACAGGGAACCGCATATCAACAACATTTTGCGCAACGCGTATTGGCGTTTGTGCGAAAACGCCGGCTTTAAAATCACCGGCACGCCGGGGTTTAAAACGAAAAACCTCTTTAAAGAAACGGGGTTTTGCTATGAGCTTTGAGTTTCTGCTGCCGCTGATCGGCGCGGGGGCTTGCGCCGCGCTGACATATCGCGCTTTTGCTCCGCAAAACAGGGCGGAAAATCTGACGTTTGTCGAGGACGAAGTGCCGCTGACGGCGATTAAAGGCGAAACGCTGGTGCTGACCCGAACGGAACAGATGTTCAAGGTGGTGGAACTGGCGGGACAAAGCGTCGCGGGCAAGCGGGCGGACGATTTGGAAAAAGCGGCGTCGGCGCGCGCCTTGTTTTATCGGAACGTGTCGGAAAACAAGGTTCATTTGCGGATTGTCAGCCAAAAGACGCTGTTTCCCGCGGCTAAAAAAGCCCCGTGCGGCAATCCGTTTTTGGACGAGATGGGTAAACGCTGGGAAAACCGGCTGGAAACATCGTTCAAAACAAGGCACTTTGTCGTCGTGTCGGCGGCTTCGGAAGCCGAAATCGATGCCGTCATGCGGGAAATTTTCACCGCGCTTGCCGACTTGGAACCGAAAGTCCTGACCAAAAGCGGCAAAGACGGCGTATCGCCTTTGCTGTCGTTTCTGTCGTCGTTTTACAACGCGGGGGAAATCCCCGTATCGGACGCAGAAACGAACATTCACCGCATCGAACGGTCGAGAATCAAAATCGAACGGACGGGATTGATCACGCAAACGTTCGGCGCGGCGCAAACGTTCCGCCTTGTGTTCGGGATAAAGGATTTCGGCGAAGACGTGTCGGCGAAAATCTATGACGGAGTGCTTGCGCTTCCTTATCCGATGACGGTATCGACGCACGTTCAGCCCGTTGCGAAATCCGCCGCTTTGGCGAACCTCGACAAGCGCAGGTCGCAAATGAATCTGGGCAGAAAAGAGTTTAACACACAGGCGAACGAGGAAATCAAGTCTTTGCGCGACAAAGTCGATTCCGACAAGCTGTCTTTGGCAAACGTCGAACTGACGGTGTTTTTGAATTTACAGGACAAAGCGTACATACATAAAGCCGCGCAAGATGTGTACGGCGTTCTGGGCAGATTCGGCATTCGTCCCGTGTTGGAAGAACAGCTTGCCATGCCGAAGTTTTGGGGACAAACGCCGGGGCGGGATTATTTTAACCGCGAACTGTTTTTGACATCGGCGAACCTTGCGGATTTATGCCCGATGACGCGGGCGGAAACGGGCTTGACGCGGTGCGACTGGGGCGAAAGTCCGGTCTGCCGGTTTCCGAGCGTTCCCTCCGGCAATCCGTTCGGGTTCACGTTCCACGCGACGGCGGAGGATCAGGCTCCGCCCCATTGCGCCGTGTTCGCGCCGACCGGTTCGGGCAAAACGGTGCTGATTCTGCATCTGGTCGCGCAAGCTCTGGCGGCGTATCCCGACTTGTCCGTGTTTATGCTCGACCGCGACAACGGCGTGACGGTGTTCACGGATTTGGTCGGCGGAACGTATCATCAGATCAGTCATGACGGGGAAATCAGCTTGAACCCGTTCGACTGCGAAGCGGGCGAAGAAACGACGCTGAACCTGTTTATGCAAATCCTGACGAACGCGGAAACGGAAGCGGAAAAGAAAGACATTCGGATATTCGTGTCCGAAATGCTGAAACAGCCGCGCTTCAATCGCCGAATGGATCTGTACGCGGCGGAACTGGCTCCGAACGGCGCGTTTAAGGACAAGCTGGAAAAGTGGGTGAAGGGCAACACTTTGAACGCCAAACTGTTCAACGGGGAAAAGGACACGCTGGACGTGACGAAAAGCCGGCTGAACGTGTTCGGACTGGACAACGTGAAAGACGACGCGAACGCGGCGGCGGCATTGTTTTTTTACCTGTTCAAAAAGATTGAACGAAACGCGCAAAGCGGCAAGCCGTCTTTGCTGATTGTGGACGAAGCGCCGACATTGCTTTCGTCCGCGCCGTTGAAAGCGGAAATCGAAAAGCTGCTGAAAACCGCCCGCAAACAGCGCATGGCGATATTTATGGCGTTTCAGGGAACGAATGATTTGAAAACATTGAACATCAAGGAAACGATTTTAACGAACTGCCACACGCGGTTTTTCTATGACGGGTGCGCGGGAACGGCGGAGGAAATCGACGGGTTCAACCTGACGGAAAGCGAAACGGAGTTCGTCTTGACCAAAGGAGCAAAGATAGAGGGCGCGAAACGTCCCGTTTTAATGCAGAGAAACCGCCTGAACGTGTTTTTGGAAACGGATATGAGCTGTTTGGGCGAATACCTGAACGCTTTTAAAGGCGGTGCAAAAGCCGTGCGCTTTTGGAACTATGCGAAACGCAACGCCGAAAACCCGACCGAATACTTTCTCAAACACTACGGAGACGCCCGATGAAGAAAGAGAAAATCAAAAAATTACTGCCGTTTGCGGCGGAGATTCTTAAAAACGCCGATACCCGAACGATTCTTTCTCCGTCGGAACAAGAACAATCGGAGCGTATTGTCCGTATTTTGTTATACAGCGTATCCGATTTGCGGGCGCGAAAAATCATTTTGCTGCGGGCAAACGGCGCGTGTTGGAAAACAATTCAGCGGAACGTCAATCTGTCCCGCTGGCAAGCTCGGCGGCTGTATGACAAGGGTATTCTTGAAATCTGTCGGGAAATGGAAATCAAAAATACTTTTTCACGGCTTGTCTGAACTGTTCCAAAAACAGTTGCTTGAAATAAGAGGCGTTGTTTTGTTCGTAAAACAGAATGACGCCTTTTTTGTATTCGATTTCGTCAACACTGCGGTAAGAAAGCGGACAATAATCATCCGCCAGCAACAGCGCGTTTCCCAAAATCCTTGACGTGCGCTTGTTGCCGTCTTCAAACGGCTGGATATACGCAATCATCAAAACGGCGATAAGAGCTTTTTCAACGGGATTTTCCGTTTGATTGACGGTTGAAATCAGATGCTGCAAAGCTTCTTTGATTTGATAGCTGTTGTCCAATGGGCGATAGTTCGTGCCGACAATGCCCACCATGCCTTGACGGATACCTGATGCGACTTGCAAGCCGCTTGTCAGCAAACGGTGCACTTCTTCGATTTTGGAAACGCTCAGCTGCCGAAAGTATTCGGGGGACTGCAACACATAATCCAGCGCGGTTTTATGATTCAGCACCATTTTGGTTTCTTCGGCGGTTTTGCCTTTGGCAGAAACGTTTTCTTTCAACAGCCGTTCCGTGTCCAGCAAGGTATATGTGTTTCCCTCGATTTTGGAAGATTTCCACGCCAGTTCGACCGTCAGGCGTTCAAATTCCTTTTGGCGCAAATTGGGCGGCAAAGCGTCGCGTTTTTTCCGATACGTTTCGTTCAGCAAAGCCAATTCCGTCTTTTCGGCTTTCGTCAACAAATTTGACAGGGATTGAAAGATGTCGAAATTAAAGGATGTTTTGACGTTTTTCCGCAGATCTTGGTCTGTGCCGAAATATTCTTCAACGTCAACCTGCTCCAACAATGTCGAACGAGGCGACGGCGCGTAAAGCGTCGCTTTGGCGTTTCCTGTTTTCGCAATTAAGCCGTCTTTTAACAGCGCATCCAAATCACGCAATACCGTTATTTTGGATACCGGAAATCCCGCCGTATTCAAAAAAGTTTCGATTTCTTCCCGACGAACGGATTTATGTGCTTGAATGAAATTCAGCAAAGCTTCT
This sequence comes from Alphaproteobacteria bacterium UBA6411, assembly GCA_002438565.1. Lineage (GTDB taxonomy): Bacteria > Pseudomonadota > Alphaproteobacteria > CAAGCB01 > CAG-977 > UBA2903. Next base: position 28,785 of record DJPN01000028.1, on the reverse strand, counting down.
TGGCGTTTAGAGTACATTGCCCCTCCAATCGTATCATTTTAACGGTCAAATCGTATCATTTTTGAAACGATTGTGCAAGTTTTCTGGTGCGTCGCCCGACCGAGAATTTTTCAAAAAAGTAACCCGTTCGGGATAATTTTGTTGTATTTTGCGCTGGATTTGCTAAAATCATACCGTTCGGGATAGTTTTAGAAGGACACTTTGATGAAGCAAATCACATCAAGCGAAGAATTGGGCGCGTTGATTCATTCCATGCGGAAATCGCAAAAGATAACGCAGGAAAAGCTGGCGGCGTACAGCGGCGTCGGCATTCGTTTTATCAAAGAGTTGGAACGCGGCAAGCCGACCTGTGAAATTCAAAAAGTGCTGAACGTGCTGCAAATGCTGGGATTGACCGTCAATATCGAATCCAAAGCTGGAGAACTGTGACCGAACGCTTCGCCCTATGCCTCCCCCGTTTATGAGCGAATTTTAAAAACGATAGAACAGCGCTGCCGTTTTATGGAAAACGAAGTGTCTGCCGCTCCATAATGCACCGTTTTGCACCAAAAACGCGCTAACCGGCTGAGTGAAGACCGCATAAAATAACAAAACTTTTGAAGTTTGTTGTTTTTGCGGGAAAGCCGTATGTTTAAATTTTTTCTCTTCTGTGTGCTGTTTTTCACCCATGCGGCGAACGCTCAAATGGCAGTCATCGACACAAACGGCTTGGCGGAAAGCATCAAGCAGAACGCGACGATGGCGGCGATTTTGGAAAACGGCAAAGCGATTTGGGACACGACCAAAGAGGGCTTGGAAGCGACAAAACAAATCACGGACACGGTCGGCGGGGCGGTGTCTTTGGCGCTGACGGCGCAAAGCTTTATCACGAACGCGAACGAACTGCTGCAATGCGTTACGCCGCAGTTTCTTTTGGACGGTATGAATTTTGAAGTAACCAACGTCTGCACGGCGCAGGATTATATCCGGCAAGCGTTGGATTTGCCGACAAACGACGATGTGCAGGGCGCGCTGAACACGGTTTCCGGCGTGGCGGGCGGCGGTTATTCGTGGCGCGGCATCACGACGGCGAACAACCGGTCGAAAAAGCAATGGCGCAAGGTCAAAAAAGCCCGCGCGGACTTCCACAAAAAGAGCGTTGACGACGGCTTGGCGAACGCCATGGCGGTCAAAGCCAAAACGTCGGAGCTGACGCAGGCGGCGACGGCAATCGTGCAGGACACAAACGGCGCACTGACCGTAATGGAAAAGCTGTCGCAAACGAACAGGGCTTTGGCGGACATTCACGCGGCTTTGGTTCAGCAGAACATCTTGATCGCGAACATTTTGCAGATTATCGCCGCAAAAGAAAAGCTTGTCGAAGGGACGATAGCAATTGACGCGGCTTTGACACAAGAGGAGAAAACGAAATGAAGAAACTGACGATATTGGCTTTATTGACGACCGTTTTATCGGCGTGTTCGGCGACGCAAAGCGTCAAAGGCGTCGGAAGCGGCACGGACAGCTACAAGCTCAGCCCTTGCGCCTGTCTGCCGATTGAACAGCCGAATTTGGGATAAGCATGAAAACGCCGAAAGACATTGCCGGAATGCTCAAAACGGCGGCGCAGACGGAACTGCTTTTGTCGCAAGACGGAAGCGTTCCGCCGTTCGTCCTGCCCGAAGACGTGGTGACAATGCGCTTTGTCATTGATACCCTGATGCCGCAAATCGCCGACCTCCGCACCCGCCGCATCGTCTGGCTCCGTTCCCAAGGGCTGTGCTGGAAATCCGTCGCAAAAGAGGTCGGCTTGACCGAAAGTCAGGCTAAACGGGTGTTTGGAAGGGAAATCGCCGCTTTAAGAAAAACGTGATTTTTAGAGTGATTTTCATATTGAAAAACGTGATTTTTAAGGTAGAATTGTATCGGAAAAACGTGATTCTTTTGAAAGCGGAGAACCGGTATGTTCAGGAAAGCAGAGCAAAAATTTCAAGAATGGAAAAACAATCCCGATAAAAAAGCACTGTTGGTGACAGGGGCGCGTCAAATCGGGAAAACATACTTGGTGCGTCAATTCGGAAAAGCAAACTATGATAAGTTCGTCGAGATCAATTTTTTGACGCAGCCAAGCGCGGCGGACATTTTCAAAGGCGATTTGAACGCGGACACGTTGGTTATGAACCTGACCGCTTTTTTGGGAACATCTTTGGAAAAAGGCAAAACGCTGGTTTTTCTGGATGAGATTCAGGAATGTCCGAACGCGCGGACGGCAATCAAATTTCTGGTTGACGACGGGCGTTTTGATTACATTGAATCCGGTTCTTTGCTGGGCGTGAATTATAAACACGTTCCGTCTTTTCCCGTCGGGTACGAACAAACCTTTCAAATGTATCCGATGGATTTTGAAGAGTTTTGTCTGGCGAATAGCGTTCAGCCGGAAACGATCAAATATTTGAACGATTGTTTCGACCGGCACGAATCGGTGTCGGAGGTTGTTCACAATAAAATGACCAACCTGTTTCGGTATTACGTCATTGTCGGCGGAATGCCCGCGGTCGTTCAGACTTTTATCGACACGCACGACATCGGACGGGTCGTCGCTTTGCAAAGGGATATTTTAGCGCAATACCAACAGGACATCAGCCAATACACGCGGGAAAAGAAAGCGAAAGTTAAAAATATTTTCGATCAAATTCCGGCGCAGCTGGACGATAAAAACAGGCGGTTCTCCTTAGCCGCCATTGATAAAAAAGTGCGTCTGCGCGAATACGAAGACGCCTTCCTGTGGTTGCAGGACGCGGGTGTTGCTTTGCCGTGCTACAATTTGTCAGAGCCTAAAATCCCGTTGAAGATCAACGAACAGAGCCGTTTGTTCAAACTGTTTATGAACGATACGGGGTTGCTTTGCGCAATGGGAATGGAGAACGTCCAGTTCGATATTTTGCAAGGCAATATGGCGGTCAATATGGGCGGCGTTCTGGAAAACGTGTTCGCGCAGATATTAAAAGCGAACGGTTTTGCGCTTCGCTATTTGAACAAAAAAAGCGTCGGAGAATTGGATTTTGTCGTTCAGCGCGGGAACAAAGTCGTTCCCGTCGAAATCAAATCGGGCAAGGACTACAAAAAACACACCGCTTTGGACAAAGCTTTAAGCGTTGAGGAATGGGCTTTGGAACAAGGCGTTGTTTTTTGTTCGGGCAATATCGAAACAAGCGGGCGGATTCTTTATCTGCCGTGGTACATGGCGATGTTTTTCAAACAGCGGGATTTAAGCGGTTTGAAACTGGCTGTGGACGTGAATTTCTGAAAAAAAAGCATTCGTCTTAAAATTTTTTTTATTAGGAGTGCTCTGGTATTTGTTCTGCCCGAAGACATGGTGACAATGCGCTTTGACATCGATACCCTGATGCCGCAAATCGCTGATCTGCGCACCCGCCGCATCGTCTGGTTCCGTTCCCAAGGGCTGTGCTGGAAATCCGTCGCAAAAGAGGTCGGCTTGACCGAAGGTCAGGCGAAGCGGGTGTTCGCAAGAAAAATCGCCGCTTTAAGAAAAACGTGATTTTTAGAGTGTTTTTTATGTTGAAAAACGTGATTCTGAAAGGCACACACTTTGAATCTTCTGCATTTCCGCTATTTCAGAAATTTGAAAACATTTTCAAACTTTTTGCATTTCATAAAAGTTTTTGAATGTGTTTTCTAAAAAATGTGCTAACATAATTGAAAACGTGATGCGGAACGGAGGTTTTCATGATTGTGCGTCAAGAGTATCTGAACAAGCTGATCAGCCTGAAAGACAAGCGGATCATCAAAGTCGTGACGGGAATGCGGCGTTCCGGAAAATCGACGCTATTCGCGTTGTATCGGGATTATTTGCTTTCCAACGGCGTTTCCGAACCGCAAATCCAGTTTTACAATTTTGAAGACGCGGATAACGACGACTTGCTGGATTGCAAAGTCCTGCACGACCACATCAAATCCCGTCTGGTCGCGGACAAGACGAATTATGTCTTTCTGGACGAGATTCAGAACGTTCCGTCGTTTGAAAAAGCCGTTGACAGCTTGTTTATCAAGGAAAACGTCGATTTGTACATAACGGGTTCAAACGCTTATATGCTGTCGGGAGAATTGGCGACATTGCTGTCGGGACGGTACATCGAAATCCAAATGCAGCCGCTATCGCTGAAAGAATACGCTTCGGCGTTTCCGGCGATGGGGGAAAGTGAATTGTTTCGTCAATACATTGCGAACAGCTCTTTTCCTTATACAATCGAACTGATTGACGATCCGAAAAATGTCAGGGACTATCTGGACGGCATCTACAACACCGTGATTGTGAAGGACATTTCCGACCGCAAAAAGATGACGGACACGCGCCAGCTGAAACGCGTTTTCCGCTTTATGGCGGACAATATAGGCAATCTGGTTTCCATCAAGAAAATCAGCGACACGATGTCCGCCGACAAACAAGAAATATCGACGCACACGGTTGAAAGCTACCTGTCGTATTTGGAAGAAAGCTTTCTGCTGTATTCCGTGCCGCGCTACGACATTAAAGGGCGGGATTATCTGCGGACGGGGGAAAAATACTACCTTGCCGACGTAGCATTCCGTTCTCTGGTTTTGGGCGACAAGAATCAAGACTTCGGGCATATTCTTGAAAATATCGTTTATCTGGAACTGCGGCGGCGCGGATATCGGGTGTTTGTCGGGAAATCGGGCAATCAAGAGGTTGATTTTGTCGCGTTTAAAGGAACGGACACGGAATATTATCAGGTTTCGCTCAGCGTCTTGGACGAAAAGACGTTGAAACGGGAATTGGGCGCGTTGGAAAGCATAAACGATCACAACCCGAAGTTTTTGATAACGCTTGATCCTTTTCCCGTCACATCGCACAACGGCATCAAGCAGATCAACGCTTTGGACTGGTTGCTGCAAAAATAAATTTGCTCACAAAGCCCTAAAAATCCCCAAAAAGCTCCGAAAAGACATTCGGGGCTTTTTGCGTAGGGGGATAGACTTTTTCCGAACAAACCGCGGGAGGAGAAAGGCGTATGGTCGGGAAAGTCAATAAGGTCAAGCAGAGTTATCTGGATTTGGAAAGGGTGGAGGCGCTGCAACGGCGGCTGGAAGAGGCTCTGCCGAACGACAGCGGATTGCGGCTGGACGCGATGATCGCGCTTGCGGTGTTGAAAGACTGCTTTAAAAGCGGCTTTGTGGAAAGGGTCGGGGAATGAACGGCGAAGAACCGACGCTTGACCAGCCCGCGACGAACAGCGCGAGTTATCTGCGCCGATTGGAAAAATCGGTCGTGGTGCTAAGCAAAATCGCGGGGGCGAGCGTGTTCGCGATCGTCGGCAGTTTTTGCGCGGTGCTGGCTTTGCTGCCGTTGAAACAAACGGAAACCGTGTTCGTGTCGATGACGGACGGGGCGCAAATCGTGCGTCTGCTGCCCGAACAAATCGATCGTTCGACCTTGGAACAGTATGTCCGCTCCACTTTGACCGAGTATGTGGAAAAGCGGGAAACAATCAACTTTGTGGACGACGACGAGCGGTTCAAATGGGTGCAGACGTTCACCCACCCGCAATGGTTCAAACTGTTCGCGGAACACATGAGTTCGGGCAATCCCGACAGTCCTCTGGTTTATTACGCCAAGAACGAACTGACGCGGGACGTGTTTGTGCAGAGCTTGGAACAAATCCCCGACGCGGACGACGTGTGGCGGGCGGAGTATGTCGCGACCGACCGCAAAAGCGGCGTGAAAGTCCGGACGAAAACTTTTGTCGCGACGTTCAAAGCGCGCTTGGCTGGCATAGAGGCGAACGCGGCGAAAACCGGAACCAACCCGTTCGGCTTGATTGTGGAAAACTACGCCGTGTCGGTCAAAGGCAATCCGAAAGGAGAATAAACGATGAAACGGATACTTTTTTTAATCGCGCTGACAGCGGCTGGAGCGGCACACGCCGCAACGCTTGCGCCAAAACCGCAAGAGCTGCTGAAAAGCATTGACGCGGTGCTGGGCGAGGTTCCGCCGGAACCGGCGACGCAAAAGGCATGGGAAAAGCAAAAGACGGAAACGAAAGCGGGAAACAAAGTGTTCGTCTGGGGACGCGGGCGGACGTTCAAGGTCAGATTGCGCGAAGGCATGGGAACGGTGTTCAAACTGCCCGACTGGGACGTTATCGACCAGTCTGTTCTGGCGGACGGCGTAAACTTCCGCCAAAAAGAAATGAACAACAAGGCGATGCTGTACGTCGAAGCCTTGACGGCGGGCGCGGACACGAGCCTGACGGTCGTCGGACGGTCGGGGAACATCTATAACTTCTATCTGGCAAGTCAGAGCGTCCGGTCGGAAACGATCAGCGACCAAGTCGTGTATGTGGACGCGCCGGTGCCGAGCGTGAAAAGCTTTTTTGCGACGGAAACGGACTTGAAACGCAAGGAAAGCGTCGAAAGCCTGACGACTTTGACGCGAAACGGCGGGAAAACGTGGCTGAACGAATTGAAGTTCGATCCGACGAAGATTCGGCACGACGTCGAGATGCGCGGGGATAAAACAATCGCGCCTGTTTTGTCGTTCAGGGACGAACGGTTCACCTATCTGGATTACGGGGCGGACAACGAGGGCAAAGTCCTGCCCGTCGCGTATCAGGTGGTTGATCGGGTGGATCAGCCCGTCAACGTGCGCAAATCGCCGGACGGGCGGTATCTGGTGGTGGAAACAATCAATCCGATAACGCTTCGGTACGGAGAGAAAACGGTATGCTTAAAACGGCAATCGTCCTGACGCTGCTGCTGACGGGGTGCGATAAGGAAGCGGCGGAACAAAAGCCCGTTCCCATTACGGCGGAATACCCCGCCGATTATTTTACGGTGCTGCCCGATCCGCCGAAACCGCCCGTTGTCGTGGTGGAAAAGGAAGTCGAAAAACGCGCCGAGGAAAAAGCGAAACGGATCATCGCCGCCGAACGCGCGAAAGAAAAACAAGCCGAACAAAAGAAAGAGGAGCGGCTGGATAAACAAGCTTTGTTAAAAGCGAGATTCGCGCTGAAACGGGCGGCGAGAACGGAGGCGGGCGGAACGTTTTTAAACGGGGTGCGGGAAGAGGTAAAAACGGAACGGCGGGAAACCGCGTCGCTTCAACAGCCGCCGCGGGACAAAGCTTACGCCGCGCTGAACATCACGAGTTCGTATCCGGTGGACAGGTCTTTCATTTTAACAGAGGACAGGACGATACCCGCCGTTCTGCTGGACGGGATCAACACGCAAATCGCGGGGACGGTTCGGGCGTATGTGTCCGAAGACGTGTTCGGCGCATCGGGACGGTTCAAGCTGTTGGAAAAAGGCGACGTGGTCATCGGCAAGTACCAGCCGACGAAAAAGGTCGGGGACACGCGGGTGGAAATCGCGTTTTACCGCATTATCCGCGCGGCGGACGGGGCTGAGGTCTATTCGTCGGGCGCGGCGTTCGCGTACGCGGCGGACAAAATGGGGCGCACGGGATTGGTCGGCGACGTGGACAACCGGAACTGGGAACGCTACGGCTTGGCGTTCAGCACTTCCCTTATCGGCGGCATAGCGGGATTGGGCAAAGCGAAAGTGAACGGCGACGAATACGAAGAGTTTTGGAACCGTCTGTCCGACAACACGACCGAGATCACGACCAAGATTTTGGAACAAACAATGAGCATCGCGCCCGTAATCACCATCGCGCAGGGCGAACCGATTTTAATCCGCTTGGCGAGCGACATCACATTGAAACGGGAGCGTTGATGAAGCGGCTGATCGGGCGGTGTTTTTGGGTGATTGCGATTTACTGTTTTGAACGAAGCGGCGCCGCGGCGTCGGTTTGCCCTGAACCCGACGAAACCCAAACAATCAGGCAATTATGGAGACAGAGCAATGACGTATTATAGACGGCGGCAAAAACACAAACGGATAAAATGGATTATCGCTTTGACGGCGGCGGCGATCGCGTTCAGGTGTCTGGCGCAGGAAGCGGCGCAAACCTTTGACGTGCTGATCGCGGCGGAAACGGCGGTCGAGAATGGCGGAACGGTCGCGGCGGGATTGACGCCTTTGCAGCCGGAAACGGCGCTGAACCTGAACGGCGTGGAACTGACGGGATATTTTGAGGATAAATCCGCCGTGTTCGACGGAGCGCGGAACACACAAAACGGCAAATCCGTCGGATTGCCCGAACCGTACAAAGCTGACGCCGGCGGCGCGGCTGTTCTGGAACAAAACAAGGTTTTAACCGTCGAAGGCGACAAAGAAAAACTGCTGTCCCTGCTGCCTTTGCTGTTCGACGCGGAACAGGCTGTCGGAACCGAACGGGAGCAAACGCGCCCGTCCTTTCCGACCCTGTCCGAACGCGCCGAACGGGACGATGCGGAAACCTACGATTCTTCGGCGATTGCCGTGAACGAACAACAGGACGAGGTCGCCTTCACTCTTGCCGAATGTCCCGTGCGCGTTGATTGGGACAACAATGTCGTCGTGTATCAAAGCGAGGTCGTCAAATCCGTCAACGGACAAGAGGTCGAACGGCAGGGCTGTCAGGATTCCGACTTTCCGATCGACATTTTGCGGGCGTATTCCCTTTGCGCCGACGATGTTGTTTTGGCGGACAAGAAAGCTTTTAAAATGTACAAGCCGTACTTTCTGGACAAGGGCGAGCAGAAGTTTTTAAAGGAATGCACCCGCGACGAAGAACAGGCGTTCGACATCAAGGAAAGCCTTGACTGCCTGCCGCAAATCGACATGAACGGCAAAAAGGTTTTGGAGCAATCGTATTTGTATTACACGGACGACACCGACCGCGCCGTTACGGTGTCCGAGTGTCAGACAAGGGATACGACAAGAACGTTCGATCTGCGCTTTACTTACGATACCTGTTCAATCCGTGTTGACGGGGAAAAGAACGTCGCCTATCAGCAGGGCAAGTACGTTTACGACAGGGACGGGCAAAGCGTTGACGTGACCGCGTGTCAGGACGGCGACAAAACGTATCCGATCGCGGACGAGTTCTGTTATTATAGGGACAACCTTGCCGCCAAGAAAGCCGTCAGATACGAACGCAAAAAGGTGAACACCGTGAGCGGACTGCATTACCTGACGGATTGCCAACCCGTGTCGCAAACCGACATTTTGGAAACGTTTGACGGGTGCGAGGGATTGCACAAGGACGATTTTACGGCGGGGTTCTCCTACGGATACAGCCGGTATTACTACGTCAACGACAAAAACGCGCGCGTGTATCTGACCAAGTGCGAACCGAACGCTTTAACCTATCAGCATCAGGCGGTCATTGAAGACTGGCAGCCCGATTTTGAAACGATGAAAGCGACGTCGCTTATCGCGTATTACATCGATCTGTCGTCGGGGCGGATTAAAATAGCGGACGCGGCAATTACCAAAGACAGTATCGCCGTTCCTTTGGCGAAACAGTCTGAGCGGGTCGTCAAAACCGACGAATACGCGGATGCGGGGTGCTGGCGGAACTTCAAGCAAGTGCTTTTGGAAACGTATCTGCTGCCGAACGGGCAAACGGTCGAGCGAAAAACGCCGATGACGGAGGTCTTGCCCGTTTATTTGTGCAAAGACGATGATCAGACGGAAACGGCGAGTTATTGCGCCCGCCGCAACTGTTCGGGCATTGCCTGCGCCGTGTTCGGCAGATACAGGATTTACACGGCGACGTATTCCAGAACGCGCGGCGTTCATGCGGGAACGGGGGCGAAGGTTTGTTCGGCGTGGACGCAAACGGCGATCAGTTCGCAAAAATCGAAAACGTGCGACAAATCCAAACCGTGCGGGGGAAAATACGTTTTAAGCGGAACGTGCGACAACGGACAGGCGGTGCCCGATGTGCCGTGCCGATAGCGCCGCTTTGAAAAACGCCCTGCGCCCGTTGGAGCCGTACTTGGAGCTGACGGGAACGAACGAAGTGATTGTAAACCGCGAACATGAGGTCGTTTTGGAAGGCTTGTCGGGCTGGGAGTTTGTTCGCGATCAAAACATCACGAAAGAGATGTTTTTGTCCGTCGGTCGCATTCTTGCCAACCGCGCGGGAACGGACTTTGACGCGCATCCGTACTTGGGGGCGGAGCTGCCGGACGGGCATCGTCTGCACTTGTGCATGGGGACGACGGTTGAAAGCGGGCTGTGCGCCGCCGTGCGTTTAAAACGGGCGAGAAACCTGACGATAGAGAACTTTCTGACCGAAAAATCCTTTGCGCCGAAGCCGGAAATGACGTTCGACTTTGCGGACGTGCCGAACAGTCTGCGCCGGCTGGTTTTGGAAAAGCGCAACATTCTGATCAGCGGCGCGACGGGTTCGGGCAAGACGAACCTGTTAAACGTGCTGTTGAAACACGTTCCCGAAACCGACCGCTTTTTAACGATGGAAGACGTGCGGGAATTGGACACGACGCATTTGAAAAACACGGTTCACTTTGTTTTACCCGATAATGGGACGGAAACGGAAATCACTCAAAACGATGTCATAGACGCAATGATGCGTTTGCGTCCCGACCGCATCGCTTGCGGAGAACTGAGAAGCCGGAACACTTGGACGCTGTTGTCTTTGCTGAACAACGGACACGGCGGCTGTATGACGACCATACACGCGGGGTCGGCGATGCACGCTTTGTCCAAGGTGGTGACGAACGCGATGACGGGCGACAAAAGCGTGGACAAGGACGTTATGGAAAAGATTGTGCGGGAATGTCTGGACTGCGTCATTCAGATCAAAGTGTCCGAAGGCGTGCGCTACATCGCGGACATTGCATTGCGGGGGAGCGACTACTGATGACGCCATGGTCTGAAGCGCGGCAGCTGCAACAGCGCGTTTTGTTTTGCGGAATTGTTTTGTGCGTTCTGTGCGCCGTGTACGCCGGCGCCGTGCGGAACGGCAAAGTGTTCGCCGCTTGTTTGCGTTATGCCCGCGCCGTTGTAGTCAAGGCGGATTTTGCGGGCGTCGATTGGCAAAAGTTCGGTATCGGGACAAGCGGATTTTTGTTGCTTGCCGCGTTGACGCTTTGGGCGGCGTATGCCTGTTTTATCACAAAGGAATCCGCTTACGGCGAAGCGCGGTTTGCGACCGCGTCCGACCTGAAACGCATGGGGCTGACCGATCGAAAGAACGCTTCGGGCGTAATTGTGGGAAAAGTCGGTCGGAAACTGCTTTCCCCGACCTGTTTGCGGCACGGCATCGCGCTTGCCCCGACGCGAAGCGGCAAAACGGCGGGGTTTGTGATTCCGACGGCGTTGTCGTTCAAAGGGTCGCTGATTATCGCCGATCCGAAAGGCGAGCTGGAAACGCTGCTTGCCGAGCCGTTGAAAAAAGCGGGCAAGACCGTGTACGCGCTTGACTGGTCGGACGAAAAGGCGAAAGACGCTTGGAACCCGCTGTCGTTAAAGGTGTTCCCGTCCGTTCTGTCCTCTTTCGGCAAAGCGGAACGGCAGGCGGAGCGCATCGCCGCGATGCTGGTCGGGCAGAAAGGGCAATCGGAAGATCACTGGGAGGCGAACGCCAAAAAGCATATCGCGGCGCTGATTTTGCTTGCCGTGTATCTGGCGGAGATTGCGGAACAGCGGCTTGATCCGAACAATCCCGCGACCGTCGCCGACTATGAAACCTACCGCGAACCGCACTTGTTCCGCGTGTTCGGGTTTGTCGCCAAAGACGTCGATGTGCAGACGCTGCTTTCAAAAGGGGCGGAGGCGGTCAACTCCGCCAAGGACAATCTGCGCGACCTGCTTCGTTTTGCGGCGGAGGTCGGCGCGCCGCAACGGATTTTAACCGACCTTGCGTCTTGGGTGAACGCGCCCGACAACGAAGCGGGATCGCATACGACGACGTTTTTGTCAAAGCTTCAAATCTGGCGCAGTCGGGCGGTCAAGGGCGCGACAAGGGAATGTTCGTTTGAATGGCGGGACTTGCGCGCCACGCCGTCCGTCGTGTTCATCAAGTTCCCGCAGCAAGACGCGCAGTCTTTGGGCGTGCTGACGGCTTTGTTTTTTGAAACGTTCTTCGGCTGGGCTTTGGACGTTCCGAAAAAGCCGGACGAGTGTCCGATCGCGATTCTTGCCGACGAGTTCGCCAGTCTGCCCAAGATCAACCTGATGACGGACTTTCTGTCCAAAGGCGCGGGCATGGGCGCGGTCGTGTGGCTGATTGTGCAGGACTTCGCGCAGATTAAAGCGACTTACGGCGACAAGGCGTTTGAAACCATCAAAACGAACTGCTCGTATCTGCTGGTTTATGCGCAGAACAATTACGCCACGCAAAAGGAATTGGCGGAAATGGTCGGCAAGGCGACACGCAAGCGCAAAAGCGTCAGCAAATCGGGCAAAGGCGGCGTGTCCGTGTCGGAAAACGACGAAGGGCTGGACTTGATTCCCGTTGCCGACTGGGGCGCGATTCCGTTCGGGCGGCACGTTTTGTTGTGTCAGAACTTTCTGACCCGTCCCGTTTGGTGCAAAACGCCGCTTTACTTCAATGAAAAACGATTTACGGAGATGCTCCATGGCTGAACTTTCCTGCTATTCCTGCGCCATATTCGACGCGTTCAACCAAAAAACGCTTTCTTTCTCTCAAGCGTTCTTTGACGCCGTAACTCCCGAACTGAAAACGCTGCTGTCGTATCTGTTCACGCTTTGGATTATTTACCGCCTGTGCGAAATGCTGCTCGGCAAGCCCGAAAATCCGCAAAACCTGATAAAAGAGTTCATCGACCTTTCGATTGCGACGGCGCTGTTGCAGAGTTTTGAATACTGGGGCGGCGTTTGCTTTTGGATTTACAACTTCGGCATGGACTTGGGCGTGCGCGTCCTGCGCATCACATCGGAGGGGCAAACCGCCGTTCAAGCGTCGTCTTCGGGCGTCGCCGTTCTGCTGACCCATGTGGAAAACAGCTTTGCCCCCGTTCTGGACAAACTGGGCGTGATGATGAGCGACATCTCTTGGACAAGCTTGAAGCTGGCAATCGCCGTTGTTCCCGTCGCCGTCATTTACTTTCTGCTGTTGTGGCGGATATTCGCCAGCCTGTTCAACGTGTTTGTGCAGTTGTTCGCCGTCGCTTTGCTTGCCCCGATTCTGTGCGCGTTCTACGCCCTGCCGCCCGTCAAATCCGCCATGTTCGCGGCACTGCGTCTGCTGCTGATGAACGCGGCGCAGATTGTGCTTACCTGCGGCACGATCGGCATCGTTTTAGCGTATCTGAACAGCCTTTCCCTGTTCCAAGACCAAAACGTCGCCGTCGAGGTCGGTACCGTCGGCTATATGCAGATGCTCTTCACCGGCGCGCTCCTCTGGGGTGCCTACGCCACCATCATCAACACTCCCGCCCTGATATTCAATATAGGCAATTCAACCGCTTCCAATGCCGTTTTGAACTTTGTCGGAACGCTTCCAAGCCGAACGCTGTCTATGGCAAAAGCGGTCGTAGCGAAATAGTTTTTAAGCAAAGGAAAAAGAGATGACTGTATACGGCTATTTGCGGGTATCGACCGACAAACAGGATTGCGAAAACCAAAAGATCGGCGTGGAGGAGTTGGCGAAAAAACAAGGCGTTCCGATTGAAAGCTGGATTATCGACGACGGCGTGTCGGGGATAAAAGAACCCGAAAAGCGCAAACTCGGCAAGCTGCTGAAACGGATAAAATCAGGGGACGTGACCATCTGTTCGGAACTGTCGCGGCTGGGGCGGCGGCTGTTTATGGTCATTTCCATTTTGGAACATTGCATGAAGATCGGCGCGAAAGTGCTAACTGTTAAAGACGGCTACGAGTTGGGCGACAACGTGCAGAGCAAGATTCTGGCATTCGCTTTCGGGCTGGTCGCCGAACTGGAACGCGAGATGATCAGCAAACGCACCAAAGAAGCTCTCGCCCGCCGCAAAATGAACGGCAAAACGCTCGGCAGACCTTGCGGAAGCCGAAACAAACGTCACGCGCTGGACGGCAAAGAGGATTTGCTGGACAGACTGTTGCGCCAAAAAATGCCGAAACAGGAAATCGCCAAAAAATTGAATGTCTGCTACGGAACGCTGTATAAATTTTTAAAGAAAAATCAAAACCTTAACATCTAAGGTTCCATACATTTTAACATACTCTTTCTTGCCAAACCTTTCAATCTCCAAAGCGCCGCAATCTTAAAAAAAATGGAAGGTTTAATGCGCATAAAGCGGTAAAAAGTGGATATTAAAGTTTTCGACAACGTTTCTTCCATTCTGAAAAAAGATTTGGAAGTCGAAATCAGGAAGGATTCGCGTCTTTCCGTCGCCGCCGCGTATTTTTCAATCTATGCTTTTGAAGCGTTAAAAAAACAGCTTGAACAGGTTAAAGAATTTAGATTTATCTTTACCTCTCCGACATTTATCGCGGAAAAAACGGCAAAGGAGAAGCGCGAGTTTTACATTCCGCGCTTAAACCGTGAAAAGAGCATTTACGGCACGGAGTTTGAAATAAAACTGCGCAACGAACTGACGCAAAAAGCCATTGCCAAAGAGTGCGCGGATTGGATAAGAAAACGCGCCCGTTTTAAGTCGAACAGGACGGGGCAAAACATTCCCGGACTGATCGACATAGAACAGCCCGACGCGTCAAACACGGCGTATTATCCGGTCAACGGCTTTTCGACAGTCGATTTGGGATGCGAAAAGGGCAACGACTGCTTTTCCATCATCAACCGCTTTGACGCGCCGTTCAGCCAAAGCTATCTGCAATGTTTCAACCAAATTTGGAACGATGCTGAACGTTTGCAGGACGTTACCGACGAAATCGTTGAAAACATCGTCAGCGTCTATAACGAAAACAGCCCCGAATTTGTTTATTTTTTCACGCTGTACAACATCTTCAACGAATTTTTGGAAGATCTGAACGAAGACGTTCTGCCGAACGAAGCCACCGGATTTAAAAACAGCGTCATTTGGAACAAACTGTTTAATTTTCAAAAGGACGCCGCGCTTGCCATCATCAACAAACTGGAAAAATACAACGGCTGCATACTGGCGGATTCCGTCGGTCTGGGGAAAACGTTCACCGCTCTTTCCGTTATCAAATACTATGAAAACAGGAACAAGGACGTTTTGGTTCTTTGCCCGAAAAAGTTGAGCGACAACTGGCAGATTTACAAGGAAAATTATTATAACAACCCGCTGGTTGCCGACAAACTGCGCTACAAAGTCCTATATCATACCGATTTATCGCGGACGCGCGGAGAATCGAACGGCATCAAACTCGACCGTCTGAATTGGGGAAACTTCGATCTGGTTGTCATTGACGAATCCCACAACTTTCGAAACGGCGGGCAAACGTATTTAACCGACGCGGGCGAATTAAAAAACAACCGGTTCAACATTCTGTTGGAAAAAGTCATTCGGCAGGGCGTGAAAACAAAAGTGCTGATGCTGTCGGCGACGCCCGTCAACAACCAGTTTATCGATTTGAAAAATCAGCTGTCTTTGACTTACGAAGGCAATGCCGCTTTGATTAACGACAAACTCGGCGAAAACAAAAGCGTCGATTTGATATTCAGTCAGGCGCAAAAGGCGTTCAACCGCTGGAACGCTCTGCCGCCTCAGGAGCGGACGACGCAGCATTTGCTGGGCATGCTGAGTTTTGATTTCTTCGACTTGCTGGACAGCGTCACGATCGCCAGATCGCGCAAGCATATTGAAAAATATTACGACACGACAGGCATCGGAAAATTCCCCGACCGCTTGAAGCCGATAAACTTCCGCCCGCAGTTAAGCTTGAAGGAAGACACCGTTTCGTATGCGGAGATTTTCAACGATTTGCTGAAATTGTCGCTATGCGTCTATACGCCGTCGGAATACATTTTCGCCAGCAAAATCGACAAATACGAAAGCCTGTACGGGCGCAATGTCAGCAAGGGCGTTTTCTTTCGCCAAAAAGACCGCGAACGCGGCATGTGCCGCCTGATCAGTACGAATTTGATGAAGCGCATGGAAAGTTCCGTTTATTCGTTCAATCAAACGGTTTCGCGCATTTTGGGAAAAATCGAAAAGGTCATTGATGTCATTGACAAATACGCGTTGAAACAAACAAGCGGCGCTATAATTGACCAATCCGTCGATGAAAGCGACGGCGCCGAACTGTCGGACGACGATGATGCGGATTTGTTTATCGGCGACAAAGTCCGCATCGCCTTGGCGGATATGGATTATCTGACGTGGAAACGGGATTTGAAAGCGGACGCGGTCATTTTGCGTCATCTGCTGACGGAAACGGGCGGCATCGGCGCGGCTGACGATTACAAACTGCAAACGCTGCTGAAAGTCATTGGGGACAAGATTGAACACCCGATAAACGCGAACAACAAAAAAATTCTGATTTTCACGGCGTTTTCCGACACGGCGGAGTATTTGTACGAACACGTCGCCCCGTATGTCAAAGACCGTTTCGGTTTGGAAAGCGCGATCATCAGCGGCAGCATTGACGGGAAAAGCACCGTCAGGGATTTGCCGCACGACATGAACACGGTTTTGACGTGCTTTTCGCCCGTGTCGAAAGAGCGGCATTTGATACCCGACGCCGCGAACTTGAAGGACATCGACGTTTTAATCGCGACAGACTGCATTTCCGAAGGGCAAAACCTGCAAGATTGCGATTACATGATCAACTATGACATTCATTGGAACCCGGTCCGCATCATCCAGCGTTTCGGGCGCATCGACCGCATCGGCAGTTTGAACGAAAAAATCCAGCTGGTGAATTTCTGGGCGCATATCGATCTGGACGAATACATCAAACTGAAAGCCCGCGTCGAAAACCGCATGAAAATCGTTTCCATCGCGGCGGACGGCGGCAACGTCATCAATCCCGAAGACGATCCCGATTTGCAGTATCGCAAAAAGCAGTTGGAAAAACTGCACGAGGAAATCGTCGATTTGGAAGACATGGGAACCGGCGTTTCCATTTTGGATTTGGGATTGAACGAGTTTCGGTTGGATTTGCTGGAATACATCAAGCAAAATCCCGACATCGAAAAAAATCCGACGGGCATGAACGCCGTCGTCCGTTCGTCGCCCGATATGCCGGCGGGCGTGATTTTCATTTTGAAAAACATCGACCGCGCCGCGAACATCAACGACATGAACCGTCTGCACCCGTTTTACATGGTGTATTTGCAAAAAGACGGCGGCATCGTTTGCAATCACCTGCAACCGAAAGAATTGCTGGATAAACTGCGTCTGGCGTGCAAGGGCAAAAGCGAACCCGACAAGGACGTTTGCGCGGCGTTCAACCGTTTAACGCGCGACGGGCGGGATATGAAACTGTACTCCAAACTGCTGGGCGACGCCATTTCGTCCATTATATCGGTCAAGGACGAAAGCGAAATCGACAGCCTGTTTTCCGCCGGCGGCACGACGGCGCTGGAAAACAAAATATCGGGATTGGACGATTTTGAATTGATTTGCTTTTTGGTTGTGGAGGACGAATGTTAGGACTGCCGCAATCAACCGAAGTCAACAAGTTCGTCGCGAAGCAAAAATTTTTCG
This sequence comes from Alphaproteobacteria bacterium UBA6411, assembly GCA_002438565.1. GTDB lineage: Bacteria > Pseudomonadota > Alphaproteobacteria > CAAGCB01 > CAG-977 > UBA2903. Next base: position 11,275 of record DJPN01000028.1, on the reverse strand, counting down.
ATCGGGCGGATTTGTCCCCCGCCGTCAGACAGGCGTTCACGGACGACATTGAAAAAATCGTTTGGGCGAACAAAATCGCGCCCAAAACAATGAACGTATCCGCGGGCGGCGATATAGAGGAACTGGAAATTTTCCACATCCGTTTAAAAAGGCGGGATTTCAATCCGAAGATATTGGAAGCGATCGACAAAACCATTCCGTACACGATCGTCTATGTCATGGAATACGGTGGCTTGCGTCAGATTTGGGCGGCGTACAAGGAAAAATCCGCCAACAACAAAACGGCGGTCGTCCGATACTTTCACGGCGGTTGGACGGAAGATCCCGTTCTTCCGATAACGGGCGGCAGAACGGACGCGATATACGCGGGGATTTTGGAATCGCTGTCCGCGACGCTGTCGAAAACCGAAGAAACGGATTTGAAAACCCGCGTTGTCAAATCGGCGAAAATCGACGATTTGCAGCGGCGGATTGATGTTTTAACCAAGAAAATGGCTGCGGAAAAGCAGTTCAACCGTCAATGCGAAATTCGCACACAAATCAAAAAAATTCAAACGCAAATACAATCATTGGAGAAAGCGGACAATGGATAAAATGAAAATGGAAACAGCCAATCAAACGCTGGATAATTTAGCAAAGTTAAAAGAAATGTTTCCGGAGGTCATTACCGAAAGCAAAGACGAGAACGGCGAAATTGTTGCGGCGGTCGATGCCAAGAAATTGGAACAGCTTCTTTCTACCAAAGTGATTGACGGCGATGAAAGCTATGATTTTACATGGGTTGGCAAAAAACAGGCAATGATTGAAGCGTGCAAGCCCATTCGCAAGACGTTGCGTCCGTGTCGGGAAGAATCCGTCGATTGGGAAAATACGCAAAACATTTATATCGAGGGCGACAATTTGGACGTTTTGAAACTTTTGCAGGAAAGTTATTTGAATAAGGTCAAAATGATATACATCGATCCGCCTTATAACACCGGCAACGACAGTTTTATTTATCCTGACGATTACAGCACGAACAAGGACGCGTATGACGAAGAAGTCGGTGCCATAGATGAAAGCGGTTATCGTATGTTTAAGAACACAGAAACCAACGGACGTTTCCATTCCTCGTGGTGTTCAATGATGTATCCGCGCCTGAAATTAGCGCGTAATCTGCTTTCCGAAGATGGAGTGATTTTTATCTCCATTGATGACAATGAACAGGCTAATTTGAAAAAAATATGCGATGAGGTATTTGGGGTAAGCAATTTTTACGGGATGCTGATCCAGTTAAAGGGAAATACGCAGAATGATTCCAAAAGTATCCAGAAAAATCATGAATACATACTTGTTTATACAAAAGAAAATTGTCAATTATTATTGACATATAATAATGATGTGCCGCATGAAGTGTTTGAGAATAGTTTTTATTTAGGGCGTGATACAGGGGCATCTAGCGGTCACGACACTTTGCTGGAGCGCACGAATTTAGGCTACACAATTTACTATTACGAAGGAACGCAAAGTGGGGCAACAGGGAATCATAACACTTTGCTGGAGCGCACGAATTTAGTGAGCAAAAAGTATCCTGGTTTTAATTATTTTGAAAATAGTGAAAAGTTTATTCATGCCGTTGCAGTTATGGATTATGACGCAAAGAAAATAACAGGTGATTCTACGGAAACGGATGTATATACAGATGATAAAGAGTTATTGTCTTTGGGTTATGTAAAAATAAGACCTCCAAAAAGAAAAGGAGGGAAATTGGGGTGCTGGACGTGGTCGTTAAGTAACTTTAAGGATTTATGGAATAAAAATGAAGTTCTTATAAAGAAGAATAAAAATGTTATTAAAAAAGAGTTTGTTTGCGAGGACGATATCGTTGAAATAAATGAAAAGAAATACTTTATAAAATCAAACAATCTTCCTCTGCAAAGTTTGGTAAAAATAACAAATAGTGCTGGAACAACTGTGCTAAATGGTAATGATGGATTGATGCCAGGCATAGGATTTAATAATCCTAAAAATCCAGAGTTATTAAAGTATTTTATGCAATCTTATAATGGAAAAAACAAGAGAGATATAACAATCCTTGACTTTTTCTCGGGTTCAGCAACAACAGCGCACGCAGTCATGCAGTTGAATGCTGAAGACGGCGGTAAACGCAAGTTTATAATGGTTCAATTACCGGAAGTTTGCGACGAAAAATCCGAAGCCTATAAGGCGGGATATAAAAACATCTGCGAAATCGGCAAGGAACGCATCCGCCGCGCCGGCAAGAAAATCGTTGAAGAAAGCGGCAAAATAGACCTCGACATCGGGTTTCGCGTTTTGAAACTTGACGACGGCAATATGAAAGACGTTTATTACACGCCCGAAGAATACAATCAGAAAGATTTGGTTGACATGGCAAGCAACATCAAAGACGACCGCACGCCCGAAGATTTGCTGTACGCTTGTATGCTTGAATGGGGATTGGAACTTTCACTGCCGCACAAAGTTCAAACCGTTGCCGGATATAATGTTCACATCGTTGACGAGGGGGCGTTGGTCGCTTGCTTCGATGACAAGATTTCCGAAGACGCCATCAAACAAATCGCGGAGTTGCAGCCTCTCCGCGCCGTTTTCCGCGACAGCGGTTTCGCCGGCGATGCCGCGCGCGTCAATGTGGGCGAAATCTTTAAATTGAAATCTCCGAACACGACAATCAAAGTATTATAAAGGGGCGGCTTCATGAAATTACGTTTCAAGCATCAAAAGTTTCAAGCCGATGCCGCCAAAGCGGTTGTCGATGTTTTTGCCGGACAGCCGAAAAACGAAGGAATAAGTTATTTGATTGATAAAGGCGTCGATCAATCGGCGCAAGGCGAATTGGGCGAAGATTTTACCGGATTTAAAAACGCGAAAGTTGTTCTTGATGACGGAACAATTCTGAACAACCTTCAAAAAATCCAACGGGAAAACCTCATCAAACCGTCGGAAGATTTGGAGGGGCGTTACAATCTGACGGTGGAAATGGAAACCGGCGTCGGTAAAACCTATACCTATATTAAAACAATGTACGAGCTTAACCGAAAATACGGTTGGAGCAAGTTCATCGTTGTCGTTCCCAGCATCGCCATTCGCGAAGGCGTTTATAAATCCTTTCAAATTACCGAAGACCACTTTGCCGAGGAATACGGCAAGAAAATCCGCTATTTCGTATATAATTCGGCACATCTGAACGAACTTGACCAATTTGCCGGCTCCAACAGCATTTATGTGATGATTATCAATTCGCAAGCCTTCAATGCAAAAGGAAAGGACGCTCGTCGTATTTCCATGAAACTTGATGAGTTTCGTTCGCGCCGCCCGATCGATATTATCGCAAACACAAACCCGATTTTGATCATCGACGAACCTCAATCGGTCGAAGGCGAAGCGACGCGCGAAGGGTTAAAAAAATTCAATCCGCTGATGACGCTGCGATATTCGGCAACGCATAGAAAAGACCGCATTTTTAACATGGTTTACCGTTTGGACGCGATGGAGGCTTACAACAAAAAGCTTGTCAAAAAGATTGCCGTTAAAGGCATCAGCGTTTCCGGTCAATCCGGCACGGACGGTTATTTGTATTTGGCGAATCTCAATCTTTCAAACGTCAAAGCGCCGACGGCGTCTTTGGAATATAACATCAAGGGCGCGACCGGCATCAGAAAGACAACGCGCATTGTCAACGAGGGCTATAATCTGTATGAACATTCTGGCAATTTAAACGAGTATTTGGGATATACGGTCAGCCGCATTGACGGACGGGACAATACGGTCGAGTTCAGAAACGGAGCCAAAATCGAAGTCGGTCAAGTAAGAGGAGACACGCAGGATTCCGATCAAATCCGCCGTATTCAAATCAGGGAAACGATTGAAAGCCATTTGGAGCGCGAACGCCAGCTGTTTTATAAGGGGATAAAAGTGCTGTCCCTGTTTTTTATCGATGAAGTGTCAAAATATAAAGAATATGAGGGCAATGCGGTTAAAAACGGCATTTACGCCCGAATGTTCGAGGAAGAGTATCAAAATATCATTGACCATTACGTCGGCGAACTGGGTGATGGCGAATATGTGCGTTATTTGAAAAACATTGACGCTCGCGCGACGCACGCCGGTTATTTTTCCATCGACAAGAAAAGCAATCGCTTCATTGACGGAAAAATAGATAAAAAAGAGCAAAACTCAACCGATATTGATGCCTATGACCTGATTATGAAAAACAAGGAACGCCTTTTGGATCGGAAAGAACCGGTGCGTTTCATATTTTCACACTCCGCCTTGAAAGAAGGGTGGGATAACCCGAACGTGTTTCAAATATGCACCTTAAAGCAAAGCGGCGCGGAAGTGCGCAAACGTCAGGAAGTCGGGCGCGGTTTGCGCTTGGCGGTCAATCAGAACGGCGAACGTATGGATGCTTCCGTTCTGGGCGATGATGTGCATAACATTAACATCTTGACCGTTATTGCCAACGAATCTTATGACGCTTTTGCCAAAGGTTTGCAAGCGGAACTGGCAGAGGTCATTACCGACAGACCGAAGAAAGTTACGGCGGATTTGTTTGACGGCAAATTCATTCAAGATGCTGACGGAAACAGCGAAGCCATCTCGCCGGATTTAGCCGGAAAAATCTACTTTAATATGGTTAAAAACGACTATGTTAATGAACAAGGAGAATTGACTGAAAAATACTATGCCGACAAAAATGCCGGAACGCTTGTTTTGCCGGAAGAAGTCAAAGACCGTGCGGACGGTATTGTTCGCATCTTGGATACGATTTACGATGTCAAAGGCATGATGCCGGAAGATGCGCGTAAAAATGACGTTGAAGTTAAAATAAATCAGGAAACTCTTACCAAAAAAGAATTTCAGGCTCTTTGGAAAAAGATCAATGTCAAATCCATTTATGCCGTTGATTTTGAAGGACAAGAACTGGTTGAAAAATCCGTCCGCGCTTTGAACAAAGATTTAAGAGTGTCTAAAATCGTTGTGAACATTACGACGGGAACAATGAAAGTCATTAAATCCAAACAGGATTTGTTTGACGGAACAGCCTTTGAAACAAAAGAAAATGCGACAAAAACAGAAAAAATTACATCGGTCGGAACATCCGTTAAATATGATCTTGTCGGTAAAATGGTTGATGGAACAGGACTGACGCGCGCCACAATCATAAAGATATTGCAGGGTATGGAAAAAACGGTTTTTGATCAGTTTAAGAAAAATCCGGAAGAGTTCATCATTAAAGCCTGCAACATTATTAACGAACAAAAAGCGACTCTTATCGTTCAGCATATCAGTTACACAAAAATTGGCGATAACGATGTTTATGACACTTCCATTTTTACGGAGCCGACACTCAAAGGAAAATTTGGCATCAACGCTATTGCAACCGCTAAAAACATTTATGATCATTTGCTATACGATTCCGCAATAGAAAAAGATTTTGCGGAAAAACTCGAACAGGCGCAAGATGTCGTTGTTTATGTAAAACTGCCAAAAGGGTTTTATATTTCAACGCCGGTCGGAAATTATAATCCGGACTGGGCAATCGCTTTTAATCAAGAACGCATCAAACATATTTACTTTGTTGCTGAAACAAAAGGAAATATGTCGTCTTTGGAATTAAGGGATATAGAAAAAGCAAAGATTGAATGTGCTAAAAAACATTTCGCATCCATAAGCAACAAAGAAGTGAAATACGATGTTGTCAGTAATTATAGCGACCTGATGACAAAAGTCATGGGGGACTAAGATATGAACGTATATAAAAATTCAATTTGGTTGACATACCATAAAATGTCTCAAATGGAAAATATTCACAAATTTATTTCTGTATGGAGCAAACTTCTTGAGAATAAAAAGTAGCATGATTTTCAACAAATAGCATATCGAGATGATGAGCAATCTTTCGTTGATGATTATTTTCTAATAAATTTGATTTGTATGGAAAATTAAAACAATAACTTAATAAGGCTTTTCCAAGCGATCAGCGGCGGCAAAGTCTGTTATTCAATCGTTGAAAATTTCGATGACATGGAACGCGAAATCGAAAGAGGACAAGATTGATGTTTACAAGGGCGTTTGTTCTATTTCTAGTTGTGATGAAAGTTTTATGCTTTTTTCCAACGAAATCCGTCCCAATGCCTTTTCCGTCAGTTTGATGTCGGGCTGAGTTTCGCATTCTCCGAACACGTTGACGCGGTGATTGGCGTACCAAAGGGCTGTTTTGGGCTTTTCGGCGTACATTTCGATAAACAGCTGTTCGGCACGGGCGGGGTTGGAAAAGTTCTTCGACCATGCGGACAAAACTCGCTGCGCCTGTCCGCCGATGTCGTATTGAACGGCTGGGGGCGGGTGCTGTTTCTCCGCTTGCCGCCGCGCGCACCATTGCGGCACTTGCCGCTCCAACAGCGTTTTCTTTTTTGTCGGGGCGATAAAGCCCGTCAGCGAAAAATCCCTGTCCTGAAACCGCGTCGCCTGCATTTCCCAGCCGAACTCTTTGGCGACTTTGACCTGATGTTGGCGGAGCATGATCAGCTGCGGCTTTTTGATGTGCAAGCGTTCCCGTCCGTTCGACAGGCAGAGCAAAACGTGTCCGTGCGTCGCCGATTGGTGCGAGTGAACGGCGTACAAATATCGATAGCCCTTTTTCCCGAACGGCTCCATGTATCGTTCCATAAAGCGGTAAGCGTCCTCTTCCGACACGTTCATTCGTTTCGGAAAAGACACGATCAGATGCACCATTTGATTGCCGTTTTTGCGATGCTGTTTGAAAGCGTAAGAAGCGATTTCATTGTCAAATTCCGAAACGGGAAGCGTGTCAAGACTTTCATTGCAAACGAGCGCGTCCCGCTCCAATCCTTCCGATTTTCGGGCAATATACAGCAAGGCGTTTTTCGCTTCTGCGGGCGTTTTAATGTATGAAGCCACTTTGACGACGGCTTCCGGCAACCGGCGGGCGCACGATTTTATGGAAGCCGCTTTTTTGCATGGAGGCGTGTAATAAAGCGGAAATTTTTCCCGCTTCACATAAGTCCCGCGCAAATGCCGTTTCAGCAGATCGTATTCATTTTCCATAGTAGGCACTCACCAACTTATGAATCGCCAGCCGCAAAAAGCGTATATCCATGCAGGCTTGCCGGATTTCCGGTAAAGCGTTCTGGTGGTCGGAGGAAACGTTCAGAGCCTTGACGGCTTGGTTCAAATTCACGCCGATGCGGCGTGCCTGATCTTCAATAATGCAGAGCTTTTCAATTTCGGTTTGCCGGGGCAGTTCCATTTTAAAAAGCCCCGTTACGATGAACAGGCGCACCAGCTCGGAGGTGTTTCCCGAACGGGTTTTCAGCCTGTCCCAAATTTCTTGTTCTATTCTGAACGACTTGACAATACGCGCCATAAATGCCTCGCAGAGTTAAGCGTTCAAATGTGTGTGACGGGAGTATTATAGCCGAACGAAGATTTGAACGCAACGCCGCCTTTCGTCATACGAAAAGGCTATCCTGCCCAAAAACCTTCAACAATAAAATCAATCACTTGCAAATCAGCCTAAACACCCCTAAACCCGCCCGACCGCCCTTTGTCAGAGGTGTTGCGAACGGTGTCGCCGCGTGTGCGGCGACCGATTTTTAAAAAAACGGACGCGGCTCTATTCAGAGCCGCATTCCTTTTGCTTGTAATAAATTTTCGGAACGATTTCCTTTTCAAAGTACGCCTCGAACGCTTCGTTGAGCAGGTGCTTTTCCATCGCGAAAAACACTTCCGCCAGCCAGCCGCTTTTTGCCAAAGTTTTTAACGCCGGCAAGTCCTCTTCCGGCACTTCTCCGCCGTGAATGAAGCTGAACAGAGAGGTGTCGAATTTCACGTCGGCGCGTTCCTCAAAGTCGGGCAAAAATTCCTCGATTAAGTCCCAGTACAACATCGGTCAGCCCTCCTTAATCGCTTCGGCGACGGCGCAAGGCGTGAAATACAAATCCAGCTCCGCCAAATCCAAAAGTTCGTCAATCGAGATGTAACCGCTCTCGACCCCGCACCCGAAACTCGCCCTGCCGAAAGCATGAATTTGTTTTTCGGACGCGTCTTTTTCGACGATGTAGGCATCGTAAGAACCGATAAAATAATGCCGTTGAGCAGTCGCGTTTTTGCCTTGTCCGTCCGTTTCATACGGTTGCGGCGTCGCTTTGACGCGTTCGGCAAGAGTCAAAATAATGTCCGCGAACGTTTCGGCTTCTTCGGAAGTTGTCAGATTTTGAATGAGAATTTGCGCCTGTTTATGCGGCATAAACGGTTGAAGCGTTGTGTTCAATTCGGTTAAGGCTAGGTCGATTTTATCAGTCATTGTCTTGCTCCTTCTCTGTAAAAAGCACTTGTTAAAGGGTTTTAGGCATCGCGCCTGAAACCCTTTCGAGGTGCTTCGTCGGAGAGAAGAAAACGGCTTGTCATTATCCCAGCAAAAACGGAGGGGTATCACCCGTCTTGCAGCATCGCGAAAGTCGGGGACGCCGTTTTTGTTCCAAAGGCTTGGGGATTGACAAGCAAGAAAAGCAAAAGGCGCCCGTTTTTATGGGCGCCCGAAACGGGGTTAAATCAAAGTTCGAGACTGTTTCGGTTCAGCAAAAATTCTTGCAATCCCATAACGACAATGCCGTCTTCCGTCCGCCAGAGTTTGATGTTGTCTTTGACAACAATGATTTTCTTGAAAGAGTCTTTAATCTTGACCAAAGACATCTTTTCCTGCGCCATTTTTTCATCGTCGGGAATGGCAAAAGCCGATTGAACGTAATACCTCCGGCTGCCTTTGTTGCAGACAAAATCGACTTCCCTGCGTTTTAAAATCTGTTTGCCTTGCTCGTCCTTGTCGTAGCAATCGACAATGCCGACGTCAACATTGTATCCGCGCACAAGCAATTCATTATAGATGATGTTTTCCATAATATGGTTTTCTTCCTGTTGGCGGAAATTCAGCCTTGCGTTGCGCAGACCGACATCTTCAAAGTAGTATTTATAGGGAGAGGCGATATATTTCTTGCCTTTGATGCCATAGCGTTCCGCCTTGTTGATTAAAAATGAATCCGTCAGATAATCCAAATAAACGCCGACGGTTTTATCCGTCACTTCCTTGTCTCCGGAATGGGCAAATACGGCGGCGAGTTTTCGCGGGTTTGTCAAAGAACCGATGGACGACGCCAAAACATTGACAAGGGTGTTGAGCGTTTCTTTCGCCCGAACTTTATTGCGTTCGATAATGTCAGCCAGATAAACCGTTTGGAACAGGTTTGTCAGATATTGCGTTTTCAGCTCGTCGGTCGATCGCGTCAGTATTTGAGGCAAGCCGCCGTAAGTGAAATAGTCGTTCCAAGCGTTCGCCGCCGAACCTTTATATGCCGAAACATATTCCGCAAAACAAAGCGGATGAACGCGAACTTCGTCCCCTCTGCCTCGAAACTCGGTTAAAATATCGGAAGACAAGAATTTTGAATTGCTGCCCGTGACGTAAATATCCAGATTCGGCAGGCGGTTTAAGCTGTTCAAAACTTTCTCAAAATCTTTGACGAATTGGATTTCGTCAAGGAAAACGTAATACGTGTTTTCGTCTTTCAGCCGCTCTTTGATAAAAGCCGCCAAAGTTTTTGCATCCGTTAAATTTTCGGCTTCTTCATCGTCAAGCGCGATTTTGATGATTCTGTCTTTGCCGATGCCGCAGGAAAGCAGATAATCGTAATACAAATTGAACAAAAGATAGGATTTCCCGCACCGACGAATGCCCGTAATGACTTTGATCGCTCCGTTTTCCTTGCGTTCAATCAGCCTGTTCAGATAGATGTCGCGTTTAATCGCTTGCATGGGAATGACTCCTATTACGCAAAAACACAGTTATCAATAAAAATTCGTATTAACAATATAGGCGCATTTGAATGCGGACGCAACACATATCCGTTCGGGCGCAACAATGTTGTGGAGAGGTTGGGCGAACGGATTTGGGAAATGAAGCGGCATCAAGCCGCTTCGCCGTTTGTTTCTTGGAACGTCAGCAGATAGTCGAAAGCCTTCTGCGCTTCGGAACACGCTTTGAAAATCGCGCGCTTGTCGTTTTTCAAAACTTTCAGCCAGCTTTGCAGATACGCCAGATTGTCCTTTGAAAACTGGTAATCATAGCCCAAATACCCCGCGACAAAGCCCGCGCCGATGTCCGCAATCAGCTCCTCGAAAGCGTAAGATTCGTTTCCAAACCGTCCTTTCATATCGCGGTTTAAGCGGTTTTTGTGTCCCGTGGCGTGGACGGTTTCATGCGCCAAAGTCGAAACAAAGCCGGTTTCAGTCTTAAAATCGTTTCGCGCGGGCATCAGCACAACGTCCCGCCGGCAGTCGTATCCAGCCAGATTGGCACCGTAAAAATAAGCGATGTCCGTATTGTCAAAAAATTTCATTACGTCCGCTTGGAAGTCGCCTCTTTCGTTTTCCGCTGTGAATCCATCGACTTGCGAACCGTTGAGCACGGCATAAGCGCGGGCGACAAAAAACTGGTTTTCGACTTCTTCAACGTCGCCCGTTTCCGTGTTTTCGATTTCGCATTTGTAGGAAAGCGGTTTCCAGAAAACAACGGTCGTTGACTTTTCGCCTTTTTTGACCTGACAGCCTTTTTCCTGCTATTGCCGGTAAGTCCCCCAAACGGACGATGTAAAGCCGTTGACTGCGGCGGCAAAGTTCAAAATCAAGATGTTGATGCCGCGATAAACTTTTTGTGTCGCGACGTTGCGGGCGAAAGACGTAAAGAACGGCTTTTCCCATTCGCCCGAAAAGTTTTCCAGCCGTTCAATGAGAATGTTTGCCACGGTTTCGATAAGGTCGCCTTTGTCAGTCATTGTCTTGTTCCTTCTCTGTAAAAAGCACTTGTTAAAGGGTTTAGGCATCGCGCCTGAAACCCTTTCGAGGTGCTTCGTCGGAGAGAAGAAAGCGGCTTGTCATTATCCCAGCAAAAACGGAGGGGTATCACCCGTCTTGCAGCATTGCGAAAGTCGGGGACGCCGTTTTTGTTCCAAAGGCTCGGGGATTGACAAGCAAGAAATTAAATCAACCTGTTCGACCGGAACGGTCGCCGATTCAAATATTGTCAAGCCGTCATAAACGCGTCAAAATAACTGCGAGAGGAAAAACATGACAGATAACAACGCTTCCGACACAGAAAACAGTCCGAAATTCGGATCGGGCTGTCTGTTGCCTTTGTCGCCGGATCAATCGTCGCTTTCGCGATTGTTAGAAAGAAGTA
>DJPN01000034.1 GCA_002438565.1 Alphaproteobacteria bacterium UBA6411 | reverse complement strand
TTACGCGGGGGTCTCTTTTTATTACAAAAACTTTTTAATCGGGGCGTAGGATTTGCGGTGATGGATGCAAATGCCGTGCGTTTTCAATCCGTCTTGATGCGCTTTCGTGCCGTAGCCTGCGTTGTTCTCCCAGCCGTAGTACGGAAATTCTTTCGCCAATTCGGTCATCAGCCGGTCACGGGTGACTTTCGCGATAATCGAAGCGGCGGCGACGGATAAACTCAAGGCGTCGCCCTTGATAACGGCCTGTGCGGGGCAGGGCAGGTTCGGCGGCACTTTGTTGCCGTCAATCAGCGCGTATTCGGGCTTGACGGGCAGGGCGCCGATTGCGCGCCGCATTGCCAGAAAAGTCGCCTGCAATATATTTAACGTGTCGATTTCCTCAACGCTTGCGCTGCCGCAGCCGATAAGCGCGTTCGACTGATGCAGTTCGTCGAACAAAGCTTCGCGTTTTGCGGCGGTCAGTTTTTTGGAATCGTTCAGCGTTTCGCACAAATGCTCCGAAATTTCAAGGTTCGGAAAAATCACCGCGCCCGCGACGACGGGACCTGCCCACGGACCGCGCCCCGCTTCGTCAACGCCCGCAACCAATCCGTTGACGGGGGCAAACAAATCGGGGATGTTTTGTTCAAACGAAAAATCGGGCATGAGCGTTTCCTTCCGTCAAAAAGATTATGCCAAATCGTTCAACATTTCATTAAAAAAGTATTGAAGCTGCTGCTTTTGTGGGTTAAAGTAGCCGGCATGCGGTCGGGAAAAGCTGTCAAAGCGCCTGATTGGCAGGCGTTTTCGGAAAAAATCTTCCCGAAACACATTGTTTTTTCTAATTTCTTGGAGAGTAAATCCATGGCGGATAAAAACCAAAAAATGAAGATGATGGACGCAAACGAAGCCGCGGCGGGTGTTGCGCATCGTCTGAACGAAGTCGCCGTTATCTACCCGATTACCCCGTCGTCCCCGATGGGCGAATGGGCGGACGCATGGGCGGCTCAAGGCGTCAAAAACATTTGGGGCAAAGTTCCCGAAATCTATGAAATGCAGTCCGAAGCGGGTGCTATCGGTGCTGTTCACGGTTCTTTGCAGGCGGGCGCTTTGACGACGACCTTTACGGCGTCGCAAGGCTTGCTGCTGATGATTCCGAACCTGTACAAAATCGCGGGCGAATTGACGCCGTTCGTTATGCATGTCGCCGCGCGCGCCGTTGCGACGCACGCTTTGTCGATTTTCGGCGACCACTCCGACGTGATGGCTTGCCGTCAGACGGGCTTTGCGATGCTGTGCTCGAACAACGTGCAGGAAGCGCAGGACATGGCGGCGATTGCTCAGTACGCCACGATGAAATCCCGCGTTTCGTTCATGCACTTCTTTGACGGTTTCCGCACTTCGCACGAAATCAACAAAATCGAAGTCATTTCCGATGACCAGCTGCGCGAATTCGTCAAAGGTCTGCCGATGGACTTCAACCGTGAACACGCTTTGACGCCGGATCACCCCGTCTTGCGCGGTACGGCGCAGAATCCCGACGTGTTCTTCCAGATTCGTGAAGCCGCCAACCCGTATTATGAAAAATGCGGCGCGGTCGTTCAAGAAGCGATGGACAAATACGCCGAAATCACGGGGCGCCAGTACCACTTGGTCGACTATGTCGGTGCGAAAGATGCCGAACAGGTCGTCGTTATCATGGGGTCGGGCGCCGATACGACCGAAGCCACGGTTGCCCATTTGAAAGACAAAAAATACGGTGTCGTCAAGATTCACCTGTATCGTCCGTTCCCTGCGGAGGAACTGATTAAAGCTCTGCCCGCCACGGTCAAAACGATTGCCGTCATGGACCGTACGAAAGAAGCGGGCGCGCAAGGCGAACCGTTGTTCCTGGATGTCGTTTCCGCCGTTGCCGACGCTTTTGCGGCAGGCAAGCTGAAATCCATGCCGCGCGTCATCGGCGGCCGCTACGGTCTGTCTTCCAAGGAATACACTCCCGCCATGGCGAAAGCCGTGTTTGAAAACGCCGAAAAAGCCGAACCCAAGACCCGCTTCACGGTCGGTTTGACGGACGATGTGACGCATTTGTCTTTGGACGTCGACAATTCGTTCGACATCGAAGACGAAGACGTCAAACGCGCCATCTTCTTCGGTTTGGGTGCTGACGGCACGGTCGGCGCGAACAAGAACTCGATTAAGATTATCGCTGGCGAAGACGGCGTTTACGGTCAGGCGTACTTTGTGTACGACTCGAAAAAATCGGGCGCGATGACCACGTCGCACCTGCGTTTCGCAAACCACGTCATCAATGCGCCGTATTTGATTAACAAAGCGGACTTTGTTGCATGCCACCATTTCCCGTTCTTGGAAAAAATCGACATGCTGGCGCAGGCGAAAGACGGCGCCGTGTTCCTGTTGAACGCTCCGTTCAAAGCGGAAGAAGTTTGGGATCACCTGCCGGTCGAAGTTCAGGAAGAAATCATCAAAAAACACTTGAAACTGTATTCGATTGACGCTGTCGAAGTCGCGAAACAGACGGGCATGGGCCGCCGCATCAACACGATTATGCAGACCTGCTACTTCGCTCTGTCGGGCGTTCTGCCCCGCGACGAAGCCATCAAGGCGATTAAGAAATCCATTGAAAAGACCTATATGAAAAAAGGTCAGGCGCTGGTTGACAAAAACTTCGCCGCGGTGGATGCGTCTTTGGCTCACTTGCACGAAATCAAAATCACCGACAAACCGACCTCCAAATTCAAACGTCTGCCGGGCGTTCCCGAAACGGCTCCCGAAGTCGTGAAGAAAGTCGCCGGCAAGATTTTGGAAGGCAAGGGCGAAGAACTGAAAGTGTCCGATTTCGGATGGACGGCTGACGGCACGTGGCCGACGGCGACGACGCAGTACGAAAAACGCTGCATCGCGTCCGACATTCCCGTTTGGGATCCCGAAACCTGTATCCAATGCGGCAAGTGCGCCATGGTTTGCCCGCACGCGGCAATCCGCGCCAAAGTCGCCACTAACGAAGATCTGAAGAAAGCTCCCGCGGGTTTCAAATCCGCCGCTTTCAAGGGTAAAGAGTTCACGGATTCCGCTTTCATCATTCAGGTCGCGCCGGAAGACTGCACGGGCTGCTCGCTGTGCACGCACGCTTGCCCCGCCAAGAACAAAGCCGACCCCGAAAAGAAAGCCATCAACATGCAGCCGATTGCGGCTCATCTGGAACAGGAAAAGACGAACTTCGACTTCTTCTTGTCCTTGCCGGATGTTGATCGCACCAAGATTGAAAAGAAACTGGTCAAAAACGTCCAGCTGCTGCGTCCGTTGTTTGAATTCTCCGGTTCTTGCGCAGGCTGCGGCGAAACGCCGTATGTCAAATTGCTGACTCAGTTGTTCGGCGATCGTTTGATGATTGCGAACGCGACGGGCTGCTCGTCCATTTACGGCGGCAACCTGCCGACCACCCCGTACGCGAAAGACGCGAACGGCCGCGGTCCGGCTTGGTCGAACTCGCTGTTTGAAGACGCCGCGGAATTCGGTTTGGGCATGCGTTTGTCCATCGACTTCCAGAAAAACTACGCTCACCAGTTGATTAAAGACTTGGAAAGCGAAGTCGGCGGCGATTTGACGAACGCGATTTTGACCGCGTCCCAGACGAACGATGCCGAAATTCAAGAACAGCGCGCCCGCGTCGAAGCGTTGAAAGCCAAACTGGCTTCGATGAATTCGGAAGCGGCGAAAACGCTGAACGGCTTGGCGGATTACTTTGTTGAAAAATCCGTTTGGACGCTGGGCGGCGACGGCTGGGCTTACGATATCGGCTACGGCGGTTTGGACCACGTTCTGTATTCGGGCAAGAATGTCAACATTCTGGTCATGGATACCGGCGTTTACTCCAACACGGGCGGTCAGCAGTCCAAAGCGACCCCGATTGGCGCGTCCGCCAAATTCGCGGTTGCAGGCAAGTCTTTGCCCCGCAAAGACTTGGGCATGATTGCCATGTCGTCCGAAAACGTCTATGTCGCTCAGGTTGCTTTGGGCGCGAACGACGCGCAGGTTATCAAAGCGATGGTTGAAGCCGAATCTTTCAACGGTCCGTCCTTGATTATCGCGTACTCGCATTGTATCGCCCAAGGCTTTGAAATCGGCGAACAGGGCTTGGATCACCAGAAAGCCGCGGTTGAAGCGGGCTTCTGGCCTCTGTACCGTTTTGACCCGCGCCGCGTGCGTGAAGGCAAACCGGGCTTGCAGTTGGACTCCAAAGCTCCGTCGAAAGCCATGGCTGACTATATGGCTAACGAAACGCGCTTCCAGATTGTCAAAAAGACCAATCCGGAACGCTACGAAAACTTGGTCAAATTCGCGCAGGAACAGGTGGAAGAACGCCGCAAACTGTACGAACACTTGGCCGAAGAAAAATAAGCCTGTGTGCTGTAACGAAAAAGCCCGCGGAAACGCGGGCTTTTTTGCATGTCGGAAAGAATGCTTTAAATACGTCTCCGAATTTGTTATATAAAAGAAAACAGGAGGCAAAGCCATGAACGAACAGGATTTGATTGCCGAGCGCAAAAAAGCGGCGGAACATAACGACGCGTTGCGGCTGTCGGCGTTGGAAACGGCGGCATTGAAGCGGCTGGACGAGTTTTTAACCGATGAAAATCCCGTTGATTCGGATGACGCGCCTTTTTTCTTTGCGTTTATTCGCGCTTTTGCCGATACGGAAAACGTCGATTTGAAGCTTTGCGCCAAAAAAGCGGAAGCAAAATTGTTGCCGATGCTCAAAGAATTCGATAAAGAAGTCGGCTTTGATTTTCATGAACCCGTTTCGTCCGACATTTTGGAACGCAATTTGAACGATTTGGATTCCTACGAAAAACAGGATGTTTCCAAAAATCCGATGTTTGGACAAATCTATAATCTTATAGGTAAAATCGAACAAATCGACGATGACGGAAACCCTGTTGATTCCGCGGATTTGGCGGAATCACTCACCGATGCGGGAAAATTAAAAACGTACTTGCGTTTATGTCTAAATTTGGATAAAATAACCTCAGAAACGTATTTTGAAACGTTGCTGGAGGAAATGGAGCGCCTGCTGATTACTCTGTTTGTAATGGATAAAGCGGGGGAACCTTTGAACGAAAACGAAATGCGTGCGGAATATGAAAAACTTTTAAATGCGATAGACTGACAATGAAACTGAATGTTCATAAACGGAATGTTGATCTTTTAATGGTTTTAACGGCGCGGAAAATGACCGCGGCGGCCGAGCGAATCGGGCAGAAAACGGACAAGGTGATAGCCTCTGTTCCGCTGTTGAAGCGCATCAGCGACAAAGCTAAAGCTTTTGATGCGAAAATGACTGAAAAGCACGGATATGTTTATACAAAAATCCGCGATTCGATTAAAAATACGGCACGCACGGTTTTGGCATTCCAGCTGTTCGGAATTCCGGGGCTGGTCGGAATGTGCGCCTATAAAACAGGCGAAAAAGTCTATTCGTTGCTGAAGCCCGCTTATGAAGCCAAAAAACGCGGCGAAACCAAAAGCATTTTGGGATATTTCAAGAAAAACAAGGCTGAAAGCGCGTTTACGCTGACATCCGCTTCATTGAGCATTGCGTCGGCATCCTGCACTGCGGCGGGTGTTCCAGCGGCGGTTGACGCCATTCGCGTGGGCAAGGCGTCTTTGCTGGCGTATCCCGAAATGAGACACGTCTTCAAATCGTTCAACAGATGGATGAAAGGCAAGGAAAACTTTACGGAAGTCAAACGTGACGCCGCTATTTTGGGCGTTACGATTGCCACATACTTCGCGGGGCCCGAAGGCGTTCCCATGACGCGCGGCAAAGGCAAGCCGCTGGTCGAACAAAAGAAGGCAAAACCCGCCGAACCGGAAAAAACGGCAAAGCCCGAAATTCCGGCGGAAAACAAACAGAAAATCGGCGCGATTGTCGCGGCATTGAAACAAAAAGCAAAATAATTCAAAAGCGGAGGAAAACCTCCGCTTTTTTACTTCACGTCCTTGAACATGGCGATTGCGTTTTTCTTTTGCAGCGGGTCGGAAACGACGATGCCGCCCATGTTAAACCCTGCGCTGTTCGTATAGCGGTGTTGCAATTCGCGCAGGCGGTGACCGTAGCGTTCCCTTAAATCCAGCGCGGCGGGCTGGACGTGAACGTTATGCACGACATCCGAACAGTAAACATAGCTGGCAATCGGGAACAAAAACGCCGAACACAGAATGTCACACAGCTGCAGTCCCGCCAGATTGTTGCTGTGTCCGAAGCACGGCATTTCCACGATGTTTTGATACAAAGGGCGCAAGGCGCGGAATTTTTGCGTAAAAACGGAATGGGAAACGTTGATGTTTTTCATATAATCCCGACTGTCTGCAACGCAAAATCCAAAATCGTTTTTTTCTTTCAAATAGTTGTCGAAGTAAGTGTAAATACTTTGAATCGACGACGTGTAAACCGCTTTGCCGTTGAACGGTTCGCCGGGGACTTTGACCCAGATGCGCCCGACAATGCGGATATCGTACTTGAAAAACAAATCGACAATTCTGTCCAGAAATCCGATGGCGTGTCGCTGGACGCGGTGTCCGCCGCGCATGGCGTTGCGGCGCAAATCCGCCCCTTTGATTTCGGGGATGATGCGGTCAAGGTATTTGTCCGTCTGGTAATTCAAGTGCGGATAATAGCGGTACTTCAGCCCGATGAAATCGTGCGTCAGTTCGTATAAACAGTTGTGGTCGATAAAAATGCCTGCAATCGCCAAAACGGGCTGATGATTGCCGTCGGGATTTTCCACAACGGGCAAAGTTCCCAAATCGCCAGATTCGTCAATGTAGCAGATTTTAACCACACGTCCTCCGATACAACTAAGACCACCCGAGGGTGGTCTTTAGGATTTGCAAGCCGATAAAGGACTTGCCAAAAAATTACTTTTACAGGATATGAAAAAAGCCTCAATCCGTCAAGAAAAAAATCAAAAATTAACTTAAAAGCCGTATAAAATAAGGCGTACAGGTGAAAAATGAAAGAAAACGGACTGAAATCTTTTTATTCGACAATGGTTGCGCCGTGTCCTTACGTTGCGGGGCGCGGGGAAGCAAAACTGGCGGTCGACATATCGGGCGCATGTGCGCAGGACTGGAACAATGTGTTGAGCCGCGCGGGCTTTCGGCGGTCGCACGGAGTTTGTTATATTCCCGCTTGTCCCGACTGCGATGAATGTGTGTCCGTGCGTATTCCCGTTTTTGACTTTCAGCCGTCAAAAAAGATGCGCAAAGTTTTACGGCTGAATGATGCAGAGTCAATCTTGTTTACACCGAACATCGCCACGACGGAACAATACGGCTTGTTTTCCGATTATTTGGCAAGCCGTCACGCCGAAAGCGACATGACGGAAATGCATTTCGAGGAATATCGCTCTATGATAGAGGATGCTTGCGTCGATTCCGCCATTATGGAAGTGCGCGAGGGCGCAAAATTGCAAGCCGCCATGCTGGTTGATGTGCTGGACGACGGATTGTCGGCGGTGTACAGCTTTTTCAATCCGGAACAGGGCAGGCGGAGCTTGGGGACTTTTATGATTTTAAAGCTGATTGAGGAAGCGCGAAAAATCGGCCTGCCGTACGTTTATTTGGGGTACTGGATAAAATCCGTGTCGAATATGGCGTACAAAGTGAAATTTCAGCCGTTGGAATATTTCATTGACGGAATGTGGACGCGCTCATTCCCCGATTAAGTGCAGAACGATGCTGCGGATGTGCGCTTCGGCGCGGTGTTCGCAAACATACAACGCCTGCCACCGCCCGAAAGCGGGCAAGCCTTTGACGACGGGAATGTTGACGGAAATGTCGGTCAAAGACGTGCGGATGTGGGCGGGCATGTCGTCTTTTCCCTCGTAAGTATGGCGGTACAGGCGGTTGTCCTGCGGAACGGCGCGGTCGAAAAAGTCCTTTAAATCCAGCATCACATCGGGATCGGCGTTTTCCTGGACGGTCAGGCTGGCGGACGTGTGCGTCATAAACACGGTCAGCAGTCCCGTCTTGATGCCGCTTTGGCGCACAAAGTCGCAGACGGCGCTTGTGATGTTGACAAAGCTTTCGGGCTTTGTCTGTACGGAAAAAACGGTTTGTTTTTGAATCATTTGTATAAATTCCGTTCGTCGGTTTGTTCCGCCTGTTCGCGGTCAAGCAACGGTTTGACGGACGCCCCGTCCAGCGGCAGACTTTTGACATGACGGCATTTTGCCGTGTATTCGCGCACGACTTTGTAATCGGCGGCTTCGGCAATCAAAACGCTGTCGGTTCGCGCCAGATAAGGGCGGGCATCGGGGTGGATGAAGTCCAGCAAAACAGACTGTTCCGGCGTGCGGTACAGCAAAGCGTGCGCCCCGCCGTCATACAGCAAAACGGGCGATTTCGGCGTGCCGTCCTTGGCATGAATGGAAATCATCACTTCGTCGTTTTTGTTCAAGTGAAGCTCGTAAAACGATTCTTGCTGCGGTTTTTTAGCCAAAACGCCACCTCGTTGATTTTTTTGGAATTATAGACGCAATCCCCCTTTTTTTCAATCGCTTTTATGGTATACTGAACCTAACTTAACTTTTAAGAACAGGAGTTTTTTTTATGCATCCTTGGCATGACGTAGAGTTGGTCGGAACAAAAGTTCCGCAGTTCGTTCCCGCGGTTATCGAAGTTCCCAAAGGGTCGAAATACAAATACGAACTGGACAAGCCCAGCGGCTTAATCCGCGTTGACCGCGTGCTGTATTCCAGCGTTCATTATCCCGCGAACTACGGGCTGATTCCCCGTACTTACTGCGAAGACCACGACCCGCTGGATATTCTGGTTTTGGGGCAGGAACCCGTTTTTCCGCTGACGATTATGTCCGCGCGTCCCATTGGCGTTATGAAGATGATTGACCAAGGCGAAGCGGACGACAAAATCATCGCCGTTCACGCCGACGATCCCGAATACGCGCACTATTCGTCCATCGACGAACTGCCGCCGCACCGCATGATTGAAGTTCAGCGGTTCTTTGAAGATTACAAAAAACTGGAAAACAAAACCGTTGTGGTCGAGGGTTTTCTTGACCAAAACGAGGCGTTCAAAGTCATTCTGAAAGCGATTGACGAATACGAGCGTGTTAAAGAAACGTTGGTCGGCTATAAAAAGCACGACTAAAAAAAACACCCGCGGCGGGTCACTGCTCCGTCGCGGGCTTGGGCTGTTATCTGTCGAAGGTTTCAAGCAATAACGCTAAAAACAACAACAAATAAGCGGCCGCTTTCAGATGCAAAGGTGTCACATTGCTCACCTTCTTTCAGACCGCGGTTTCACTACCCGCGGTCATTTTTTTTTGCACCAAAAAAAGGGCGGGGGAAAATCCTCCGTCTTTTGCTTTACAGATTGATTTTTACATTCAGCACGGCGGAATGGCTTTTCAGTTTTCCTTGGAACATGCCGTCGTACAGAACGGACAGGCTGCCTGATTTTCCAAAGCCGAATGAAAAGCCTGCGCCGGCTTCGACGCCAAAGCGTTTGTCTTTTTCCGTTTTGACGATATAGCTTGCGCCGTTAGGCAGCAATGCGGTTCTGTCGCCGTTCGTGCGGGCAAAATCGTATGTGGCGGCGGCTTTTAATTCCGGAATGAACGAAACGGAATTTTGCGTCTTGATGCGATAACGTTTTGACAGCTTGAAGCCGCCGACGGCAGTCGCGGTTGAACTGTTTTTGGCTTTCAGTTCAACCCCCAGCGCATCGGTGTACGCTTTTTGATGCGTATTGATAAAGCGGAACGCGATTTCCGGGGACAGCAAAGCAGAGGAGGCATACCCGACCGCGATTTGCGCGCTGGCCGTGTTTGTTTCGTATTCGCTTTCCAGTTTTGCGATTTTGGTCGTATCATTGTAGGACGAACGGCCGAAACCGGCAAAAAAGTTCGTGTAGAATCGCTTGGGCTGGTATTGGGCGTACACGAAGCCTGTGTGCGTGTCGACATCGACATCGGATCTGTCCGCGTCAATGGACGTTGAAGCGTAAGAATACCCAACGCCGGCTTTGAAATCATCGGAAACATAGCCTTCAACGCCTGCCGCGAAGCCGGCGGAATTGGACGAAAAGCTTTCGGTTCCGCTCTGTTCGGCATGGTTGTACAAACCTTGAGCCCAAACAGCGCCGTTCCCCGATTCATAATCGCCGCCGGAACGCCCGTACATCCGTCTGTAATATCGATGAAACGGCTGAGCCGGCATATTGAAGCGCGTAGAAACGACATTGATGACGTTTTTGGCGGTTGTTTCATCAATCAAAAGGCCGAACCGTGACAAATCGGGGGCGATTTCACGCATGATTTGATATTGTTTTTGCGCATCGCCGTCAAATTTTGCCAGCAAATCGTCAACCTTGTTCAAAGCGTTCTGCTGTTTGTCCGTCAATTTGTCCAGATCTTCGCTGTCCAAATCCAGAATTTGCAGAGCGTCTTCAACGACAGGATTGACTTTGATGCCGCTGTTTTTCAAATCGTCCGTAATCGACGAAGCCGAATCGCCCAAGCGCAAGATATATAAATCGCCGCCGTTCCAGTTTGTCAAAACACCGATTTTAGCGGCATTGGCCTTATCAAAGTAGGTTGTTGAAACCGCATAGCGTTTCGTCAAATAGTTCCCCAGTGTAAAGCCCGATTTTTCTGATGTAATATGATACAGCGTCGTTTGGGTATTGGATGCCGCGCTCATTTCCAGCTTGACGGTAACATTAGCATTAACATTATTTTGAGCAGTGGTTGTGATAATGGGGGTTGTTTTTGCGGCATCGGTCAGTATGGCGGCAATCGTTCCGCCTGAAATCGACGAAGCGGTCAAGCGGCTTGTTCCGATATCCAGCGTTTTGCCGTTGCCGATGACAATATTGCGGAATGAAAAATTGTCGGCAAGCGTCAAATTGCTTAACGCGTAATCGTCGTTAAAGTTCACATCCGCCGTTCCGGACAGTTTGCCGTCCAAGCGCGCCGACGAAGATTGAAAAGCGATTGTCGCGCCGTCGGCGGCGACATTGCCCGTCATTTTTCCCGTTAAATCAAGCGTTGAAGCGCCGTCCAGGTAGAGCGCGCCGTCCGCGGACGAAAAGGACAAAACGGCATTGTCGGAAACTTTCAAAGTCGATTCGAAAAATGCGACTCTGCCGGATTTTGCGGACAGTTCGTTATTTCCGTTGGCGATGATTGTCGATTGTGTGACATCAATGTTTCCGGCCTCGAAAGAACTGTTAAGGCTTTCTATATGAATTTGTGATTGTTTTTTGCTTGACATGCTGTCGTTTATCAACTTTGCATTGTCATTCAGAACGATTGTTGAATTGGAAACCGTTACATCCGCTCCGTAATCTTTGAAATTGTCGTTGAATTGGTTGTACAGCTGCCGCAGATTACCTTCAAGAGTTGTCCTGTCAAAGGACGATTGGATGTCTTTTTTGGTGGTGCCGCCAAAAACAATCTTTGAAAAGTCGGAAAGTTCCGCGGAACTTCCGTAAACGTCGTCCAAAAGAGCCGTTACGGCATCGTTGATTTCCGTTTCCGTAAGCTGGTCGCGGAAAAGCAGCAGAGGAGAGACTGCCCCGCCTTCCGTCGACACCGAAGCCGGATTGTGATTTATCGGCGTGAAAAGATCCGATGACAGGGAATAATAGCCGCTACCGGCGGAGGCGTTGCCGTTTAAAGTGATTGTTGAATTTGAAAATTCAACATCGTGCTTGTTTTCGGAAAGAGAGGTTTTGGAAGATGCGCTGTGAAGTGTTTTCCCGCCGCTTTGGAAAACATAGTCCTCTGTGTTTACAAAATCGCCCAATAAAGAATTGCCGCCAGCCGTAATATTTCCCGAAACAGACGAAGCATTGATGGCAGTGTCCGAAACGGAAATGCCTTTGTTCCCCGTAATTTTTAAAGTGGCGGCCTCGATTTCGGAGTAATTTTTGGAATCTTTGTTCCATGTCGGGGCGAAAACGGCGTTGTCGGAGCTGATTGAAAAGGTTCCGAAGGTTTCAAAACGTAAAATATCGCTCAAGGTTCCGCCTACGATTGTAATTTCGGGCGCAGAAAAGTCTACATTGGAAAACGTTCCGCCTTCAATCAGCAAAGCGCCGGAATAACTTTTCGACGTCCCGTCATGCGTTCCGTCCGAAATCGTTTCGGCTTTGGACGGCAATGAAAAAAAAGCCAGATTTGCCAGAAAACACTTGATTAAAACAGATCTATAACGCGCGGACAATATGCCCGCCGCGGACTTGGACAACTTCATATGCTTCTCCCCTCTATAAAAGACATAATCAAACAGAATCGGTTATTGCCGTTTTAATATGAATTCCGCGCTCCTCCTTAAACATTGCCTAATATTATCAGCGTACATCATACTGTTTGAAATGACAAGTCATTTTTGTGACAAGGGAAAAGGCAACTATCATTAGGCGCGGACGTATATAAAAAACAGGCGGGGAAAATCCCCGCCGTTTTGATTTTACAAATAGATTTTTACATTCAGCGCAATTGAATGGCTTTGAAGCCTTCCTTGGAACGCGCCGTCGTACATTACGGCCAGACTGCCCGAACCTTTAAAATTAAGCGAAAATCCTGCGCTTGCTTCAGCGCCCAGACGTTTGTCGGTGTCTGTTTCGACAATGTAACTGGAACCGTTTGGCAAAAAAGCGGTTTTGTTCGGTGTGCTGCGTGCGAAATCGTAAGTAACGGCAGCTTTCAATTCCGGAATAAACGATGTCGCTTTGGCGGAACGCAGACGATAGCGGTTGGACAGTTTCAAGCCGCCGATGGCGGTTGCGGCGGTGCTGTTTTTTGATTCGAATTCGACACCCAAAGCATCCGTATACGCCTTTTCGTGCGAACCGATAAAGCGGAAAGCGATTTCGGGTGATAAAACAGGGGCGGAATATCCGACTGCGATTTGCGTGCTGACAGTGTTTATTTGATATTCGCTTTCCAGTTTCGCTGTTTTTGTCGTGTCGTCATAGCTTGAGTGGCCGAAACCGCCAAAAAAGTTGGCGTAGAAATTTTCGGGCTGAAAACCTGCATAAACGAAAGCGGTGTGCGTTTTGGCGTCATTTTGCGATCTGTCGGTGTCAATGGATGTCGCGGCAAAAGAATACCCGATTCCCGCTTTAAATCCGTCGGGGCTACAAGCTTCCACACCTGCCGCAAAGCCTGCCGAATTTGCCGAAAAGCTTTCTTTCCCGCTTTTTTCGGCGTGGTTGAACAAACCTTGTACCCAAACGGATCCGGATTCCGCATTGTATTCGCCGCCGGAACGTCCGTACAATCCCCTGCGGTAATGGTTTTGATAACTGGGAAATTGAGGGACGGTTGAAGCGTTGAACCGCGCGGACGCTGCGTTAATAATGTTTTTCGCAATGTTGCTTGCAACATGAATTCCGGATTTGGACAGATCCGGCGCGATTTCGCGTAAAACTTGATATTGCTTTTTAGGCGCTTCGTCCAATTCATACAGCAAGTCGTCAACGCGGTCAAACGCATCCTGTTGATTGTCGGTTAGTTTGATTAAATATTCATAGTCCAAATCCAAAATTTCCGCGGCTTGTTCGACAACGGGATTGATATAGACTTTGCTGTCTTTCAAGTCTTGAATCAGCAGCGATTTAAAGGTTGGCATGTTCAAGAACGGATTTGTAACGCCCGGTATATTAAAAAACGGATCCGTAACGCTTGGCGCGGCCTGCGCGGATGCCGAAGTCAATGCCGAATTCGCCAAAGCGCATAAAATTAAAACAACACGGTAACGCGCGGACAGGATGCCCGATGCGGATTGTGACAATTTCATAAAAACTCCCCTTGCAGTAAAAAAAGACCGCCAAAAGAGCGGTCGGGGAGTTAAGAAAATCAGCTATGTGTGATCCTTTTAACCTTTAAACACTCCGTTTTTTCAAGGATAAGGACGGGTGTGTTCTGAACATACGTCAAAAGCTCCCCGACCCTTAAAAAAGAAATCGGAGAATATTTTCCGTTTGGCAATATGCAAAACGGCATTCGCGCATATCTGCGCCAACATAGCAAGAGCTTCTTACGACTCCGCGCCCCTCTCAAGGCACTGGCGTATTGATGTGTATCAATACGCTTATTGCTAGAATATAAAAGCTTGCTTACATTGACAAGTCTTTTTTTTGCAAAAGGGCGGAATTTAGCCGTCTACCAGTGCGGATAGCAGGGCTGAGAATGAATTTTAAGTATTATTCCGCAACGGCGATGTTGTTTTGACGGTCTTTGCTGGCGCGCAAGGCGTTGAAAGCGCGCAGCAAAATCGTATCGATTGTTTCGTCTTCGGGTGTTTTCGCCGCAATGCTGATGCTGGTCGTAACAGAGATTTTGACTTCGTTGACGTACAAATCCGATTTCATCACTTCGTTGCGGATGCGTTCGGCGACGATGCGCGCGCCGTCCAGCGGCGTTTCGGGCAGCAGCAGGGCGAATTCGATATCCGCCAGCCGTCCCAGATAATCGGAATCGCGCGTCGAATTGCGGCAGGCGGTTACGGCGACTTTAATCGCTTCGTCGCCAAAGGTCGAACCGTGTTCCGAATTCAACGCATCAAAGCGGTCGATGGTCATCAGCAAAACGGACAGTTCGCGTTTATAGCGGCGGGCGCGCTTCATTTCCCGCGCTCCTTCCTCCAAGAACGTGCGGCGGTTCAAAACGCCTGTGACGGGGTCGATGACGGTCATTTGGCGCAGTTCGTCTTCCAATTCTTTGCGCGGGGTGATGTCAAAGCCGACGGAACGGATTTCGCACGCATGGCCGTCCGCGCCGTAAATAATGCGGTTCGTCCATGAAATCCAAACCTTTTTGCCGTCTTTGCAGATGTTTTCGTTTTCGTTGTCGACATACAGGCGGGGATTGTTTTTGATGCGCTCGATAAGGTTCGTCAGATTTTGCCCGTGCGAATCTTTAGCGGGCAGCAAAGTGCCCAGAATGTTTTTGCCGATGAGTTCGTCCTTGTTTTCATAACCGAAAAATTCAACGCCGTAATCGTTGATGGATCGGATGATTCCGTCCTTGTCCATGCCCAGAATGATGCTTTTCGTTGTTTGGGATGAATACGGATCGTATTTGTGGTTATGCTCTTTGGTCAAATCCTCGAGGCTTTTCTTTGTTTTCAGCAGTTCGCCCTGCAGTTCGATAATCCTGTCCTTTTGTTCGGCGGCAAGGGCTTTCGCCTGCAGCCAGCGGAACACGAAGTAAAAAACGGCAACCGCCGCGACGGCCGCGAAAACCAGCAAAAAAGCGGAGAGATCTTCCAATTTAAACATACAACCCTCGGTCCTGTAATGTAACTTTTCAAGTTTACCTGTTTTTTCGTTCCTTGTAAAAATGTTTTTTTGGCGAAAACAGGTATTTAAAATTTTTTCAAGATGCTTTATATACAAATCCAAAAGGCACGTTTGTGTAAGGAAAAAGGTTATGGCAGAGGATAAAATTTCCGCTTTGGACGCCGTTTCGGGCGAAGCGTACAAGTACGGCTTTGTCACCGATATCGAGGCGGAAACAGCCCCCAAGGGACTGAACGAGGAGGTTGTCCGCTTCATTTCGGCGAAAAAGGGCGAACCCGACTGGCTGTTGGATTTCAGACTGAAAGCGTACCGCCATTGGCTGACGCTGACGGAACCCCGCTGGGCAAAGGTTGACTATCCCCCGATTGACTATCAGGACATTTATTATTACTCCGCCCCGAAATCCGCCAAAGAACCGAAAACTTTGGATGATGTCGATCCCGAACTGCTGAAAACGTATGACAAACTGGGCGTGCCGTTGCAGGAACGCGCGATGCTGGCGGGCGTGGCGGTCGACGCGGTGTTCGACAGCGTGTCCGTTGCGACGACTTTCCGTGAAAAGCTGGCGAAGCAGGGCATTATCTTTTGTTCGATTTCCGAAGCGGTCAAAGCGCATCCGGAACTGGTGCGCGAATACTTGGGTTCGGTCGTGCCGTACACGGACAACTTTTTCGCCTGTCTGAACGCGGCGGTGTTTTCGGACGGGACTTTCGTTTACATTCCCAAAGGTGTGCGCTGTCCGATGGAATTGTCGACGTATTTCCGCATCAACGCGCAAAAAACGGGGCAGTTCGAGCGGACTTTGATTGTCGCGGACGATGACGCTTACGTCAGTTATCTGGAGGGATGCACAGCCCCTCAGCGCGACGAAAACCAGCTGCACGCCGCAATCGTCGAAATCGTCGTCAAGGATAGGGCGGAGGTCAAATATTCGACCGTTCAAAACTGGTTCCCCGGCGACAAGGACGGCAAAGGCGGCATTTACAACTTTGTGACCAAGCGCGGATTGTGCGCGGGGTACAAATCGAAACTGTCGTGGACGCAAGTCGAAACAGGGTCGGCGGTAACGTGGAAATACCCGTCCTGCGTGCTGAAAGGCGATTATTCGACGGGCGAGTTTTATTCCGTCGCAATCACCAACAATTACCAGCAGGCGGACACGGGAACCAAGATGATACACTTGGGCAAAAACACGTCGTCGACCATTGTTTCAAAGGGCATTTCCGCAGGGCGTTCGCAGAACACTTACCGCGGACTGGTGCGCGTCGCGCCGACCGCCGACAACGCGCGCAACTTTTCACAATGCGACAGCCTGCTTATCGGCGACAAATGCGGGGCGCACACGCTGCCCGTGATGGTGGACGGCAACCCGACGGCGTCCGTCGAACACGAAGCGACAACCTCGAAAATCAGCGAAGCGCAGCTGTTTTACTGCCGTCAAAGGGGATTGAGCGCGGAAGAGGCGGTATCCCTTATCGTCAACGGTTTTTGCAAGGATGTCATGCAGAAACTGCCCATGGAATTTGCAATCGAAGCCACCCGTTTGGTCGCCGTAACGCTGGAAGGCAGCGTCGGTTAATAATAAAGGAGTTCTAAGAATGTCAGCTTGGCTGGAAATCAAAGATTTGCACGCAAACGTCGGGGACAAGCCGATTTTGAAAGGACTGTCCCTGTCCGTCAACGCGGGTGAAGTCCATGTCATCATGGGACCGAACGGTTCGGGCAAAAGCACGCTGTCAAACGTTTTGTGCGGCGATCCGCGCTACGAGGTAACAGCGGGGACCGTTGTCTTTAAAGGGCAGGACTTGCTGAAAATGAACGTTGAGGAGCGCGCGCGGGCGGGCATTTTTCTGGCTTTTCAGAACCCGATTGAAATCCCCGGCGTGTCGATGTCAACCTTTATGAAGTACGCTTTGAACGCCAAGCGCAAGGCGGCGGGACTGAAAGAATACGACGCGGTCAGCTTCATAAAGCACATTAAGATTCGTGCGCAAGCTCTTGAAATCACGGATGAAATGCTGAAACGTCCCGTCAACGTCGGATTTTCGGGCGGGGAAAAGAAGCGGCTGGAAACGTTCCAAATGGCGGTGCTTGAACCCGATTTCTGCATTTTGGACGAAATGGATTCGGGGCTGGATGTGGACGCGGTCAAAGTCGCGGGCAACGGCGTTAAAATCATGCGGTCGCCAGAACGGTCGTTTTTGGTGATTTCACACAACATCGGATTTTTGCACGAACAAATCCGCCCCGATTACGTGCACATCCTTGTCAACGGGCGCGTTGTCGAAAACGGCGGGGCGGAGCTGTTGGACGAAGTGCAGAAAAACGGTTTCGCCCGCTTTCAGAAAGGGGCGGCGGCGTAATGGCGGAACGATTGGAAAAAGCGGCCGAACTGACGTTGAAGCCGAATGAAACGCGGACGATTGTCGAAACGGCTTTGGCGGAAAACACGGTTGTCAGCGTCGGCGAAAACGCGCATTTGACGCATTACCGCTTGAACAACGGCGGAAACAATGCGCTGACCGTCAAACTGGGCAAAAACGCGTCGTACGATTTGGTAACCGTGCATTTGGGATCGGGCAAGCTGTCCGTCTTTGCCGATTTGGCGGGCGAGGGAAGCTTTTGCCGCAGCGATGCCGTTTATGCTTTGAACGGCGAGGAACGCGCGGAAATCAAAACGGACTTTCGCCACAACGCGGACAAAACGACGTCCCGCCAACTGGTCAAGGGGGCGGTCGGCGGTTGTGCCAAAGCGGTGTTCGAGGGCGGAATTTTGATTCCTTACGACAAAAAGGCAATCGACGGCGCGCAGCAGCACCGCGCTTTGCTGTTGTCGAAAACGTCGGAAGTCAAAGCCGTGCCGAAGCTGGAAATTTACGCCGACGACGTGAAGTGCGCGCACGGTTCCGCCATCGGGACGCTGAACAGGGAACAGCTGTTTTATTTGCAAACGCGCGGCATTGACGAAGCGGAAGCCCGCAAAATCCTGACGGCGGCTTTTTTGAACGAAGTGCTGGATACGATAGAGGAGGTCGAACTCCGCGACGAATGGGAACGGCTTATCGGGTTGAAAAATGACGATTGACATTCAAAAAATTCGGGCGGATTTTCCCGCTTTGGCTTTAACGGTTCACGGCAAGCCCTTGACGTTTCTGGATACGGCGGCATCGGCGCAAAAGCCGAAGCAAGTCCTTGACGCGATGAGGTATTGCTATGAAAACGAATATGCGAACGTTCACCGCGGTATGTACGATTTGTCCGAAAAGGCGACGTGCAATTTTGAAAACGCACGCAAAAAGGTGCAGAAGTTCATAAGCGCCGCGTCGGACAAGGAAATCGTGTTCACGCGCGGGGCGACGGATTCTCTGAATCTGGTCGCGTACACTTGGGGTGCGCAAAATTTACGCGCGGGCGACGAGGTTTTGATTACCCAAGCAGAGCATCATTCAAACATTGTGCCGTGGCAGATTTTGCAAAAGCGTATTCCTTTTACGCTGAAAGTCGTTCCCGTTCTGGATGACGGCGAATTGGACATGAACGCGTTTAAAACGTTGTTGAGCGAAAAAACAAAACTGGTTTCTGTGGCGCATATTTCCAACGTTTTGGGAACGGTTTTTCCGATAAAGGAAATCGCGAAGCTTGCCCATGCCGCAGGGGCGAAAGTTTTAATCGACGGCTGTCAGGGGGCGACGCATGTTCCCGTTGACATGCAGGATATCGATTGCGATTTTTACGCTTTTTCCGGACACAAGCTGTACGGACCGACGGGTATCGGCATCCTTTACGGCAAACGCGCCGTTTTGGAGGGCATGGAACCGTTCGAGGGCGGCGGCGACATGATTAAAACGGTCGCTTTTTCGGGCAGCGCATGGGCGGACATTCCCGCGCGGTTTGAAGCGGGGACGCCCCCGATTATGCAGGCAATCGGTTTGGGCTTTGCAATCGACTATGTGCAAAATATCGATATGACGAACATTGCCGAACACGAAAAGCGGCTGTGCAAATTGTTGCAGGACGGTGTTTTGTCCGTCGGCGGAACGACGCAAATCGGCACCGCGCCCGACAAAACGGGGGTTGTCAGCTTTGTAACAGACTTCGCCCATCCGCAGGATATTGCGATGATTCTGGATCAGCAGGGCGTTGCCGTGCGCACGGGGCATCATTGCGCCCAGCCTTTGCATGAACGGTTTGGGCAATCCGTATCCGTTCGGGCGTCGCTGGGGGTTTATAATACCGAAGAGGATATTGAGAACTTTGTCGCCGCGCTCCATAAAGTTAAGCGGTTCTTCACTTAACTTTATGAAAGGAGATTTGTTATGATGAACAAAGAAAACTGCGGCTGCGGCAAAAAGGAAATGCCCAAGGACAAAAAAGCCGACATGAACGAAAAGGCGTGCGAAACCAAAAAATCCGCCGCCGAAAAAGAATGCAAAGACGGCAAATCCTGCGGTTAGTCCGCCGTAATCCAAAAGGACGGGCGACAAAGAAACTGTTGAAATCAACCGAATTTCGGTGCATAACTTGGAATAAGTTTTGAATGGAGCCCGTCCGATGGATAAAAAAGATTCCGAAAACGAACAACAGGCCGCTTCGACGGAAGCGGTCGCCAACGTTCCCGCCCTTATCGAGGAAGAACTGAAAAAGCTTCCCAAAGACTTTACGGGGACAATCGAAATTCCCATTAACGCCAATCCCGAAACGGTCAGCAACTTTGCGGACGCCAAGCCCGATCAGTCGATAAAGGAAGAATTGTCTGAATTTGAATCGATTTTATGGGGCGGCAACGCGCCCGCGGACATGCCCGTCATCAACTATGGCGACGAATATGTCGTGGTCAAGGGTGAATCCTTGGCAGACGGCGAAAAACAGGCTGACATCAAAGATATTATCGAAGCCATCCGTACGGTTTCCGATCCCGAAATCATGGTCAACGTGTACGATTTGGGGTTGATTTACCGCATGGACAGACTGGTCAACGGCGATGTCGAAATCGATATGACCGTAACCGCGCCGTCGTGTCCCGTTGCGGGGCTGATGCCGAACCAAGTCGCCGAAGCGGTGTCCGCCGTCACGGGCGTGGGCAAAGTGACGGTCAAGCTGGTTTGGGAACCCGCGTGGAGCGTCGACCGTCTGTCCGAAGAGGCCAAATTCGCGCTGGATTTGTCGTAATGACGACCGAAAAGCGGGTTATTCAAATCCTTATTTTACTGTTTGTCGGCGTGATAACGGTTTACACATTGTTATTGCGGTCGGCAATGTATAACGAAGACGGTCTGGTTCGCACGGACAGCGCGGCTTTGCGGATTGTCGGCGAAGACGCGGCGGGGGATTACGCTTTGTTCCGTTTGCTGGAAAGCGCCCCCGAAACAGCTTACGATTTTGCGGCGCAAACCGCGTATGTCCATGAAAAAACGCAGGCGAACGGACGTTTTGCCGCGTTTGCGTCGCCCGTCAAAGCTTTGATTGCCGTGCCGTTTCTGCCTTTGCCCTATGCGGGGTATTTTGACACGGTGTTTTTCTGGGGATTTTTCCTGTTCGGCATTGCTTTGTACGCGTTGTTTCCCCTGCGTCTTGCCGTGCCGATGCTAGCCGCTTTGCCCGCCGCGTTTTTGAATTTCGCGTTCGGTGGTTTCGGCTTGTACGTTGCCGCCTGCGCCGTGTTAAGCTTGATGCTGGCGGATGAATACCCGAAACGTGCCGGATTTTTCGGCGGTTTGCTGGCGGCTGAACCGCTGATGTTCGCTTTGGTTTTGTTCGCTTTCGCATGTCGAAAACAGAAAAAAGCATTGACTGCCGCCCTTTTGTTCGGCGGATTTTTGCTGATTGCGGCGGGAAAACGCTACGGTTTCAACGTTTATGCGGCATCCGTTGTTGCGGCTTTTCAAGCTTTAAAAGCCGCTCCGTGCCGTTTTGTGTCTTTGGCGGGCGTTTTGCTGTGCGGCAAAGCCAGTCCTTTTGTTGCAGAAGTGTTCCAATTCGCCGTTGCCGTATGGACAATTTCAACGGGATATGTGCTGTTTTTCAAGCGGCCGCCGGTGTCCCGCGCGGTGCAAAATGCGTTTTTGTGCGCGGCGTGTGTGTTGCTGACGCCTGTTGCGGCGATGGGCGATGGCGCGCTTTTGTCCGCGGCTGTCGCGTTTTTACTGTTTGATTCGGAACGCCGCGGCTATTTGAAAGAGGACTTGCCTTTGTTTGTTTTGGCTTTCGGGGCGATTTTCTTTGACGGCGTGTTGGCGGCGCAGATCGGAATGTCGGCGCAAACGGCGATTGCCGTTTTGTTGCCCCTTGCATGCAGGCGGCGCGCGTACTAAATAACAGAAAGCAGAATAAAAGGAGTTTTCAATGGAACGTGAAAAGTCGGTTGCCGCCCGCAGTTTTCAGCGGTTGAAAGATTATATGAACGCCAATATCGTCGGGCAGGCGGATCTGGTTGACAAATTGCTGATTGCTTTGCTTGCGGACGGGCATTTGCTGGTTGAAGGCGCGCCGGGGCTGGCCAAGACGAAAGCGATCAAAAAACTGTCCGAAGCGATTGAGGGCGACGACCAGCGAATCCAATTTACGCCCGATTTGCTGCCGTCCGACATTACGGGCAGCGACATCTACCGTCCCGAAACGGGCGAGTTCAAATTTCAAGCGGGGCCGATTTTTCACAACTTGATTTTGGCGGACGAAATCAACCGCGCGCCTGCGAAAGTGCAGTCCGCTTTGTTGGAAGCCATGGCGGAACGGCAGGTGACCGTCGGCGGGAAAACGTACCGGCTGCCCGATTTGTTTATGGTGATGGCGACCCAAAATCCGATTGAGCAGGAGGGAACTTATCCCTTGCCCGAAGCGCAGCTTGACCGTTTTTTGATGTATGTCAGAATTGACCAGCCCGATGCGGCGGCTGAACGGCAGATTTTGCGGATTGTCCGCAACGAAGCGCTGGAGGAGGGGGCTGAAATGCCAGTCGAAGTTATGCCGCAGCAGCGCGTTTTCGAGGCGCAGCGCGAAGTGCTGAACGTGCATTTGTCCCCCGCTTTGGAGGAATACATCATTCAGCTGGTCATGGCGACGCGCAAACCCGAAAAATACGGCGAAAAGTTCAAACGGCTGGTCGCTTTCGGGGCGAGCCCGCGCGGCACAATCGCGCTTGACCGCTGCGCGCGGGCAAAAGCGTGGCTGGCGGGACGCGACTTTGTTTTGCCCGAAGACGTGCACGGCATTGTTCACGATGTTTTGCGCCACCGCGTCATTTTGACTTTTGAAGCCGAAGCCGAGGGCATTACGCCCGACAGCTTTTTGGATTTGCTGTTGAAACGGGTGCCTTTGCCGTAATGTTGGAAAAACTGCGCACATTGCTGAAAGCCGGAAAGCCCGATGAAAATCGGGAAAACGGAATTTCGGTCGCTTTGTCGGATTTGACGGCGATGAAGCGGTTTGTGCGTTTGCTGTCCTTTGATTCGCGCGGCATTTCGCGTTCCGAAGGGTTCGGTCAGCATCGTTCGCCGTTCCGCGGCCGCGGCATGGAGTTTGACGAAGTGCGCGCGTATCACGCGGGCGACGACGTGCGCTTGATAGACTGGCGCGTAACCGCGCGGACGGGAAAGCCGTATACCAAATTGTACCGCGAGGAACGCGACCGTCCCGTATTGTTTTTGGGCGATTTCCGCAGCTTTATGAAATTCGGCACGCGCAAAGCCTTTAAATCCGTTGTTGCGGCAAAGGCTTTGGCGGCTTTGGCGTGGGCGTCGCGCGAAAACGGCGACAAAATCGGCGCGCTGATTGTATCGGCGGACGGGTTTGTCAAGGTTGCTCCGCACCGCCAGATGCGGCGACTGATGGAAGTGTTCAACGCGACGGCTGCCGCCTGCAACGATTTGAAAACCGCCGAAAACGAACCCGCTTTGTCGGATGTTCTGGCGGAATTGCGCCGCGTCAGCAAAACGGGCGGGCGCATTTTCGTGCTGAGCGATTTTCACGACTTTGACGAAGAAGCGGAAAAACATCTGGCGGCAATCGGACTGCATTGCGACGTGGTGTGCGTGCAGATTTTCGATGCGCTGGAAGCCGCTCCGCCGCCGGCGGGGACGTATCGGGTCGGCGACGGGAAAAGCGTGATGACTTTGCCCGCCGCCGATGCGGCTTGGCGCGCGGCGTATGCACAGCGTTTCGAGACGGCGCGCAAGCGTGTTTCCGATTTTTGCCTGGCGCACAAAATGCTGTATGTTCCCGTTCAAACGGACGGCGATTTGATTCGGACGCTCCGTTCCGCTTTGTTTGAAAGGAAAAGCTGATGCAGCAGGGAATTGATTTGTCGGGACTGAAAGACATTCATCTGCCGCCCATGCCGCCGGCTTTTCCGCCAAACTCAAACGTGTGGTATATGCTGGCGGGTGCTGTCGTACTTGCCGTTTTAATCCGCGTTGCTTTGAAGCATCGACGCAAACTGACGGCGAAAGCATACACGTTCGCCGAAATCGACCGCGTTGCGCGGCAAGGTTCCGCACGCGACAAAATCACGGCTTTGCTGGGACTGTTGCGGCGCATGGCGCTGATGAAGTTCCCGAAAGAACGGGTTGCCGCTTTGCACGGCGCGCAATGGAGCGCGTTTCTGCGCGATACGTTGAAAAGCAAGACGCTGGACGAACGGGCGGCGCAACTGATTGAACAGGCGGCTTATCTGCCCCCCGAACAGCTGAAAAATACCGATGTTGCGCCGCTGGCCGCCGTGGTCAGACAATGGGCGGCGGAACACTTATAAGATTTTGCGCATTAAAATCGCGTCTTCCTCGGGTTTGTTTTCGGGCGTGAAAAAGTTGATAATCCGCCCGATTTCCTTGAAGCCGTCCTTTTCGTAAATATGGTGGGCGGCGTTCCATTTTTCGGACACGATTAAAATGGATTCGTCTACGGCGGGATATTTGGCGCGGATGCGCTTTTCCAGCGCCTGCAGCAATCCCGTTCCGATTTGCCGTCCGCGCCAGTCGGGACGCGCGCCGAACGATGTGATGTAAAGCTGCGTCCCCTGCGGATTGTGAACGTTCAGCGGGTTGTGACCGAGGGCGAGCGTCGCGGAATCCAGCGCCATATTCTTGTGCCAGATTTCCGAACAGATGTACGCGCCGACTTGCCCCGTTTCATGGTCTTCGGCAACCAGAAAACCGTCGCGGAACACTTCAATCCGCTTTTCGTACAGGGAGCGGTCTTCTTGCACGCCCGCATCGAAGCAGGCGGATTCGATTTCCATAACCGCGTCCAAATCGCGCAAAAGAACGGGACGGAACAGAATACTGTCGGGCAAATCGGTCAACATTTTGAAAAACTCCAATCCAAATATTTTGGCAAAAACTGTTTTTGTCCTTGAAATATTGTCCGAAAAGCGGGTAAAAATCAAACAGTATTTTTTATAAAGGGCTTAGAGGCTTTCATGACGAAATATCTGATTACAAGCGCGCTGCCGTACATCAACGGCATCAAACATCTGGGCAATCTGGTCGGTTCAATGCTGCCCGCCGACGTTTATTCGCGGTTTTTGCGCCAAACGGGCGAGGATGTTCTGTTTATCTGCGCGACCGACGAACACGGCACGCCCGCGGAACTGGCGGCGTTGGAAAAACATCAGGACGTTGAAACGTTCTGCACCGAACAGCACGAAGTTCAAAAGGATATTTATCACCGCTTCAACCTGTCGTTCGACCATTTCGGACGGTCGTCCTCCGACCAGAACACGCGGCTGACTCAGCACATGTGCAAAAAGCTGATGGAAAACGGATATATCGAGGAACGCACCATCAAACAGGTTTATTCCGTTGACGACGGACGCTTTTTGCCCGACCGCTATATTGTCGGGACTTGCCCGCACTGCGGATACGAAGCCGCCCGCGGCGACCAATGCGAAAACTGCACGCGGGTGCTGGATCCGACGGATTTGATTAACCCGCGTTCCGCCGTGTCCGGATCGCACAACTTGGAAATCAAAGACAGCAAGCATTTGTTCTTGAAACTGCCGATGCTGGAAGGCGAACTGACGAAGTTTATCGACTCTCACGAAGCCGAATGGCCCGTCGTCGTGACTTCGATTGCCCGCAAATGGCTGAAAGAGGGATTGCGCGAACGCTGCATCACCCGCGATTTGAA
This sequence comes from Alphaproteobacteria bacterium UBA6411, assembly GCA_002438565.1. Taxonomy (GTDB): domain Bacteria; phylum Pseudomonadota; class Alphaproteobacteria; order CAAGCB01; family CAG-977; genus UBA2903. The sequence continues at coordinate 9,732 of DJPN01000034.1, read as the reverse complement.
ATGGGGCATTCCCGTTCCGTGCGACGGTTTCGACGGCAAAGTGTTCTATGTGTGGTTCGACGCCCCGATTGAATACATCGGCGCGACGGCGGAATGGGCGGAAAAAGACTCCGAACACCGCAACTGGAAAGACTGGTGGTATGACGCCAAAGACGTTCGCTATGTCGAATTTATGGCAAAGGACAACATTCCGTTCCATACGATTATGTTCCCCGCGACTTTGCTGGGCGTGCGCGAACCGTGGAAAAAGGTTGATTATATCAAAGGGTTCAACTGGCTGACGTTCTACGGCGGCAAGTTCTCCACGTCGCAGAAACGCGGCATTTTCACCAATCAAGCTTTGGATGAATTCAAAGCCGACTATTGGCGTTACTGGCTGATGGCGAACGCGCCCGAAAATTCGGATTCAAGCTTTACATTCACGGGTTTTGCCGCGACAATCAACAAGGATTTGAACGACGTTCTGGGCAACTTTGTCAACCGCATTTTGAAAATGACGGCATCCAAAATCGGATCGAACGTTCCTGCCGGCGGCGAATGGGGCGATACGGAACGTGAATTCGTCCGCACTTTGTCCGCCCGCATCGCCGATTATTCCAAATACATGCGCGAAATGGAATTCCGCAAAGCTTTGGCCGAATTGCGCGCAATTTGGGTTGAGGGCAACAACTATCTGACTGCTGCCGCGCCGTGGACGGTAATCAAGGAAAATCCCGAACAGGCGGCGATGATTTTGCGGCTGGCTTTGAACGTCATTCGTTTGTATGCCGTTTTGTCCGCGCCCGTCATTCCTGAAACGTCGGCGGAAATGCTGAAACTGCTGAACTTGAATTCCGACGAATTGGGATGGGTCGGCGGCGATTTGGCGGCCGAACTGCAAAAACTGCCCGCAGGGCATCCGTTTGCCGTTCCCGAAACGCCTTTGTTCCAAAAAATCACCCCCGAACGCATCGCCGAATTGTGCGAACGCTACGGAGCTGATCCGAACGAATGATAATAAAGCTGATTAAAGGATTTTTGGCTTTTTTGAACGACGGCCGGCGGCTTTTGATATGGTTTGTCAAAAGCCCGCTGGCCGTTGCCGTTGCGCTGAGCTTGTTTTTCGGGGCTTTTTATATGGCCGGCATTGCGCCGCACGAAATCGGCGGCTGGTTTAAAAACACGGCGGCGCCCGCCGTCGGCAGGCGTATCGATTATTTAAAGGCGGACGCGGAGGGAATGTCCGATTTGGCCAAAAAGAAACTGGCGGAAAAAGGCGTTGTTTTACAAAATGCTCAACCGGTAAAAAAGCAGATTCGCCCGATTGAAAAGGAAACCGTGCCGGAAAGCCGTGCTGAACAGCCGACCTTGGCGGATATCGAAGCGTTTGAAAACGAAATGCTGGGACGCAGGCCGCGCCGCGCTGCTCCCCTTGCGTCCGAGGAAGAGCCGTCCGCCGTGTATGAAGCGCAACAGCAGCAGGCGGCTGAAAACGTTGCTTGGGCGCAAGTGATGCAAGAAACGCCCGCCGATCCTTTGGCGGAATACGACGCCTCTGAAATCGTGCAAGGGGTTGCCCGCGTTGTCGGTGCGGATAAAATCAAAGTCGACGGCCGTTTGCTGAAGCTTGACATCGTCATCCGTCCGGGAAAGGCGGGGGCGGCTTATCAAGCTTTAAAACAAGAGGTCGATTCCGTAACGGTGCGCTGTTTGCTGCCGGAAGACGCCGCCGTATGCTTTTACAACAACAAAGACATTACGGACGTTTTATTTGACAGAATGTTGGCGGATTAAGCCTTTCCTTGCTCCGCAGACAGGCGCAAAGGGTCGATTCCGGCGGAACGCAAAGCGAATTCCCACTTTTTTTCCAGCCGCCAGTCAAACAGCAAATCGTTGGAAGCCGTAACAGGCAGCCACGCGTTTTGTTTCAGCTCTTCTTCCAATTGTCCAGCGCCCCATCCCGCATATCCCAGCATAATCAAAAAGCTTTTCGGGCCGCCGCCGTGCGCGATATCGCGCAAAATTTCCGTTGTAACCGTCAATGATGTCTGTGTTCCGACGGGCAGGGTTGCCGTTCCCGTGTATTCGGGGCTGTGCAGGACAAAGCCGCGGTTCGTATCCATCGGTCCCCCTTCCAAAACGGGAATATTTCCGGTTTCGGAGGCTGGATCGATATTGAGCTGCGACAAAAGCGACGCAAAGGTAATGTCGGAAATCGGTTTGTTGACAATCAGTCCCATAGCCCCCTGTTCCGAATGGGCGCACAAAAAAACAACGGCTTTTTCAAAGCGTTCGTCCGCCATTCCGGGCATAGCCACCAAACATTGTCCGCTTAACGTTGCCATGATTTCCTCGTTTAAAAACACAGATGGATATGTTATCGTTAATACGTTAATACAAATTAAAGGAAATGAAAATGTTTCGCTTTGTTTTTTTTGCATGGCTGATTGTTTTTTCAAATGCCGCTCTGGCCGACATCATTCCGTTTACGCAAGGGGATTTGAAAGAATACAAAAGTCTGGACAGCGGGGACAAGCTGAAATTCCTGTTGGATTTTTACAAAAAAAACAAAGCCGTCGGGGCGACGGACGGCGAAATCATCAATGAAATCGTTAAAATAGATGAAATTCAAAACGATTCCGCGTTTCAAACTTTGGCAAGACTGTCGTCGAAAATCAAAAGCATGGAAAGTTATGTCCGTCATTTGATTGAAGGCGTCAACAGGGATATTGAAAAACAGAACCCCGGACGCCCCGATTTGTTGATTGATTACGATGATTCATCGACATGGAAAAACTTTCAATATGTTGCAATCGGAGATCGCACAATCCGAGATTATTTCAGCGATTTTTCAAAAGAAAAATTCTTTTCGGATGCCGTATATACGGAATCGGGCGCGGTTATGCTGGCATCGTGCGCCAGAACGCAAAACAAACGCGAAATGTTAATGGGGGTAATGGTTTTGCTGGATAAATCCGCCGTGATTTTGCAGCAGAAAGAAGGCGAAAGCAAAACGCCCGTAACGGTTGATTTTTCCGGTTCTGAAAATGTCGATATCGGCGATTTGTCTTATCCTTTGCAGCGGTTCTTGCCGGAATTCGGCGGCATCGGATATGCGACGGAAGCGGTTTTGCCGTTTACGGTCAAGATTAAAAACGACAAAACGCCGCCTGTTGTTCGCGCCGTTGTCAGTGCTAACGTGTGCCGCAACGGGAAATGCGCCGCAAAAACTTTCCCGTCTGTTGAATACACTATCGAACCCGCTTATTTGGAATCCTCCGTCTGCACGGAATTGACGCGGACACGCTACAACGCACCGGCAAATCATGCGGCGGGAATAGAGGTGGCAAAAGCTTTTTTTGCCGCAACAAACGGAACAACGGATTTGACCGTCCGGATTAAAAAGCCGTTTTCTTTTTCAGACACTCCGCAGCTGATGGTGACCAACACGGAAGGGTTGCTTTTTGACGAACCGTTTACGGGCAGCGAAGGAGGAAATGTTTTTTACCGCGTTCAATTGAAAAATCCGGAAAAGCTGTCAGGCAGAAAAAAGATTCCCGTGACGATGACATTTTTCAATGACGTCAAATCCGATGAAATCACAATGGACGTGCCTGTCGGCGGCTTTGATATCGGCGGTTTTTCGACTTCTTTTTCCGGATGTGTTTCCGCACTGATTTCGGGGTTCAAGTTTTTGTTTTTGACTCCGCTGTTGACGGCGCTGCTGATGCTAGCTTACTTGATTTTAAACGATGAAAACCGTTCCGTTGAAAAAACGGACGCGTTTTTCGACGGGTTGGCCGACAGCTTGAAAATTCTGCTGCCGTTTTACGCTGTTTTGACGATTGCCGGAACCACTTTGCCCAGATCGTTTTATTGGGGGGTGCAATTCGCATCGCCGCTGGTAAACGGCATGTTTGTTCTGCTGTTTATTGCCGCCGCCTTCATTGTCCCGAAACTGTTTGACGAAAACTTTGTCAAGCGGATAAAGGGACTGAACCTGCTGAACGTTAATGAAAAAGCGGGACTTCTGGCGGGATTGCTGTGCGGCGGATTGCTGACGGTGACGCCGTTCGTTTCGCTGTTTTATGAATGGTACGGGTTGATAAGTCAATCGCCGCTGGTGTATGTGCCGCTTTTTTTGCTGCCAATCGCCGGTATGTTTGTCGTGCTGGTGCTGTTTGACGGACTGTCTGCGGATACGGACGGGAAAACATGCCGGCCGCTTAAAGGTTTCATGCTGCTGCCCTTGGCTGTTCAAGCTGTTTTGCTGACGGTGCTGGCCGGTTTGCAAAGCGGATTGTTCAGAATGTTGATTTTCATTGTGTTTGCTGCGGCCGCGTGGGCAATCTTTTTTAGATACGGCAAAAAAAGGCTGGCGTTTTTTGCTGCGGCCGTCGGAATACTGGCTTTGCCGATCAAACCGAACGGGTACGATTTTAACAAGCTTGGCGCGTTGCCGTTTGATGAAAAAGAAATCAGCCAATCCGTTGCCGAAGGAAAATCGGTGTATCTGAATGTTACGGAAAGCGGTTGCCTGATGTGCCAAATCAACAGACTGATGGTCATGTACCGCGGCGGTGCCAAAGCCATTCAAGACGGCCGCCTGATTATTATGAGGGTTCCGTATACGCATCCGTTCGTGCGCCAAATCATGCAGGGGACGGGCAAGGATGTTTTGCCGGCGAATTTGCTGTTTTCGCCGAAAACGCCTGCGGGAAAAATTTTGCCTTCCGTTATCGGGCCGTGGACGACGCCCGACATTGTGCGGGAGTATGTTCAGCCTTTGAGCAAATCGACGAACTGAGCGTTTAAATAGGCCGCAGCATCTTGCGGGTTCAAGCACAGGTTCACGCCGACTTTGCCCGCGCTGATGCAGAATTTGTCATACAGCAAAGCCGTTTCGTCAATGAACGTCGGAAACGGCTTTTTCATGCCGATTGGCGAACATCCGCCGTGAATGTAGCCCGTCAAGGGCAGTAGCTGCTTTTGCGCTATCATTTCGATGCTTTTTTGAGCGGCGGCTTTGGCGGCTTTTTTCAAATCAAGCTCGCCGATGCTGGGGACGACGAAAACGAAATGTTCGTGCGTCGGCGATTGGGTGACAAGCGTTTTGAACACCTGTTCGGGGGCTTGTCCGATTTTGGCGGCGACGGATTTCGCATCGATTTTGCCGTCGGACGTTTCGTATTCGTAAAACTCGAAAGGCACTTTTGCCTGTTCCAACAGGCGCATGGCATTGGTTTTCTTTAAAGCGGTCATTGCAGTTTCCCGATTTTTCTAAAGATTTTATCGCGCGGACGGCCGCCGTCCGTTTCCGTTAAATCCGCGTTAATCAGCAAAGGAATCAACAGAAGCTGCCGTTTCAAAGCTTCTTTGTTTTTCAAACGGCAGGCACGGTAGGTTTCGCGGTCGGGCAGGGGCATTTTGGCGATTTCCTCGATTTCCGCATGAATGGCGGCGGATTGCAGTTCGGCTTGTTTTTCCTGCAGGGCGGTGATGTAAGATTCGGCTTGGTCGACGGCGGGACGTTTTTCTGCCAACGCTTGCAGGATTTTCGTTTGTTCCGCCAAAACATCGGCGTAATCAAGCGCGTTCAGCCGTTGTTCCAGTGTGCGCAGGCTTTCACGCCCTTGAGAGGTCAGTTTGGTTTCAAGGGGAAGCGGTTGATGTTCGCGCGGGGCAAGGGCTGAAAACGCCGCCCCCGCCATAAAGCAGACAATTCCTGTTAAAACGGTTTTATTCATTGGTTCAGTGACTTTGATACGATTTCATAAGTGTTCGGCGACAAATCCGGCGTGTTCATAATACGGGTCAAAGCGGCTTTCATCATTGATTGCCGTTTGGCGTCGAATTTTTTCCACTTGCCCAAAGCGACGGGGATTGTCGCCGCGATTTGCGGATTGATTTTATCGACGGCAAGCGTTTGTTCGACGATAAAGTCGTAGCCCGATCCGTCCGCTTTGTGCAAAGCTGTCGGATTGGCGGCAAACGCCCCGATTAAAGCGCGGACTTTGTTCGGATTGGTCAGCGAAAAAGCCTCGTGATGCAGCAGTTTCTTTACAACGGCAAGCGAATTTTCGTTCGCCGTCGCCTGCATCGTCAGCCATTTGTCGACGACCAGAGAGTCCTTTTTGTATGTTTGGTAAAAGTCATTCATAATCGCTTTGGCCTGCGAAGTGTCCTTGCCCGCGAAAACGCGGACGGCGGCGTCTTTGTCGGTCATTTGTGCCGCCTCGTAATACTGCTTTTGCGCCAAAGAATCGTCAAGCAGGCTCAAATACGTCAAAGCCGTGTTTTTGATGGCGCGTTTTCCAGAATCCGCCGCGTTCGGAACATAAATTCCCGTTGTTTTGTTTGAAGCATAAGCGTCAAGCAACTCGGCTTTCAATTCTGTGGCGATATGACGGCGCAATGTTTCGCGCGCGCGGTGAATCGCGTCGACGTCGACGAACTCCGTTTGTTCCGCAAGCATCCGTTCGGACGGCAGGATGAACGCTTTGGCGATAAAGGCTTTGTCCAGCGTTTTGTCGGTCAAATACCCTCTTAGCGCTTCGATAAAAGCGGGCGGAATCGGGGCGTTTTCGTCCTTGACCAAAGACAGCAGAATGTCGGTCGCGAACTGCTGTCCCGCGTCCCAGCGGTTGAACAAATCTGAATCTTTGGCCATCAGCAAAGCGCGCTGTTCAAGCGTGCAGCCGGTTTTGAACCAAATCGGCGCGGTAAAGCCGCGGTTGCCCGACAAAACAGGAGCTTGCGCAATGTTGTCAAAGAGGAATGTCTGTTCGGCTTTGTTTAAAACAACCAGTTTGTCCGCCATGTCATGACCGTTCTTATCCAGCAGTCCGATTTGCAAAGGAATGACAAACGGCTGTTTTTCGGGCCGGTTCGGCGTCGCCGGCGTTGATTGCCGCAAAGTCAGCGCATATGTTTTGTTTTCCGCGTCATAAACGCCCGAAGCCGTAACGGTCGGGGTTCCCGATTGGTGATACCAGGTATCCTCGAACTGTTTTAAATCCAATTCCGCGCCGTCGGCAATCGCCGTTACAAAATCGTGGCATGTCACCGCTTGGCCGTCGTTGCGTTCAAAGTACAAATCCATGCCTTTGCGGAATTTGTCCTTGCCCGCCATGCGCGCCATCATGCGGATGACCTCCGCGCCTTTGTCGTAAACGGTCGTGGTGTAAAGCGAACGCACGGAAATATAGGAATCGGGACGTATCGGATGGGCGAGGGGGCTTGCGTCCTGCGGGAACTGGAACGCGCGCAAAGCGGCGGCATCTTCTATTCGCTTGACGGCGCGCGACCGCATGTCCGATGAAAATTCTTGATCGCGGTAGACGGTCAAGCCCTCTTTCAGCGTCAAATCGAACCAGTCGCGCAAAGTAACGCGGTTGCCCGACCAGTTGTGAAAATACTCGTGCGCGATGACGCCTTCGATATTGGCGTAATCGGCGTCCGTCGCTTTGGCGGGATAGGCAAGCACATATTTGTCGTTAAAGATGTTCAGCGACGTGTTCTCGCACGCGCCAGAGTTGAAATTCGATACCGCGACGATGTTGAAAACGTCATGGTCGTATTCGCGGCCGAACGTGTCTTCGTCCCACTTCATCGCACGCTTCAGGGATTCAAGGGCGTAAGCGGTCATATCGCCTTTGCCCGATTCGACAAAGACGTTCAATTCGACCTTGCGCCCGGAACGGGTTGTAAAGCTGTCCCGCCGCCTGTCCAGATTGCCCGCGACAACTGCGTACAGATAGCACGCTTTCGGAACGGGGTCGAAAAAGACCGCTTTGTGCTGTCCGCCGGGCAAATCTTCGGCGGATTCCTTGTTGCCGTTTGACACCAGAGTCGGAAAGACCTCTTTGTCGGCAATCAGCGTTGTGCGCCAAACGGGCATAACGTCGGGACGGTCAAGAAAATAGGTAATGCGGCGGAAACCGTGCGTTTCGCATTTGGTGCACAGGATGCCGTCCGACGCATAAAGCCCCTGCAGCTTTGTATTCGCCGCAGGATTGATCATCGTTTTGACTGTCAATGTAAAACTTTCGGGCGGATTGAAAATCGTCATGCCTTTGTCGGACAGCGCGTATTCGCTTCCAGACAAAATTCCGCCGTCAATCGCGACGCTTTGCAGCGTCAATTCATCGCCGTCCAAAAACAAAGGCGTTCCCGCCGCCGTGTCGGGTTCGCGGCGAACGCGCATGACGGCGGTTGCTTTTGTTCGTTCAACGCCCAATTCAAACGTCATATCGACGCGATCGATTTGATAGGCGGGCTTTCGGTAATCTTTGGCGTAAACGGTTTCGGGCGACGTGGCCATAGCGCTTCCTTTCATCAAGAAACGGGCGGATTTTAGCCGATTTTCCTTTGAAAACCAAGATTAAAAATTTCTAAACCTTTTACGGCTATTCTGATACGGTTTGAAAAACGGTGCTTCAAAATGGAACTGAGCTTTAAAAGGATTGTCGGGATTGCCGCGCTAGCCGCCGCTTTGACGGGGTGTTCTGGGGTTGCGCTGAATCACGGCGGGGATTATCCCCGCGTCAAGGCGCAAAATTCACCCTATTATCGCGAACAGTACCGTGTTCAAAGCCTGTCGCCGTCCTATGTTACAGTGCACAAGGGCGATACGGTTTATTCGCTGTCCCGCCGCTACAACGTTCCCATCCGTTCAATGATTGAGGTCAACAACCTCAAACCGCCGTTCATCCTGTCCAAAGGGGCGCGTCTTCGTTTGCCCGCGCCGTCCGTTCACATTGTGCAAAAGGGCGACACGATTTACAGCATTTCCCGCCGCTATAACGTGGATATGAGCGTGCTGACCCGCACAAACAATCTGTACGCGCCGTATTCGATTTATTTGGGACAGATTTTAAAGCTTCCCGGGTCTGTTGTCGAACCGACGGAACATTGGGTGGCGTTGAAAAATACTTCGGCCAAAACGGCAACGCGGAAATCGGTTCAAAAAACGTCGTCGAAATCCGCCAAATCAAACAAACGGACAACCCGAAAAACAGCGGCGCGTCTGCCGACTCCGCCCGAACGCGCCAAAGCCAAATTTGCGTGGCCGGTCAACGGAACGGTCATGAACAAATTCGGTTCGGCGGGGGGAGGGCGCCATAATGACGGCATCAATATCAAAGTTGCCGAGGGCACTTTCGTCCGCGCCGCCGAAAACGGTGTTGTCGCTTATGCGGGCAACGAACTGAAAGGTTTCGGCAATCTGCTGCTGGTCAAACACGCCGACGGCTGGATTACCGCATACGCGCATAACAAGGAATTTTTGGTCAAACGCGGCGACACCGTCAAACGCGGTCAGCCGATGGCGAAAGCGGGCAAAACGGGCAACGCCAAAGAACCGCAACTGCACTTTGAAATCCGCCGCGGGACAAAAGCCGTCGATCCGATGGCGTATCTGGAAAAGCGATAAGATTAAGGAAAAAAGCCCCGAATTTTCGGGGCTTTTTCATAAGTGTCAGAAGGAGAGTTTAAGGTTCATCAAGCCGGTGTGATCTTGGTAGTGTTCTTTGAACGCGCCGTCGTAGGAAAGCGACACTTCGACCGCGTTTGTCAGGCGGACGGCGGCTTTCGCTCCAATTTCAAAGCCCAAGCGGTTCAGCTTTTCGCCCGCGGCGACATAGCTCGATCCGTCGGGCAGCGTTACCGTGCGGTCTTCGTTTGGGCGCGCCAAGTCATACGTCAGCGCCGCTTTCGCTTCGGGTGTTACCGCGTATTTGCCGGCCGTGAACG
>DJPN01000004.1 GCA_002438565.1 Alphaproteobacteria bacterium UBA6411 | reverse complement strand
ATGCGAACACCGCTGCCATAAAGATTAAAAATTGTTTCATAGGAATTCTCCCTGCGGAAAACAAGTACATTCTATAACAGCTTTAATATAGCAAAAAATAAGAAAGGGATAAAGGGGAAAAATGAAAAAAGCCCGCAAAACTGCGGGCTTTTTCGTAAAATCAACAGAACTTTATGTCATTCCGCGGCGTCGTTGCCGTTGTCCTGCTGTTCCGACGGCTGACCGTCCTGTTTCGGATGATGACGGCGGCGGTTCGGATAGCGGCGGCGGCGGGGTCTGTTCTGCTTTTCACTCTCGCCTTGTTCCTGCGGCTGTTCGCCTGCTTCTTCGTGCGTTTCTTCCGCGGGCTGAGGCGCTTCGGCGTTGTCGTTTTGCGCCTGTTCGCGGTTTTCGTCGTTGTTAAAGCGGTGCTTGCGTCCGAAACGGCGGTCGCGGCGCGGGAAACGGCGACGGCGGCGGCTGTTGTTTTCACTGTCGGCGTTGTCTTCCTTTTCCTCGTGCTTCAAGCCCTCTTCAAACATATCGTCAGCTTTGATGACATCCTCGCCCGTATAGTCTTCTTCGGCGATGACGTCTTCTTTGATAATGGCGTCATCCTGCGGATCTTCGGGCTGTTCGGGCATTTCAACGGCTGGCTGACGTTCGCGGCGGTTGCGTCCGCGGCGTCCGCGCCGGTCTTTTTTGTCCGATTTTTCGGCCTGTTCCGTTTGTTCCGCGGGCTGTTCGTCGGCGGTTTCCGCAACGGCGGCGGCGACGTCTTCCTCGCGCACGACGCGTTCCATGCGGTAATCCGTCGGGAACACCAAAGACGCGTCGGCTTCCAAGAAGATTTTGACGTTGTACATTGTTTCAATCGCGTTCAAATCACGCCGCTTGTAGTTCAAAACATACAAAGCCGTTTCGGGCGGAACCGTCATGTGCAGTTCGCTGAAACGCAGCTTCATGCTTTCTTCCTCCAGCACATGGAGCGTGTGAATCGATGCGGATTGGGTCGAGCGAATCATCCCTTTGCCGCGGCAGTGCGGGCAAACCGAATAGCTGGTTTCGATAAAGCTGGAATGCAGGCGCTGACGCGACAGCTCCATCAGTCCGAATCCCGTGATGCGTCCCATTTGAACGCGCGCGCGATCGCGTTTCAGCGCTTCTTTCATGCGGCGTTCAATGGCGTGGTTGTTGCGGGCTTCCTCCATATCGATAAAGTCGATGACGACCAGTCCCGCCATATCGCGCAAACGCAGCTGGCGCGCGATTTCGTCTGCGGCTTCCAGATTGGTTTTCAGCGCGGTTTCCTCGATGTTGCGTTCTTTGGTCGCGCGGCCGGAGTTCACGTCAATCGCCACCAAAGCTTCGGTCTGGTCCATGACCAGATACGCCCCCGATTTCAGCTGAACGATGTTGCTGTGCAAAGCTTCCAGCTGAGATTCGACTTGATAGCGGAAAAACAGCGGGATTGTTTCATCCTTGTACAGCTTGACTTTTTTGGCGTGGCTGGGGGTCAGCATTTTCATAAAGTCGCGCGCCATTTTGTATTCGGCTTCGCCTTCGATGAGGATTTCCTCGATGTCTCGGGTGTACATGTCGCGCAGGGCGCGCTTAATCAGATTGCCCTCTTCGTGAATCAAAGCGGGGGCGGACGATTCCATGGTCGTGTCGCGAATCTGCACCCACGTTTTAATCAAGTAATCGTAATCGCGCTTGATTTCCAAGCTGGTGCGTTCCTTGCCCGCCGTGCGGACGATGACGGACATGCCCGTCGGCAAAGGCAGTTTCGCGACAATGCCTTTCAGCCGCTTTCTGTCCGCCGCATTGGTGATTTTGCGCGACACGCCGCCGCCGCGCGCGTTGTTCGGCATCAAAACGCAATAACGTCCCGCCAAAGACAGATACGTCGTCAAAGCCGCGCCTTTGTTGCCGCGCTCTTCCTTAATCACCTGCACCAGCAAAACCTGCCCGCGGTGGATGACCTCTTGAATCTTGTATTTTTTGATTTGTTTGAAGCGGCGGGCGGCGACTTCGTCGGCTTCGTTTTCGCTGACGGTTTCAACGGTGCGTTCGTCGGATTCGTCACTTTCTGCCGATTCGTGTTCATCGTCGCGGTCGTCGTCCTTGTCTTCCTGCATCAGCGCTTCTTTCAGCGCTTCGCGGTCGGCGACGGGGATTTGGTAATAGTCGGGGTGGATTTCGTTGAACGCCAAAAAGCCGTGGCGGTTGCCGCCGTAATCAACAAAAGCGGCCTGCAAAGACGGTTCGACGCGCGCGACTTTCGCCAGATAAATGTTGCCTTTCAGCTGTTTTTTTGTTGATGTTTCGATATCCAGTTCGTCAAGCTTTGTTCCATCAACGATAACGACCCGCGTTTCTTCGACATGGGTCGCGTCTATTAGCATTTTTTTTGTCATTAAATTCGATTCTCCGGTTGTCGGCGTAAAGCATACCCGCCGACATGATAGATGCCAAGCCGGTCATACCGAGCGCAAAAAGCGGGGCAATCGTTTGTTTCAAATTCGGATTTGAAAACTGACGCACTTTAAAAAAATCCCTTCCGACGCGCTTCGGTTGCCCGAAAAAACTGTTTAAAACGCTGCTTTTATCGTTTTGCCGCCGTGCCGTGCAGCCCTGTTGCCGCAGGAGGCGCAATAAAAAAATTGACTTTCAGCGCGGATAGAATAACCATCTCTTAACCAAAGAACAATCATATTTTGTTAGGGTATACTAAATTTTTTGAAAAAACACGAATCGGTATGACTGTTTGGATACGGAAATTGACGCGCGCTTTGACCATGGGAGCCTTTGTTTTCCTGTGGTTTTGTCCGTTTTGCCAAGCGGGGCAGACGGCGGGCGTCCGATTCGGCAGTCAAGGCGAATCGGCGGCGCGCATCGTTATCGATTTGACTGAAAAATCCGATTTTAAAATTTTCCCCCTGCAAAACCCGTCCCGCGTCGTCATTGATTTGCCCGGCACGGTGAACGGCGTTTCCGAAAAAAGCATCGGCGCTTTGCCGGCTTATTTGAAAAACGTGCGTTTCGGCAAAAACGGCAATGCGGCGCGCATCGTTTTGGAAACCGCGCGGGATGCCGTGATTAAAAAGTCGTTTGTTCTTGCCCCGCAAAGCGGATTCAAATGGCGGCTGGTCGTCGATTTGGAGCTGTTGCGCGCCCAGCCGCTGAAACAGGTCAGCGCGGAATGGTACGACAATTCGGTTTCGGAACAAAAGCCCGTGCAGAAATCCGACGAACAGCCCAAGGTCAAACCGCTTATCGTGCTTGACCCCGGACACGGCGGCAAAGACCCCGGCGCCATCGGCGTTTCGGGGGTGTATGAAAAGCATCTGACGCTTGCCATGGTCAAACAGCTGCGCGCTTTGCTGGAAAAAACGGGACGCTACCGCGTGAAGCTGACCCGCGAAACCGATATTTTCATCGCTTTGTACGCCAGACGGCGGTTTGCGCGGTCGGTCAACGCGGATTTGTTCATTTCGATTCACGCGGACAGCATTAAAAAACCGCAAACCCGCGGTTTGTCCGTCTATACTTTGTCTGAAAAGGCATCCGACAAAGAGGCGGAAAAATTGGCGGAAAAAGAAAACAAGGTTGACTTGATAGCGGGAATCGATTTATCAAACGAAACGCAGGAAGTAACAGACATTCTGATTGATTTGGCGCGGCGCGAAACCAACAACCGTTCGTCGTTTTTCGCCGAAAAGCTGATGGGTGAAATCCGCAAGGAAATCAAAGTGCTGCCCAATTCCCACCGTTTTGCGGGATTTGCGGTGCTGAAATCGCCCGACGTGCCGTCCGTTTTAATCGAAATGGGCTACCTTTCCAATGCCGAAGAGGAAAGATTGTTGCGTCAGGCGCCGTATCGTGAAAAACTGGCAAGAGCCGCCGTTCGCGCGATTGACGGCTACTTTGCCGAAAAACACAAGGCGAACTTCAATTAAAGGGTAATGCGACATGTCCAAGATTTTTTCAACTTTGCTCAGCTACGCCATGCTGATTGCGATTATGGGGCTTATCGCGTTGCTGCTGATTTTTTCCCATTACGGCCGAAGTGTTGACGACTACCGTCAGCTGGCGACTTACGAACCGCCGATTACCAGCCGCCTGTACGCCGCGGACGGCAAGCTGCTGGCGGAATACGCGTCCGAAAAGCGCGTGTTCGTTCCGTACGAAGCCATTCCGCCGAAATTGATTCAAGCGTTCATTTCCGCCGAAGACAAAAAGTTTTTCACGCACGGCGGCGTGGATTTCATGGGCATCACCCGCGCGGTGTTTCAAAACATCCGCAACATCGGGCGCGGGCGGCGCATGATCGGCGCGTCAACCATTACCCAGCAGGTCGCCAAAAACTTTTTGCTGACGAACGAAGCGTCTTTCGAGCGTAAAATCAAGGAAGCCATTCTGGCCATCCGCATTGAACGCGCGTTCACCAAAGAATACATTATGGAATTGTACTTGAACCAGATTTATCTGGGGCATTATTCCTACGGCGTTGCGGCGGCGGCTCTGAATTACTTTGACAAATCGCTGGACGAACTGACGATTGCCGAAGACGCGTTTCTGGCGGCTTTGCCCAAAGGGCCGAACAACTACGATCCCGATAAACGTTATGACGAAGCGGTCGCGCGCCGCAACTGGGTGCTGTCCCGCATGGCGGAGGACGGCTATATCACCGAAGAACAGGCCGTGGAAGCATCCCGCGAACCGATTACCCTTGCCAAGCGGGAAAAGGGCGAAACGGCGACGGACGGCGAATATTTCGCCGAAGAAATCCGTCGGGATTTGGTTTCCAAATACGGCGAAGACATTCTTTACAAAGGCGGTTTGGCCGTCAGAACGACGCTTGACCCGGAAAAACAGAAATACGCGGCGGACGCTTTGCGTCAAGGACTGCTGAATTACGACCGCCGCCACGGTTTTCGCACACCGATTACCCATATCGATTTGGACGCGATTCCCGATGTCGAACCTGTTGAGCAAACGGAAGAAGACGCCGAATTGTTCGAGGAGGAAACGCCTCAGCCGGATCCGAAATGGCTGGAACCTTTGAAAGCCGTTCCCGCCGTGTCTTACGTTCCGGAAACATGGAAAACGGCGATTGTAACAAACGTTACCGACGAAGCCGCGGAAATCGGACTGGCCGACAAAACGACGGGGACGATTCCTTTGGCGGAATTGAAATGGGCGCGAAAGAACATGCCCGATCAGACGCTGGGGCCCGAAATCAACACGCCGTCCGAAGTTTTGAAAACGGGCGATGTGGTTTGGGTTGAACCCGTCAAATTCGGCGCAAAGCGCGTGCCGTATCCCGAAAACACTTACACTTTGCGCCAAATTCCCGAAGTCGAAGGCGCGATGGTCGTTCTTGACCCGCACACGGGGCGTGTTTTGGCGATGGTCGGCGGTTTTTCGTTCAAACGGTCGCAGTTCAACCGCGCCGTGCAGGCGAAGCGCCAGCCGGGGTCCAGCTTTAAGCCGTTCGTGTATCTGGCGGCTCTGGATGAGGATTTTACGCCGTCAACGCTGGTTTTGGACGCGCCGTTTGTCATGGAACAGGGAAACGGCATGGGTAAATGGAAGCCCAAAAACGTGTCCAAGCGATTTTACGGGCCGACGACTTTGCGTATGGGAATCGAAAAATCCCGCAACTTGATTACGATTCGTCTGGCGCGCGCCGTCGGGATTGACAAAGTGGTCGAATACGCCAAAAAATTCGGCATTTCGGACGATTTGCCCAATCAGATGTCCGTTGCCATCGGATCGGGCGAAACGACGGTTTTGCGGCTGGCTGCCGCTTACGGCATGCTGGTCAACGGGGGCAAGAAAATCGAACCCGTGCTGATTGACCGTATTCAAGACAGAACGGGGGCGACGGTGTATAATTCTGACACACGGCCGTGCGACAACTGCCGCGATGCGATGTGGGACGGACAGCCCGCGCCGAAGATTCCCGACATTCGCGAACAAATCGAAGACCCGCGCAGCGCGTATCAAATCATCAACATTATGACGGGCGTTCTCGCCCCCGGCGGCAGCGCGTCGAATTTGCGCCGTCTGGGACGGACGTTTGCGGCGAAAACGGGAACGTCGAACAATTCGCTGGACGCATGGTTCGTGGGTGTGACGCCCGATCTTGTCATGGTTGTTTTTGTCGGCTTTGACGATCCGCGCACATTGGGCAAACATGACTTGGGCGGGACGGTCGCTTCCCCGATTTTCAAACAATTCGTGGATACGGCGCTAAAGGACGAACCGCGTATTCCGTTCCGTGTTCCTGCGGGCATCCGTTTTGTGCGCGTCAATCATAAAACGGGCAAGCCCGCTTCACCCAAAGATCGGGATGTCGTGTTGGAGGCTTTTAAAATCGGCGAAGACTGGCGGGGTAAAATCAAAGGCTATTTGGACGGTTCGGACGAAGAAGCGGCGCAAACCGACGATGACACGGCGGATAAAACGGAACAAATGCATAACCGCATGCGCCAGACCGAAGAAATCGACGACAATATGCCCGACATCGGCAGTGTATTCTAACAAAAGGAGTTCTTAATGAAAGCTGAAACGGCTACTCTCATCCAAGACATCAAGCAGTCGCTAGAACTGCTGAGGAGGCATCTTTGACTGGGACAACGCGTTGTACCGGTTGGAGGAAATCAATTCGCTGACGGCGGATGCCAATTTGTGGAACAATCCCGAACAGGCGCAAAAGCTGATGGCGGAGCGCACTTATCTGGAAGATTCCGTCAAGGGCTGCCGTGATTTGGAACAGGGCGTCAAGGACGCCGAAGACTTGATTGAACTGGGCGAAGCCGAAGGTGACGACGAAATCGTCGCCGAAGCCGAAGCGTCGCTTGCCGATTTGCAGAAACAGGCGCAAAAGCAGACGCTGAACGCGCTTTTGTCGGGCGAAGCGGATTCCAACGACACCTATTTGGAAATTCACGCGGGCGCGGGCGGAACGGAAGCGCAGGACTGGTCGGAAATGCTGTTGCGCATGTACATGCGCTGGGCGGAAAAACACGACTTCAAGGTCGAATATCTGGAAGCCAGCGAAGGCGAAGAAGCGGGCATCAAATCCTCGATTATCAAAATTTCGGGACATAACGCTTACGGCTGGCTGAAAACGGAAAGCGGCGTGCACCGCTTGGTGCGCATTTCGCCGTACGACGCGAACGCGCGCCGTCACACCAGCTTCAGTTCGGTGTGGGTGTACCCCGTGATTGACGACAGCATCAAAATCGACATCAACCCCGCGGACTGCAAAATCGACACCTACCGTTCTTCGGGCGCGGGCGGACAGCACGTCAACAAAACGGAATCCGCCGTGCGCATCACGCACATTCCGACGGGCGTCGTCGTGTCGTGCCAGACTCAGCGGTCGCAGTTCCAAAACAAAGATGTGGCGTGGTCGATGCTGCGCGCGCGCTTGTACGAAATCGAACTGAAGAAAAAAGAGGAAAAAATCCAAAGTCAGGAAGACGCCAAAGCCGACATCGGCTGGGGGCATCAGATTCGTTCCTATGTTCTGCAGCCGTATCAAATGGTCAAGGATTTGCGCACCGAGGTTGAAACGTCGGACACCAAAGGCGTTTTGGACGGCGACATCGATTTGTTTTTGGAAGCTTCCCTTGCCGCAAGGATTAAAGGCAATGAAGACGCTCCTTAATTTGTGTTTGGCGGTTATGCTCTTCGGGTGTGTCGAGCCGTGGTCGGAAACCGACCCCGAACTGTACCGTCAATACAAATATTGGGAAGCGGGCGTCAACGACTGGCATCCCGCGCGAGGTTTCGACGTGCGCGTCAACCGTTTTCAAAACGGCGGCTGGTACGGTTTGCGTTTGACGCCGCATCGCGAAAACGCGCCGTCTTTGGCGTCGGGTTATATTGATGCCGCAGAACAGGTCGCGTTTGAAATGATGACAAAACAATGCGGGGCGCAAAACTTTGTCGCGCAGGTCGCGCCGCAGGATGCGGGACTGCGCACGTTGGACAGGTATTTTTATCAAAACGCCGATTTGTCAATCGGCATCCGTTTCCGCTGCCGCAAGGAAGCCGAAAAGCCGGTGTACGACTTTCTGCAAACCGAACAGCAAAAGTGGAGCAAGGCGCACCGCTCTTGGGATGAAATCAACGGCGTTCAAGCCGCAATCGATACGTTGCCTCCCGATGTCGACGGACTGCATCAAATCAAAATCCGTCTGTTCGGCGGCGATGCGAACGACAACCGCCGTTTGGCGCGCAAAGCCATGCTGAATATCTGCGAAGGTCCCGCTTTCAGAATGACGTATGAAAAAGCCGCGCTTGATTTGGTTCCCGTCGGCCGTCCGCCGGAAATCGTATCCAATGAAAATATTCGGGCGTACGGATTCAAATGCTATACGCGGGGGAAGAAATGAAAATCGTTTTGGGGGCGGCCGTTTTATACGGCTTTGCGTTGTTGTGGGTCGCCGTCAATCAGCGCAAGCTGATGTATCATCCCGAAACCCGATTGTACACACCGCACCAAAACGAGGCCTTTGCACATGAAATCGTCGAACTGCACACAGCCGACGGTTTGACGCTGAAAGCCGCCTACAAAGCTCCCGAAAACGGAAAACCAACCGTCATATACTTTCACGGCAATACGGGCATAGTCGCCGATGCGATGCACAAGCTTGTTCCTCTGGCCGATGCGGGATACGGCGTTTTGATGCCCGAATACCGCGGCTTTGGCGGCAATGCGGGCGCGCCGTCGGAACAGGGCTTGATACAGGACGCCGAAGCCGCTTTGCGTTTTGTTCGTGAAACAACGCCCGAAAACCCCGTTGTATATTACGGGATGTCCATGGGAACGGGCGTGGCGAACGCGCTGGCGGAAAAATTCCCGCCCGCTGCTTTGGTGCAGGAATGCGGCTTTACGTCCATGACGGCCGCGGCGCAGCACCGCTATTGGTTTTTGCCCGTCAAACTGCTGATTAAAGATACTTATAATTCCCAAAAACGGATTGCTTCTTTAACTGCGCCGCTGCTGATACTGCACGGGGCGAAGGACAAAACCGTTCCTGTTTTGCACGCGTACAAAATGATGCAGACGGCAAAATCAAGCAGCAAAACGATTAAAATCTATCCCGACGGGCATCATATCGACCTGCATGATTTCGGGGCGGGCGACGATGTGCTGAATTGGCTGAACGGCCTGTTCGGGTGAGCGTTACATATCCCCCGGACGTTTGCGGTACGGGTCTTTGAATTTAAACGGCGCGTCGTCCACGGGCGCGTTGAATTCCGTGTCGTTCAGCGTAACCAATGTGGTGAGGCCTTGAGCGTCCGTTACGCGCCACTGTTTCAGCGTCAAAGGCTTGTCTTTGAAAACTAGCGTGATTTTTCCCGCTTGCGGCTGATCCCGGCGGAAAACGGTCAGACTGACGAATCCGTTTTCACGGTCGACGTTTTCGACCGTCAGCCGTTCCTTGTCAAAAGACAGATTGTCCTTCATAATCAAAGACGCGGGGTTGTCGTCCAAATCCAAATACGTTACCTGTCCCAGCTTTTTATCGTGGAAAATCAGATAATAGCCGTCAGCGACGATTTCGACGGGCTGAGTCGCATATTCCAACCGCATTTTGTTGGGCTTTTTCATTAAAAAAGTCCCTTCCGCCGTTGCGCCGTTCTGCGCGACTTGATAAAAGCCGCTTTTAATCGACCGAACGCCGTTAAAGTAATTTTCAACCGCTTTGACGGTTTGTTTTTGGCTTTCCGTCAGCGGTTGCGCCTGTGCCGGAAGGGCAAACAAAGTCAAAATCAGACAGAAGCATACTTTTTTGAACATGGCTTTTCCTTTAATTGTGTTCGGGAACCAGAATTTCGCGTTTTCCCGCGACGTTCGGGGCTGAAACGACGCCTTCGCGTTCCATTTGGTCGATTAAATCCGCCGCGCGGTTGTAGCCGATTCGCAACTGCCGCTGAATATAGCTGGTCGTCGGTTTTCTGTCGCGCAAAACAATCGCCACGGCTTTGTCGTACAGGCTGTTCGCGTCGTCGTCCGCCGAAACGCCCGCGCCCGCTCCGTTCGCCGTTCCGACGGCTTCGGGCGGTTCTTCGGTTACCGCCTGTTCGTATTGAGGCGTTCCCTGCAGCCGCAAATGCGCCGTAATCGCTTCGACTTCCGCATCGCTGACAAACGGGCCGTGCAGACGTTTTGCCCGCTGTCCCTGCGCCAGATACAGCATATCGCCGCGTCCCAGCAGCTGTTCCGCGCCTTGTTCGCCCAAAATCGTGCGGCTGTCGATTTTGGTCGTAACGCGGAAACTGATGCGTTCGGGGAAGTTTGCTTTAATCGTGCCGGTAATGACGTCCACGGACGGTCTTTGCGTCGCCATAATCAAATGGATGCCCGCCGCGCGCGCCTTTTGCGCAATGCGCTGAATGGCGACTTCAACGTCTTTGCCCGCCGTCAGCATCAAATCCGCCATTTCGTCAACAATCACGACAATATACGGGAACGGACGCAGATTCAGCGGCTGTTCTTCGTACACGGGAACGCCGTCGTCGTATCCCGTCAAAACGGTGCGCGTCATCGGTTCCTTGGACGCCAGCATTTCCTTGACTTTGGCGTTGTAGCCGTCAATGTTGCGCACGCCGATTTGGCTCATCAGCTGATAGCGGTCGTCCATTTCCCGCACCGCCCAGTTCAGAGCCAGAACCGCTTTTTTCGGATCGGTCACAACGGGTGTCAGCAAATGCGGAATTCCGTTGTAAACGGACAGTTCCAGCATCTTGGGGTCAATCATGATAAAGCGCACCTGTTCGGGCGTCAAACGGTACAGCAGCGACAAAATCATTGTGTTAATCGCAACGGATTTGCCCGAACCTGTCGTTCCCGCGACCAGCAGATGCGGCATTTTCGCCAAATCCGTAAAGGTCGGTTTGCCGCCGATGTCTTTGCCCAAAGCCAAAGTCAACGGTTTTTCCGACTTTTTGAATTCGTCGGTTGCCAGCAGTTCTTTCAAGTACACGTCGGCGCGTTTTTCGTTGGGCATTTCGATGCCGATGACGCTTTCCCCCGGCACGACGGCGATGCGCACGGACAGCGCACTCATCGACCGCGCGATGTCGTCGGCAAGGTTAATCACGCGCGTCGTTTTGATTCCCGGAGCGGGTTCCAGTTCAAACAAAGTTACGACAGGACCGGGACGAACATTGACGATTTTGCCTTTGACGCCGTATTCCTCCAAAACCGTTTCCAGCTGACGGGCGCGGGCTTCCATGGCTTCCTTGGTCATCACGGGTTCCTTGTCGGCCTTGGGTTTTGCCAAAAAGTCCAGCTTCGGCAAATGGAAATCCTGTTTTTGGTAGTCGCGCTGTTCTTTGATGGATTTCAGCGGCGACGGTTTGGGGGCGGTTTTCTTTTCGGGCTGCGGCGTTTCGCCCAAATCCAAATCGCCCTGTTGTGTAAACAGGCTTTCGGGGATTTCATCGGGCAAATCGTGTTCGTCCGTTTCCGCTTGTTCTTTTCCGCGCCGCGTTATCAACGCAACCAGCCGCTGTACGCCCGCTTTCAAGGCGGAAAACCACCGTTTCAGCAGCCAGAACGGAATTCCCAAAGTCGCCGCCAAACCGAAAACGGCCGCAACGAACACAACGGGCTGAATGACAAAAGCGGGGTACGGAAAGTACGCTTTTTTCAACAAGGCGATTACGGGATTGTAAAACGCCGGCATCACCGCGCCGCCCGCGCCCGCGTAAACGGGCCATCCCGCCGCAAAAGGCAAGGCGGACAGCATTATCAGAATCAGCAGCAGCGCAGGAACAAAGCACAAAACGCGCAATATTTGGAATTTGTGCCATTTTAAGCGAATGACGATAACACCCCAAGCAACCAGCGCAATCGGGAACAACAGCGCGCCGAAGCCGAAGTACTGCCACAGCGTATCCGACAAATACGACCCGAAGTATCCCAACACGTTGTGCGGACTGTTTCCCGTCGCGGTGTTGAAAGAAGGATCGCTTATCCGGTAAGTCGCCAGCGCGGCCGCGACGGCAACACCCGCCGCAATAACGGCAATCCCCGCGCAACGAATGGCGGTTTGGTGGAAAAACGCCTTGACTGCAGGCGGAAGCAGGGGTTTGCTGTTCATCAATTCATCCGTTTAATTGTTTATCGCCGACGCATCCATTTCCAGCAGCAGCACCAACGTGTCAAAAAATTTGTCGGGCGTGACGGCTTCCAGTAAAGCTTCCTTTTCCGCTGCGGAAAACGGCAAAAGGCCTGCCAGCGTCATTAAAACCTGTTCATCGGGAATTTGCTTCAATCCCGACGAATTAAAGTCCAGATTGTTGGAATACGCATATCTGTCCAAAGCCGCGTACAGCCGCCGCTTGTCAAACTTGAATTTTTTAAGCGCGAAATCGTCCGCGAACGGTTTGAAGTCGACTTCGACGTTGCGGTAGGTTAAATTCGCATGTTCGATTTCCCGCACGACGTTAAAACGCGAAATTCCCGTCAAAGTAATCAGCAAAACGTTGTCGGCTTCGGTAAAGCTGGAAATCCGTCCCGCACATCCGACATGGTACAGCGCGGGCGTTCTCAGCGGGCCGTCCTGTTCTTTGGGCTGAACGACGCCGACGATTCTCGACGACGCCAGCGCGTTGAACACCAATCGGATATACCGCATTTCGTAAATGCGCAGATTCAGTTTCGTTCCCGGAAACAGAAACGATCCCGAAAACGGCAAAGCGGGTAAAATCGTCGGCAGTTCGACCATGGTTACATCAAACAAATTGTCGCTCATCTTTTATGCCTTTACGAAAACAGCAAAGACGACAGTTTCCGCCGTCCCGCGACCGTAACCGGATTGGAATTGCCCAAGGACGTAAAGATTTTGAACAATTCCTGCCGCGCCGCGTCGTTGTTCCAGTCGCGGTCGGTTTTGAATATCGTTATCAGTTCGTCAATGGCGGCTTCGGGGTTGTCGGCGGCAAACAGCGCGACGGCGTAATCGAACCGCGCCTGCAAATCGTCGGGGTTTTGTTTCAGTTTTTCGGCGGCTTTGTCAACCGCGGGCGCGTTTTGGTTTTCAATCGCGATTTTCAAAGCGGCTTTGGCGGCGGTCAGTTCTGGGCTTTTGACCGACGCGTCCAATCCGTCCGCCATGTCTTGCGCGGCGTCGAATTGCTTGAGTTTGATGAAACAGCGAATCATTCCCGCAAAAGCGGCGGGGTTGGCTTCGTCCTTTTCCAAAACGGCGGCGTACTGTCCCAAAGCCGCGTCCGCATCGCCGTTTTGCAGGGTTTCGTCGGCTTTTTTCAGCAGTTCGTCCAAAGAAAGGGCTTCTTTGCCGATTAAAGCCTGCATGACTTGTTTGAGCTGCGATTCGGAAATTTCGCCGGCGAAACCGTCAACCAAAGCCCCCTTGGCGAAAATCATGGTCGTCGGGACGCTGCGAATCCCCAACTGAGCCGCCAAAGGCTGGCAGTCCTCAACGACGAAACGCACCAGAACCGCTTTGCCGTTCGCCAGATTGACGTATTTTTCCAACAGCGGGAAAAAGCGGTCTTTTTCAACGGCGGAAGAGGTGAAATAGGCTAAAACGGTGCGCTTTTTGGATTCCTCGGCAACATCGGTTTTAAACGTTTGCATTGAACCGTTTTTAACAGCCGCAGAGGCGGCCGGCGCGGCAGGAAGCATATTTTCGTCAAGCAGCAAAGACATAAACATTCCTTTCGATAAAATTTTTCGTATCATACCCGAAAATGGGGAAAATTTAAACGGTGTTTTTTAACAAATTCATTCCGCTAACGCTTTGAAAAATAGGTAAATAAAAAAAATATGCAAAAATATGAAAAAAAATATTGCAAAGCCGGAACAATTCTGTATACTGCCCCTTGTTCACGATGAAGCGTGCGGGTGTAGCTCAGGGGTAGAGCGCAACCTTGCCAAGGTTGATGTCGAGGGTTCAAATCCCTTCGCCCGCTCCAATAAAAAAAGCCGTCCATTAGGACGGTTTTT
>DJPN01000018.1 GCA_002438565.1 Alphaproteobacteria bacterium UBA6411 | reverse complement strand
CTTCCGTTACTCTATCCCCCGCGCCGCTTGCTCTCAAAAGCCTTTGCTCCTTGAAAAGAGGGACGCGGAACTCTCTTGCTCTTCTCTCCTCTGTGGTGCTAAAGTAAAAAAAAGGAGAGTGGTAATGCGACACATTTTTTTGCTTCTTGGCTTACTGCTGTTGGGGGCTTGTTCGGTTCCGGCGAAAGTGATGTTGTCCGAAGCGGACGGCGGACGTTTTATTGATGTGGCAATGGGGGAGTGTGTGGCCGTTTCGCTGTCCGAGAATCCGACAACGGGGTATTCATGGCGTTTTTTTGCCGCACCGGTTGATTTTTTCACAGATGTACGCGAAGAATATATTGCTCCAAACACGACCTTGCTGGGAGCCGGCGGAACAAAAATTTATACGTTCACCGTTAGAAAACCGGGCCGAGCGACTTTAACGGGATTTTATTATCGTCCGTGGGAAAAATTGGATATGCAAAATGACCGGCGGATTGAATTTTATTTTTCAGCAGAATAACCGTTTTTACGGCATAGAAAGGAAAGTGTTCATGGATAGACGTGAATTTGTCAAATCCGTTGCCGCGGCCGCTGCGTTTGCCGCTTTACCGAAAGCCACGCAGGCGGCCGTTTTGCAAAATTCAGGAAAGGATGCAATGATGAAAATTTTACTGGTTAACGGCTCTCCGCATGAAAAGGGATGCACTTTTACGGCTTTGAACGAAATTGCCGTTCAGCTGGAAAAAGAGGGAATAGAGGCCGAAATTTTCAATATCGGCGTGCAGCCGATAATGCCGTGCATGGCTTGTCGCGCGTGCAAAAAACTGGGCAAATGTGTGATTGTCGATAAAGTCAACGAATTTGTTGCCAAAGCGGCCGGATATGACGGCTTTGTGTTCGGCTCACCCGTTCATTACGCATCGGCATCGGGCGTTATCGTGCCGTTTATGGACAAAGCGTTTTATTCCGCCGCGCCCGAAGTGTTCCGTATGAAACCTGCGGCGGCGGTAGTCAGCGCCAGACGGGCGGGAACGACGGCGACGTTGGATCAGCTGAACAAATACTTTCAAATTTCGGAAATGCCCGTTGTGTCGGGGCGGTACTGGAACATGGTTCACGGCAATACGCCCGACGAAGTGCTGCAAGACAAAGAGGGACTTCAGAATATGCGGATTTTGGCGAAAAACATGGCCTATCTGCTGAAGTGCAAACAAGCCGCCGAAAATGCAGGCATCACACCGCCCGAACGCGAAACGCCGGAGCATACGAATTTTATTCGATGAGAAAAAAGCCCGCCGAAAGCGGGCTTTCAATTTATTTATGATGTTAATCCGTCAACGGCTTACCATGAAATTTTGGCCGCTTTCTGCTGTTTTGAAACTTTATAGTTTGCCGTTGATAAAACGCGGGATGTTTTGACTTCCAACACTTGAACATCAAAGACATAGTCTTGATATGTTTTGTTGCCGATATCATGGCGATCTCCGCTGATAATTCCTGTAATCAGCGTGTCCGCCCCGCTTTGTTTCGCCGCATTGACGATGTCATTCAAATCAACCGCCCCTGAGCGTTGACGAACCAATTCTTTGGCAATGGCTTTGTTTTCGGGATCAATGACATTGAAACCTTCCACTTCGTTAACCAACTTGTCTTTCAGCGCGGCGTTCAAAGCGACGCGCGCGGCATCCAAATCGGCTTCATCGGTTTTATTTTCCAACTGTGCCAAATACAAAGTTGTTTCCTGGTTTGGACGGCGCTGAATATATCCCGCCAGTTTTTTGCCGTTAACCAATTTATTGACAATATTGTCCGCCGCCATTGATGTGTCTTGTTGCGTCCAGCCCGCCGTAGCAATGCTGGTTTCCGCACTGTTGCGATACGGATCAATGGATGCGCACGCTGTCGTTAAACCGAACAGCAATGCAAGAAAAGCCAATTTTAAATTGTTCATAAGAAATCACTCCTTTGGTTTTAGAAAGAAAAATCGCCGACGGCTTCGCCCAATTCCTGTTTTAAATCTCTTAAAACAAGAGGAAAGGCTTGGTTTTCAGACATTCCGACTTCGGTTAAGACGGTTTCAAACAAATCCGATTGTTTTCCGGATAGAACGTCGCGGGCTTTCAGCGATATTGTAAAGTCGTATTTGTGCATTCCGCCCAAGTTATAAGGAACTTCTTGCGCGGCGACATCGGCAATCAGACGAACGGAACAATCGTTGGAAAAAGCGTAACCGGCATCTTTCAAAACATTTTTGACGGTTGTTTTAAAGGCTGCGGGCGAACTTTCTTTGAATTGCAAACAAATATCGCCGCCTTTTGTTTTTTCCTTGCGGTTTTTAAAAACGTCTTCGTAAGAAACGGTTTCCATAACACCGCGGCCGGCCAGAACAATCATCAATTCGTTCAATCCGCGCCGTTTTTCATACAGTTTTTCAGCCTTGCGCGCCGAAGCCGCCGTGTTGTCCTGCAGATAGGTTTCCATTTTGGAATCAATATCCGCAATTTCGGAACCGACAATGCGGGCGGCTTTGTTTTTATCCAAAGACGCCAAAGCGTAAATGCCGGTTGCATCGGAAAACGTTTCTTTAATTTCGGCCGTTTTAAGCAAAACGTTTGTGTTTTCAGACAATGAAAGCTTTGCCGATGACTGAACTTCATCGTTGTTTTGGCTGACTGACGAAGCATAAGATGATTGAACCTGCGCTTGGAATATCTTTGCAATGCCTGCACGGGCTTCGGCTCCTGCGGCCTTCAAATTTTCGCCCGTTCCGACAGCGCAAAACAGTTCCTCTCCGCATACGGAATAAGGATTGTTAATCCAAGCGGGCTTTTCCTCCTTCGCTTGAACGGCGAAAGAGGAAAAAGCGCAAGCGGATGTCAGCAAAATTTTGCCGATATTTTTCATTCCGCAGCTCCGTTTACTACGGCATCGGCGACCGCGCCCGCCAAAGGCGATCCCGCTTTAATCAAACCGATTGTGGAATCGATGGCTTCTTTCATCGGTTTTTTGTCGGATTCTTTCAAAGAATTCAGCGTTTTTGTTTTATAAGCTTCCAAAGCTTCCGCCAACGCTTCGTTGGAAATGCGGACGGCGACATCGCACTTGTAAGCGATTTTGTCTTTTTCCGCCCCAAGTTCGCGCGAATATTGACGTTTTTCCCAATATTTTCCTTGAACCGCGACGCCGTGCAGGCTGACTTTGATGTTTTGTTCCAAGTCTTCTTTGACTTTGCGGGTTGCTTCATCGTCGTGCGAATTTGCTTTTTCGCTAAACTGGCTGGCGATTTCTTGAGCGATTTCCGATGCGACTTTTTGCGTTGCGCGGGCTTCTGCCGACTTCAAACACAAACGCTGATCGGGATTTTCCGCGTCGTTGACGTAATAGCGGAATTTCTTTTTGTTCGCAGAATCATCGCTTTTGTACGCATTCTTTTGAACCGTCCAGGACGGCCGGCTGTTTTCGGAAGCGTCACGGACGATGTAGTCGGGTTTGAATCCCGCGCAGGCGGATAAAGTCAAAGTGAGAATCGTTGCGGATATAATTTTTTTCATGCTGTTTCTCCTGTTAAAAAGGGAAAGGGCGGGCGGTGTTGAGCCGTCCGCCGCATTTTTTACAGATTGGGAATCGAGATATCGATCAGTGACGGCAAATCGGCGTGAACTTCAAAATTGCCGGTGTAAACGGTTTTATCGCCGTTTTTCAATTCGACACTGTATTTGCCTGCTTTCAAATCGGCATTTTGCTGATAAATGTTAGCCGGCAACAGTTCCCATTGACGCACATCTGCGTATTCGCTCATGGCAATCAGTTTGCTTGCGCCTTTAAATGCGGCGACAGCGGCCGATTTCGCCGCAAAAGCGGGGGCTCCGGTTCCTGCAACTTTATCATATGCGGCTTTTGCCGTTGCGATTGCCGCGGTGTATTTAACAACCAATCGGGCTGATTTTGTGGCAATACGGGATTTTTCACTGTCTTTGAACTGTTTGAACGCCAGTTCGGACAGCGGGGAAATCAGAACCATCGGCTTGTTAAAAACGGTTTTTCCGGCTTCGTTTTTAATTTGGACGGTCATGTATTTTGCCAATTCGGGCTTGTCCATCGTTGTGTATTGGAACATAATGCCGGCGTCGCCGACAACCATTTTATACAAATCCGTTCCTGTTACAGCGGCAGGCAGAGGCAAAGCGACATCAACCGCTTTTTTGGGTTGAATCAAGCCTTGTTTGACCAAAATCAGCGTATTCGATTTTTCGATTTCTGACGCGTTGTCAACATATTTGTTGAATTCTTTCGCGTGAATTCCATCTTTTTTCAAAGACGGCAGCTGAGAATAGGCGTCTTTGAATATTTTTTTCATATTGGACAAAAGCTTGGCTGTTTTTTCTTTGTCGACAGAAGCCGTCCAAGATTTTTGCATCATATCCAGATAGACTTCTTCCGCATTGTTGACAAACGCGTTCCAATCCTTGGCATTGGCGAAAACACCATCGGCGTATTTGCTGTTTTCCGGTTCTTGCAAATACAATTTGTAATTCGTTAAAGCAATAAAGAAACGAATCATGGATGTTTCGTATTTTTCACCGGCGTACGGTTTTACACCGTCCCCAACGACTTGAGCCACTGCGGTTTTGCTGATGCTTTTCGTCCGCAATTCCAGACTGATTTGTTTAGCCTGTTCAAAATTCGCCAAAGCGCCCTTGTAATCATTATTCAAATACTTGGCCACGCCGAGATCCAAAGCTTTCAACAGTCTGTTGGCATTGGATTCATAAAAATCTTCAGCAGATGCAATGGATAAGGCAGTCGGATAATCCCCTTGTTTAACACTGGCAACCAACTTGGCAGGACCGTCCCCAACCGTTCCGCAAGCCGCTAAAACGCAAGGCAACAGCGTAATAACGGCTTTTTTTTGTAAAAGTTTAGTCATGTTTCTTTCCTTAGTTTTTTCGAACAAAATTTAACCGCCTGAAAAGGCGGTCGGGGAGTTCGAAAATCATAAGAAAAGCAATGATCATTTTGACCTTTAAACCGTCTGCAGAACGGTTTTGAACATACGTCAAAATCTCCCCGACCAATGATAGATTTAGGTCGGGGAATATGAAGATGCCCCCCTGCAAAAGGGGTATATCTGACGACATCATATCAATGCCGCTTTTCTTAAAAGGCTTTCGACGGCCCTATGCCCTAACAGACATACCAATCAGTATATAAGATATGTCAATTAAAGCAAGAACTTTATAAAAAGTTAATAAACTTGATTGTTCCGCACTATGCAGAAGCTGTTTTCTTATCGGCCGTTTTGCAAAGCTTTTGCTTTAACGGCGGCTTGCTGCGCTTGTCTGTCTGCGACCCGTTGCGCGACGGATTGATAAAACTCGGGACGGCCGAATTTCTTTTCCGTCAGTTTCATTTTGATGCCCTCGGTTGTCCAGCACGGTTCGTAATCGGTTTGAGTGCGGACGGCTTGTGCCGAGCAAGCGTTCATATAGTCCAAAACGACGTAGTGAATTCCCGTGCGCTGCCCGCGTTCGGGAAGCGTGTCCAGAACTTCGGCGCGGGCGGCTTTATAGCCGTTCAGCACGGCGTTGGACAGCGCGTCGCCGTTTTCGGACGTCAGCGGAATGGCCACGCCGACGGCGTAAGTATGGCTTTCGGGCTTTGCTCCGCCGCCCAGCTGATAACATTCTTCAATATTGGCCAGCAAAGCGCTGTCGCATTTTGCAATCAGTTCTTTTTTCTGTTTTTCGGGGGCTTTGTCCTTCATCGCGTCGATTTTGGCCTGTGACGGTCCGCAGCCTGTTAAGGATGCCGCCATGGCAACCGAGCATACAAACATTCCCGCTTTGGCCAAAGCGCGGTCGTACGCGCCGCAGCGGGATTTGTCGCCCAGCGATTTATCGCCCGACGGATAGGCTGTGACGTCTTTTTTGAAAAAATCGGACAGCATGAGTGAATCCTTTCATCAAAAGAGTTATTCCGCTTCTTCGGGCGGGACGTTGGAATCGATAGAATATCCCGCTGCGCGGATGGTGCGGATTAAATCCTTTTCGCCGCCGTCGTTCATCGCTTTGCGCAAACGGCGGATATGCACGTCGACGGTACGCAGCTCGACATGAATGTCCGCGCCCCAGACTTCTTTGAGCAGGACTTCGCGCGGAAAGACGTGGCGCGGTTTTTCCATTAAAAACTGGAGCAGGCGGAATTCCGTCGGTCCCAAATGAACAAAGCGGTTTCCGCGCGTGACACGGCAGGTCGCCAAATCCATTTTGACGTCTTCAAATTCCAAAACGCCTTTGGTTGCCGTCGGCCGGACGCGGCGCAGCAAAGCGCGGATTCGCGCAACCAGTTCGGGGACGGAAAACGGTTTTGTCATGTAATCGTCCGCGCCGATGCTCAGTCCTTCGATTTTGTCGGCTTCTTCGCCGCGGGCGGTCAGCATGATAATGGGGATGTTGCGCAAATCGTTGCTTTCGCGAATTTCGCGGCAGATGTCGATTCCGCTTTTTTCGGGCAGCATCCAATCCAGTAAAATCAAATCGGGCTGCTGAACGGCAATGGCGTCAACCGCCCGCCCGCCGTTTGTTTCGGCGGCAACCTCGAATCCTTCGCGTTCCAAATTGTATTGAAGCAGGGTTACGATGTCGTCTTCATCTTCGACAATCATGATTTTTTGCATGGAGTCAACCTTTCAAACGGCGGATGTTTTCGGCATAATCCCCGTTGTTGAACACCGCGCTGCCGGCGACCAGAACGGTTGCCCCCGCGTCGGCGCACAGTTTTGCGGTTTCGGGATTGACGCCGCCGTCGACTTCCAACTCTATCGGGCGGTCGCCAATCATTTGTTTGACGCGGCGCATTTTTTCCAGCTGCGCGGGAATAAAGCTTTGACCGCCGAATCCCGGATTGACCGTCATAATCAAAACCAAATCGATTTTATCCAAAACGTATTCAATCACGCTTTCGGGCGTGGACGGGTTCAGCGCGACGCCCGCTTTGACGCCGAAAGACTTAATCAGCTGAAGCAGACGGTCAAGGTGCTTGTCGGCTTCGGCGTGAACGGTAATCAAATCCGCGCCCGCTTTGACAAAGTCGGGAATGAACAAGGAAACGGGTTCAATCATCAAATGAACGTCGAAAACCTTTTTTGTTGCGGGGCGGACGGCTTTGACAACCGGCGCGCCGAACGTGATGTTGGGAACAAAGTGGCCGTCCATGACGTCGATGTGGATGTAATCGGCGCCCGCTTTGTCAACAGCGGCGATTTCCGCCCCCAGTTTGGAAAAATCGGCGGAAAGGATGCTTGGAGCGATTTTAACGGTCATGACGTTTTCCTTGGAAATTGATGTTTATATTACTATGCCTTGTTTTTCAGCGAAAAAAAAGCAAAGAATTGCAAAGCGGACGAACCGAAGCGATTCGTCCGTTTGTTCTTGTCAGCGGGTTGCCGCTTTCATTTTGGCAACCGTTATGGCCAGCGTGTTCGTATTGGAACGCTGGTCGACTGTTTTATAAGAATCCGCCGTGACAATCAGCAATTCGGCTTTGACCGCCGCGGGGTTTTGTTTGTACAGCTCGTATTCTTTGGCGGACAGGGGCATGGCGATGTCGTAGGTCGTCTTTTTCCCCGGAGCGGGCAACGCGCCGTTGCGTTCCTCCATCGCCTTGTGAACATTGCCGTGAATATCGCAGCGCGTGGCGTTGGGCAGGGGCAGCATGCACCGCCAGTCATGAATGGAGGACACTTTTTCGTCGCCGAATTGAACGGGACCGTTTTTGAACGACCCCGTCAAAGCGCGCGGAAACAAGTGGTGGTAGTTGTATCCGTTCGGCGTCTGCCCTTTGGCGACGCGTTCATAGATTTCTTTGTCGGTCAGTCCGGCTTGGCGCAAACGGGAAATGCCTTCCTTGTTTTCCGTGCCGTCGGGGTTGTAAACGGTGTCTTTCAGCAACTGGCCGCGAACCTGTTTGTATTCTTCGTAAACGGCGCGGTTGGCTTCGACCGAGATGCGTTCGCCTTTAACCGGAACCCACTTGAAAACAAACTCTTGATTGCGTTTTGCGGCGTCGTTTGGTGAAAAATTCGACGGGCGTCTGCGTTTGGTATGAATGTATTCCATGAAAAACCGTCCTGTTTGATTGTTTGAAACGAGCGTAAGCCGTTTTTTGTTTTTTGTCCAGAGAAATTTGTTTGATTTTCTGGAAATTCAAGCGCGAATGGACGAAAAAAAAGCCCCCTGCGCGCAGAGGGCTTTTTTTTAGAAAAGGACGCTTCAAGCCACAATCGGACGGGTTTGCGGAGCCATGTTGGCCTGCCGTTTGTATTCCAGCGCGTGCGCCAAGTATTTGTTCAGCTGAGTCTGCACGCGCCCGTTAATCGTATCGGCGGGATAATTGCCGTTTTCATCGCGTTCGCCCGCGGGGACGCCCGTCAGAATTTCGATGCCTTCGTCAACCGTTTCAACGGGATAGATGTTGAACAGCCCCGCTTTGCAGGCTTCGACGACGTCTTGGCGCAGCATCAGGTTGTCGGCGTTCGTTTTCGGAATCAAAACGCCGTGTTTGCCCGTCAAGCCGCGCATTTTGCACACGTCGAAGAATCCTTCGATTTTTTCGTTGACGCCGCCGATGGCTTGGATTTGTCCGAACTGGTTGACGGAACCCGTTACCGCCAGACTTTGCCGTATCGGGGCGTTTGCCAGACTGGACAGCAGGGCATACAATTCGGTCGACGACGCGGAATCCCCGTCGACTTCGCCGTACGATTGTTCAAATACAAGGCTGGCCGACAGGTACAGCGGCGCGTTTTTGGAAAAGCGCGCAGCCAAAAATCCCGACAGAATCAGAACGCCTTTGGTGTGCAGGGGGCCGCCCAAATCGACTTCGCGCTCAATGTCCAGCACGCCGCCCGAACCCAAACGCGTCAAGCAGGTGATGCGGCTGGGCTTGCCGAACGAGATTTGCCCGTATTCAAACACGGCCAGTCCGTTGATTTGACCGACAACCGCGCCTTCGGTGTCAATCATGACCGAACCGCGGCGGATTTGTTCCGCCATGCGCTCTTGGATGCGGTCGGCGCGTTTAATTTTCGATACAATCGCGCGGTCGACGTGGCCGCGCGTAATCACGGCGGATTTGTCCGTCATGGCGCAATAGTTGGCTTCGCGGATAAGGTCGCTGATGGACGCGATGTGCGCGGTCAGCTTTTGATTGTCTTCCGCCAGTCTGGACCCGTGTTCAATCAATCGGGCGACCGCGCCCTGTTCCAGCGGGCGCAAGTGGTTGCGGCGCGCCTGCGTGGCAATCAATCGGGCGTATTTCGTGATGTTGGCTTCGTTTTTGTCCATCACGGGGAAAAAGTTTGCCTCGACTTTGAACAGTTCGGGGAAATCGGGATCGTTTTCCGCCAAAGTGTAGTACAGGTCGGGTTCGCCCAGCAAAACGACTTTGACATCCAAAGGAATCGCTTCGGGTTCCAAAATGGTGGTCGTCATGCCGCCGTCCGTCGCGGGCGGGTCCATGGTGATTTTTTTCGACCGCAAAGCGCGCTTCAAGCTTTCCCACGATGCGGGCTGATTCATCAAATCTTTGGCTTCGATGACCAGAAAACCGCCGTTCGCGTCGTGCAAAGCGCCCGCTTTAATCATATTGAAATCGGTAACCAAAGCGCCGAACTGCTGCTGTCTGTCCACGCGGCCGATAAGGTTCGTCAAAATCGGGTGTTCCAAAAACACCAGCGGCGCGCCTTTGGTTTCCGAGTGGTCGACCAGAACGTTGACTTTGTAGCGGCGCAGCGGCGTTTCGGATTTTTGCTTGGCAATCAGGCTCATCAGCTGGTCTTCCTCCGCCGACGGCTGTTCGTCGTCCCCCGCCTCCGCGGCGTTCGCGTCGTCGCCCGTCGTCGCGATGAACAGGGCGATGTTGTCGATGATGTCCTTGTAAATCGCGCGCAGAAAAGCCGTCACGTCTTTGTTTCGGCGGTATTTTTTCTTCAAATCGTCAATCAGATGTTTGATGGCGATGTCGGCGAATTCCTCGTTCAGTTTTTTGATTTGTTCGCGCTGTTCCTTTTCCCACTTGGGAATGTCGCGCACGGCGTTTTCCAGTTCCTCTTGCGCGGAATTCAGTTCGGCAAGGACTTCCTGCTGTTCCTCTTCGGTCAGTTTTTCAAACGCTTCGGGGCTTAAAACCTCGCCGTCGCGGGTCGGCGCGACGACCAGCCCCACGGGCATGCGCAGGACGGACACGTTTTTGCCCGTCGTGTGTTTTTGAATGTCGTCAAAGTATTGCGTTTTCTGGTCGCGGAAGCTGTCCTCGATGTGTTTCAGAGCGGCTTTGTATTTTTCACCCTCGAACACGGCGGGCAGAGCGACGCGCAGGTCTTCTATCAGTTTGTCGATGTCTTTGGCGAACGGGCGGGCTTTTCCCGCGGGCATGCGCAAAGCGGCGGGCTTGTACGGCGTTTCAAAGTTGTACACATAGCACCAGTCGTCTGGCGTTTTGCGTTCTTCGGACGCTTTGCCCAAAATTTGACGCACCAGGGACGACTTGCCCGTTCCTTCGGGCCCGATGCAGAACAGATTGTAGCCGTAGGAATCGACGTTGATGCAGAATTTAATCGCCTCTATCGCCTGTTCCTGTCCCAGCGGTTCGGACAAATCCTGCAAATCGTCGGTCGTTTTGAACGACAGAAAGTTCAAATCGCAGGCGGAATAAAGCTGTTCGGGGGATAAAGGGGACGTCATGGAGGTAAACCTTTCGATTCTGATTTCAGTATGCCCTTTATAAACAGAAAAGGTAAAACAGCGCTTAACTTTGAAAAATATTTTCGTTAAGGAATTTAAAACCGCCCGACGCTATCCTAAATAATGCAGCAAGGAGCGAAATTATGAATCAAGCGCATGAAAAAACAAAACAACTGATAGAAAACTGCCGTTTGATTTGCCAAAACGAACCCGACAAAATCGAAAACTGGCTGGATTTGGGGCGCGCCCTGCTGGACGACGCCCGATACGCCGAAGCCGAACAGGCTTTGACCAAAATTTTTGAAGAGGGGCGTTTTTTTTCCTTTAAAAACGGAATTCCGCGCGTGCGGCTGAAAACCCTGCTGCATTGGAAACAAAACAAGTTTGCCTATGCCAAAGCGTATGCCGATTTGGCTTTCGTGTCCGTGCATCAGGCGAACTTGGCGGAAGCCGAACGCCTGCTGTCCATGGCTTTGCGCGTGTTTGAAGACATGGGCGAGGAAGCCGAATACTTCCGCGCCGCCAACCGTTTGGGGACGGTGTACCGTCTGGGCGCGGCTTTTGAAAGCGCGGAGGAGCTGTTTTTGACCGCCCGCAAAGTCGCCGAAAAACACAACTGGCGAAAAGGCGTGGCGGAATCCGCGGGCAATCTGGGCATGGTGTGCGAAGCTTGCGACCGTTTTGACGAAGCGTTGGCGTATCACACCGAAGCGTTGAAGCTTTACGAAGAACTGGACGCCGATTTTGACGCCGCGTGCGAATGGCGGCAGCTGGGGCTGTGCTTTCTGCGCGCGGGAAATCCGGACAAGGCGGACGAACATTTGACGCAGGCGTTGGCTTTGTTTGAAAAAACGGACGACAAACTGATGCAAAGCCGCGTCATGAACGATTTGACGCTGACGCGGACGGGAAAGCTTGCTTTGAATACCGCGTTCGAGGCTTTGCAGCGCGCTTTGGCTTGTGAGGATGAATTTGAAATCGCCGACAATTCTTTGCTGTACGCGCGCCTGCGGCTGGAGGAATCCGCCGAGGACACGCAAATCGAAACATTGCTGCTGTCGGCGCTGAAACTGTTTAAAAAGCTGAAAAAACAAAACGAAGTCGCCAATGCGTCATCGACCTTGGGCTTGTTCTACCTGCGCCGCCGCCGCTATGACGAAGCCGAAAGCCGTTTCAAGGATTCTCTGCATTTGGAACAGCGCCTGCACCGCGCGTTCGGAATGGCTTCGGACTGCTGCAACTTGGGGCTGATTGCTAAAAACAAAGGCGACAAACAGCGCGCCGCCGAATACTGGGAAAAGGCCGCCGCGCTTTTTGCGGAAAACGGCGACGACGAACACGCTGCTGAATTCAAACAAAGGATTGCCGCTTTATAAGGGCGGCTGAAGCAATTCTTCCTCGGGCAGGGTGGGCTCCAGTTCAAAGAATTCGATTTCTTTGCGTATCGGGGCGATTTTCAGCGTTCCCGTCAGCCCGACATGGTTCGTGCCGAACGGTTCGGTCGCGCGCAAATCCGCCACTTCCATTCCGGGATGGACATAAACGTAATCCGTCGGCCTGCGCAAAAACCACGGACGGTTTGCCGCGGATGTCAGCACGACCGTGCTGTCGGTTTGCAATCCGCCGATGTCTTCCAAAGGTTTAAGCAAATAGCTCCATCCCGATGCGCCGAATCCGCCGATTAAAACGACGGGGTCGTCGCGGCTGCGTACAAAATTCGCCAAAGCGGCGACTTTTTCCTTGGCGGTATGATATCCTTTTTGATTCCACGGATCGCCCAAAGACGTCAGCGCCAGCGTCAGCTTGCGCGTGCCGATAACGCGCGAAACCCAAATGCCCGCATCGTCGTCAATCAATCCGCGCGCCGTTCCGGGGGTGCGCGCCATGACCAGCATCATTTTGCCCTGTTTGTTGAACGACTGGTTCTGCAGGTAATAACCGCCCTTGATTTCGTTCAATTTGCGGTAAATGTCGACGGGGACGTTCGTCCAAAACACCACGTCGGCATCCGTCGAATCCAGCACTTGGCGCACGGCGTCGGCGTGTTCGTCCGCGCCTTTCAAGTCCTGATACAGAAACGTGAAGTGAGAATAATCTTCGGGCAGGCGGGATTCGCGTTCGCTTAAATGATAATGCGAAGCGACCAAAGCCAAATTCAGCACGGCGAAAACCGCAAACACCGCTGTTTCAAGGGCACGCTTTTTAACCGCGCACCACAAAGCCAGAGCGATGCTTAAAAAAGCCGCCTGCGTTTTGAATTCGCCGATGTAGTCCAGCCGCCAATCCGCGCTGCGCCCCAGCGTGCCCAGCAAAGTCAGCGTCGGAATCGCCATCAGCAGAAACAGCGTTGTGGAACGTTCGCGTTCTTGAAACTTGCGTTTAGATAAATAACCCATTGTTTCGACTCAAACCGTTGTGTAAAAAAATAAGTCTGTTATGCTTAACGTATAAAACATTTCCTGTGAAAGCAAATCAAAATATGTTCGTCGACCCGAATCTTTTCACTTCCGTTTCAAACTTTTCGTCCCCGTTCATGTGGGGGGCGTTCGGGGTCGGCGCCATATTGGCGGCGCGGCTGGCGCGCAGACTGTTTTCCCCGAAAGGCGCGTCGAACGACGGCGCGTTGGGCTGTTTGGCGGATTTGGGAAAATCTCCGGCTTCAAGCAAAGAGGGGGACGGCGTTTCGGAAGCCGAATCGGCGGATCATTCCAGACAGCAGGAGCCCGTCAAGGAAAAATCGGAACAGGAACAGCTCAAAGAATTGTTTGAACTGCTGGGAAATGACAAGGAAAAACCCGCCGAATTGATACGGCAGGAGGAAGAACGCGCCAAAGAAATCGACGAATTGGGCGAAAACAGGGAAGTCGTGGCGGGATTGCGCGAACAGGCCGAAAAGCTGATTGACGATATTTTATCCCTGTCCGACAAGGGACTGGCGGGGCAGGCGTTGGCAAAAGCGCTGACGTCGCGATGCGCCGCGGACATTCCGCCGATGGAACTGCAGCCGATGATAGAGGCGATGGAAGCTTTTTTGAAACGAAACGATTTCAGAACCGCGATTATCGGCATGGATTCCGATTTTGAACGCAAAGGGGCTTTGAGCGCTTTGCTGCGCGGGGATTGCGAAGACGCCTGCGAATATTTGTCCCGCCGCGCGGATGATGCTGACAAACGCGCCGAAGCGACGCATCGCGGAGACGTCAAACGGGACGCTTTGCACGAATCGGCGGTTTTGCACCGCGCGATTGCCGTTCTGACGCGTCCGTACAATCCCGAACGCAGTTTTGAAGAACTGAAAGAATCCGATGAACGCGAACCCGACAATCCTCTTACGGTGGCGATGATGGGGCGCGCGTACGCCGAAAGCGGCAAATCTGAAAAAGCGGCGGAAACGTTTGACAAGGCCGCTCGAATCGGTGAAAAAGACGACTTTGCCGCGCAATACGCCGCCGAACAGGCCGAAGCCATCCGCTTCCAAGCCGTTGCGGTTCAAGCCGCCCGAATTCGCGAAGACTATGAAAACCTGCTGGGTGCGGGCGCCGCGCGTCAAGCGGAACAAAGCCGTGTTCAGCAGGATTTTGTTCGTGACGAGTTGCGCGACCGCGTCAACGAACATGACATTGAATGATTTTTTTTCGTAAGTTTCGGACGCCCGATTGCGTTATACCGATAACCGCCCGAACGGGACAGAAGATTTCTCCTCCGTACAAAACGTTCTTTTGTTTCAAGTCGGGCGGGATTTATTTTCCGGCAGCGACATTCCGAACGGCAATATCCAGTTTTTGTGCAACGGAAGCCAATAAATAGCGGTTTTGCACCAAATTATAGCCTTCTACTGCTTTTTGCCGGGCCGAATGTTCGTCGGACAGTGCCGATTTCAAACAATCCGCCAGTGCTTTCCAGTTTCCGACGGGAAACGTGTATGCGGCAGTGTTGTCGGCAAAAATTTCGCGCGGTCCCTCGGCCAAAGATGACACGACAGGCTTTGTGCGCACCATGGCTTCCAGCAAAACAATGCCGAACGGTTCGTAATTTGACGACAGAACAAAGATGTCAGTCAGATTGTAAAAATCGTCCTTGTTTGAAAACCAGCCTGCCATTTCAATATCGTTTTGCAGATTCAATTCTTGAATCAAGGACACGATTGTGTCGTATTCCTTTCTGTCTTTTCCTGTCGGCGCACCGCCGATGACGCCTTTGAACGGGATGTTTTCCCGTTTCAGTTCGCCCAAGGCTTTGACAAAATCGGGAAAACCTTTCATCGGGTCAAAACGTCCGATAACGCCGATGACGGGGGGATGGGCGAACGGCTTTTCGGCGGCAAGCGGGCGGTTGTCGTCAATCATGTTCGGAATGACGAAAATGTTGTCCGAATTTAGTCCTTTTTGAACAAAAATGTCCTTTTGATACTGCGTAATGGAAAAAACGGCATTGCATTTGTCGATTTTTTTTAATTTCGGATTGTGCGCGACGGCAACGGTTTTAATTTTAAACAGCTTCGCTAAAAAATTGAATAAATCAATAGCTTTTTTACTGTGAAGGATAATCAGATCGGGGGCGAATTTTTTCAGTCTGAAATACAGCGGAATCAGCAAAAAGACATTCCAGCGGTTGAAACGGATGAAGTACGGCGTGATATGTTCCGCCGTCTTGAACCGTTCCGCCGTTTTGCCGCGGGCATCCATAACGGCCAAAACTTCATGTCCCGCCAGAGCCAGCGCGCGCCCGTAATCGTCGAAAGCCTGTTCGACGCCGCCCAGAACTTTGCTGATCATCACATTGACAATGCGCATTTTTTCATCCTTTCCCGTTTTTGGCCAGTGTATTAGCCAAATGCGGCGAAAGCAATATGAAATTGCTTGCAACCCGACGGGTTTTGTTAAAATATGTGAACGGAGGATGCTGGAATGTTCATCTGGTTGAAAAAATTCAAACCGAATTTGTTGTTCGGCTGTTTGTTCGCTTTTTTTATGCTGTTGCCCGATTTCGTAATGGAACAGGTGCGGACGTTCGTTCATTACAATTTCGACGCGGCATTCGTTTTCGCGCTGATTGTTTTCGGTTTCTTTTTGTCTTTGGGCGGAAAAACGCTGTTTTGTCTGGTGATGCTTTCTTTGCTGGTCATGCAACTGATACAGGTCAACCATATTGCTTATTTCGGACAGCCGATTAACCCGACGGACATTTCCAAAGTGTTCAAGGAATTCGGCGAAGTCGTCGAAACGGGAAAGGCGTCTTTGCGTTCGGTCGGATTTGTGACGCCGATGTTGCTGGCGTGTTTCGGCGCGCTGTTTTTTGTGTTTTTCAAATACCGGCGTTTGTGGGGCTTTTCATGGCTTGCCGTGCTGGCGGTCGTCGTTGCTCTGGGGGTAAAGCCGGAACGGGCGGCGCGCAAGTCCTTGAAACACTTTCTGCCCACCGAAACCCGTTATTCTTTGCATAACTCATTGAATGCGTTTTCTTACTTTATCGTCAAAGAACGTTTGACGGATAATGTCGAAGATATGATTCCCGCCGGCTTTTACAAACCTTACACCGTTTCGGAAACGGGACGTGAAACGCCGAGGCTTGTTTTTTTGATTATGGGCGAAAGCACGACGTCCGATGAAATGCATGTTTTGGGCGGCAAGGAAAAAACGACGCCCAAACTGGACAAACTGGTTGAAAATCCGAAATTCCAAGCGTTTCGCGCGTATGCGGGCGCGGTGTCGACCCATGCCGCTTTGCCGATTTTTTTCAACGTCATGCGCGAACCGGGGAATCTTGCCCCGATAAAGGACAAAACGGCGAATTTGTTCCGTTTGGCAAAACAATCGGGATACGCGACCCACTTCCTTTCCGTTCAAGACGCCAAGCAAACCCATGAAATCGGAACGCATTTCATCGACGATGTTGTCACAATGGAAAATATTGACGACAGCTGTTTGATAAAGCATGAGGATTGCCTGCTTGATTTATTAAAACAAAGGGAGCTGACGCAGGGAAAGCATTTCGTCGTTTTGAATTTCCGCAATACGCACTCGCCTTACGAAAAAAACTACAGCCACAGAAAAGGCGAGTTTTCCGTTTTTCCGACAACCTCCAAAAAACGGACGAAATATCAGCAAAACACTTATCGCAACGCGATGCTGTATCTGGATTCCGTGACAGCGGATTTGTTCGGGTATTTTAAATCTCTGGACGGCGGCAAAGGCGTATTTGCGATGACGTCCGATCACGGCCAGCTATTGGGACAGAACGGTCTGTTCGGGCATAACATCATGCGTTTGGATGTTGCCGCCGTGCCGTTTTTGTTTTATTCCGACGCTTTGCTGCCGTTGGAGCGCAAGGCTTGGACGCACTACGAAATCGGAAAGCTGTTTGTGTCTTTGTTCGGATACGATTTGAACAACCCGAACGAACAGGCGAATTCTTTTTTCATTCACGGCAACAACCTGTATGAAGAATACGCTTTTTTAAATATTCTGCGTCAGCCCGAT
The DNA here is from genome assembly GCA_002438565.1 of Alphaproteobacteria bacterium UBA6411. Classification (GTDB taxonomy): domain Bacteria; phylum Pseudomonadota; class Alphaproteobacteria; order CAAGCB01; family CAG-977; genus UBA2903. Next base: position 26,680 of record DJPN01000018.1, on the reverse strand, counting down.
GGAACGATGAAAGCCGGCGACATTCAGTTTCTGAAACAGTATTTTCAAGGAAACCAAAAATGAAATTATCCGTTTACATGATTACTTGCAACGAAGCGGCGCGGCTGGAACGGACGTTGGCTCAAGCCGCAAAAGTCGCCGATGAAATCGTTGTTGTCGACAGCGGCAGTACGGACGCGACGATGAAAATCGCGGAAAGTTTCGGGGCAAAAACGTTTTTTCACGGCTGGAAAAGCTACTGCGACCAGAAACATTACGCCGAAGGATTGTGCGCAAACGACTTTGTTTTGATGCTGGACGCCGATGAAGTGCTGTCGGACGCTTTGGTTGACGAGATTTTGAAAATCAAGCAAATCGGGACTAAATATCGCGCGTACAATGTGAAAATCGCGAATATGTATCCGTATGACGAAAAGCCGAATCCGTTCGCTTTGAGGTTTAATGTAGTGCGTTTGTATGACAAATCTTTGATGACCGTTCCGCCCGACAAACAAAACAAAGACAGAGTCGCCGTGCCGAAAAACATCAAAATCGGACAGCTGAAAAACGAAGTGTATCACTATTCTTTGATGACTTTGGAACAAGCGGTCGACAAATACAACAAACACAGCTCCGAACTGCAGCGGATGATGGCGCAAAAGCATCGGAAAATATCGGTGTTTCGCTTGTATTGGGAGTTTCCGTATCAGTTTTTACGCTATTTCTTTACACAGCGGTATTTTTTGCAGGGGGCAAAAGGCTTTTCGCAGGCCATGGTGCTGGCCATGTTTCGCTGGCTGAAAATCGCAAAAGCCGTTGAAGCGCAACGGATTGACCGCATTTTGAAAAGGCAGGGGAAAAAATGAAAAAATACGATTTTGTATTCAGTTTGGGGGAAGCGTGTTCCTGTTCGACGGCATTGCGCGATAACGGATTGCAAATTCAATCGTTTCCGTTCGATTGGGTTGCGCTTGGGGATTTTCAGGGGCGTGCCGAAACCGTCGCGTCGGGTTTCGCGGATTTTTTCAACGCGGAAGATTTGGAATACGCCGGCAGCAACGGTTGCCGCAGCGAATGTTATAAAAACCGCAGAAACGGTTACTTTTTCACTCATGATTTTCCGTACAAAGGGGATTTCAAAACGGATTATCCCGCCGCCCGCGCAAAATTCGACAGGCGTATCGACCGCTTGATGCGGCGTTTGAAAGATTCGCGGAACGTGCTGGTATGCTATTTGGAAAAGCCGTACGTTCACGAAACAACGGCGATGCCTGCTACTGTAGGGGGGGGGGGTATGACGCTGAAAAAGGCTTTTCCCGATACGGATTTTGACATTTTGTATTTGTCGTACCAAAAAGGAAAAGATTTCAAATCGCGTGAAGTGATTCCGTTTGACGGCGGGACGCTGATTCGCTTTGACTACAAAAGCTACGCCTCCGGCGCGACGGAAATAGACGTCGATAAAAAAGCTTTGAAAAAGATTTTTTCAAAAATCAAAGTCAACCGTTCGTTTGGCGACAAATGCCGGATTGTCTTGACGGATTTGTCGACTTTGGCAATCAGAGCCGCGTCCGTCGTGATTTTAAACCGTGCGAAACGCAGGAACTGGCGCAAAAACGCAATCAACGCCGCGCGCAAAAAGGTTTGGGGTGATAAAGGGATGTGAAGATTTATTTATTCGCCGGAACGGGCAGGCCGAATTTTGACAGCGGGATATACTCGAAATAGTACGAACAGCCTACGGAAACAATATAATCTAGAACGTCTTTGTATTCTTTCTGTTTGAACCAGTCACTGAGTAGATAAATATACTCAACGTCCATATTTAATTGGGACATCAATTTTTTGTATTGCTTCTTTTTGAAATCGCATGTTTGCAACTTTTCGTCAACCGAACCGGGAACATGTTGAAATTTACATTCGATCACAAAAAATGTGTTGTTGATGATGACGTAAATTGAGTCATCCGGAAGCAGCCGCTTTGACAGAATTTTTTCCCAGTCAACTCCGCGGAAGGCTAGAAATTTGTATAAAGCGTTTTTCTTGAACAAGGAGGCAACTTCTTCATCGTCATAGAAAACAGTTACCCAGCCGTTCGGATTGTCAGAGCAGGAATATCCTGTTTGCGAACACAAAAAAGTTTTGAGATCCGTTTTTCCTTCAAAAATCAATCCTGTTTTTGTGTTGGCGCCGCCAATGCCGTTTGTTTTCATATCAATTCTCCGTAATTGTCTTTTGAAAAGCACTGTAAAGTCTTTTATCAGCCAATTCAACAAAATCGGCAACTTTGTCGATGCCGACAAATTTCCGCCCCGTTTCAATCGCGGCGACGCCGGTTGTGCCGCTACCCATGAACGGGTCCAAAATCAAATCTCCGGCATTGGTAGATGCCAAAACAATCCTTTTTAATAAATCCAGCGGTTTTTGCGTCGGGTGTTTCCCAAAAGTTTTTTCAGAAGCTTTCGGTGTCCCTATAGCCCAAACGCTGCGCATCTGAGTGTGTGGCTTTTTAATGAAATCTTGAGGAAAATCACCGTTTTTCATCGCATCATAGTTAAAAATATGCTTGGATTTTTTGTTTTTTCTTGCCCAAATGAGGGTTTCATGACTGGCAGTAAAGTAACGGCAGGACATATTCGGACTGGCATTCGGTTTAAACCAACAAACATCGTTTAAAATGTGGTATCCCAACAGCTGCATGGCAAAACCGCAAGAATAAATGCTGTGATAGGTTCCCGAAACCCACAAAGTCCCGTTCTGCTTTAAAACTCTTTTGCAGGCAGAAAGCCAAGTTTTGTGAAATTCAAAGTCTTGTTCAAATCCGTTGCTTTTGTCCCAATTCCCTTTATTGACGGAAACCACTTTCCCGTTTTGGCAGGTTATGCCGCCGTTTGACAGCATATAGGGCGGATCGGCGAAAATCATATCAAACGTATCGTTTGGAATGTCTGACAAAACAGCTAAACAATCACCACAGTAAAGACGATAAGGTTTTGTCATTGTGTATAATTTGTAATAAGCAGTTCCCGAATGGCGGAACGGCCGTCGGCTTTCGAGTTAATCTGCCGTTTTGCCCAGATGCGATGAATATTGTAACCTTTGTACAAATCATCAAAGAACGAATCGTTTCCGGAGTTTGTCGGATCCGAATTGCTGAGCATTTGCAACGCTCCCAATTTGTCCGCTTCGACAAAAACGTTTTTTAACCGTCTTTGTTCGTTGTCATCAAAACAATCTGCTGCATAACTGGTGAATGACGTATTACTCAAAGGACGGTAAGGCGGATCGTAATAAATGAAAGTGTTTTTGTCAGCATATTTTAAAGCTGTCGCAAAATCGGCTTGCACTACGGTTGCTCTAGATAAAGCATGGGATACGGCAGTCAAGTTGTCTGCATCCAAGATGCGCGGATTGGCATACCGTCCCATAGGCACATTAAAAAAACCCTTTCTGTTGACGCGGAACAGCCCGTTAAAGCAAGTATGGTTTAAAAAAACAGTTAACGCAGCTCGACGAATAAAATTCGATTGATAAAAATTGGTGTTAATCTGTTTGTCAAAAGCGTTGTATTCATTGCGCAGATCGTAATAAAGAACGCTTTTATCCGCGGCAACCGCATATGCTTTTTGCAACAAGGAAAGTTCATCAATCAAGGTTGAAACATCGTACTTAACGACGTTATACAAAATAATCAACTCGGGATTGATATCGAATAAAAAAGCCTCTTCAAATTGACAGGTGTTGCAAATTTCGAAAAAAACGGCGGCGCCGCCGATAAAAGGTTCAATATAGCGTTTGATTGCTCCGCAACGCAGTTTATTTGGAAATTTATCAGACAGTTGCGGTAACAAAGCCCCTTTGCCGCCAGCCCATTTCAAAATAGGTTTGGCATTGATGTTGTTGACGTTCCGCAAAAGGGGGTAAAAATTCATATCGGTCTTTGCCCCTGTTCAGCTATAAATTACACCCATAAAAAAAACGTCCTAACGGGCGTTTTTTCTATTGGTGGGTGATGAGGGGGTGCTCGCTTGCGCTCGTCGGTCAAGCCGACCGCTCGGGCTGACGCCCTGCGCGTCGTTCGCTAACGCTCACCGAACCCGTTGCCCCGCGGGTTCTTATCCCACAGTTTACGCTTACCAATAAAAAAAACGTCCTAACGGGCGTTTTTTCTATTGGTGGGTGATGAGGGATTCGAACCCGCGGCCCGCTGATTAAGAGTCAGCTGCTCTACCAACTGAGCTAATCACCCGTAAACTGAAAAGACTTATAGACCGATAACTTCTTTTTTGCAATACTATTTTTCAAATTTTTGAACAAAGGGGTGTTTTTATGGCCGATTTATCCGTCAGCCGCTGGGAAAACAACGGAATTTCCGCGCTTGTTTTGGAAAACGAAAGAGTCGGACATTCCCGTTTGATTGTGTTGCTGCACGGCTATCAGGGGGACGCTTTGTCAAATCTGGAATTCGGCAAAACATTGCTGTCCGCCGACGAATCCGCCGTTGTCGCCGTGTTTGACGGGCTGTCGGAAGTGCCCGGCCGCCATGATTCGCATGTTCGTCAATGGTGGGACTTGCCGCCGTTCGACGGCAGATATTACGCCGCCATGCCGCTGTTCGCCCCGAAAGAGGCACGCCCCGCTTTGAACGGCATTGTCCGTGACGCCCACAAAGCCGCTGTCTGTTTGAACGCCGCCGTGTTGAAGCTGATGCGGGAAAAAGGCTTGCAAACGCTTGTTTTGGCGGGCATATCGCAAGGCGGAATCACTGCTTTTGAAATGGCGCTGTTTTGTCACGAGCTGTCGTCCGAGCTGGAGGGCGTCGTCATCATCGGCGCGGGGATTGCAGGGGCGGACAGACTGCGCAAAACGGCTGTGGAACCCGTTCCGTTTTTGCTGGTGCGCGGCACAAAAGACGAAATTTTTCCGCTCTCCGTCAACTGTTTTTCCGAAAGCGTTTTGCGCGAAAAGGGGATTCCCGTCAGCGCCAAAGCCGTTGACAGTCCGCATTTCGGGCTGGAACACGCCGCGGCAAACGAAGTGCGCGCCTTTATTTCGGGGCTGAGTGCAAAAAATCGACAAAAGGGGAAACTCCCCGCTTGACTCACAACGGATAAGCGGTTATATAAAGACACTCGAATTTGATAATTGAACGGAGCTGTACCATGAAACGTACATATCAACCCAGTAAAATTGTTCGCACCCGTCGTCACGGCTTCCGCGCCCGCATGGCTACGGTCGGCGGCCGCAAGGTTTTGAACGCCCGTCGCCGCAAGGGACGCAAGCAGCTGTCTGCTTAAAAACGTCCCGCCTTGGGAAAGGCAGAACAAATTGATACTGATCAAAAAACGACCGGATTTTCTTCATGCAGCCGAAAACGGATGCAAAATCGTAAAATCCGGTTTTGTTTTGCAGGCGGTGGCTACCCGCCGCAAATTTGACCCGCCCGTGATTCGAGCGGGTTTTACCGCTTCCAAAAAAGTTGGAAACGCCGTTTGCCGCAACCGCGCGCGTCGCCGTTTGCGTCCTTTGTGCGCCGAATTTTTGCCGGTGCTGGGAATTGCGGGGTATGACTATGTCGTCATTGCGCGTTCGGCGGTTTTAAACCGCCCGTGGCATAAATTAAGACGCGAATTTCAACAGGCGCTGACCGAAGCGGCGGAGGAAATCAATCATGAACGCGAATCGGCCGGATAAGCCGTCGTTTGCGGCGCGCTGTCTGTCGGCGGTTGTGCGGTTCTACCGCCGATTTTTGTCGCCGTTGAAGCCCGCCTGTTGCCGTTTTACGCCAACGTGTTCCGCGTACGCGTTGGAGGCCTTGCGCGTTCACGGCGCGGTCAAAGGGACAATTTTGACAATCAAGCGAATCCTGCGCTGCAATCCGTGGGGCGGCAGCGGATACGATCCCGTCCCGCCGAAAGGATCGGCCGTTTTCTTTAAAAATCGTCATACTGCGATGGCGTTTGCTTTTACGGTTTTCGTCTTTGTTGCTGCGTCGGGCGTGTTTGCGTGTTCTTTCTTTCCGCCCGAATCCGATTCCGTCGCGGCAGAGAAAAATTTGAAAGCCGGAATGAACGCGCCGACGCGATTCTTGCGCAAAGCGGTTCGATTCTATCAAACAAAAATATCGCCCTTGATGCCCGGAAAGTGCCGTTTTCATCCCACATGTTCCAACTATGCGTTGGAAGCTTTGGAAAAATACGGCGCGATAAAAGGTTCTTGGTTGACTTTGAAGCGCATTTTGCGCTGTAATCCGTGGGGCGGCAGCGGGGAAGACCCTGTGCCGTAATCCGAACAAGACAGGTGTATAATGGAACAACAAAACAGTATGGAAAAACGCAATTTGATTTTGGCGATTGTCTTTTCGGCGATTTTGCTTTTCGCCGTGGACGCCATTTTCCCGCAGGCGGAGGTTTCTCAAACCGTCAAAGCTCCCGAAGTTGTTTCTTCCGCGCCTGTCGCATCGCCTGCGGAGGTCAAAACTTCCGCGCCCGTGTCGATTGAACAGGCTGTTGACGAAAACGCTCATTTGACGATTAAAACGCCGTCGGTCAAAGGCAGTTTGCGGCTGAAAGGGGCGCGTTTCGACAATCTGTCTTTGCTGAAGTACCGCGAAACGCTGGATGAAAACAGCCCGCATATCACGCTGTTTTCGCCTGTCGGAACGGCGTTCCCGTTCTTTGCGGAATTCGGGTGGATTTCCAATGAATTCGGCCTGTCTTTGCCGAACGCGCAAACCGTTTGGTTGACGGCTGACGGGGAACTGACCCCCGAAAAGCCCGTTACTTTGACGTGGGACAACCAAGCGGGGCTGAAATTCATCCGCCAGATTTCCGTGGACGAAAACTATATGTTTACGGTGACCGACCGTGTTGAAAACTACGCCGATCGCGCGTTTACGCTGTTCAACTACGGGCTGGTCGGACGCACGAACGTTCCGCCGTCCCAACGCGGCGCGGTGTTGGAAGGGCTGGTTGCTTATGCCGACGGCGGATTGAAAGAATACGCTTACGATAAAATCGCCAAGGACAAGCAGGTGTCTTATGACACGACCGGAGGCTGGGCCGGCATTACCGATAAATATTGGATGGGGGTTCTGGCGTTTGATCAGAATCTGCAAAACGTCAATGTCCGCTTCAGCGAAAACGACAGCGCCGAAGGCCGGCATTTCCAAGCCGACTACCGTCTGCCGCCAATGATGATTCAAGCGGGACAGGCCGTCCAGACGACCGCGCGTCTGTTCGCGGGCGCCAAAGAACTGAAGCTGATTGACGCGTATGAAAAGGATTTGGGCATCAAACGTTTCGATTTGACGGTCGATTTCGGATGGTATTATTTCTTGACCAAACCGTTCTTCTTTATTTTGAGCTGGTTCAATTCCCTGTTGGGCAACATGGGGCTGGCGATTTTGATGTTTGCGTTTTTGCTGCGTCTGGCAATGTATCCGATTGCGAACAAATCGTACGCCAATATGAACAAAATGAAAGATATTCAGCCCAAAATCGACGCCATGCGCGAAAAATACGGCGATGACAAAGTGGCTTTCAATCAAGCCGTGATGAATCTGTACCGCGATGAAAAAATCAATCCTGCGGCGGGCTGTTTGCCGATGTTGATTCAAATTCCGGTGTTCTTCTCGCTTTACAAAGTGCTGTACATTTCCTTGGAATTGCGCCAAGCGCCGTTCTACGGCTGGATTCAAGATTTGTCCGCCCCCGATCCGTCGTCCGTGTTCACGCTGTTCGGATTGGTCAACTGGCCGGTTCCCGATATGATCAACATCGGCGTTTGGCCTGTGATTATGGGGTTGACGATGTGGATTCAGCAGCAAATGTCCCCCAAAGCCGGCGACAAGACTCAAGCGGCCGTATTGGGACTGATGCCGTGGTTTATGATGTTCCTGCTGGGACACTTGGCGTCGGGGCTGGTGATTTACTGGTCGTGGAGCAACCTGCTGTCCATTGCGCAGCAGAAAGCCATTCGCAGACAGGGTAAAAAGTGATGGACAACGCGCTTTCCCCCGAACAGCGGGCGGCTTTGATCGAGGACGGCCGCAAGCTGTTTTTGAAAGACTGCACGTTCATGCTGAGCGTTGCGGATTTAAAGCAGCTGCCGACGCCCGCGAACGTTCCCGAAATCGCTTTTACGGGCATTTCCAACGTGGGCAAATCCAGTCTTATCAACGCATTGGTCGGGCGTAAGGAAATCGCCCGCACGTCGAATACGCCCGGACGCACTCAAATGTTGAACTTTTTTGATTTGGGCGGGACGCTGCGTCTGGTTGACATGCCGGGGTACGGCTTTGCAAAAGCTCCTCCGGAAACCGTCAAGGCATGGCAGGATTTGGTCAATCAGTACTTGAAAGGCCGCCCGAATCTGCGGCGCGTCTGCTTGTTAATCGATTCGCGCCACGGACTGAAAAAGACCGACCGCGACGTGATGACGATGATGGACAAAGCCGCCGTCGTTTATCAAGTCGTATTAACAAAAACGGACAAAGTCGGCGCGGGCGCGCTGAAAAAAGTTATGCAGGATGTGTCGGCGGAACTGGCCAAACACACGGCGGCATATCCCGAAGTTTTCCCGACCAGTTCGGAAACCAAGGCGGGGCTGCCGGAATTGCGGGCGGAACTGTTGACGCTGACGCGGACATAAACGGATGCGTCGGGCGGGGGGCATTTTCATTGTTCTGCTGCTGTCCGCATGCGGGCATACAGGGCTGAATCACGCTCAATTCGTTGATGCGGTGCGTCGGGGCGATATGCAAACGGCATACGCTTTGACCGAAGACGACGACTTTTACAAAGACGATGCTTCGCTGCTGGTGCGGTATTTGGAATTGGGATCGTACCATTATTTGAACGGCGAGTATTTCCAAGCTTTGCAGAATTTCGACGCGGCGCACGGTTTGTCAAAACAGCTGTACACCAAAAGCGTTTCCAAAGCGGCGGCCGCGCAAATTGCGGGCGACGGCGTGATTCCGTACGCGGGGGAAAAATACGAGCTGTCGCTGTTGCGCTTTTATTTGTCCGTGACGAATTACCGCCTGTACCGACAAGGGTTTTACGAGGCGTATACAGCTGAAAAAGACGGTGTCAAGCAGGCCGTCGAACGCAAAGAACTCTCCGAATCCGAAAAAAGGCGGCATTTGTCGGCGGCGCGCGCGGCTTTGCTGGACTGGAACGTCATGCTGACGGCATTTACCGTCGAATCGAACAACAAAAACGATTTTCATCAAGATATGCTTGCCAAAACATGGGGCGGCGAATTTCACGATATCTACGGATCGAACGGCGATCGCCAGATTGCGCGCCAGCTGTATAAAGACGCGGTGAATCTGTTGGAATCCGATTATGCGGACATGCCGTCCTTGCAGGATGAAAACGGTGAAAAACTGAAAGAATACGCGCGGGAAAAGTCGGCGGATTTGACGGCGGACGGCGCGAAAAAGAAGAACGTCCGCTTTTTGGTCAAAGCGGGGCTTGTAACACCTAAAATCGCGGAAAAAGTTGATTTTCAAATTCCTCTGGCGATGTTTTTGGCGGCGAACAGCGGCAATGACTTGACTAGCTGCTTGGGCTATATCCTGCCGGGGCAGCGAATCGCGTTCGAGATTCCAAGCGTTCCCGAACCGCCGAAAGCCAAGGGATACCGTCTTAAAATTTTCGATTCCAAGGGAAAACAAATCGCAACCCGGCCGCTGGTTTTAACCGCGCCCGTGTCGGAAACGGCGTACAAGGCGTACAAAAACAAACGCGCCGGAATGATTGCTTCCAAAGGGGCAAGATTGACGGCAAAATATGTTTCCGCCGTTGCAACGGCGTGCGCGGCTTACGATTCGCAAAATTCGTGGACGATTTTGGCGGCGTACGGCATTTTTGCAACCTTGGCCAAAGGCATCGAAGCGTCCGAATATGCCGACGTGCGGTATTGGGGATTGTTGCCCGCCGCCGTTTATCAGCAATCCGTTCCTTTGAAAAAAGGGGATTATTCCGCGCAAATCGAAGCAAATTCACAAGCGGTGAAAAATTTTTCGTTCACCGTGGACGATTCCCGTGCGGTTTTGGTTGACCTGAACCTGCCGAACGAGTGAAAATAAGGAAATTTGAATTTAATCGAAGGAGTGTTTCCATGAAGAACAAAGTTTTGACAGTTGCCGCTGTAAGCTTGCTGACCGCTTGCGCGGGATTCAAACCCGATTACGAAGTCAAGGACGCGTCCGAAGCATCGAAGCCTGCATGGACGATTCAGTCCAAAACGGCGAAAATCGATTCGTCTTCCGAACGCAAAACCAACCGTTATTATGTCAGCGACGGCATGGGGGCGACTCAGCGTTTATGCTTGCGCGATGCCGAAGCCAACGCCAAGCGCAAACTGGCGTCCGAGATTGCGCAGGAAATCGCCGGCACTTTTGAAGAAGTCAGCAAATCGCAGGACGATGCCGCTTCCACCAAGATGAAAGACAAGCTGGCGCAAAACATTCAAGTCAACATGCACGGCGTTGTTGTCGCTGAAAAATATTGGGAAAAACGGTCGTATCTGAAAACGTTGGGCGCGGAAAAAGACTATGTCGCATATAAATGCGACGTCGCCGTCAAAATCAAAAAAGACGCGCTGGTCGACGCGATTGAAATGTACAAAGCCAAAACTTTGCGCACTTTAAAAGGCGACGAAAAAGAAGCGATGGAAAAGGCCGTCAACAAAACGGTCGAAGCTTTGAAAGCCGAAACAAATGAATAACCGTTCGGTTTTTACTGTCGGTTTGATTCTGCTTTTGTCGGCATGCGCGTCGGCAAAAGCGGATAAAACCGCAAAACCCGAATGGGTGGACAGTCCTTATGCCGAATGTTCGGCGGATGAATTTTGCGCCGTCGGTTCGGGGCGCAGTTTGACGGTTGCCAAGGCCGACGCCCGCGCGGGATTGGCAAAAGTCTTTGAATCCCGCATCAAAGCGTCGTTTTCAACGGAAACAAAAGCCGATGAAAACGGTGTCAGCGGGAAAACACGCGACTATGTTTCCGAATCGTCCGACGTTTTGCTGACCGCGACGGATATCCGCGATACGTTTACGGAAAACGGGACGGTGTACGCTTTAGCGGTGCTGAACAAAAACAAAGCCGCCGAAATCACCCGCGAAGAAATCGACGATTTGGACGCGAAAATGGAAGCCTTGCTGAAAGAGGATTCCCCCGCCGCCGCCGTCAAGCTGGAAAAGCTGTACGAACAGCGCCGCGGAATCAATCAGCGGTACATTACTTTGACGGGAAAGCCGGCTATCGAATCCGTATCGTATGAACAGGTGTACGGCAATAAAAAAGCTCGCATCGGCAAACGGCACATTTATCTGCAGGCACGCGGCGGATCGCCCGCTTTTGTGCAGGCCGTCCGTTCCGTTTTGGCGGAAAACGGCTATACGTTCGCCGTGAAGCCCGCTTTGAACACGCCCGTTGTAACGATTTCCATGCAAGCCGAAGAACAGTTTTTAAAAGTCAGCGGCTTTGTCAAATACGATTACCACTTTACGCTGTCCGCGCCCGACAAACGCGGCGTCGACGCCGAAGCGCTGGCGACGACTTTGACGGAATCGGGATTGAACGAAAAACAAGCGTATGGCAAGGCGCTGGAATCGCTGAAAAATTACTTGCAGGAAAACATCTTGAACCTGAACTTTTAAAGGGATGAAAAAATGAACAAATTTTTGACCGCTTTGCTGTTGTCGGCCTCGTTGGCTCTGCAGGGGTGTGCCGGCTTCAAAGCCGAACGCCTGTCCACGGCGGAAGGCGATGAAAAAGCCATGGAAATCACCGACGAATGGCTGTTGACGGATACGCAGAACACCGTCGGCGAAATCATGAAAAAAATGGACGCGAATCGCGGATTTAGGAATTACTTGAACGAACTGGGACACCGTCCCAAACTGTTCATCGCCGAAGTTCAGAACGAAACGTCGGAAGCGTATTTTCCGGTTGACGACATGAATGACGAATTGTTGACGCAAATGTCGGAAACGGGCGAATTCCGCTTGATTGACGCCGCCGCGCGCGACCGTATTTTGCAAGAAATCCGCTATCAGAACGAAGGCATGGTCAAACAGTCCGATATTCAAAAAATCGGCAAACAGACGGGGGCGGAACTGTTGATTTTCGGCGCGGTGCGCATGAATCCCAAAACATTCAAAGGCAAGACCATTAAGGAATACACGGTCAACCTGCGCTTTACGGACATTACGTCGGGCGAGGAAGTCGCGCGCATGCGCTCTACGGTTTCCAAGTATTCCAAACGCAGCGGTTTGGGCTGGTGAAATCCGGCTTGACAGAAAAAGGGAGCCTCCGGCAGGCGGCTTCCTTTTTTATGCTTTTAAAAGGACTTAAAAGCCTGTATACTATAAAAAGTGTCAATTTGAAAATGTGGGAGTATTGCACATGACGGAAACGAATCACTTGACGGCATTGAAAGCCAAACACGCCGCTTTGGACGACGCGATCAGGGAAGAAATGGCTCGTCCTTTGCCCGATGAAGCCGCGATTTCCAATTTGAAACGCCAAAAACTGAAATTGAAAGAAGAAATCGAAGCCGAAGAAGGCGCAAACTGATTTTTGGGTTTTGCAGTTTTAAAGCCGCCGGAAATATTTTTCGGCGGTTTTTCATTAGAGGCCGTCCATGGAAACCCAAGGCATTAAGTATGCGGGATCAAAACGCAAAATCATTCCGCACATTTTACAGACTTTGTCCGAAACGCAAGGTGTGCGAACTGTGCTGGACGGCTTTTCGGGGTCAACCCGCGTCGCGCAGGCGTTTGCCCAATCGGGACTGAACACGACGGCAAACGATACGGCGGTTTGGTCGGAAGTATTCGCCAACTGCTATTTGAAATCCGACAAGCCTGATTCTTTTTATGCCGAAATATTGGCGCATTTGAATACGTTGCAGGGGGTTGACGGGTGGTTTACGGAACATTACGGCGGCGGGCCGGATGACAGGAAAAAGCCCTTTCAAATCAAAAACACCCGCAAACTGGATGCAATCCGCGATGAAATTGACAGGATCGGGCTGGACTTTGTCGACAAAAGCGTCGTGCTGACCAGTTTGATATTGGCGCTGGATTCCGTGGACAGCACTTTAGGGCATTATGCGTCCTATTTATCCGGCTGGTCTGTGCGTTCAAACAAGGATTTGCGGCTGAAGCTGCCGAAACGTTTTGCTTTGACGTCCGAAAACACGGTTTTGCGCGGCGACGTGTTTGATGCAATACAGGGAAGGTCGTTCGATTTGGCGTACTTTGATCCGCCGTACGGATCGGACAACGCGAAAATGCCGACCAGCCGCGTGCGCTACAGCGCCTATTATCATCTTTGGACAACTCTTGTTTTAAACGACAAACCCGCTGTGTTCGGCAAAGCGAATCGCCGTGTCGATTCCAAAGACTCGGTGCAGCCGTCCGTATTTGAAAACTGCCGTTCGGACATTGTTTTAAACGCATTGGAGCGGCTGATAGCTTCAACGGATGCGCGGTATGTTTTACTGTCTTACGGGGCGAACGGGCGGGCGGCCAAGGCTGATTTGGCGGAATTGCTTGCGGCGTACGGCAGGCGGTTGAAAATCGCGGAAATCGACCACAAAAGGAATGTCATGTCGCAAATGACGTCAACCAAAATGTGGCTGAATTCTGCTGAAAAATACAAAGAATATTTGTTTTTGATGGAAAAATAAGATATCCGATGCATGATATTTGGAATCCTTGGCACGGTTGCGTCAAAAAAAGCGAAGGGTGCGTCAACTGCTACATGTACACGCTGGACAAGCGCCGCGGCATGGACGGTTCGCGCATTTTCAAGGTTCAAAACAATTTCGATTATCCGCTGGCAAAGGACAAATCCGGCAAATTCAAAATCAAAAGCGGCGAACATATCCGCGTATGCCTGACATCTGATTTCTTTTTGCAAGAAGCCGATTCTTGGCGTGCAGAGGCGTGGAAGATTATGAAGCAGCGTCCCGATGTCGCGTTCTATTTGCTGACAAAGCGTCCCGAACGTGCGGCGGATTGTTTGCCCGCGGATTGGGGGAACGGCTGGGAAAACGTGTTTTTCAGCGTAACTTGTGAAAATCAAGTCAGAGCCGACGAACGGATTCCGATTCTGTTTTCCCTGCCGTTCAAGCACAAAGGCATTATTGCGGCTCCTTTTATCGGGGCGGTGTCGATTGCGGATTATTTGGCGGCGGGGCAAATCGAACAAGTGCTGGCAGGCGGCGAAAACTATGACGGCGCACGTCCGCTGTATTACGAATGGGTGAAACGGCTGTCGGACGAATGTCGCGCGGCGAATGTAACTTTTTGCTTTTTTGAAACGGGAACCGTCTTTGTCAAAGACGGCAAAACGTATACGATTCCCGACAAAACAAGGCAGAGCAGGGCGGCTTTCCGTTCGGGGTTGAGCTTTGAAGGCAAGCCTGTAAGCTTCAAATTGGCCGAGCCGCAGCCCGATTTGTTCGGGGACGTTGAAAAGTACGTTCCGTTTTTCGGCAAACAGTGTCGGGAATGCGGGGCAAGGATGCGCTGCAACGGCTGTTCCAAATGCGGACAGTGCGGCGCAAAATTTGACTGATAAAAAAGCCGCTCAATCGGGCGGCTTTTAAAATCAAACTTTCGGAGAGGGCTTTTTGACCGTTTTCGTTTTTGCCTTGCGGTGTTTTTTGGCTTGAGCCGCTTTGACGTATTCGCCGACGCACAGGCTTAAATCGCGCAAATGGTTGTCGAACGTGTGGTTGGCGTGCGGAAACAGCTTGTAATCAATATGTACGTTGCGCTGTCCCGACAGTTTGTCCGCCAAAGCGCAAACGGATGCTTCGGGGATTTGTTCGTCCGCGCCGCCGTGAATAATCAACCCCGATGACGGACAAGGCGCCAGAAACATGAAATCTTTGGAATTCGCAGGGGGGGCGACGGAAATGAAGCCCGAAATTTCGGGACGGCGCATCAGCAGCTGCATGCCTATCCATGCGCCGAACGAATAGCCCGCTATCCAGCACGTTTTGGCGTCCTTGTTCAGCATTTGCAGCCAATCCAAAGCCGCGGCGGCATCGCTCAGTTCGCCGACGCCGGCGTCATAAGTTCCCTGGGATCGTCCCACACCGCGGAAATTGAAACGCAAAACGGAAAAACCCAAAGCCGCAAATGTTTGAAACAGCGTGTAGGATACCCTGTTGTTCATATTGCCGTTCGGCATCTGCGGATGCGGATGCAAAATCAAAGCCAAAGGCGCATCAGGAGTTTTGCCTGCTTGATAGCGTCCTTCCAATCGTCCTTCCGGACCGTTAAAAATCACTTCGGGCATATTGAAACCTTGCAAAGTGTGAGTTATACAATAGAAAAACATATTTTACCGAATCGCAGGCTCAATGTTCAAGCATATCAAAGAAGAATTATTTTCAAAATTGTCCGAAGACATCGATTCTGTCGTTGCTCGCGATCCCGCCGCCCGCTCAAAAATCGAGGTTTTCCTTTGCTATCCGGGGGTTCATGCGATAATTCTTTATCGGCTGTCCCATTTTTTGTGGGGTAAAAAATTTTTTACGACGGCGCGAATTATTTCGTCTTTTGCCCGATTTTTGACGGGGGTTGACATTCATCCGGCCGCGCGAATCGGACGCAGACTGTTTATCGACCACGCCACGGGACTGGTTATCGGCGAAACGGCAGAAATCGGTGATGATGTAACGCTTTATCACGGCGTAACTCTGGGCGGGACTTCAACGCAAAAAGGAAAACGGCATCCGACTTTGGGCAACCGCGTGATTGTCGGCGCGGGGGCGAAATTGCTGGGGCCGATTGAAATCGGCGACGACGCGCGCATCGGGTCGAATGCGGTCGTGCTGAAAGCCGTTCCCGCGGGGGCGACGGCGGTCGGCGTTCCTGCGCAAGTGGTGCGCTGCCGCAAAAAAGCCGAAGAAAAATGCTTTGAAGCGTATGCCGCCGAAAAAACGGATCCTATTTTGGATGCGATTGAAAAATTGAAAACGCAGGTCAAAAGTCTGGAAAAACAAATTTCTGAAAAAAAGACTGTTGACAAGGACGACAAAAACATATAAAAGCATCTTTATCCGATGGCGGGTTAGCTCAGTCGGTAGAGCAGAGGAATCATAATCCTTGTGTCGTGGGTTCAAATCCCTCACCCGCTACCATTTAGGCCCTGTATAAAACATGCAGGGCTTTTTTGTATTCACACACCATTTTTTGTCAAAAACTGTTATAAAAAAAATCCGTCTTCGACAGACGGATTTTTTTATGGTGGAGCTGAGGGGAATCNNTGGTGGAGATAAGCGGGATCGAACCGCTGACCTCTTGAATGCCATTCAAGCGCTCTCCCAACTGAGCTACAACCCCACGACCTTCAATACAGCGCAGAGGATAGCATGAAAAAAATGTTTTGCAAGCAAAAAATCACCTTTGTGCAATTTTTTTATCGGTCCAAGCAATTCAGCACGCTGTGCGGCTGAAGGGCGTGGCCTTGCATTTGCTTTGTTTCAAACACGCGCGACGTTCCGATTTGCGGCAAGGTGTTTGAAAACGCGTCGCCTTTGGTCAGATAGTTGTACACATTTCCCGTGTCCGCCAGCAGATTTTGATGATTTTTCACCGTGTTTCCCGTGCCGACGGGGGCGCAGGCAAAAGCGACGGCTTTCGGATTCTTTGCGGCGACCAGCTGCGCCAGCGACCCGCCAAGCGAATGGCCCGCCAAAACGATTTTTGCGTCGGGATTTGCGCTTTGAACGTCTTCATACAGACTTTGCGCTTCCGCGAATTGTTCGGGCAATTCGCCGTTGACGATTTGCACGTCCGACAGAATGTCCGCTTTGTCGTCCGTGCCGCGGAAAGCGATGATGACAATGCCCGCTTCGTCGGAAAAGACGGTGGCGTCCAGCCCGTTCGAGTATGCATGCCGCCCGATCAAAGCATATCCGTTCAGACGCGCTTCCTCTGTCGGCAGATAAGCGTTCAGCGCTGCGGTCATGGCGGATTGAACCAAAGCCGCATCGATATTTGCGAACGCCGTTGTCGAAGCGTTTTTCAATCCGGCATATTGTTTTCGGCCGGCCAGCGTGTTGTGCAGTTTGTTAATGGCGGGTTGAAGTTCCAACCGTGTGAAATCGTCCGTTTTTAAAACGCCGTCATGTTTGATTGCCGTAACGGCGACAAAAGCCGCCGCCAGCACAAAGACGGCGAAGAGTTTGTTTTTTTTCATGAGCCCCTCCAAAATCAATATGATCCCAGTATATTTCCCGGCACTGAAAAGGTAAAGGCTTGAGTTTTTCCGCAAGTGGTTATAACCTAAAAAAAACTGTTTTGAGGGCGATTTATGATCACATTGGAAAACGTTACGCGCAAGTTCGGAAAGTTCACGGCCGTGGACAACCTGTCCATGAACGTTCCCAAAGGGCAGGTTTTGGGATTTTTGGGACCGAACGGCGCGGGAAAAACGACGACGATGAGGATGATTTCCGGTTTTTTGACGCCCAGTGCGGGAAAAATCGACGTTTGCGGGTTTGATGTGGTCGAAAATCCCGTTCAAGTCAAACGGAAAATCGGCTATATGCCCGAACAGGCGTCATCCTATCCGGACATGACGGTTTTGTCTTTTTTGAACTTTATTGCCGAAGCGCGCGGGTTGGACGCTTCCGCCAAGGAAAAAGCGGTGGCGCGGGTTATTGATGAAATTTCCCTGTCGGGCGTGCTGTATCAGACCATAGACACGCTGTCCAAAGGGTACAAACGCCGCGTCGGACTGGCGCAGGCGTTGGTTCACGACCCCGAAGTGTTGATTTTGGACGAGCCGACGGAAGGGCTTGACCCCAACCAGAAACGGGAAATCCGCGCTTTGGTGCGGCGCATCAAACAGGACAAATCGATTATCATTTCCACCCATGTTTTGGAGGAGGTCGAAGCGATTTGCACGCGCGCCGTCATCATCGACAAAGGCAAAATCGTTTTGGACGGGACGCCGCGCGAACTGTTGTCCTTGTCGGAATCCCACCGGCTGGCGTATTTTGCGGTTCCCGATTATCAAAAAGAAAAAGCGCGCGGGACTTTCGAGCAAATGCCGAATGTCGCCGACGTGAGGGAAACACGCGACGGCAACGGAACCGTTCTGTTTTGTTTGACGCCGAAAGGACAGGAGTTTCCGGCGGCGGACGCCGTTGAGCTGTTGCGCCGTCAGGATGTGAAAATTCTGGATATGTATATGGAAAAGGGCCGGTTGGAAGAAGTGTTCTACGCTTATACATCCTCCGACCGCGATATTAAAAGCGAGGCGGTATGAAACCAGTGTTTGTTTTGGCAAAGCGCGAATTTTGCGGCTATTTCACAACGCCCGTCGCATGGATTTTTTTGATGATTTTCGTCGCTTTGTCGGGAATTTTGACTTTTTACGCGGGCAATTTTTTCGGCCGCGGGCAGGCGGATTTGCAATCCTTTTTCCTGTTTCACCCGTGGCTGTACGTTTTTTTGATTCCCGCCGTGTCAATGCGGCTTTGGGCGGAGGAACGCCGCAGCGGGACGATTGAACTGCTGATGACTTTGCCGATGTCGACGTGGGATTTGGTGCTGGGCAAGTTTTTCGCCGCATGGGCGTTTGTCGGGGTGGCTTTGCTGCTGACGACGCCGATTTGGATGACGGTCAATTATTTGGGCAATCCGGACAACGGCGTGATTTTTGTCAGCTATGTGGCCAGTTTTTTGATAGCCGGAACTTTTTTGTCCGTCGGTTCCTGTTTGTCCGCCTGCACCAAAAGCCAGATGGTCGCGTTCGTGCTGACGATGATGGCATGCATACTGCTGACGTTCGTCGGATCGGACGCGCTGGCGGACGCTTTTGCGGGCGTTGTGACGGAAAAAACGCTGAAGGTCATTCAGTCGTTCGGCTTTTTGATGCACTTTGTGTCTTTGACGCGCGGGGTTTTGGATTTGCGCGACATTTTGTTTTTCCTGTCGTTTTCGGGGGTGTTTCTGTTCGCTTCCGTTGTCGTGCTGGATCATAAAAAGGCGGTGTGATCATGAAAAAAATCAATCAAATCGACCGCAGCACTCTGGGCGTTTTAGGGCTGGTTCTGGTCGTTATATTGTTCTTTGCCGTCAACATCATCGCGACGTTCGCTTTTAAAAGCTACCGCGCCGATTTGACGCAAGCGCGCCTGTATTCCCTGTCGCAAGGTTCGCTGGACGCGCTGAAAAACATCAAAGAGCCGCTGACGGTGCGGTTCTACATGTCGTCAAAGCTGGCGCAAGTGTCCGAACTGCACGCGTCCTATGCCGTGCGGGTGCTGGAGCTGTTGGAGCAATACGTCGCCGAAAGCGACGGCAAAATCCGTCTGGAGGTTGTCGATCCAGAACCTTTTTCAAAAAACGAAGACGAAGCTTTGGCTTTGGGGATGAAAGGAATTCCCGTCGGCAATTCGTCGGAATATGTGTACATGGGGTTGGTCATTGCCAATTCGTCGGACAGAAAACGCGTTATCGCTTTGCTGGATCCGACGCGCGAACGTTTTTTGGAATACGACATTACCAAATATCTGACCGATTTGACGCGGTCAAAACGCCCGACCATCGGGATTATGAGCACGTTTCCGATTGACGGGCAGGGAAGCCCGCAGCTGATGTATCCGAAGTATTTGCCCCGCTGGGCGGTGATGCAGCAGATCCGCGATATTTTCGACGTTCGCTTCATTTCGCGCCAGACATTGGACATTCCGCCGGAAACCGATGTGCTGATGCTGGTCAATCCCAAAAAATTCACCGACGAAACTTTGTACGCCATTGATCAGTTTTTGATGCGCGGCGGGACGATGCTGGTGCTGATTGATCCGCTGAGCGAAGTCGAAATCGCATCGGGCGACGCGCCTTATTCCGTCAGTCCCGATATGACGCGGCTGTTTGACGCTTGGGGGATATCGTTCAATCCGAACGTTTTTGTCGGCGATGCCGATTTGGCGCGTTCGTCCGTTAAAACGATTGACGGAAAAACGATTCAAACCAAATTTCCGCCTTGGATTGCCGTGGATGCGAAACATATGAACCCGCAGGATCCCGTTACAGGGTCGCTGACGGCGGTGAATCTGTCGTATGCCGGCCATTTCACGGTGAAAAATCAAGTCGACGGACTGTCGGTCGTGCCGCTGCTGATGTCGTCGCAGGATTCCCAGTTGTTTCCCATCAAAGACGGGCTGCGTCCGGACGTCGCTGATTTGGCGCGCCGGTTGAAGCCGTCGGGAAAAAACTATGTGCTGGGCATACGCATCAAAGGCGCGCCGCCCAGCGCATTCGACGAAGCCCCGACACGCAATTTTCTGGCGCAGCGCACCCAAGCGCACATCGCCAAGGCCGTCAAGCCGACAAACATCGTTTTGATTGCAGACAGTGATTTTCTGGCGGACAGATATTGGACGGATGCCGACGATTTGATGGGAACGAAGCAGTATTATCCCTTTGCGGGCAACGGCGATTTGGTTGTCAACGCTTTGGATAATCTGAGCGATTCGGCGTCCCTGATAGACTTGCGTTCCAAAACGGAATGGCGGCGTCCGTTCGTTGTGCTGGAAGAACTGGCGCAAAAATCGGACAAGCAGTACAGGGAACAGGAAAACAAACTGTTTATCGATTTGGCCGAAACGCAAGACAGGCTGAAATCTTTGACGGAAACCGCATCCGAAACGGGAACGGATTTGTTGAATCGCGAAGATATGGAACAGATTCAATCCTTGCAGGAACGCGTTGTCGAGCTGCGAAAATCGCTGCGTGCGGTTCAAAGTGTTTTGAATCGCGACATGGTGGCGATGCAAACGTCTTTGATGATTTTGAATGTCGCGCTGGTTCCCGCGCTGTTGCTGGTCGTTGCTTTGTTTGTGGCGTGGCGCAGGCGCAACCGCCGTTTTTCCGGTTTTAGGAAAGGGTGAGATATGAATCCGAAATCCTTTTATCGTTTGCTGTTTGTAACGGTGGCGTCCGTTGCCGCCGCCGTTGCGCTGTGGATTTATTCCCCGTCCTATTCCACGGATAAAGCGTTCGGGGAAAAACTGAACCCCCGGCTGTTGGAAAAAATCAACGATGTTTCCGTCATGTCCATTGAACACGAAGGGGAAACGACGAACTTTTTGAAAGACGCCGCGGGAAACTGGTTTTTAATCGAGGCTGACAACTATCCCGCTTCCAAAGAACGCATCCGCAATGTTTTAATCGGGCTGGCGAATTTGGAAAAAATCGAACCGAAGACGGCTTTGCCCGAATATTATCCCGATATTGCCGTGGAAGACGCGGGGGAAAAATCGCAATCCTATTTGGTGACTTTGCTGAACGGCGAAGGGCAGACTCTGTTGAATCTGCTGGTCGGGAAATCGACGCGCGGCATCAGCTGGAACGGGCAAGGGTATTTTGTCCGCAAACCCGATGAAGCGCAGTCGTGGCTGGTGCGCGGATCCGCGGATGTCACGGGCGGCAAGCTGACGTGGCTGGATACCGAACTGGCTTCTTTTGCGCAGGAAGACATGGCTTCCGTTTCGTTTATCGATTCCACCAAAAAACGCGAGGCGGCTTTCAAATATGATGCCGAAGTTTCCAAGCTTCAGCCGTCATACGCATCCGATAATTATTTCCAGAAATCCGACAGATATGTCGACAGAATGACCAAGGCGCTGACGACGATGGACTTTGTCAATGTGGGCAGACGTCCGGCGGGATTGGAAAAGCTGAAGCCGTATTTGTCCGTGCGGGTGGAAACGAACAGCGGCTTGCTGCAGTATTTTTTGGTTTATCTGATTAACGACACGCCTTATGCCGCGTTGGACTTCAATGCTTTGGCGGGGGCGTCGGAAAGCGTTAAAAACTATGCGAAGACTCTGCAAAAGGGATTCGAGCCGTGGATTTACCAAATTCCCGCCGCCAAACTGCGCGCAATCGATCCGTTTATTCCTTTGCCCGAAGGCAAATAAATCAAAAGACGGCGTCTTTTCGTAAAGCGGCGTCCAGCAGCTTCAAATACTCGGATTGGGGCAGGGCGATTCCGCCGAAAGACTGCAGATGTTCCGTTAAAAACTGCGTGTCCAACAAAGTGTAGCCGCCTTGTTTGAGGTGTTCGGCCAGCGCCGCCAGCGCGACTTTGGATGCGTTTGTTTTGCGGTGAAACATGCTTTCGCCGAAAAATGCCGCCCCCAATGAAACGCCGTACAGGCCGCCCTGCAACCCGTCATCGTCCCAACATTCGACGGAATGGGCAAAACCCAAATCGAACAAAGCGCAATAAGAATCGAAGATTTCCCGATTTATCCACGTTTCGGAACGGTCGGCGCACGCGCGCACGACGTCGGCAAAGGCGGTGTCAAAGCGAACGTCAAACACGCCTTTGCGCATGAAGCGGCGCAAAGAATGTGAGGTGTGAAACGTGTCCAAAGGCAGAATTCCGCGCATTTCCGGTTCAACCCAAAACACGTCTTTGCCGTCCGCGCGTTCAGCCATCGGAAAAACGCCGACGCTGTAAGCTTTCAACAATAAAGCGGGATTTATCATTCTGATGAAAAAGAGGGCGTTGCCGCCCCCTTTTCCTGTTTATTTTTGCGTTTCGGATTTCAGTTTTTTCAAAAACTTTTCCAGCCAGTGGATGTTATAGTTTCCGTCAATGAAATCCTGCGACGAAATAATAGCGTCGTGCAAAGGCAGAGTCGTGTTCACGCCCTCGATGACGAATTCGTCGATTGCGCGGTGCAAACGCATCAAACAGCCGTTGCGCGTTTTACCGAACACAATCAGTTTGGCAATCATGCTGTCGTAATACGGCGGCACGGTGTAGCCCGTATACATGCCCGAATCGACGCGCGTCCACAGCCCGCCGGGGGCGTGCCACTGTTCGATTTTTCCGGGGCAGGGAACGAACGTGAACGGGTCTTCGGCGTTGATGCGACATTCCATCGCGTGCCCCGTGAAATGCACGTCGTCCTGCGTATAGTTCAGATGAGCACCGCCCGCGACGCGGATTTGTTCGCGCACCAAATCAATGCCCGTAACCATTTCCGTAATCGGGTGTTCCACCTGCAAACGGGTATTCATTTCAATAAAGTAGAATTTGCCGTTTTCATACAGGAATTCAATCGTTCCGACGTTGCTGTACCCCATTTTGCGCATCGCGTTCGATACGATTTCGCCGATTTTTTTTCGCTGTTCGGCGTTCAAAGCGGGGCTGGGCGTTTCTTCCAAAACTTTTTGGTTGTTGCGCTGCAAAGAGCAGTCGCGTTCGCCCAAATGAACAACGTTGCCGTAATTGTCCGCCAGCACCTGCATTTCGATATGGCGCGGGTTTTCAAGGTATTTTTCAATATACACCTGATCGCTGGTGAACGACGCCTTGGCTTCCGCGCGCGCCTGCATGTAGGCGTCGGGCAGGTCTTCGGCGCTGCGGGCAATGCGCATGCCTTTGCCGCCGCCGCCCGCGGTCGCTTTAATCAAAACGGGGTAGCCCATTTTTTCGGACGCTTCCAAAGCGTCTTCGACCGTGTCGACCGCGCCGTCCGAACCGGGGACGACGGGCAAACCCGCTTCAATAGCGGTGCGTTTCGCGGTGATTTTGTCACCCATCAGGCGCATCATTTCGGGCGTGGGACCGATCCACGTCAGCCCGTGTTCCTGCACCATTTCCGCAAAGTCCGCGTTTTCCGACAAAAAGCCGTAGCCCGGATGAATCGCGTCCGCGCCCGTGACCAAAGCGGCGGTGATAATCGCGGCTTTGTTCAGATAAGAGTCTTTGGCGGGGGCGGGGCCGATGCAAACGGCTTCGTCGGCCATGCGGACGTGCATGGCGTCCGCGTCGGCGGTCGAATGGACGGCAACCGTTTTAATCCCCATTTCCCGGCACGCGCGGTAAATGCGCAAAGCGATTTCACCGCGGTTTGCGATTAAAACTTTTTCAATCATGGCTTATTCCAAAATCAGCAAAGGTTCGCCGTATTCGACGGGGGAACGGTCGGTGACCAGAATTTTGACGACTTTGCCCGCGCGCGGCGCTTTGACGGGGTTGAACGTCTTCATCGCTTCGACCAAGAACAGCGTCTGATCCGCCGAAACGGTGTCGCCGACGGAAACATACGGCGCGGCGTTCGGTTCGGGGGACGCGTAAATCACGCCGACCATCGGGGATTTGACGGCTTCGCCCTTGACTTCTTCGGCGGCGGGAGCGGCGTTTGCGGCAACTGCGGTCGCGGCGGCGGGAGCCGCGGCAGGCGCGGGCATCGCGACGGGCGCGGGCGCAAAAGCGGTCGCGGCGGTTCTGACAACGCGCAGGCGCAAGCCTTCCGTATCGTATTCGATTTCGGCAAGGTTTTGATCGTTGACCAGTTTGGCAAGGCTTTCTGCCAAAGAAATGTCGGTTTTTGACATTGGACTTATTCTCCTTTGAAAAGCGAGGCGACAGCCTCAATCGCTAAAAGATACCCCTTTGACCCCAAGCCGCAGATGACTCCCGTCGCGGCTTTGGAAACATAAGAAACGTGGCGGAATTCCTCGCGCCGGTGGATATTGGACAAGTGGACTTCGACAACGGGCATGCCGCACGCCAACAGCGCGTCCATCAAAGCAATCGAGGTATGCGAATACCCCGCGGGATTGATGACGATTGCGTCGAAAACGCCGCGCGCCTGTTGGATTTTGTCGATTAAAGCCCCCTCGGAATTGCTTTGAAAGCAATCCAGCGTCCCGCCCAGCTGTATGGCGCGTTCCGTGCAGGCGCGTTCAATGTCGGCAAGGGTTTGCTTGCCGTAAATTTCGGGCTGCCGCATGCCGAGCATATTCAAATTCGGACCGTTTAACAGTAAAATTTTGAACATCCGCCAGATTCCGTTTTTAAAAACTTCGACATCCTTATAACACTCTTTGAATCGAATTGCACCTAAATTAACACGCTTTTTTGGCATAAAATTTGCATAAATAAAGCGGAGTTTTATCGTCAGGAAAGGAGATTCCCGATGGCAATAGGCAATTACGTTACCAGCACGATGGGCATGCACGCCCAGGCGCACGCTTTGGAGCAAATCAGTTCCAACATCGCGAACGTCAACACGGTCGGGTATAAAAAAGTCAACGCGCGCTTTGAAACGCAGATGTCGGCGTATAACGAAATCGGCACGGATTCCCATTATTTTACGGCGGGAAACGTGGACAGGCGAATGGTTGACATCGCGGGGGTTCTCAGCACGACAAACAGCGTTTACGACCTTGGCATTTCGGGACGCGGATTCTTTGTCGTTCAAGGCGACAACAACACGTATTACACCCGCGCGGGCGATTTCCAAGCGACGGCGGTGACCCCCGCGGGCTACAAACCGCAGCAAATCACTTATTACAAGCCGGCAAACGGTTCGGGCGTGATTACGCAAAGCAAGCCCGCGTCGTACTTTGTCAACGCGTCGGGCTGTTATGTGATGGGGTGGAACTATAATGCCGACAGCGAGGCATTTTCTTCCTCCCTTGAACCCGTTGTGATTTCTCCGAACGAATACACGCCGGGGCATTTGACAACCAACATGTCTTTCAAGGGCAATATTCCCGCCGACGCGACGGAATCGCAGCTGCTGAAATTCGGCGTGTACGACAACGACTATACCATGCACAACATGACGATGCGCTGGACGAAAACGGACAACACGAACACTTGGAATTTGGAAATCGGGCTGGACGGCGGGGCAAGTGTTACTTCGGGAACGATAGAAGTGCAGTTTGACGAAAACGCTCAGATGATAAAGCCTGCCGCCGCGACGACCATTGCGGTTGATTGGGGAAACGGATCGGCGGGCAACATTTCGCTGGATTTAAGCCACTTTACGCAATACGCCACGCATTTGCAGGGTTCTGTGTTAAGCCAGGACGGCAAAGGATTCGGGTCTTTGGTCAGCACGTCTTGGGATTCCAAAGGCGTTTTGAACGCGGTGTACAGCAACGGGGCGTCGATTCCCGTGTGCAAAGTCGCCGTCGCGCAAGTCCAAGTCCCCAATATGATGGAAGCCGTTTCGGGCAATATGTTTGAATATTCCGAAAACGCGGGAAATTTGGAAATCGTCGATTTGCAGGCGACGCGCACGGAAACGACCGTCGAAGGCGGCAAACTGGAAAATTCCAACGTCGCGCTGGAAGAGGAATTTACCAATATGGTAACGACTCAGCGCGCGTATTCCAGTTCGGTCAACGCGTTTACGACCGTTAACGAAATGGTGCAGGAAGCTATCAGTATTTTGACATAAATAAAAACGCTTGTTCTTTTACGGGAATCGAGTATACTGGCTGTATAGATTTTTAAGGATTGCAAACTACTGCCAACCTCTGTCATTGGGACGTTGTTTACACGGTAAAAATCTTGTGGCTCACACTTTGTCGAAAGGATTCAACAATGGCAAAAGGTACGGTTAAGTGGTTCAACAACACCAAAGGTTACGGCTTCATCCAGCCCGAAGAAGGCGGCAAGGACGTTTTCGTTCACATTTCCGCGGTTCAGGCGGCCGGTTTGCGCACGCTGATGGAAAATCAGGTTGTTACCTATGAATTGGCGACCAATAAAGGCAAAACCTGCGCAGAACAGATTGCCGTCGTCGCCGAATAAGCCGGCGCGTCAGTAATGAAAAAGCCCGTGATTTTTTCACGGGCTTTTTTTTGTGCATATAAAAACATCGGCGGATTTCTCCG
>DJPN01000038.1 GCA_002438565.1 Alphaproteobacteria bacterium UBA6411 | reverse complement strand
TCATTGCCCTTTTTGAATGAGAGTAATCGCCACCTTATCAAAAAGCGTTGCGTTCGGATAGTTCTTGTTGTAGAACTGTCCTCGGTGTCGGACAGCGAGTCCGATTCCCGGACTTGCTTGTTCGATGCTTTATTTCCACCTCTAACAAAAGGAGGAAAGATGCATAAGCAAGCAAACCCGCTAACACTCATTGTGTTAGCTATACTTTTCTTGCTGAGCTTTATAAAAGAAGCTTGGTAGGTTAGGTGAGAAAAGCAAGCCCCCTCTTTCTATGAATGGAACTCATTTAAGTAGGGGGCTTGTTTCTTTTGTATGATGCATAAGCACTTATTATAATGCCATTTCTCGTTACGGATTGCAAGCAAAAAAAAGCCCTGCCGAAGCAGGACTTTCGTTTACAATATGAGCAAAGATTATATTATCCGCTCTGCCCGCTAAAAAATAACCTCTTTCCGGATTTCTGGTTATCAATAATCAAGAATAGGCCTTGGCGCAGTCAAAATTGGGATTGATTTTTTTTGCCGCAAGGGGTGTCAGCATGGAAGTCATTAAAATGATTGACATCCTTTCAATTCCCGCATTTTACCGAACCACCAAAAAGCTTCCTGCGGTGCATCATAAAAGCCCTGTTTGAACACTTTGTACCATTTTTCAGCCTCTGCGCTGTCAAGTATTCCAAGAGCTTTAACAGCTTCGCGCGCGAATTCCAATGGCGCGCACCCGTTCGCGGTAATGATATTTTGGTCGCAAACGGCAGGAACGTTTTGATAAAGCCCCTGCCCGTTGTATTGGTTGGACAGTTCCAAATCGGAAAGCACATTCCCCGTATGCCGGACAGTATTTAAAACTCCTATCGAAGCAAGGAAAGTCGTCGCATCGCAAATCGCCCCGATGACGATATTTTGTTCCGAAGCTTTTTCAACCAAAGCTTTGACAGAAGCGGCGGCCGGAGTGCGCCATGAATTTCCGCCGATTAAAAACACCCCCTTGCAAGCGCTCCATGAAATTTCACCGAAAGTGCAATCCGGAACAACGGATATGCCTCCGATTGAACGTAAAGCCGCTTTTGCCGGTGCGGCGGTTTTCACCGTCCAATTCGGGAACTGGTTGATGACGGACGCAATGGGGGCAAGCTCCCAATCCGCAAATTCATCCAACAGCACAAAAACGGCTTCATTCATAGCGAGCACTCCGTTATTAAAAGTGCTTTACCCTATCCTGTTTTCGTTTCAACGACAAGGTTTAATGTCGCGCCGCTCCGATAAAGCGGGAATCTGCCATCGAAAAATCGCTCCAGCCGCCGTTGATTTCGATGCAGGCAAGTGTTGCCGTCGGGAAACGATCCGGATTTTGCTGTTTGCTCAAAGCCACCAATTTGGCCAAAGACGGATTGTGTCCGACCAGCAGAACCTCTTTCTTTTCCGGTGAAAGCTGATGCAGAATATGAATGATTTCATCGGCTTCCGCGTTGTAAAGCGTGTCCATAAACACAATTTCCGTTCCGTCAAACACATCTATGACGCGTTCCAAAGTTTCTCGCGTCCGCATTGCCGGTGAACACAAAATCAAGTCGGGCTGCAGTTCCATGGCGCGCAGCATTTTTTTCAGTTTTTTAACGTCTTTGCGCCCGCGTTTTGCCAAAGGTCTGTCCGCGTCGGGATATTTGTCCTTTTTGGACGCTTTGCCATGACGCAGCAAGTACAAATGCTTCGGTTCTTCAACGGCGGAAGGGGTTGTTTTTGTCTGTTTCGGTTGTTTCGTCATCGCTGTATCCTTTCAAACTATTCGCATATCTCCAGAGTAAGCGTCGCCGCTTTGAAAATAAAGATAGCCAATCTTTTTAGCTTTCCTTTAAATTGAAAACGGATTATTTTTTTCGTATCGGAAATCTTTTTGGCAAAGGGAAAACAAATGCACTCCTCTGTTGTTTCGGAAGTCATCGACTTGAACACGCCCAAACGTTTTTTCAACCGCGAACTGTCGTGGCTGGCGTTTAACCGCCGCGTGCTGGAGGAAGCTGTCAATCCCCGCTATCCTTTGCTGGAACGTCTGCGCTTTCTGGCCATTTCGGGTTCCAATCTGGACGAGTTTTTTATGGTTCGCATCGCAGGTATTCTGGAACAGATTTACGCGGGCATCACCAATCGCAGCGATGACGGCTTGACCCCGCAGGAACAGTTGGACGCCATTAACGAACAGGTCGATTTGCTGCGTGAAAAGCAAAATGATTACTTTAAGATTTTGCGAAAAGAGCTTGAAAAGAAAAAGATTTTCATTATCGACAAGGATTCGCTTTCCAAAAAGGAAGCCGAAAAGCTGTTGCCGATTTTTGAAGACGCCATCTTTCCCGTTTTAACGCCGATAGCATTGGATTCCGCACACCCGTTTCCGTTTTTGCCGAACTTGTCCCTGTCGCTGATTTTGGAACTGTCAAACGGTGAAAAGGCTTTGATTCCTTTGCCGTCCGCTCTGCCCCGCTATATCCGCATCAGCAAAAAGCCCGCCCGCTACATCGCGTTGGAAGACATCGTTTTACTGTTTATCAATCGCATTTTTCCACATGCGAAAGTCAAGGAACACGGACTGTTTGCAATTATCCGCAACAGTTTGCTGAACGTGGACGAACGCGCCGAAGATTTGATGATGCAGTTTGAAACCGCTTTGGACAAGCAGCGGCACGGCGCGGTCATTGCATTGACTGTGTCGCAAGATATGCCCGACGCTTTGGTCGATTTTCTGACCAAAAAGCTGGACATTGAACGCTGGGGCATTGTGCGGCGTTCGGGCATTATCCGCGTGCGGGCGCTGTCGGGCTTGATTACGCCAGATTTCAAAGATTTGCTGTTCAAGCCTTACAAACCGCGCCATGCCGAACGCGTCCGCGACTTCAAGGGCGACCATTTTGCCGCCATTCGCAAAAAGGATATGGTCATTCACCACCCCTACGAATCTTTCGAAGTTGTCGTCAAATTCTTGCAGCAGGCGGCAAAAGACCCCGATGTCGTGTCAATCAAGCAGACGCTGTATCGCACGAACAAAGACTCTCCGATTGTCAAGGCTTTGATAACGGCGGCGAAAAACAAAAAAGCCGTGACCGCGGTTGTCGAACTTCGCGCCCGTTTTGACGAAGAAGCCAATATCAAATGGGCGCGCGATATGGAAAAAGCGGGCGTTCACGTCGTTTTCGGACTGATGAACTATAAAACGCACGCCAAAATATCGCTGGTAACACGCAAAGAAAACGGCGTTTTGCGCAGTTATGCACACTTTGGCACGGGCAACTATCACGAAGTCACCGCAAACCTGTACACGGATTTGTCGTTTTTCACGTGCGACAAGGATTTGTGCAACGACGCCGCACTGGTCTTTAACTATCTGACGGGATACGCTCAACCCGAAGGATTGAAAAAGCTTGCCATTGCGCCGATTAACTTGCGCGACAAACTGCTGAAGCTGATTGACAAGGAAATCGAATTCGCCAAAGCGGGCAAGCCCGCCAATATCTGGGGCAAAATGAACTCTTTGCTGGACGACAAAATCATCGACGCGTTTTACCGCGCGTCCCAAGCGGGCGTGAAAATCAATCTGGTCGTGCGCGGGATTTGCGCTTTGCGCCCCGGAATCGAGGGATTGTCCGAAAACATCAAGGTTAAAAGCATTGTCGGGCGTTTTTTGGAACATGCACGGATTTACTGCTTCGGCAACGGGAACAAACTTCCCTCGCCCAAAGCGAAAGTCTTTATTTCCTCGGCGGATTTGATGCAAAGAAACACAATTCACCGCGTCGAAACGCTTGTCCCGATTTCAAACCCGACGGTGCACGAGCAAATCTTGGGGCAAATCATGCAGGGCAATATCAAAGACGAAGCCAACAGCTGGATTTTGCACTCCGATATGACTTACACCCGCTTGTCGGAAAGCCCGCAGGCGTTTTCCTGCCACCAATTCTTTATGACGCATCCCAGTTTGTCGGGACGCGGAACGGCGAAACTGCGCGATATTGTCGCCCGTCAGAAAAAAGCCGTCCGCCGCGAAGAAAAAACAACCAAAAAGGATAATTGACCATGACAGACATTTCCGAATTCGAGCCGGATTTTTCCGACAAAGAGGAAACCGAAATCCGCACCGCTTTGATTAAATTGCAGGAAAAAGTGCAGGAAGCGAAAGTTCCCGTCGTTTTGTTGCTGTGCGGGGCGAACGGATCGGGCAAAAACGCGGCTTTGGGCTTGTTGCGCGACTGGCTGGACCAGCGGCATCTTGACCTGCACGCTTACGAACGCCGCAACATCCGCCAGGACACTATCGAATACCGCCGTTATTGGTGCGACACGCCGATAGAGGGACATACGGGACTGTTCGTCAGCTCTTGGTATTCCGATCCGCTGGTTGAACATGCTTACGGACGCATCAACGATGACGAGCTTTACAGCCGTTTGGACGAATGTAATTTGTTTGAAAAAATGCTGGCGGACGGCAATGCGATTTTCGTCAAAATCTGGTTTTACAAATCGACCGCGGAACAAGAGGATTTTCTGCGCACCATGGACGACAATCCGTACGAACAATGGCGCGTATTCCCCGATGATTGGAAAAACTGCTGCCTGTCCGACAAATTTGAAGCGACCACCCGCAAAATCATCCGTTATACGGACAAAGAGTATGCGCCGTGGTTTGAAATCAAAGACGGGACAATGACCGACCGCATGCGCGCCGCCCTGCACTACATCTGCGCCCGCGTTGACAAGCAGGTTGACCTGTTCTTGAAGCAAAAAGCCAAAAAGCCCGAATACAAGAAAATCAAAACGGACAAAAAAGCCGAGTTTTTAAAGGATTTAAAGCTGGATGCGAATATTTCCAAGGACGAATACCGCGTTTATTTGCCGTATTTGAAAGCGAGATTGAACGCCCTTTTGATGGAGGCAAAACGCCGCAACAAAAAGGTCGTTTTGGCGTTTGAAGGTCCCGACGCATCGGGCAAAGGCGGCGTTATCAGCCGCTTGGCATCGTCGGTATATGTGCGCGACTGCAACATTTTCCCGATTGCCGCGCCGACCAAGGAAGAGTTGGCGCATCATTATTTATGGCGGTTCTGGACACGGTTGAAAGAACAAGTCCTCTTGACCGTTTTTGACCGCACTTGGTACGGGCGCGTTTTGGTCGAACGCATCGAACATTTTGCGTCGGACGCGGATTGGGAACGCGCTTACGACGAAATCAACGCGTTTGAAAAGCAGCTGACCAAAGGCGACAACATTGTCGTCAAATTCCTGCTTTACATTTCATCGGACGAACAGCTTGCCCGTTTCAAAGCGCGTGAAGAAGTGTCCTACAAAACGTGGAAAATCGGCGAAGAAGATTGGCGCAACCGCGAAAAATGGGATGCGTATGAAACGGCTTTCGACGATATGCTGGCGAAAACCAACACAAAATACGCGCCGTGGTTCGTCGTTGCGGACAACAATAAAAAGTACGGCCGCATTACCGCCATGCGCAAGTTGTGCGAACATTTGGAAAAAGTGCTGGATTTCAAACCCGACTTACCCGAACCGCTGCTTGAAAAGAAACCGAAAAAGAAAAAGGCGTAACGAAAAATCGGGCAAGAAAACTTGCCCGATTTTTTACACTTCCATTTCAAATCCGTCATACCCCGGTTCAACATCGGGGGGCAAGCTGTTTTTCAGTTCGTCGTAATCCAGTCCAGTAGCCATATGCGTTAAAATAATCTTTTTAGGCTTTAAAATTTCGCGCCATTCCAAAACGCGATGAACGGAAGCGTGACTGGGGTGGTCTTTGTTGGACAAACAGCCGACAACCCATGTTTCGACACCTTTTAAGACGGACAAAGCGGAATCATATAAATGCACAACGTCCGTGGAATAGGCAAAATCCCCCATTCTGAATCCCATGCTGGTTGTGTATTCGTGATCCTGGGCGAACGGAATGACTTTCAAATTTTTTAAATAAAAAGCTTCTCCGGGGATAATCAAATTCGGTTCCAGCCACGGATGAAAAAAGCCGCCTTCCCCTTGAACGGGGCGAAATGCGTAACCGAAACGTTCTTTCAGCGCATTCAGCGTGGTTTGGTTGGCGTAAACGGGAATGCCGCATTTCATAACGCGGTTGATTTCGCGCAATTCATCAATGCCGTGCGTATGATCGGCGTGTTCATGCGTGTAAAGGACTGCGCTTAACGTATCAATGCCGGCGGACAAAAGTTGTTCTCGCAAATCGGGGCCGGTATCAATTAAAATATTTTCTGCGCCGTTTTGAATCAGCAGCGAAGTGCGCAGCCGCCTGTTTTTGGGATTGTTCGGGTTGCAAGCCCCCCATCCGCGGCTGATCATGGGAACGCCGCCCGCCGCTCCGCATCCTAAAATCCGGATTTTCATTTCAGTACGCCTTTGTAAACAAAGTTAAAAAGTTTTCAGTTGTGATTTTGGCCAAATCTTCCAGCGAAACGCCTTTCAGTTCCGCCAGTGTTTCCGCCGTTTTGACAACAAACGAAGGTTCATTGCGTTTGCCCCTGTACGGAACGGGAGCCAAATACGGCGCATCCGTTTCAACCAACAGCCGGTTAAGCGGAACATCTTTGAAAATATCGCGGATATCCTGCGCTTTCTTAAAAGTCAGTATTCCCGATGCCGACAGATACCAGCCTCTTTCCAAACCGAATTTTGCCAGTTCCGCGTTGGACGAAAAGCAATGCAGAACACCTGTGACATCAGGAAATTCGGCCAAAGCGTCCATTGTGTCGCATTCGGCGCAGCGTGTGTGAATAATCACGGGCAATCCCGTTTTTTGCGCCGCAATCAAATGATTTTTAAATAGTTTTCTTTGCGCTTCCTTGGTATCCGGATCGTAAAAGCAATCAAAGCCCGCTTCGCCAAGCGCAATGATTTTTTCATCGGACGTCGCCGCTTGGGCGATTTCGTCGGCGGACACTTCGCGTTCGGAGACATATTCGGGATGAACGCCGACGGTGGCGAAAACGTTCGGGTATTTGTGCGCCAAAGCAACCAGTTCCGCCGTGTTTTCCAGCCGCGTCCCGATTGTTACCAACCGTTTGACGCCGGCATCAAACGCACGCTGAACAACGGCATCCGTGTCTGTTCCGAAATCCGCGTTGTTCAAATGGCAATGACTGTCCGTCAAATCAAGCATTTGCGCCTCTTTGCAATTTCAAAACCGCGTTGACAAAGACCTGTTTCCTGTCCAAATCGATATCGGCGAACGCCGCCGTAATACCGCCCAACATGTCCATCAAAGTCAGCGTAGGCACGAAACGGCAGATTTTGCGGATAATATCCGCTTCGCCGGGAATGATTTCATTAAAACTTCCATCCGTTTGCGACAAGACGCACACACGCGTCAGCCACTGAATGAACAAATCTTGCAGCAACTGAAAGCGGTTTTTATCTTTGTAAATCTTATCCGCCATGTCGTACAGCTTCGGCACTGAAATTCGCGGAAAGTTTGCGAACAAATCCATTATACCGATAAACAGACCGATACCGTCACTGCCCGCCAAAGTCAAAGCTTTGCCCGCGCTACCCTCCGCCAGCAGGGTTAAAGCGTGCCGCTCACCCTCTGTCAAATGCGGACAATATGCTTTAAGAAATTCATCCAACATATTGTTTTCAAGCGGTTTCAGAACAACTTTCCGGCAACGGGAACGAATGGTCGGCAACAGTTTTCCGGGGGCATGGCTTAAAAGCAAAATCGCGGTTTCGGGGGGCGGTTCTTCCAATGATTTCAACAAAGCGTTTGCGGCATGGACGTTCATATCATCGGCGGCATCAATAATCAAAACACGTTTTTTTCCGGCTCCCGTCGTTAAATGCATAAACGCTTCCGCTTCGCGAATATCGTCAATTCTGATTTCGGAAAAGCGCTTGCGTTCTTTTTCAACGGCGGCGTCCAGAGTTTCTCCGTTTTCCAAAAGCTTTTGGCGCGCCTTTACTTCGTCCGGTTTAAGCGCACATTCAATGACTTTCAGCGCGGGGGAACTCCGCTGGGCAACCGCTTTGAAGACCGCATCCGTTTCGGAAATCGCCAACGAAGCGGGCTTTCCGCCGAACAATCCGCCGCTTTCTTCGGACAGCAAAAAACGCGCCAAACGAAACGCCAGCGTCGCCTTTCCCACTCCTTTCGGGCCGCAAATCAGCCAAGATCCGTCAATCGTATTGTTTTCGATTGCCTGCAAAAACAGCTGTTCCGCCGCCTCGTGACCGAATAATTCGGATTGCTCTTCGGGGGATTTCAAAGAGACATCCGTCATTTTCCGCCTTTTGCAATCAAACGGTTCAGAACAATTCCTTGAACGGCCCGTTGGATGTCCTCGATGCTTCCCGTCGCATCGACAACGGCGCAGCGTTCCGGATTCTGTTCGGCAATCGTCAAAAAAGCCTGCCGCAAATTATGATGAAAATCCAACCCCATGCGTTCATAGCGGTTTGAATTCGCATCCCGTTTCAAAGCCCGTTCCAACCCGACTTCAACAGGCATATCCATCACTATCGTCAAATCGGGCTGAAAATTACCGACAACCGTGTCGTACAGCGTCTGAACGGCTTTTTGTCCCAATCCTTTGTCCGCGTAGCCGAAACCTTGGTAAGCCATCGTTGAATCTGCAAAGCGGTCGCAAATAACGGTTTTTCCCTCATCCAAAGCTTTCCAAATTGTATGAACCAAATGATCGCGGCGCGCGGCGAACATCAGCAAAGCTTCGGTCATTGCGTCCCAACGTCCGACCGCGCCTTTGACGACCAGATTTCTGATTTCCTCCGCCCCTGCCGATCCGCCGGGTTCGCGCGTCAAAACGCACGGATAGCCGCGATTTTCCAAAAAATCGGCCAACAGGCGGGTTTGCGTCGATTTTCCCGTTCCTTCGCCGCCTTCAAACGTTATGAAAAAGCCCTTACCCATCACTGCTCCACTTCCGAATTAGCGCTGAACAGCATATGCGCCGCGGTTTCTTTCAACCGTCCGAAATATCCCAAGCGTTTGACCGTGCGGTCGGCGTACAACGGAATAACCACGTCTTGCCTGTCGGGAACGGACAAGGTCAGCGAAGCGATTTCCTGCCCCTTTTTTATCGGAGCCTTTATCGGCGATTTATATTTGACATGCGCGACGATTTGTTTTTGCGCCCCTTTGGGCAAAGTCAAAGTCACATCGTTCGCAGGAACGGCGCTTACCGCTTTGACTTCCCCCAACCATACGGGAACGGAAACGACTTTGACGTCTTTTTTCAAAACGGCGTAGTTATCAAATTCGCGGAAGCCCCAGTTTATCAAGCGGACGGCTTCATCGCCGCGTTCTTTCATCGTTTTCAGTCCGTTGACAACCATAATCAGTCGGCGGCCGTTTTTCTTTGCGGAACCGGTCAACCCGTAGCCCGAAACGCTGGTGTGTCCTGTTTTAATGCCGTCGGCAACACCGGGCATTTTGAACAACAGCGGGTTTCTGTTTTCCTGCGTGATTTTGTTGAATGTAAAGCTTTGTTCCGAATAAATGCTGTAATATTCCGGAAAATCGCGGATAATATGATAAGCCAGCGTCGCCAAATCCTTTGCCGACATCTTGTGGTCGGGATTCGGCCAGCCCGTCGCATTTGCAAAATGGGAATTTGTCAGCCCCAGCTCTTTTGCCTTTTGATTGGCCAAATCGGCAAAATCAGCCTCCGACCCCGCTATATTCTCCGCGGCGACGATGCAAGCGTCGTTTCCCGACTGAATAATAATGCCGCGCAACAAATCTTTGACTTTGACATGCTGGTTGACTTTCAAGAACATGGTCGAGCTGCCTGTTTTCGCCCCGCCCTTGCGCCAAGCGTTTTCGCTGACAACAAAAACTTCGTCCGGCGACAGCTGCCCGTTCTTCAAGCGTTCAAAAATCAAATACGCCGTCATCAGTTTGCTCATGGAAGCGGGCGGCATCGGTTTGTCCGCATTTTTTTCAAAGAAAAACTCGCCCGTTTCAAAATCCATCAACACGGCGTTTTTGGCTTTCGTTTCAATCGCGCCGGCAACGGACGTCCCGAAAAACAAACATGTTGTCGTCAATAATAAAAGCTTCCGATTTTTCATTTAAACCGTCCCTTAAAAAGCCCTGTCCAACCGCCGTCCGACGCCGGACGTTTTTTCTTCGACCAATCTGGCGTCCGAAAAACCGGCTCCCGTTACTTTATCCATTATATCCAACGCTTTTTTAGCGTTTGACGGCCCCAGCCGCACGCGATACAGCGATTTGCCGTTCACCGTAACGGGAATGATGATCGCAGAGCCGTATTTTGATACTTTCGACCGCATTTTTTCGGCGTTTGCTTCGCTTCCGAACGCGCCGACTTGGACATAATACCCCGGGGCGATTGCGCCTGTTGCCAAAACAGTCTGTTTTTTCGGGGCGGCCGCCGTTTTTTTCGCGGCAGGTTTGGTTTGAGGAGCCGGTTTCGATGCAGGCAAGTTTTCTTTCTGAGCCTGCGCCTTTGTCAAATCTTCGTCCCAGTCGTTGTAAGCGGCCGAATCTGTTGTTTTTGCAGCCGCCGCGGCAATCAGAGGAGCCTCCTCTTCCATAACGGGCGGTTTGTTAGCCAAACGGGGATAGTTCAAATCCTTCGGCGCAGAGGGTTTGCGAACCTCGTCCGCAGGAACGGCGGAAATTACCGAAGATCCCTTTTGTTTTGCCAGCAATTCTTCTTTCAGCGCCTTGCTTTCCTCGGGCAGCACTTCGACTTGAACCTGTGTTGTCCCCTGCTCTTTAAATCCCAGCAGCTGAGCCGCTTTCATGGACACGTCAATAATACGATCGTTTTTGAACGGTCCGCGATCATTGACGCGCACAATCAAGGTCCGTCCGTTTTGCAGATTGGTAACCCGCACCATGCTGGGCAAAGGCAAAGTTCTGTGCGCCGCCGTCAAGTCATGCATGTCGTACAATTCGCCGTTTGCCGTGATGCCGTTGTGAAAATCCGCCCCGTACCACGAAGAAACGCCGACTTCCTTGTAGGAATAATCCTCTTTCGGATAATACCAAATTCCGTCGACCTGGTAAGGATTGCCCACCTTATAATATCCGCCGGATTTTTCCGCGGATTGAGGCACGGCCGCTGACGGCGACGACGAAAACGAACCGATTCCGTCAGAACAGCCTGTCAATGTCAATGCCGTTGAAATCATTAGGACTTTTATTAACGAACGCATATTCTTCATCCTTTCCCGTCACGCAGAATAACGGCTAACACTTTGGGAATCAAGGCGGTTTTGAACTTTTTTTCCCGTTCGGCCTGCGCCGTGTTTTTTCTTTTTGCTTTTAGCTTTAAGTTTTTTATTTAGCTTTTTGATTTTATTTAGCTTTTTAAGTTCTTGCCTGCGCAATTCCTCTTCCTGTTTCCAAAATTCTTTGACGGCAGGATCCTGTTCCCCGTTTTCCATTCCGCGGGCGGCTTGCAGACGCATTTTTGTCAGCAGTTTGCGATTGATTTCCCTGTCCTGCAAACCGTAAACCTTTTTGTACAGTTCTATCGCCTTTTGAGTGGATTTGCCCATTTTTCCGTCAACGGGGCCTTTGTAATAACTGCCCTTGGACAGGATTGTTTGCAATTCCCGCACTTCGTCAAAAGACAAGTCTTTTCGTTCCGCGCCGCCGTTCAGAACCAAGCGCATAAAGTGCAATAACGACGGGCCGGCGTATCCGTCCGCGGGCAAATCGTACAAGTTTTGGAACTTCCGGACGGCCTCGCGGCTTTTGCGTCCCAAAATGCCGTCCGTTTTGCCGTCATAAAGCTTCATTTTCGCCAGAAGCTCTTGTATTTCGATTGAATCTTCCAGCGTCAGCGTCTTTCCCGACGCGTATTTCTTTTTAAAAGGAGGAAAGCCTTGAATTCTGTCAGCCAAGTGTCCGATTGCGATGGCGTACAAAACGGAATTGTTCCATTGCAGAATAACATCGAAATTGGAATAAACCAAAAACGCGGGACCTTGAATCCCTGCGGGCAGGAACAGTTTTGCCGGCGTTGAAAGCGGCGTTCCGTTCGCCGAAAATTCAACTCCCAACTCCCGCCATTCCCTCAAAGTCTTTTGCCGTTCAATCAGATTCCAGTCGAAACGCTTCGGCAGAAAAGCTTCCCCGCCCCAACCGATGGATTTGTCCCATCCTTCAGTCGACAAATAATTTGCCGCCGAAGCCAAAGCGTCCGGCAGACTGTTCCACAAATCGGCTATTCCATCGCCGTCATAATCAACGGCGAAAGCGTGATAAGTGGATGGCATGAATTGAAAGTTTCCGAACGCCCCTGCCCACGATCCTTTCATTTTGTCGGGCAACACGCCGGACTGCACCATTTTTACGGCATGCATCAATTCGGATCTGAAAAAATCGGGACGGCGCGTATCGTAAGCCAGCGTTGACAACGCGCCGATAATCGGGTAATCCCCCTTGCTGTTTCCAAAATCCGTTTCCATAGCCCAAAAAGCAACCAAATAGGCAGGCGGAACGCCGTATTTTTTATAAATGTCATCCAGCAGGGCTTTGTTTTCGGCAAGCATCCTTTTGGCCTTGCGGACGCGCAAAACATTGATTGCATTGTCGATGTAGGATTGGAAGTCTTTGCGCAGCTCGGGTTGTTTACGGTCGCGCGTAATGACGGACGGTATCAGTTTTTGTTCGGCAAAAGCAATATCCAATGTTTGGGCGGAAACGCCGCTGTCGACGGCTTCGCGGCGGAATTCCTCGTACCATTCGTCAAACGTCAAGCTGTCCGTCCCTCCGTAAGCAGGAAGCGAACAGCTTAATCCCAACAAAAAGAATCCTTTGCTCAGCCGTGACATTTCAAGACCGCCTTTCCGTTATTTTTATAAAGGACAGTCCTTATTTTTTCGTTAAAGACAAAAGAAAAGCACCGTTTTTTCGGTGCTTTTCCAAGGATTACTTCATCGCTTCGCGTAATTTTTTATAAAGGAAAACAGCCTTGAAATACATTTCCGCGCCGTTTAAGACAGCCTTGATTTCACCTGCTTTCGTGATAATCGAGAAACGTCCGGCCGTATCGTTGCGCGGCGGATTCATCGAAAAAGCGACTATGGTCGACAAAGGGTAAACAGCGGCCGCGAATTGATCGGAAGCGCGCGTGAAAACCAACAGCGTTTTGTTTGTCAAAACAAAATAGGACGGATCGTTCGCCAATCCCGTTTTGACTTTGAAAACAATGCTTTCTCCGGCTGCCAAATCGGCCAGCTCTGCATTGACAATGGCCGGAATTTCATCGGAAAGCTGCGCTTTTTGAAACAGTTCTTTGGCCGCCTCCGCTGAAATTTCTTCGCGCGGAGTGGTGGCCGTTTCCGTTTTTCCGGCACTGATTTCCGAAGCCATGTCTTTGACTTCGCCAACTTTCTGTTTGGCTTTTTCCGTTAAATCCTTGACATCGATGTTTTTCGCTTTTTCGGCCAAACCGCCCAAAAATCCCGTCAATTTTTTACCGACGTCCTGCATTTTCTCTTCGGCGTTTTTGATTTCATCGCTCATCGTCAAATCCCCTTCGGTTAAAAATAAAAACTTGAATAATAATGCCTTATTTTAAACGAAAATGCACGCAGAAACATCAGCTATATTTTTCTTGCAATTCGGATAAAAATCGGCAAAAATACATTTTGTTTTACGGATAGGTGGCAGAGCGGTTGAATGCACCGGTCTTGAAAACCGGCGACTCTTTACGGAGTTCGTGAGTTCGAATCTCACCCTATCCGCCATACGGAAACAGCCCCTGAAACGGGGCTGTTTCCGTATGAAGAATATAGAAGCGTGAGATGAGAACTCACGAAGTGAGTTCGGTCAGCAGAGCTGACGACGCGCAGGGCGACTGCCCGAGCGTCCCCCCTTGAGGGGTGAGCGCAGCGAACAACCTCACCCTATCCGCCATACGGAAACAGCCCCCGAAACGGGGCTGTTTCCGTATGAAGAATATAGAAGCGTGAGATGAGAACTCACGAAGTGAGTTCGGTCAGCGGAGCTGACGACGCGCAGGGCGACAGCCCGAGCGTCCCCCTTGAGGGGTGAGCATAGCGAACAACCTCACCCTATCCGTGTTTAAACAAAGCATGTGAGTTCGGCGCACAAAAAAGCCCCGCAATCGGGGCTTTTGGGCTAAAATCTGTTGCTTTTCGGGAAACCGACAGGCGGCATTTTGCCGACTTGGGCGCGATGTCCCGTCCATCCGACCAGATTGGTTTCAATCCGTGTCCCGCCGCCGCAAGGATACGCCAATCCGTCCGCTTTGTTGAACAGCTTGATATCCGAAACGGAAACGCCTTCGGGATATTTCTGCATAAAGACGCCCTGCCCGCGCGTCATTTCGGGAATTTCACGCGCATCGAAAATCAACAGTTTTCTGTTGTCGCCGATAACGGCAACCGTATCGCCTTCAAACGGCAAGCAGAATTTCGCCGTATCGCCTTGCGCCAGATTCAAGATGATTTTGCCGTTGCGGGTCTGGGCGACCAAATCATCCTCTTTGACCGCAAAGCCTTTGCCGCGCTTGGAAACAATCAAGCGTTTCCGTCCGGGCTGGTAAGTTGTCATGCTGATAATGTCGTCTTCTTCGGGCAAGTCAATGGACAGGCGCAGCGGTTCGCCGAACCCGCGGCCGCGCGGCAGTTTGTCCGCCAGCAGCGTATAAAAACGGCCGTTCGTCGCAAACAGCAAAATCTTGTCCGTTGTTTGAACATGCAATCCGAATTTCAAGCGGTCGCCGTCTTTGAATTTGATGTCATCGTCCAAAGCGATATGCCCTTTGACGGAACGTATCCAGCCCTTTTCGGACAGAATGACGGTAATCGGCTCTTTTTCAATCATCGCTTCGACGGGAACATCGATTTCCTCGACCGCGCCCGAAATCAAAGTGCGGCGTTTGCCCAAAGCCGTTGCCTGCCCGAATTTCTTTTTCATCACGGCGATTTCGGCGGAAACGGCTTTCCAACGCAGAGATTCGTCAACCAGCAAAGCTTCCAACCCCGCCTTTTCCTGCGCCAAAGCGGTATGTTCGTCCTTGATTTGCATCTCTTCCAGTTTGCGCAAGGAACGCAGACGCATATTTAAAATGGAATCCGCTTGAATTTCCGTCAAACTGAACGTTTTCATCAAGCAGGCTTTGGCATCGTCCTCTTCGCGAATAATGCGGATGACCTCATCCAAGTTCAAATAGGCGACAAGGAAGCCTTCCAAAATTTCCATGCGGTGGTTGATTTTATCCAAACGATGCGTCGAACGGCGGATAAGCACGTCTTGGCGGTGGTTCAAAAACGCCTGCAGCACTTCTTTCAAGTTGCGCACGCCCGGAACATGGTCTTTGTCCAAAACATTCATGTTCAGATTGAAGTTGACCTGCAAATCAGTTTGTTTGAACAAATGCCCCATCAAATGTTCCGGTTCGATGTTGCGGTTGCGCGGTTCCAGAACGATGCGCACGTTTTCGGCGGATTCATCGCGAATATCCGCCAGATACGGCAATTTCTTTTCCAACAAAAGCTTGGCGATTTTGGCAATCAGTTCTGATTTTTTGATGCCGTAGGGAATTTCCGTTACAACGATTTGATACAGTCCGTGCGACAGTTCTTCCTTTTCCCATCTGGCACGGACTTTCAGCGCGCCGCGCCCCGTTTCGTACACTTTTTGAATGTTTTCGGGGGATTCGACGACTTCGCCGCCTGTGGGAAAGTCGGGGCCTTTGATGAATTGAAGCAAATCGGCAACCGTGCAGTCGGGCTTTTTAATCAGCAACTGCAAAGCATCCGCGATTTCGCCGACGTTGTGGGGCGGAATGTTGGTTGCCATGCCGACCGCGATGCCCGAAGACCCGTTTGCCAGCAAATTCGGGAAAGCGCACGGCATGACGGCGGGTTCTTGATTGTCGCCGTCGTAAGTCGGATTGAAAACAACCGTTCCGTCGTCCAAATTTTCCATAATCGCCATGGCGACATCGGTCAACCGCGCTTCCGTGTAACGCATGGCGGCGGCGTTGTCCCCGTCAACGTTGCCGAAGTTGCCCTGCCCGTCGACCAGCGGGTAGCGGACGGCGAAATCCTGCGCCAAACGCACCATGGCGTCATAAACGGCTGTGTCGCCGTGCGGATGGTATTTACCGATGACGTCGCCGACGACACGGGCGCACTTTTTAAAACCGGAAGCGGGATTCAACTGCAGTTCGTTCATCGCGTACAAAATGCGGCGGTGTACGGGTTTCAGCCCGTCGCGAACGTCGGGCAGCGCGCGGTCGGCAATGACGCTCAGCGAATAAGACAAATACCCCTGCGACAGAATATCCTTAAAGGATTTGTCGCTGATTCTTTCCGTAACTTCCATTTTCTAAACCTTTTCGATTAAGCGGTTCCTAGCCGCAGGAACACGGTAGTCTACCGTTTTTGCCCCATAATTTTCAAGGAAAAAACCTGTTAATTTTAATGCTTTTTTAATTTCTTCGCGATTTTCGGCGATTTTTGTTTTGCCTGTCAGAAAAGCGGGCAAGCTTAACAATTTATCCGCCCACGGCTTGCCTGCTTCACGGCAGACGGCGCGTCCGCTTTTGGGGGAAACATAGCACAAATCCGATGTTTTTCCCGTTAAAGCACACTCCGATAAATCCAATCCGAACCCCAAAGCGGCCAGCAAATCAACCTCCCACCGGGAATACGCTTCCAAAAATCCGTCAAAGGGCAAAACGGCCAGCAATTTGACTGTTTTTTCAAAAAAATCGGGATTCGGCTCGCGTTCGGGCAGCAGCGACAGCAAAGCGCATGACGACGCCAAAACGCTCAGCCGTTCGGAATCCGACAAAACAGCGGCGGCGTAAGGCGTCAGCAGTTCGACCTTCGCTGTGCCGAGGTGTTCCTCCAACCGTGCATTCCAAGCGATTTGAACCAGATTGCCGATTTGAAAAGTTCCGCTGTTGCGTTTGGAAAAAACGTTTGAACACAGAGCGCTATGCCGTCCGTGTTCTTGGGTGAAGAAAGTAACGACCGCCCCTGTTTCGGCATATTTGCTGACATTGACGATAATGCCGCAATCCGACCATTCAGGCATTGAAATCCAGTCCCCACGGGCGGTAAAGTTCGGGATTGTCCCCCCATTTTTCGCGGACTTTGACGAACAGAAACAGATGAACGCGACATTCAAACAGCTCTTCCAGCTCTTGGCGCGCCTGCATGCCGATTTTTTTTATCATCGCTCCGTTTTTGCCCAAAACAATCTGCCGCTGTTTTTCGCGTTCGACAAAGATTGTCTGGTCAAGGCGTATCGCGCCGTTGTCCAAATCTTTCCAAGAATCCGTCAACACTGTTGTGACATACGGCAATTCTTGATTCAAGTTCATATACAGTTTTTCACGCGTAATTTCCGCCGCCAGCAAACGGTTCGGCAAATCGGAAACTTGATCTTCGGGAAACATGAACGGACTTTCCGGCATTTGCTGCGCCAGCCAATCCTCAAATTCCTTGACCCCTTCGGCCGTCGCGGCGGACAGCATGAACGTTTCTTTGAAATCA
Organism: Alphaproteobacteria bacterium UBA6411; assembly: GCA_002438565.1. Lineage (GTDB taxonomy): Bacteria > Pseudomonadota > Alphaproteobacteria > CAAGCB01 > CAG-977 > UBA2903. The sequence goes on along the minus strand of DJPN01000038.1, from coordinate 9,611 downwards.
TACGAAGCGTTCAGCTGAGCGGACAATTCCAGCAGTTTTTCGGGTTTGACCAAATCGGTCTTGTTCAGCACAAGCACAGCCGCCAGCCTGTTATTCTTTAAGGAATCCGCAATCGCGCGCGTGTCGTCGTCCAATCCGCGGCGCGCATCCACCATCAAAACGCGCAAATCGGTGTATTCGGCTTCCTGCCAAGCGGCGGCCACCATCGCCCTGTCCAGCCGGCGTTTGGGCTTAAAAATCCCCGGCGTATCCACCAGAACGATTTCGCAATCGTCTTTGACAACAATGCCGCGCACGCGTGAACGGGTTGTCTGCACTTTGGGCGACACAATCGACACTTTCGCCCCGACCATGGTGTTGACCAAAGTCGATTTTCCCGCATTCGGCGCGCCTAATAAAGTAACAAAGCCGCACCGTGTCATTTTTTCATCTTTCGCAACAATTCTTCGGCGGCGATTTGCGAAGCCTCGCGTTTGGACAATCCGCTGGCCTGGCACGGTTCAAAGCCCTGCACTTCGACCTGCATTGTGAAAACAGGGCTGTGATCGGGGCCGGTACGATCCAATTCCGTATAAACGGGCAAAGGCAATTTGCGGGCTTGGGCGGCTTCCTGCAATCTGGTTTTCGCGTCAACGGGTGGCAAAACCAATTCGCACATCAAGCTTTCCCAATGCGTCCGCACGAAATTCGCCGCCGTTTCAAAGTTGCCGCTGTCGCAATAAATCGCGGCAATGACGGCTTCACAGACATCGGACATAATCGCCTTTGTCAGCGCGGGCTTCTGCCCCGAATGAAGGCAGGTGATGTAGTTTTGAAAACCCAGTTTTTCCGACACGACCGCCAGCGTTTCCGCGCGGGTCAGTTCGGCAAAGCGGCGCGCCAAATCCCCTTCCGGTTCCGCGGGAAAGTTTTCAAACAGCATTGTCGCGACGGTCAACCCCAAAACGCGGTCGCCTAAAAATTCCAACCGTTCGTAGCCGTTGATATGATCGCCAAAACCCAAAGTCAACGCCCGCTGCAGCAGCGACGCGCTTTTGAACGAATAGCCCAAAACGGCGTAAAGCTCCGTTACATTCCGCTTTTTCATTATTTAATCCCGTTGAACAAACGCGACCAGCGCACCGCCATCGGCCATTTCCACACTTGCCACCACGCCGCCGAATCGTCGTGCGAGAAAAACAGGAATTTCGCTTTTCCGACCAAATTGTTTTTCGGCACGAAACCGACTTTGACCGAGCGGCTGTCCATTGAACTGTCGCGGTTATCCCCCATCATAAAGAAGTGGTCTTCCGGAACGGTGAATTCTTGGGTATTGTCGTACATTCCTTCATCCGAAGCTTCCAAAATCGGATGTTGTTTTCCGTTGGGCAAGGTTTCCGTATACTTTTCAAAGCGCATGGCTTTGCCGGAAGCGTCGCGCAACACGTATTCGCCTTCGCTTTTGCGGTCTACAATCGCTCCGTTGATGTACAGCCGGCCGTCTTTCATCTGGATTTTGTCCCCGGGAAGCCCGATAAGGCGTTTGATATAGTCCGTTTTATTATCGGAAGGCATTTTGAACACAATCACATCGCCGCGTTCGGGCTGAGTGTAAAAAATCCGTCCCTTAATCAACGGCATGCTCAGCGGCAGGGAATGTTTGCTGTAGCCGTAGGACATTTTGGACACAAACAGATAATCGCCGACCAACAGCGTCGGAATCATAGATCCGGAAGGAATACTGAACGGTTCCGCAAAAACCGTGCGGATAAACAAAGCGATTAAAACAGCGTAAATAACGGTTTTCGTTGTTTCCCAAAACCCGCCCTGTGTATTTTTTTCTTCCATATCAATTCCTCCATTAAAAATCGGTGCTTAAAATAACCGTTGCCATGGCATACGGCATTTCATCCGACAAAGAAACATGTATCGAACCTTTTTCGCCGGCCAAATCCCGCAGGCGTTTCAAAGCGTTGCCCGTCAAAATCAATTCCGGCTTGCCGTCCGGACGGGAAACGATTTCCATTTCCGTCCACGAAATGCCGCGTATCCCCGACCCCAAAGCTTTTGAACACGCTTCCTTGGCGGCAAATCTGGCGGCATACGATGACATCCGTTTTCTGGCGGGTTTCGCATTGCAATATGCCTGCTCCCCTTCGGTAAAGATGCGTTTGGCAAACGCGTTTCCGAAACGGTCGAAAGCTTTTTCTATGCGGCGAATATCCGTTAAATCCGTTCCCAATCCGACAATCATCGTCAATCCTGCGAACGACGAACCGAGCTGATGCCCGGACTGGCGCGCAAAGCCGCCATAATATCGTTCAAATGGCTGACGTCGTGAACTTCTACATCAACGGTCAGTTCAAAAAATCCCAGAGTTCTTTCCAGAATATTCAAATTTGCAATATTGCCGTGATTTTTGGCAATCACATTCGACAAAGTCCCCAAACTGCCGGGCTGATTGGCCAAAACGATGCGCAAACGGGCGACATGGCTTTCACCCTCCAAAGAATCCTCGTTCCATGACACATCCAGCCAGCGTTCGGGTTCGGCCGAAAACTTTTCAAGGGTCGGACAATCAATGGTGTGAATGGTCACGCCCTTGCCTGTCGTTACGATGCCGACAATTCTGTCGCCGGGCAGCGGATGGCAGCATTTCGCAAAGTTAATGGCCATTCCCGGAATCAAGCCGTTAATCGGGCTCTGTTTTTTGTGTTCCGTTTTGTCGCTGATTTTCTTTGCGCCGCGTTTCAAAGCGTCAACCGCGCGGGCAAAACGGGATTTGTGTCCGGGGAAAACGGAATCCACGACATCGGACGCTTGAATGACGCCTTCGCCGACCGCCGCCGCCAAATCTTCGACGCTGGCCTGCTTGAAGTTCGTCAAAACGTTTTCAAGGCTTTTATCCGTATATTCGTAACCTTCCGCCTTGTAAGCGCGCTGCAGGATTTGCCGTCCGACTTCCAAATATTGTTCGCGTTTCTGCGCGCGCACAAAACGGCGAATGGCCGCTCTGGCCTTGCCCGTTACAGCAAAGCGTTCCCATTCGGGCGACGGCGTTTGCGTTTTGGATGTCAGAATCTCGACTTGGTCGCCGTTCACCAAAACGGTTCGCAGCGGGCGGATTTTGCCGTTGATTTTCACGCCGACGCAACGGTTTCCCACACCGGAATGGACGGCATAGGCAAAATCGATTGCCGTCGCGCCTTTGGGCAGGGAAATCAAGTCGCCTTTCGGCGAAAAACAGAACACTTGGTCCTGGAACATTTCCATTTTGGTATGTTCCAGAAATTCCTCGGGATTGTCGGACTGTTCCATAATGTCCAACAATTCGCGCAGCCAGGCGAACTGCCGCCCGTCCGTTTTGTAATCGCCCTGTTTGTACCGCCAGTGCGCCGCCAAACCGATTTCCGCGACTTCATGCATTTCGCGCGTTCTGATTTGGATTTCGATACGGTGTTTTTCGGGACCGATAACGCCCGTGTGCAAAGATCGGTATCCGTTCGGTTTCGGCGTGGAGATATAATCCTTGTACCGTCCCGGAATCATCGGATATTTGGTGTGAATGACGCCTAAAACGTGATAGCAGTCCGCAACCGTCGGCACAATGACGCGAAACGCCATAATGTCGCACAGTTGTTCAAACGTCGCATTTTGCCGCTGCATTTTGCGCCAAATCGAATACGGGGATTTTTCGCGTCCCGTAACCTCGATATCCAGTCCCGTATCCTTCAAGTCGTCTTTCAGCTGGGCGATGATTCGGCCGACCAAATCGCCGCCTTCCTGCCGCAAAAAAGCCAAACGCGCCGTAATGGATTCGTACGCTTCGGGATACAGTTCTTTGAAAGACAAGTCCTCCAACTCGTTTTTCATTTCCTGCATGCCGATGCGTTCCGCCAGCGGGGCGTAAATTTCCATCGTTTCACGGGCGATGCGTTTGCGTTTTTCCGGATTTTTGTGGAACTGAAGCGTGCGCATGTTATGCACGCGGTCAGCCAGCTTGACCAGCAAAACGCGGATGTCGTCCGACATCGCCAACAGCAGCTTGCGGAAGTTTTCCGCCTGCTTGGTCTGATCGGACTGCAACTGCAGTTTGCTGAGCTTTGTAACGCCTTCGACCAGTTTGGCGACTTCCTCGCCGAACATTTCCTTGATGTCGTTGTAAGACGCGGCAGTGTCTTCAATCGTGTCGTGCAGCAGCGCAGTGATAATCGACGCGCTGTCCAGTTTGTACTCGGTCAGAATACCCGCAACTTCGACGGGGTGGGAAAAATACGGATCGCCGGACGCGCGTTTTTGCGATCCGTGCATTTTCACGGCAAAAACGTACGCCCTGTCCAGAGCTTCCTCGTCGACATTCGGGTCATAAGAGCGGACACGCTCCACCAATTCAAACTGACGCAACATAAGGGTATTTTTCCCGCTTTAACGAAAAATCACTCTTCCGTCGTTTCGGCCGTTACTTCCGAAAAACCGGCTTCGGCGGCAGCCTGTTCGTTGTCGTTCAAATGCGCGAATTCGTCCGTCAAAGCCGCCAATTCGGCGTCAGCCGCTTGGATTTCGGTTTCGGAAGCGATATCTTCTTCTTTGTAGTTTTTCTGCATGCCGGTAACAAGCGTATTTCTTAAATCGTCCAAATCGACTTTGTCTTCGGCGATTTCACGCAAAGCGACGACAGGGTTTTTATCGCGGTCGCGATCGACGGTCAATGCCGCGCCGGCGCTGATGTTTTTGGCGCGCTGAGCCGCCAACAAAACCAATTCAAAGCGATTGGGAACTTTTAAAACGCAATCTTCTACAGTAACGCGAGCCATTTTGTATCTTCCAAGTTTATAAGTGTGCACAAAAAACCTTTAGGAAATTGTTATATCGTCTTTTTATTCCGAATTGCAAGCGTATTTTCAACATTTTTTCCCTAAACGCAAAATCAGCTTGGCAGAATCTTTTTTTCGTTCTAAACTATCGCCGTTGTCGATATTTTTTATCATGAAAGGAATGTTTTATGCGTTGTTATGCCGGTGAAAAAATAGCTTTGTTCATTGACGGGTCGAATCTGTACGCCGCCGCGCGCGCGTTGGGTTTCGATATTGATTACAGAAAACTTTTGGATTTCTTTTCCACCAAAGGACGCCTGAGCCGCGCGTTTTACTACACCGCTTTGGTCGAAGACCAGGAATACTCGCCGATTCGGCCGTTGGTTGACTGGCTGGATTACAACGGCTACACCATGGTAACCAAACCGACCAAAGAATTTACGGACGCCTCCGGACGCCGCAAAATCAAAGGCAATATGGATATCGAACTGGCCGTCGATTTGATGGAAATGGCGGAAAGCATCGACCACGCCATCTTGTTTTCGGGGGACGGGGATTTCCGTTCGCTGGTCGAAGCCGTTCAGCGCAAAGGCGTCCGCGTAACCGTCGTCAGCACCGTTCAATCCCAGCCGCCCATGGTTGCGGACGAACTGCGCCGCCAGGCCGACCATTTTACGGATTTGTGCGATTTGGCGCCGAATATTTCACGCACGCCGCAGAGCGCGAAGCTTGATCCCGCTTTGGTTGAAGCGCAAAAGGCGATGTACGCCGAGCTTGACAACGAAAAATCCGACTATGTGCCGTAATTTTTCCTGTCCCGACAGAGATTGCGCGCTGTGTCCGCGGTTAAAGGCGTTCATTGACAGCAATCGCCGGCTTTACCCCGATTTTTTCAACGCTCCCGTCCCGTCTTTCGGTGATTTGAACGGCGAACTGCTGATTGTCGGACTTGCCCCCGGTTTGCGCGGCGCGAACAAAACCGGCCGTCCGTTCACCGGCGACTTTGCCGGCGATTTGCTGTATCAAAACCTGCTTGATTTCGGGTTTGCGAAAGGCGAATACAAAGCGCGTCCCGATGACGGCTTGCAGCTGGTCAATGCTCGTTTGACGAACGCCGTACGCTGCGTGCCGCCCGAAAACAAACCGACGGGCGCGGAGGTCAAGGCTTGCTCCGAATTTCTGATGCGCGAAATCAACGCCATGCCGAATTTAAAGGTCGTTTTGACTTTGGGCAGTCTGGCGCACAATGCGGTTTTGTCGGCTTTGAACGCAAAAAAAGCCGCGCATAAATTCGCGCATAACGCCCTGCATGCCGTCCCGTTCAACGGACGGGAAATCAAGCTGTTGGATACTTACCATTCGTCGCGCTACAACGTGAATACGGGCAAACTGACGCCCGAAATGTTCAAAAACGTTTTTGAAACTCTGGCGACGTTAATGCCACGGCGTTGAATCGTCGTCAACGCTTGCAAACAAACCGCCTGTTTTTCGGGCGGTTTGTTTTATGCCGCCATTCATTCCGCCAAGAGCTTTGATGCGGTCGTCAAGGGTCGGATGCGTCGCAAACAACTCTGCAAACGACGGCAAGTCAACAACGCCGAATGCCCGCATTTCTGCCGGCAAAGGCTTGACTTCGCCCTGCCCAAGCGCTTTCAGCGCGGAAATCATATCTTCGGCGCCCGCCAGTTCCGCCGCGCCCGCGTCCGCCCGATATTCGCGGTGCCGTGAAAAAGCGCATGCCACAATCGACGCCAAAATTCCGAAAAGAAATTCAAAAATCTGAATCATAAAGTATGAACCGGCGCCGCCGCGTCTGCGCCCGTCATCGTCCCTTTGATTGGCCAGAAATATCGTCAATAAGCGCGCCAAAAAGAAAACAAACGTGTTCAACACGCCTTGAAGCAGAGTCATCGTGACCATGTCGCCGTTTTTGACATGCGACATCTCGTGCGCCAAAACAGCCCGAACCTGCCGCGGCGTCATGGATTGCAGCAATCCCGTCGACACCGCAACCAAAGCGTCGTTTTTAAAGGCTCCCGTCGCAAAAGCGTTGGGCGATCCTTTGTAAATCGCGACTTCGGGCATTCTCACCCCCGCTTTGCCGGCCAATTCCCCCACCGTTTCAATCAGCCAGGCCTCGGTCTTGTTAGCGGGAGTCCGGATGACCCGTGCGCCGACGGACATTCCGGCTATGGATTTGGACATCAGCAGCGAAATCACGGATCCGCCGAACCCCCATACCGCGCAAAACGCCAGCATGCTTTGATAATCGACGCCTTCCGCCGTCATCCAACGGTCAACGCCGAACAGCCGCGCGACAAAACCGATTGTCAGCAAAACGACAAAGTTAATCAGCAAAAACAAAGCGACACGTTTCAACATTCCTCCCCCTTTTTCGCACGAATGGCGATTATCAGCCAGAACAAGCATAACACGGCAAATGTCGCGCCGATATACAAACTAAAGTGGTACGCGCCCAAAAAAGCATTCTTCATGTCCGTTCCGCGAGCCAACAAATCCGCTTTGCCGTGTTCAAACATCATGACGGAAAACACACTGCCCGTCGCAATCCCCGTATTGCGGAACAAAGACATAATTCCGCTGGCCATGCCGATATTCTGCTTCGGCGCGCAACCCAGTATCGCGGCATTGGCGGACGGCTGGAACAAAGCGTTGCTGACGCCGATAAGAATTTGCATTAAAATCAGTAGGATATTTGCCGTTGTTAAAGTAGTTTGTGCAAATAAAATCAATGCAATTCCCATTAGGCAAATGCCGCAAACCATTCTTTTATACGGCGGCAAAGTTCCCGTGTTGACGGCTGTAATCAGATAGAACAGGGAAAACGGCAAAATCAGTTCGCCCGTCAGCTGCGCCGAATTTTCCAGCACGCCTTGCGAATAAAAAGGAAACAGAACCGTGTTCGGATACATCGCCCAATAGGACGTCATCAGCGCCAAACAGCCGAACAAAAAAGCTTTGTTTTTAAACAGTTCAAAATTAACAAGCGGCGCGGAAATCCTTTTTTCATGCAGCAAAAACAGCACGGCGGATGCAATCAATGCGGCGGCGATTTGCCATGACGCGCCCTCTGCCAGCATATACAGCAGCAAAGACACGCTGGCTGCCAGCAAAAACGTTCCGACGACGTCAACAGCCGTTTTTTTGCGGTGAAACGATGCGGGAATGAACCGCCAAGACAAAAACACGGCAACGGACGCGATAAACACCCCCGGCAAAAAGATGCTGCGCCATTCAAAATGTTCGATGATAAAGCCGCTGACAACAGGCGCGCTCATCCCCGCCAAGTGTGTCACCGCCCCCATGAATCCCAGCGCTTTGCCGCGCTGCTTGCCTTTAAAAATCAAGGAAACAATGCTGAACGAATTGGCGATAAGAATTGAACCGCCGACGCCCTGCACCGTCCTTGCCGCCAGCAAAACGGGAAAAGTCTGCGCGAAATACGCCCCGGCCGCCCCTGCCCCGAACAGAAAAAATCCCGCCGTGTAGAGTTTTTTGCGGTTGGTCAAATCACCCAATCGCCCGAAAAATATCAGCAAAGACGTCAAAACGATTTGATAGGACAACATTACCCATTGCACGGTGGAAACGGGCAAAGCGAACGAATTTGAAATTTGATACAGGGCGATGTTGACGGACGAAAAATCCAGCATTGAAGAGAAATTCCCCAATGTGGTTACCGCAAAAATCGACCATTTCACACTTTGTCTTGTCATAGTTCCGTTTTAATCAAATATTTTCCGAAAATCAATAAACGATTAAGAGTTTTTGCCTATTCTGAACGCAGTTGTTTTTCAAGAAAGGACGGACTTTATGAAGAAATCTTTGTTGCTTTGCACCGCATTGAGCTTGACATCAACATCGGCCTTTGCGGACATTACCAACCCGTTTTACATTCCGGAACGCGCGTTTTTGACGGATTCCAAGATTGAATTCGGCAGAAAGAATTTGGACGCTTCCGTCAAAGCCCCGCGCGGAAAATACCTGCAGGACGGAAAGTTCGTCAAGCTGTCCGAAAAAGTAACGTACGGCATCACGGGAACATGGGCTGTTTACGCGGGGGCAAGCTATGACTGGATGCGCAAAAAGCATGACGGTTCTTTCGATATTCACGATTGGACGGTCGGCACGAAAATCAACACGATTGATGAAGCTTGGCGTGTTCAAATCGGCGGCGAAGTTACCCGTACGAACTACGAAAAATGGCGCGGCGTGTCGAACGACGACCGCAAAGACACCAATTTGTATGTTATGGCGGGAACGGAAACGGGCGCAAACGTCTTTTTCTACACCAAATTCCTGTATCAAGACACCGATTACAACTGCGGGCGCGGCTATGACAATTACGCTTTGACGGGCGCGGTGCATTTGACTTCGGGCAAAGGCGCGACGGGCGACATCGGCATGACGTTCAATTTTGACAACATTTCGCACGTCCGCGATCGCGATTTCACGCTGTTCGGCGCGGGATACATCAGCATCAACAACAATGCGGCCGTCGGATTGGAAGCCGATTACGTCCTGTCCAGCACGAACAGCATTAAAACAGCATACGCCCCCAGCAATCAAGGCAGCTATTCAATCGGCGTAAATTTAAAATATGAATTTTAAACAAAAAGCGGGGGCAAAACCTCCGCTTTTTGACGGCCTTTTTCAAAAAAAGCTTGATATCGTCAACGCGCGGCTGTACCTTTTCAGCTAGGCCTATCAATCAAAAGATGGATACGCCAGTGCCTTGAGAGGGGTGCGGAGCCTTGAACAGCTCTTTACACAATCGACGCAGGTATGCGCCGCTGC
>DJPN01000019.1 GCA_002438565.1 Alphaproteobacteria bacterium UBA6411 | reverse complement strand
CACACACACGAAAGCGGCCGTTCGATGATCGAAATGCTGGGCGTTCTGGCGATTATCGGTGTTTTGTCCGTCGGCGGTATTCAAGGATACTCGATGGCGATGTCGAAATTCAAAGTGTCCAAAACGACCGACCAGGTTCAGACAATGGTGACGAACATCCGCACATTGTTCGCGGGTCAAAGAACGTATAATGGCTTGTCGGATTTAAAAACGGCTTACACCATGGGCATTTTGACTGACGAAACGTATGACGGCTCAAACGCGTCCAATGCGTATGGCGGCAGCATTTTGTTCGGCACGCCGAACAGCAATCATTATTTTACGATTACTTACAACGGTTTGTCGCAAGATGCCTGCACACGTTTAACGATGGCGGACTGGGGTGATGCTTCTTCGGGGTTGGTGGGCTTGATTGTTCAGTCTTCAGCTCAAGCTGCGCCTCAAGATAATGCGGCTAAAGCGCCGACTTTTTCAACGGCTGCGGGGACATTTCCTGTAGCGCTGGCTGATGCTGTGGCTGCATGCACAGACAAAGCTAAAGCTGATAATGACGCATCCATTACTTGGGTTTACCGTTAATCAGTTTTACAATTTGAAAAAGGGGCGCAAGCCCCTTTTTCTATGTTTAAATCAAAAACGTGTAGATGTTCATAAACAGCAAAAAGCAAACCAGTCCGATATACGGCAGCATCAGCAAAGCGGCAATCGTCGACATCGCGCGGAATTCCGAAAAACCGAACGTCATTATCAAAACGGCGGCGAACAAATCGAACAAAGCCGCCCCTGCCAGATGCAGGCCGAAATACAATCCCAGCCAAACGACCAGCAGGAAAAACTGCGCCCAGAACAGCAAAACGGGGATTTCGTCATCCTCTTCGCGGGCGATTTCGCTGATGATGGAATAGGACGCGGCTTGACACAAATAAGCAACGGAACAGCAAAGCAGCCACATTGTTCGGGACGACGGCATGACGAATTGGCCGTTTGTACCGGCGACGACTTCGCCTTTGTTGGCGTCAATGACGACTGTGAACAAAATTCCGACGGCCAAACTGGCCAGCCAAAACAGAATCAGCGGATATTTCAAGTTTAAAATTTTAGCCATGGCGTTTTTCTCCTTGCTTGTTTATGATGCGCCAAGCGGGAAAAAATAAAAAGACCGCCCTTCGGTGTATACAATGCCGACGGTTTGAGATATAATCATCGCTATCGTTTATGAAAAGGATTGCCCGATGCGTTGTTTGACAGGATTTTTGATTGTTGCAGGCGTTTGCGCTTTTACCGCTTCTTCCGCTTTTGCCGGCGAGGATATCTCTGCCGCCGCCGCGCGAATCGCCAAGAACAAGGTCGAAATGGAGCGTTTGAACCGCCAATCCGTTCAAACAGGGCAGGCGGTTGCCGATATCGGCGATTTGTCGATTGAGGATTTTTTGGAATTGAAAGCCGTTCCAAACGGATTGGGTGCGGTCGATGCAAACGATATGTACCGCGCAAACGACAGCTTTGCGGACATGACAACGAAAGAGGCGGTCGAATCCGTTAAAATCATGCGTGAAAACGGCATTGATTTGCCCGAAGGTTTGGAAAACGAAATCCGGAAAAATCCCGACGACGCGTCAAAGCTGATGATGGACGCGTTTTCGACCATTCAGCCGCCGGAATACAAAACGCCCGACGATGCCAAGGCGATTCGCCGTCAAGTCATTCGCAAAACGGAAAACACGTTGGGGATTCCGTTCAAATCTTTGCTGGAACAGCAGAAAAAACAAATGACGATTTTGAAAAAGAAATAAGCCATGCAGCCCGTATTTATTTTGGTTCGTCCGCAGTTGGCGGAAAATGTCGGCACGGCGGCGCGCGCCATGATGAATTGCGCCATAGCCGAAATGCGTTTGGTCGATCCCGACGAAGATCCGCTTTGCTCGCGCGCGATTGCGGCGTCTTCGGGCGCGGATGAAATTTTGCGCAACGCAAAGATTTTTAAAACCGTAGAGGAAGCCGTTGCGGATTTACAGAAAGTCTACGCAACGACGGGGCGTCCGCGCGATATGATAAAACCTGTTTTTACGGGGCAGGGAATGGCCAAGGACATTCAAAATCAGCAATCGCGGGGCGTCAAATGCGGCGTGATGTTCGGTCCCGAACGCACGGGGCTGGAAAACGAAGACGTGGCGTACGCCGACGCGATTGTAAACATCCCGCTGAATCCGAAGCATTGTTCGCTGAATTTGGCGCAGGCTGTTTTGCTGACGGGGTACGAGATTTTCCGTTTGACCGATTCGACGGCGGAGGAATATCTGGCGGCGCCGAATACCGTTCCCGCGGACAAAACAGAACTGGAACACCTGTTTACCCATTTGGAGGACGAATTGGAACAGGTCGGATATTTCCGTTCGCCCGAAAAGAAACCGCGCATGATGCGTAATTTGCGCAGCATCTTTTCGCGTGCGAATTTGACTTCGCAAGACGTCAGAACCCTGCACGGCGTTATTACGGATTTAAGGCGCTAACGCCGCTTTTTGCGTTTGACTGTTTTCTTTTTGCCCGTCGATTTTTTTACGGCGGGCTTTTTCTTTTCGGGTTTCGGAGCCGCGGACGCGCACACGGATTTTCCGTCGGGCAGGGACACCATTTCTTCACCGTAAGGGCATGTAAAACATCCCCCTTGTTTGTCTTTATACGGCGCGTTTTTCGGACAGGCGCGGCATGTCCAGCGGTTTTCCGCGTTTTTTTCGACATACGGGCATAAAAAATCGTTTTGCTGAGCCAAGCGTTTGCAAATCTCGATTTCGCGGACGGCTTTCGGATCGTCGGGATAAACGGACGGGCAAACGTTTTTTAAAGGTTCTTTGTTGCGGAAAGTTTTTTCCGCTGTTTGCTCTTTGGGCGGCAGGGCCGTTTTGTACGCCGCGCTCAATCCGAAAGCCATCCGTTCCAAATCGGACGGGGAAACGTCGCGGTTTGACGGTTTGACGGCCTTTCCGTCGACAACGGGATACAGGCTCAAACACATCGGATATCCGTCCTTTTTCGCCAGCAGCGTGCCGTCGGGACAGCGCAGGCAGAACGCTTTGTTTTTGGTGTCGTCAATCATATACGAACTGTTTTCGGGGCAGGATACGCACGCGCCGATTTGTTTGGGATACGGCTGTTTTTCCCCTGTTTGACACTTTTCGCGTTTGCGGTACAAAAAGTTGTAAATGACGGGCGCGGATGATTTCGGAACATAGGAATAGCTGTAAGCGGCGGCGGATTCCGTCCAAAACAGAAAAATCAACAGCAAAAAGGGTTTCATTCGGCAGCCTCCGTTTCTTTCCACGGCAGATTTAAGGCGCATACGCCGCGGATTTCCGAACCCAGACAGGCGTTTGTGTAAACGCCGATTTTGATGACCGCGCCTTGCTTCAGCGCTTTGTTGAACAGGCGTTTGTTTTCGATTGTCGTATAGAAAGTCGTGCCGCAGGCTTCAAACATTTGTTCGCCGCCGCCGATTTTTTCCATGTAGCCGTCGCGGACGTCGAAAGTTCTGTAAAAATCGGGATGAAAGATTTTGACCGCGTACGTTTCGATTTTCGGGTTTTTGCGTCCCGTTCCGAACAGCAGTTCCTGCTTGAAGCAGTCTTCGGGAACGTTTTGATCGCGCACGGTTGTTTTCCCGACGGACGGAGTCCCTTGTCCCGTAAAGTCTTTCCAGTCGCCCAAAGCTTCAGTCAGTTTGAATTGCGTCAAAATTTCCTTGGCTTTCGCGCGGTCTTTGGCAACGCCGTGTCCGTAAAAGGAACGCAATGCCCTAATCAGCGGATTGTCGCATTTTTTCAGCCAGTAAGCCGTGTCTTTCGCACTGGGCTTCATGCCGATTCCGTAATATGACATTTCAACCAGCAGACATTGAGCGGGCTTGCTGGGCTTTTTGACGGAATGGGCGGCGCGGCGCAGCCAGCGCAGCGCTTTTTCCGCATCGGGATGGACGCCTTTGCCGTCCAAAATCATTTTGCCGTAGCGGTATTGGGCTTCGGAGTTTCCTTTTTGCGCTCCCGCCTTGTAATAAATCAGCGCTTTGTCGTAATCGCCGCGGCGGACGTAAAAACGTCCCAATTCGTTGTGGCAGAAAAAGTTTTTTTCCTGTTCGGCGCATTTTTCGTACCACGAAACGCCTTGCTCTTCGTCCTTTTTCAATCCGTAGCGTCCCGCGTTGTACGCAAAGCCAAGCAATGAACACGCCCGCAAAGTTCCCGCTTCGCACAAATTGGCCAAACGGGGAACCGCCAAAGATGTTTTGCGCGCATAAAGCAGGCTTTCTGCCGACTGAAAATCCGTTTTTTCCGCATGGACGGTATGCGGAAAAGCTGCAAACATCAAAAACAACAACATGCCGAAACGCATAGGCAAATCCTTTCTGAGAGCTTTTGATTATACCGATTATTCCCGTTCGGTAAATGCCGAATTGACAAAAGCGGCAAAAAAGCTTCTAATAATGGAAACAAAATTGAAACAAGGAGTCCTTGATATGAAAAAACTGCTGATTTCTTTGTTGACGCTCAGCCTTGTTGCGGCATGTTCAAAATCCGACGAGCAGGAAAAAGCCAAAGCGGAAGTTGAACAGGCAAAACCCGCGCCGTGCGCGCCGATTCCCGCGCTGCCGCGTCAGATTAAACTGAACCCCGAGCAATACAAGCCGTTTGAAGGAACGGGCGATGCCGAGCTGTTCGGAAAATTGTGCATTGATGTCGACGGCGGGCAGGAATGTCTGGCCAATCAGCTGGTTGTGCTGAATCCCGCAACCGACTATTCCGAGGAATGGTTTGTGCGCAACTGGACTAAAAACGAACCGCTGGAAGAGGCCGATCCGATTGCTTTGCAGTACAATAAACAGGTCAGAACCGACAAAGACGGAAATTTCGTATTCAAAGGCTTGCAGCCCGGTTCCTATTATGTCGGGGCGGTCGCTTGTCCGTGCGAGGCTGCCAATCAAAAGCAAAACGCGAATTTCAAGCTTCAGCGTTACGGGGCGAAAGCTTCGACGATTACAAAGTCCGAAGTTGTGCTTAGAAAAGTGTTTGAAACGGCTGAATAATAAAAAAACGAACGGCAAAACCCCTTCGCGCGAAGGGGTTTTTGCATAAGGAGAAAAATAATGGCTTGGACCGATGTGGCCACCTTGGCGATTTTGGCCGTGATTACGGGATTGCTGCTGTTGCTGCGTAAAAGGCAATCCCCCGAAACGGAATTTTTGAACCGCCGTGTTGAGGAACTGACAGTTGAAAATCAACGCTTGACGGCTGAAAAGGAAACGCTGATTCGGGAAACGGCGGAGCTGAAATCGGATGCGGGGCATTTAAATAAACGTGTTGAGGAATTAAACCAAATGCGCGAAGCTTTGACCGTGCAGTTCAAAGCGGTGTCCGCCGATATTTTGAAAACACAAACAGAAAACCAGCAGCAAAGTTTCGGGCAAATTTTAACTCCGCTGAAAGAACAGCTGACCGCTTTTCAAAAAGGCATGGACGACTTTAAACAAGTACAGGCGGCGGGACGCGGACAGCTGGACGCTCAGCTGAAAAACCTGTTGGAAATGAACAGCCGTTTAAGCGACGAAGCCAAAGGGCTGGCGAACGCTTTGAAAGGCAATACCAAACATCAGGGCGATTGGGGGGAAACGCAGTTGGAGCGCGTATTTGAGGTGGCTGGCTTTCAGCGCGGAATTAACTACACCGTACAGGAAAACGTAAAGGATGAAGACGGGCATAACAGAAGACCCGACTATGTCGTGAATCTGCCGAACAACCGCCGTTTAATCGTGGACTGCAAAGTGTCATTGAACGCATATACCCGATATGTGAACGCGGACAATCCTGACGATAAAAAGCGGTTTTTGGCGGAACATGTGCAGGCTTTGCGAAATCACATCAAAGGACTGTCGGGCAAGGATTACCAGTCTAAAGTCAAAGACGCCGGATTGGATTACGTGTTTATGTTCATTCCCGTCGAACATGCTTACTTGGCGGCTTTGCAGGCCGATCCCGACATTTACGAAGCGGCGTACAAAGCCAACATCGCGATAACGACGGCATCGTCTTTACTGCCGATTTTGCGCACGGTCGAAAATATGTGGCGTATCGAGCGGCAAAACAGAAACGTTCAGCAAATTGCCGACATCGGCGGAAAACTGCATGACAAGTTGGTTGCTTTCGTCGAAGACATGCAGGATATCGACAAAGCATTGACCAAGGCGAAATCCAGCTACGACAACGCTTTTAAGAAGCTGTCCGAGGGCAAGGGCAACGCTATCGGCTGGGCGGCGAAGCTGAAACAGCAGGGAGCAAAAGCGGCCAAAGATTTTACCGTTGATTACGACGACGAGGACGTGCCTCTGATTGAAAACGGACAGCCGCAATAATTTTGCGCATACATCGCCGTTTCTTTGACCAGTCGTTGCCGTTTCTGTTCCAATCCGCCTTTGCGCCAGTTGGTCAAGTCATAAGGGATGCCCGTTTCGGCGGCGGCGGTTTCCGCGGCGGCGTTGACTTGGTTCAAATCTTTGTACCGCGACACGCCAAGGACGGACGAAAACGCGTTAAAGCCGTTTTCTTTGGCATAAGCGGCGGCGCGGCGCAGGCGGAATAAAAAGCACACGGAACACCGTTTGCCGCGTTCGGGTTCGTTTTCCAATCCTTTGACCGCTTCCAGCCAATCGGCGGGATTGTAAGGCAATTCGACAAAGGGAACACCAAAATCGTCGCAGAACCGCTTTTGTTCGTCGCGGCGTTTTTCGTATTCGGCGCGGGGCTGGATGTTCGGATTGTAAAACAAAACCGTCATATCCGCGTGTTCCCGCGCAGCTTTGGCGACGACGGCGCACGAACACGGCGCGCAACAGGACAGAAGCAGCAGTTTGGGCATGGGGAAATCCTTTATAAATATTGAAAGCACGAGAAAGGCAAAAGCCCGACGTATAAGTGTGTCTGCATCCTGAGAACACATTATCGAAACCGCGAGGGCGCAGCCCGCGGCGGTCCCGTGATAGGTTCGCACTCGTGCCGACCAAGGCGGAGATTGCCGCGTTGCGACTTCGTCGCTCCTCGCAATTTCGAATACTATTTTTCCGCGCGGGCAT
Organism: Alphaproteobacteria bacterium UBA6411; assembly: GCA_002438565.1. Lineage (GTDB taxonomy): Bacteria > Pseudomonadota > Alphaproteobacteria > CAAGCB01 > CAG-977 > UBA2903. The sequence goes on along the minus strand of DJPN01000019.1, from coordinate 33,456 downwards.
CGGCAAAACGGGAAAAGAAATACCGTCATCACGGGCGCAATGACGGCTTTTCTTTAGGTCGCGGAAAGCTTACTTTTTCGCGGCGGCTTTTTTCGCCGGAGCTTTCTTCACCGCTTTTTCAGCCTTTTCGGCTTTGGGCGCGGCCGCTTTTTTGGCGGGGGATTTTTTCGCGGGTTTCTTTTCTTCGGCCTTCACTTCTTCTTTTTCTTCGCAAACGCATTCGCAGCAGCATTCACATTCACCGTCGGCGTTGGCTTCAGCTTCCAACCAACATTCGACGTCCGCGCCTTCGGGGCAGCCGTTGTTCAGCCATACGAAGTAGGCGGCTTCGCGGATTTTGTCTTCGTTACTCATACTCATTTCTCCCAAAACGAATTAGTTTCACAGCCTGATTTGATTTCACGCTTTTATAGTTGTACACGATTTTGCGCGAAAACTCAATACAAAAAGGGGTCAGACGAATTTGAACGCCTTGACGTTCCATTCCGAACACGTCCAGCCGTCGCCGCTGTTTTCAAACACGCAAACGCCGCCCGTCGCGACTTTGATGTCGTGCGTTTGGCAAAAGCCGTCGTAGTCGCCCGTCAAATACGGCGCAAAACGGATGATTCCGTTCGACGACACCAGCAAAACCGTTTCGCCGTCCGCTATGGAATCCGCAAAAGCTTTCCATGCGGAAACGATTTTTTCGGGGTCGACTTTCCAGCCCTGCGGCACAACGGCTTTGGCGTTCCACAAATCAATCGCGTCCTGTCCGATGCGGGCGATGACTTCGTCCTCGGTTTTGTTTTCGTCGGGGCCGTAGTCGACTTCCGTAAAATCGGCGTTCGGGACGACGGGCAGGTCAAGCCTCAATTCCTCAACCGCCAAAGCCGCCGTTTTCATCGTTCTTTGCAGCGGCGCGGCAAAGACTTTTGTCGGAATCAACCCTTTGGCTTTCAAGTATTTTCCGATGCCGCGGGCGCGCTCCTCCTCGACCAGAGGCAAATCGGTTCCGGCGCCGACGCGTGTCGGGGTTTCGTCCTTGCGAAAAGTGTTGCCGTGACGGGCAATAATCAGTCGTTTCATTGTTCTTTCCATGCTTTCAAAAAAGTGAATTTATCGGATGTTTTTTGCAGTTCGGGCAGCAGCGTCTGCAGCGTTTCCCACCGCTTGACAACGTTTTGCGGGGAAAAGTAGCGGTCGCGCTTTGCCAATCGGGGTAAAACCAAAGGCGGTTCGGCGGAAATAAAGCGGATTTCCACCGTGTAGCCCAGTTTTTTGATTTCTTCGTACAGTTCCAAGTGCAAAGGATTGGCGTTCGAATGTTCGAACACAATCGGCAGACGGGCTTTGACGGCTTTTTTCAAAACGTGATAGCCGATAAACCGCGCGGGCAGTTCCCAACGTTCGAACGCCCGCTGTTTGTCGGTTTCGACTTCGGCTTGATAAGGGGGCAGTTGCTCCATAATCGCGTCAAAGCTTAAATACAGAAAATGCGGATTTTCGGCTTTGAACGCCGCTGCCAAAACGGATTTTCCCGACGCGGGCAATCCCGAAATGTTAATCAAAACGGGACGTTCGACGGAAAAAACGCCCGCCAGATGCCGCGTCAAAACCGCCCGTATGTCGGATTTCAAGGAAAACGGCGTGAAGCCGTCAGGCAGGGTCGCCGCAAACGACCGCGTTCCCAAAATCCTGTTGACGACGGTTTGAAGCACTTAGACCAATTCCCCGTATTCGGCGATAATCGCTTCGACGCGGGCGACGTCTTCGGGGGAATCGACGCCGCTGGTCGTTTTGCGTCCACGGTAGTCGACTTCGACCATTTTGACTTTTTTGCCGTTATAGAGGAAGCGCATTTGCTCCAACCCTTCGATTTGGTCGGCTTCGTAAGGGGACTGGGGCAAGGTGAAGTAGTCTTTCAGTGCGTCGAACGTGTAGGCGTACAGCCCGACATGGCGGCGCACGGGGCTTTTTTCAAACAGTTCGCGTGCTTTTTCGGGTTTGCGCACGGCGGGAATCACGTTTTTGGAAAACGCCATGGCGTAGCCCGCTTTGTCGACCAGAACGGTCGTTCCCGAATAAGGCGTCGTTTTTTTGGATTCCAGCAGGCGGTCGTATTCCGCCCAATCCAAACGGACGCACGGCGTGAACACGTCGGCGGGACAAGCTTTCCACGCGTCAATCAGCTCCTGCAGCAAATGCGGCGGGCAAAGCGGATTGTCGCCCTGCAAATTGATGATGAAAGCGGGGGCTTGCGCCTGTTTTTGCACCGCGTCCCAGCAGCGTTCCGTTCCCGATTTGCAGTCCGAGCGGGTCATGGTGCAGGGGATGCTTTCGGCTTTGCAGAAATCGGCGATGCGGTCGTCGTCCGTCGCCACGGTGTACGCGCAGTTGTCGTTGTTTTTGCAAACAAAGTCCGCAATCATCGCCACGCGCTTTATCATTTCGACACCCGCGATTTTGACCAGCGGCTTGCCGGGCAGGCGGGACGACTGATAACGGGCGGGAATGATGATGAGAATCTGATCCGATGTCATAGAAAAGCCTCCGAAAAATGAATTTGTTTCAGTCTAAGCGTCAAAAGGGGCAAGTCAAGCGTTTTTACGTCGTTTATTTTGTGGAAAAAAATCTTTCGGTTGTGTATCTTATTATCACTGTTTTGTTTTTTAACCGCTGAAAGAGTTTTCCCATGGGACGCGAAAGAAAATTTAAACCCAAAGCAACCCCCGTTTTGACGGGTTCCGATGTCGGCACCGTCAGCAAACGCGGCTGGATTATCAAAGAAAAGCATAACCATTTGATGGACTACGCCGCCAGTTCGCCGATTATCATCGAACACGTCAACCCGCAAATCGACGCGGGACGCTATGCCGTCAAACGCGAAGTCGGCGACACGATGGACGTAACGTGCAATATCTTCAAGGACGGACATGACTTGATTAAAGCCGTGATTTTGTGCCGCTTGGCGGATTCAAACGAATGGTGGGAAACCCCGATGGCCGAAGTCAACCACGGGCTTGCCCAATGGCACGGCCAGCTGTGGTTCGGCACGAACGCGCGCTATATCTACACGATTGAGGCTTGGGTTGACGAGTACGGTACTTGGCTGGACGGCACGACCAAAAAACTGGAAGCGGGACAGGACATTTCCCTTGAATTGGTCGAAGGCGCGGACATGGTGCGCAAAACCGTTGAACGGCTGAAAACCATCAAGGACGTTCGCGACGAGGATGCGCGCAAAAACGACATGGCTTTGCTGCAGGACGCTTTGAAGCGTTTTGACGAAAACGAAGATATGTTCCAATGCGCCAACATTCTGATGGGCAACGAGGTTTCCGAAGCGATGGACCGCTGGCCCGACCGTGAAAAGGCGACGCGCTACGATCGTGAATTGGAGGTCTACGTCGACCGCGAACGCGCCCGATTCGGCGCTTGGTACGAAATGGACGTCCGTTCGCAGGGTTCGACCCCCGGTGTTCACGGCACGTTCAAGGATGCGGAGGCCCGCTTGCCCGACATTCAAGCCATGGGATTCGATGTCGTTTACATGTTGCCGATTCATCCTATCGGCTATGCGCACCGCAAGGGCAAAAACAATTCGTTGGTGTGCGAACCGGGGGACGTTGGTTCGCCTTACGCCATCGGTTCGGCGGAGGGCGGACACCGCTCGATTCATCCGCAGTTGGGGACGATGGACGATTTTCGTTCTTTCGTCGCCAAAACGCACGAATTAGGCATGGAAGTCGCCATGGACTTCGCGATTCAATGCTCGCCGGACCACCCGTGGATTAAAGAACATCCCGAATGGTTCACGTTCCGTCCCGACGGCACGATTAAATACGCGGAAAACCCGCCCAAGAAATATCAAGACATCGTGAACGTCAACTTCTACGGCGAACATTCCGAATCGCTGTGGCTGGAGTTGCGCGACACGTTCTTGTTCTGGGCGAACGAAGGCGTGCGCATTTTCCGCGTCGACAACCCGCACACAAAATCCGTTCCGTTCTGGGAATGGGTGATTCGCGAAGTGCAGAACGTCTATCCCGACACGTTGTTTTTGGCGGAAGCGTTTACCCGTCCGCCCATGATGCAGATGCTGGCAAAAGTCGGCTTTACGCAGTCGTATTCGTACTTCGCTTGGCGCGAAACGAAAAAAGAGCTGGAGGAATACTTCACGGAACTGACGCAGACGGACGAAAAGGAATTCATGCGTCCGAACCTGTTCCCGACCACGCCCGACATTATGCCGATGTACTTGCACGACGCGCCGCGTTCGGCGTTCATCATCCGCTTTATTCTGGCGGCGACGCTCAGTCCGTCCTACGGCATGCTGAACGGCTATGAACTGTGCGAAAACGACGGTATTCCCGGACGCGAAGAGTTCAACAACTCGGAAAAATACGAAATCCGCACGCGCGATTGGAACGCCGAAGGCAACATCAAGGACGTTGTCGCGGCAATCAACTGGATTCGCGGTGAAAACTACGCTTTGCAGGAATACGAAAACCTGCGGTTCTACACGTCGGAAAACGACAACATCATCTTCTACGGCAAAATGACCGAAGACAGAAGCAATATGATTTTCGTCGCGCTCAGCCTTGACCCGTATCACGGACAGTCGGGGCGGATTTGGTTCCCGACCGAAGAAATGAACGTCGCGTTCGGCGGACGCTTCCATGTCGAAGAACTGCTGAGCGGGCGCGAATTCGACGTGCAGGGCAACGAATTGTGGATTAACCTGTATCCTGCGGGAAATCAGGCGGAAATCTATCGCGTGACGCCGATTGACCGCGCGTGGTAAAACGGGGGAGGCTGACTGTGAACGATAAAACGGAAGTGTCCGCTTGGCTGGCGGACGGGGCTTTCAAAAAAAAGTTTTGCAAAGCTTTGGAAAGCTTTATGCCGACCAAACGCTGGTACAGCGCAAAGGACGACACGATTAAAGCCGTCGGCATCGAAGCTGTTGCGCCGATTGACGGAAAAACGACTTTTGCGGTTGTCAAGGTTGAATTGAACGGCGGGGACGCCCCGATGTTCGTCATCCCTTTGCGCGCCGCGTTCGGCGAACGGGCAAAAGCGGTCGATGAAAAAGCCGTCATTTGCTCCATTGAAAACGGTGTTGTCTTTGACGCCGCGGGCGAAAGCGATTTTTCCGCGGGCGTGCTGGACTTGATGGCGAAAGACGCGGCGGTCGATGTCGGAAACGGTTTGACGTTCAAAGCGTCCGCCACGGCAAAAGGCAAGGCTTTAATCGAATCCGTTGCGGGACTGCCGCAAAAGATGATGGGCGTCGAACAAAGCAACACGTCGCTGATTGTCGGCAAAAAGATTATGCTGAAAATCTACCGCCGCGTCGCTTACGGCGAAAACCCCGAAATCGTCACGTCGTCCTTTTTGACGGAAACGGCGGGATTTGAAAACACGCCCGCTTATTTGGGCAAAGCCGAGTTGACAAGTGCCGATGGCAAAATTCTGGGCGTCGGCATTTTGCAGGCTTTCGTCGCGAACGACGGCGACGGCTGGGGCTATACGATGAAATATCTTCAGTCCGTTTTCGCCAAAGCGAAAAGCGGCGAAGCGGTCAACCACGCCAACTATCTGAAAACGGCGGCTTTGCTGGGCAGACGCACCGCCGAAATGCACAAGGCGTTTGCCAAGGGTACGGACAAAGTGTTTGCGCCCGCGCCTGTGTCGCCCGCCGATTTGACCGATTGGACGGCGCAAGTCGTCGCGCAGGCGGACAGAACGATTGCGGTGGCGAAAGCCAACGTCGCGCCTTTGACGGGTGATATGTGCCGCAAAGTCGAAACTTTGATTGCCCGCCGCGATGCGATTGTCGAACGGATTAAAGCCCTTGTTCCCGCAAACGTTAAGTGTATGAAAACGCGTTTTCACGGGGATTATCATTTGGGGCAGGTGGTTGTCGCGAACGGCGACTTTTTCCTGCTGGATTTTGAAGGCGAACCGTTGCGCCCGATTGCGGAACGCCAAATCAAGCATTGCGTTTTGAAAGACGTTGCGGGCATGGTGCGGTCGTTTGACTATGCCGCGTTCGGTTCTGTGCTGATGTTCGTTGACGAAGCCGACAGACCGCAAATGCTGCCCGTTGCCGCCGAATGGCAGAAACAGGCAACTGAAGCGTTTTTAAACGGCTATTTCCAAAATATGGCGGGTTGCGCGTCTTTGCCCGACAACGCGGAGGACACGCAAAAGCTGCTTGACCTGTTCGTTTTGGAAAAAGCGCTGTACGAAGTGATTTACGAAGTCGCGAACCGTCCGGATTGGCTTGCAATCCCGATGAACGGTTTGTCGCGATTGATTGACCTTGACGGAGAATGAGCATGAAGAATTATTTAGACGAAAGTATCGTAGAAGCATTGGTTACTTCGGGATATGGGGATCCGTTCTCCGTCTTGGGGATTCATCGCGAAGGCGCCGACGGCGACTTGGTCGTCCGCACGTTCCAGCCGCAGGCACAAAACGTGTACGTCTTGGAATACGAAACGGGCAAAGTGATGGCGCAAATGGAGCGCGTCCACAGCTCGGGACTGTTCCAGTACGAATTCCCTGCCGATTGGGATTACTTCAAATACCGCCTGCGCATTGATTTGTGGCAGGGTGAATCCTACGACACCGAAGACGCTTACCGCTTTCCGCCCGTTCTGGGGGATATGGACATTTATTATATGTCCGAAGGTTCGCATTTGGACGAATATGACCGTTTAGGCGCGCACCCGATGAAACTGGACGGCGTTGACGGCGTCGCTTTCGCCGTTTGGGCGCCGAACGCCCGCCGCGTGTCCGTCGTCGGCACGTTCAACGAATGGGACGGACGCCGCCACATGATGCGCCCGCGCGGTTCGTCGGGAATTTGGGAAATTTTCGTTCCCCATATCGGCGAAGGCGCTTTGTACAAATACGAACTTATCGGACCCGAGGGCAACATTCTGCCGCTGAAAGCCGACCCTGTCGCGTTTTATGCTGAAAAACGCCCGTCGACCGCGTCGGTCGTCTACAACCTCGACCGCTATGAATGGAAAGCCAAAGGCTGGGGCAAAAAGCGCGAAACCGTCAACGCGATGGACGCGCCGATTTCGATTTACGAAGTCCACTTGGGGTCTTGGCGCAGAAACGGCGACGAGGGCATGCGCTATTTGACGTACCGCGAAATGGCGGACGAGCTTGTTCCTTATGTCAAAGACATGGGCTATACGCACGTCGAACTGCTGCCCGTCAACGAACACCCGTTCGACGGGTCGTGGGGCTATCAGGCGACGGGGCTTTACGCGCCGACCAGCCGTTTCGGCACGCCCGACGAATTTCGCGAACTGATTGACGCCTTCCACAAAGCGGGCATTGCCGTCATCATGGACTGGGTTCCCGGACATTTCCCCAAGGATTCGTTCGGTTTGGCGAACTTCGACGGCACGGCTTTGTACGAACACGCCGACCCGCGCCGCGGCGAACACAAAGATTGGGGAACCAAGATTTACAACTACGGCCGCCGCGAGGTAAACAACTTCTTGACATCGAACGCGATGTTCTGGAACAAGAAATATCAAGTCGACGGTCTGCGCGTCGATGCGGTTGCTTCGATGCTGTATCTGGACTACAGCCGCAAAGCGGGCGAATGGATTCCCAACAAATTCGGCGGACACGAAGACTTGGAAGCCGTCGAATTTTTAAAGCGCACCAACGAACTGATGTACGAAAACTGCCCGGGAACGGCGACGTTCGCGGAAGAATCGACCGCGTGGCCGATGGTGTCGCGCCCGACGTACATGGGCGGTTTGGGCTTCGGCTACAAATGGAACATGGGCTGGATGCACGACACGCTGGATTATATGGCGCTGGATCCGATTTACCGCCGCTACAACCACAACAAAATGACGTTCGGCATGCTGTACGCTTATAACGAAAACTTCGTTTTGCCGCTCAGCCATGACGAGGTTGTTCACGGCAAAGGTTCGCTTTTGACAAAAATGTCGGGCGACCGCTGGCAGAAATTCGCGAACCTGCGCGCGTACTACGGCTTTATGTACGGCTTCCCCGGCAAAAAGCTGCTGTTCATGGGCAGCGAATTCGCGCAAGACCGCGAATGGGACTACAACGGTTCTTTGAGTTGGCATTTGCTGAACGACCCGATGCACCGCGGCGTGCAGAGCGTCGTGCGCGATTTGAACAAAATCTATCGCGAAATGCCCGCTATGTACGAGCAGGACTATGACCCGCAGGGCTTTGAATGGATTGACCCGAACAACGCCGACGAAAGCGTGTTCAGCTTCATCCGCTACGGCAAGGACAGAAAGGATATGGCGGTCGTCGTGTCCAACTTTACGCCCGTGCCGCGCGAAAACTTCAAACTTGGCGTTCCCAAAGGCGGCAAGTATATTGAAGTCTTCAACTCCGACGCCGAAATTTACGGCGGCAGCGGAATGGGCAACATGGGCGCGGTCGAAGCGACGGACGAAGGCTGGAACAACCGCGAACATTCGGTTTCCATCACTTTGCCGCCTTTGTCGACGCTGATTTTCGTTCCGCAAGGTTAAGCCGGAGGCCGATGCAATGCCGCAGGGGATTCGCGTTTTTCCCGGTCGCCCCTATCCGTTGGGGGCGACTTGGGACGGTCACGGTGTCAACTTTGCGCTGTTTTCCGCCAATGCGGAAAAAGTGCTGCTGTGTTTGTTCGATGAAACGGGAACCAAGGAGATTCAGCGAATCGCCATGCCCGAACGCACCGACGAAGTGTGGCACGTTTATCTGCCGAACATTCAGCCGGGGCAGTTGTACGGCTACCGCGTTTTCGGACCGTACGATCCAGAACGCGGACACCGTTTCAATCATAACAAGCTGTTGATTGACCCGTATGCCAAATCGCTGACGGCGAATCCCGTGTTTCACGAAACAATGCAGGGATACCGCGCCGGCAGTCCGAAAGCCGATATGTCTTTCGACCGCCGCGACAGCGCGCCTTTTGCGCCGAAATGCCGCGTAGTGGATGATTCGTTTGCGTGGAACGGCGACAAAAAGCCCGAAACCGCGTGGACGGAAACAATCATTTACGAAACGCATCTGAAAGGCTTTACGTTCAAAAATCCCGAAATCGACGAACATGTCCGCGGGACGTTTTCCGCCATGGCGGCGCCCGAAGCGGTCGGGTATCTGAAATCTTTGGGTATTACGTCGGTCGAATTCCTGCCGATTCAGTCTTTCTTTACGCCCAAGCATTTGTTGGACAACAAGCTGGTCAACTATTGGGGCTACGATCCGATAGCGTACTTTGCCCCGCATCCGTCTTATATGGCGGGAACAGATTTGGCGGAGGTCAAAAATATGGTGCGCGCGTTCCATGACGCGGGAATCGAAGTCATCATGGACGTTGTCTACAACCATACGGGCGAAGGCAATCAAATGGGCGTCACGCTGTGCTTCCGCGGCATCGACAACGCCGTTTACTATCGCCTGAACCCGACAAACAAACGGTATTACGAGGATACAACGGGTTGCGGCGCGTCGTTCAACGTCGAACATCCGCGCGTGCTTCAGCTGGTGATGGATTCCTTGCGCTACTGGGTGGAAAACGTCCATGTCGACGGATTCCGCTTCGACTTGGCGCCGACTTTGGCGCGTACGGAAAACGGCTTCAACCAAAACGCGGGATTCCTTTCCGCCGTTCAGCAAGACCCCGTTTTGCAACGCGTCAAGATGATTGCCGAACCGTGGGATGTCGGCATGGGAGGCTATCAAGTCGGGGCTTTTCCGCCGGGGTGGTCGGAATGGAACGATCGCTTCCGCGACACGACCCGCCTGTTTTGGAAAGGCGACAAGGGGCAAATCGGCAACCTTGCGTCCCGCCTGACGGGGTCAAGCGAAACGTTCGGCTATCGCGGGCGGCATCCGTGGACCAGCGTGAACTTCATTACGGCGCACGACGGTTTCACCTTGCAGGACGTCGTTAGCTATAACGACAAGCATAACCAAGCCAACGGCGAAAACAACCGCGACGGGTCGAACGACAACAAGTCTTGGAACGGCGGCTTCGAGGGGGAAACAAGCGAACCCGCCGTGCTGGATTCGCGTTTGCGGCGCAAGCGCGCGATGATGGCGACGCTGATGCTGTCACTGGGCGTGCCGATGATGACGGCGGGCGACGAATTTTGCCGCACGCAAAGGGGCAACAACAACGCCTATTGCCAAGACAGCCCGATAAGCTGGCTGAACTGGGAAAGCATATCCCAAGACGACGCGGCTTTTACGGATTTTGTGCGGTATTTGATTCAAATCCGCCAATCTCACCGTGTTTTCCGCCGCAGACGCTATTACACGGGCAAAAAAATCGGCGATTCCAAAATCAAAGACATTACTTGGATGACGCCCGAGGGCTTGGAAATGAGCGATGCCGACTGGGGCAAGCCGTACGCGCAAAGCCTGTCCGCGCTGATTTGCGGGTCGTTGAGCGTCGCTTTCTGCAACGAAGAGGGGCGCTTTACGTCCGACAACCATTTCTTTTTGGTAATGAACGCCAGCGGCGAAAGCATTGAATGGCTGCTGCCCGAAGTGCAAAAGGATACGCCGTGGTCGCTGATTTTGGACACGACGCGCCCGAACCCGAAAGTCGAAAACGAACCGCACAAATCGGGTGAACTTTACAATGTTCCCGCATGGTCGGTGCTGTTGTTTGAATCTCCCATCCCCGATGAAGAAAAGGCGGAATTGCTGGCGCGCGAAGGCGCGACAGGCATATTGGGCGGCGTGTATCAAGCCGTTCAGAAAAGCCGTCTGGTCGCGACGACGGAAGATTTGGACAGACTGGACTTTATGACATACGGACCGATGGGCCCCGTGGCAACTCCCGCCGATTTGACCGAACCGGAAGAATACGACGGCTTTACAAAGCTGATTTAGAAAGGATACTTTAGTGACAAACCATATCGAAACGGTCAATCTGTTAGCCGAAAAAGCGGGTATCCTGCCCGAATTTTCAGCCGAAGGCGGCATTTACAAAACGTCCTTTGAAACGCAAATCGCGGTGCTGAACGCTTTGGGAACCGATGCCTGCACTCCCGAAAAGGCCGAGGAGGCTTTGCAAGCCGAACTGGAAAAACCGTTCAAGCGCGCTTTGCCGCCCGTCGTCGTCGCCCGCATCGAAAAAGGTGTCGCCGATGTTCCCGTCACCGTCCGCGCCAAGGGCAAACATTCCCCGATTGACTATGTGCTGACGCTGGAATCGGGTGAACAGGCGTTCGGGCAAGCCGTTCCCGCGATGCTGGAAAAAATCGATGACAACGGTGAATTCGAGCGCGTAAAGCTGGTTTTGGATTTGCCCGATGTCATGGGGTATCATTCTTTGACGGTTGAAAGCCCCGATTTGCCCGAAACGGGACGGACGATGACTTTGGTTGTCGCGCCGACAAAGTGCTATCAGCCCGAAATGATGCGTGAAGGCGGCAAGCCGTGGGGCTATCCGCTGCAGCTGTACGCTTTGCGGTCGGCTGAAAACTGGGGCATCGGCGATTTTACCGATTTGGGTAAAATGGCGGGCGTGGCGCAGCGGTTCGGTGCGGACATTCTGGGCATCAACCCGATTAACGTCGCTTTTATGGCGAACGTTGAAACGGCAAGTCCTTATTATTCGTCGTCGCGTCTGTTCTTAAACCCGCTTTATATCGATGTTATGGCGGTCGAGGGGGCGCAAAAGTCCAAAAAATTGCAGGCTTTGCTGGCGGACAAGGATTTTCAGGCGAAACTGGCGAAAGCCCGCGCTTCCCGTCTGGTTGACTACGCTTTGGTCGGCGAACTGAAAGGCAAAGCATTTGAAGTGTTGTATTCCGAATTCAAAGGCTCCGCCGATTTTGACGCTTTTTGCGAAAAGGGCGGCAAGGAACTGGACAACGCCGCTTTGTATCAGGTGCTGGCGGAATCCTTTGTGCTGAAGAAAAAAGGCGTCGGCTTTAAATCGTGGGGCAAGGCGTACGATTCGCCCGACACGGCGCAGGCAAAAAAATTCGCCAGGGAACACGCCGACAGAATCCGCTATTTCAAATACCTGTTCTGGCTGGCGGACGCGCAGTTCAAGGCGGCGTCCGAAGCGTGCAAAGCCGCGAATCTGGGGGTCGGACTGTATCAGGACTTGGCGGTCGGCGTGGCGGCGGAAAGTGCGGAAACTTGGGGCGCGCAGGAGCTGTTCGCCGTGGATTTAAGCATTGGTTCGCCCCCCGATATGTTCAACGCGGACGGTCAGCGCTGGGGTGTCGCCCCGATGCGTCCCGAAGTGATGAAACAGGAAGCGTATGCGACTTACCGCAGAATTTTAAGCGCAAATATGAAACGCGCGGGGGCGGTGCGCATTGACCACGTTATGGGTTTGGCGCGTCTGTTCTGTATTCCCGACGGCGTTGCGGGCGCGTACGTGCTGTATCCGTTCGCGGACATGGTCGGCATTGTCGCTTTGGAAAGCCACCGCAACAAATGCCTTGTCGTCGGCGAAGATTTAGGGGTAGTCCCCAGCTTTTTCCGCGAAGCGCTGGCAGAGGCGGGCATTTTGTCGTTCCGCGTGTGCCGCTACGAGCGCACGCCCGACGGACGCTACATTCCGCCGGCAAGCTATCCCGAATCGGCTTTGGTCGCGGCGGGAACGCACGACATGCCGACATTGACGGGCTGGTGGACGGGCGGCGACATTGACGCCGCGCGCAAAATCGGATTGATGGACGAACAAAAAGAACAATCCGCCCGCGCCGAACGTTACGGCGACCGTTTCGCTTTGGTCGAAGCGCTGTCCCGCGTCGGATTGTGGTTTGTGGAATCGGAAAACTTTGAATCGCAAATCAACGGTGCTTTGCCGCCAAAGATGATTGAAAAGGTCTACACCTATCTGGCGCAGGCGCCGTGCCAAGTGTTTTTGGTGCAGCTGGAGGATGTCTTGCATCAAGCCGAGCAGATGAACATGCCCGGGACGTGCGACGAATACCCCAACTGGCGTTTCAAGCTGCCGAAAACAATTGAAGAACTGGATTCCGACGAAAATATGGAAAAAATCGCCAATATTTTAAAAGCGGCGCGGTCGTAACATGTTTTTGATTTTGTCTTTTATTCTGGCGCTGTCCTGTTCGATGATTACGATTCGGGTGCTGGTGTGCTACAACCCCGAAATCGCGGCAAGCGTCAAATGGGCAATCGGGACGGTCGTCGTTGCGGCGTGGTATGCGCCCGTGCTGATAGGCTTGGCGCGCAAAGCGGGCGTTACGGGCGTTCCCTATGTGCTGCTGTCCCAAGTCCTGTATTTCATGTTCGGCACGGCATTTATCCTGTTCTGTCTGATAATGCTGCGGGATGTTTTCTGGATTTGGGGATACAAGGCGGCGGGGTGGTTCGGCAAAGCGTCCGCGGCGTTTGACCCGATGAATGCGGCTTTGCTGAAAAAAGCAAACATTGCAACCTGCCTGCTGGCGGCGGCGGTATCGCTTTATTCGCTGTATCAAGGAGTCAAATTTCCAGCCGTCAAACCCGTTCAAATCGCGTCGGACAAAATCGCATATCCGTTTAAAATCGTCGTTGTCAGCGATTTGCACATCAATCCCGCCATGCCCGTCAAACGGGTTGAAAAAGTCGTCGCAACCGTCAACGCTTTAAAGCCCGATGTGATTGTCCTGCCGGGGGATATCGTGGATGCGAAGCCCGACGAAATTGCGGAGCAAACGGCGGAACTGGCAAAGCTGAACGCCAAATACGGCGCGTTTGTGACGTTGGGAAACCACGAATTTTATGTCGGGGCAAGCGCATGGGAAAACAGATTTCGCGACTTGCGCCTGTTTTATTTAAGGAATGAAGGCTTGATGCTGAACGGCGCGAACGTGTATCTGGCCGGCATCCCCGATCCGCACGCTTTGCAGCTGACGCCCGCTTTTATGGAAAAAATCGGGGCGGTTCTGGCGCAGAAATCACCCGAAGCGTTCACGATTTTTATGTCCCATTCGCCCGCGATTGCCAAGAAACTGACCAAAGAACAGGTCGATTTGCAGGTTTCGGGGCATACGCACGGCGGGCAGATTTTCCCGTTCCATTTTCTTGTTAAAAAAGCGAACGGCTTTTTGTCGGGACTGTACGACGTCAACGGATTCAAGCTGTACATCTCAAACGGGGCAGGGGGCTGGGGGCCGCCCATGCGGCTGTTCGCGCCGTCCGAAATCACGGAAATCACGCTGGTTCCCGCAAAATGAGGCGGCTTGTCTTCTTCACTTTGCTGACGCTTTGCGGCTGCACGGAAATCAGCCGCCCCGTTCACATCGCTTCAAACGTTCCCGCCGCGATTTACGTTGACGGACGCCTTAGGGGCGCAACGCCGATGACAATCGATGTGGAAGACGGCAAAAAAATCGTTTTGAAGGCGAACGGCTATCAGCCGGCGGCGGCTGAAATCAAAAAAACAAACAAAACAACGCGTATCCTGTCCACGGTTTCGACGGACAAGCCTAAAGCCGAGTTTTTGCTGGCGAACGGCAAATTCGGGGTGGAAGGTTTTTCCGACAATATGAATGAGATTGCTTTTACGGCAACGTCGTATCCCGTATATCTGGTAACCGACCTTCCGTCCGAAGCGACGCGCGTTTTAATGCCGTACAGGGTTGAAGAATACGCGCCGCAGCAGGTGTTTGTGACTTTGCAAAAACGAATTCCGAATCCGCAGGAAAAACAAGCCGCTGAAATCCGCCGCTTTATTTTGCATGCTTTCGCCCCGAAAACAGCCGAGTTCACGGCAGTTTTGGTTGAAATGACCCAACTGCCCGCAGGGGATTTGACCGAGATACTTGCCGCAAACCCGACACCCGATGCGGCGGCGGCCGCCGTTGTCGAAAAATGGAAACAGGAGCATCCATGAAACGATTAAGCCTGCTGTTTTTGCTGTTTCCGTTTTGCGCCCAAGCCGAGGATTTTCATATCTCGGCCAACGTTGACGCCGATATTTATTTGGACGGGCGGTATTGCGGGAAAACGCCCCGTGTTGTGGATTTAAGTGGTGTTGATGCAATCACTTTGAAACATGAATATTTTGAAACGGCTGAAATCAGTCGGAAACGGGCTGTCGAAACTCGTCGGAAATTGATGTCGACGACATCGGGCGACGCGCCGCGAAACAGTTTCCTGCTGGCTGAAAAAACTGAACGGAGCAACGAAAAAAGCGAGGACGAGCCGCGTCAATATACCGCCCGCAACATTCGCAAAGGGTGGGGGTGGATTTTGTGGATGCTGCCGCTTGAAAGCGTTGTTTATGCGTCGCATACGGTTTTTGTTTTGCCGTCCCAAGCATCGCGCTACACCGTTCCCTATGTGGCCGAAGAATACGAACCAAATCAGCTGTACGTCTACATGTTTCCAAAACAGCGTACCGAGCGCGACGAACGGCTGTGGCAAGTGTCGCGCTTTGTTTTGAAAAACTTTAAATCGGACAGAGCTGAATTTGTGGCCGCTTTGCACAAAATGACAGGGTTAAGCACAGAACGGCTGACGGAAATTTTAACGGCCAATCCGACGCCAGACGCGGCGGCGGGCAGTGTAATCAAAGCGCTGTCAGCCTTTTAGCTTCTGGAGCGCGCTTTGTTCAGCAGAGCGGTAAGGGCGGCTGTTTTGCTTGGCTGTGCCGAAAAGCGATAAAATTTGTTCAAATCGGCAAAACCGTTCAAAACGACGGTCGGGCGGTTGCTGTCGTTCATTTGTTCCAAATGTTCAGCGGCGGTCAGTTTGTAGTTCGGGTCTTGGCAAAACGTTTCATAGCAGCGCAAAGTGGCGTCGTTGATGACCGTTCCCTGCTTTTGCCATGCGAAATTCATTCCGACGGCGATTGCGCCCGTGCCGTCCGCGCGGATGTTGTCGCCGACCATGACGGCGGTTTTCGGATCTTTGATGCTCATATCGTCAAGGATTCTTTGCATGTTTTTCGGGTTCGGCTTGTTCGTTTTTGGGGGCAGCACAACCAATTTGCCGCCCAAAGCCGTCCGTAAATCGTTGGCAACGCCTTTGACGGGTTTGCGGACGATTTGACCGTCTTTCAAGTCCGGCTGAACATACAGCCCGTCAATCATATCCGCCGTAATGCCCATTTTCGCCAAACGCGGGATGCAAACGGATTCGCGGGAATCCGTGTAAAGGACAAATTTCGCCCCCGACGATTTGATTTTGTTGATTGTTGCCAAAACGCCGCCGTACAGGCTGACTTGGCTTCTGTCCTTGTCCCATTCGTGAAAGATTTTTTCCTGCGCTTTTTCCGTTTCGGGGGACGAGGGCTTCAGCGACGGCGTGCTTGCCACGTCCATGCGCAAATCTTTGCCAATCAGAGGGCCGGAAATGTGCTTCATGGATTCGGGAACATGCGCCAATAAATCCCGTTCTAAATCCTTGCGGTCGCGATTGTGGAGTTTGGCCAGCTTGTCCAACGCCGCATCAAGTGCCGATCCCCATGCGTTGAATTTATCCGAAATCGTGTTGTCGATATCGCTGACAACCAGAGCAATCGGTTGTTTGCCGGACATAGTTTTCCCCCTTATGAAAAAAGCCGCTGTCCAGTATAGCGGAAAGCGGCTTTTGATTCCAGATCTAATTATTCTTCGGCGACGGTATCCGATTCTTCATCGTCTTCGTCGTCGTGTTTCGGGATAACGGTCGCTTTGACCTTTTTGACGCGGAAACCGTCGATTTCCAAAATCTCGAAACTGCATTGCGGGCAGTCCACAACGTCGCCGACTTTGGGTTTGCGCGCCAGCAGCCCGAACACATAGCCGCCGATGGTGTCTTCCTCGTGTTCCTCCAGCGGGCGCAGTCCCATGTATTCCATGGCTTCGTCCAGCAAAGTCATGCCCAAAAATTCATACGAACCGTCGTCAAGGCGTTTTTCGTAAACATCCGTGGACGTATCGTGTTCGTCTTGAATGTCGCCGACCAGTTCTTCCAGAACGTCCTCCATGGAAATCAAGCCCGACGTGCCGCCGTATTCGTCAATCACAATCGCCATGTGAATCCGGCGTTTTTTCATTGTGTGCAAAACTTCGGAAACCGACAGGCTTTCGGGGACGAACAGAACTTCGCGCAGCATTTTTTTGATGTCGCGTTCGCCTTCGTTCATCAAAATGTCGCGCAAATGCACCATGCCGACAATGTTGTCCTTGTCTTCGTCGCAAACGGGATAGCGCGTGTGGTTGCTGGATTTGACGATTTCGATGTTTTCATCATAACTGCATTCCAGATACAGACATTCCATGTCTTGGCGCGGAATCATGATTTCGCGCGCGATTTTGTCCGAAAAATCAACGGCGTTTTTGATGATTTCGCTTTCCGTTTTGTCAATGACGCCGCCGCGCTGGGACGCGCCCGCAATCAGTTTCAATTCTTCTTCGGAATGAACCAAGTCGCTTTCATGTGCGGGATGGATGCCGACCAGCTTTAACGCCAAAGCGGCGCAATGATCGAATATCCAGATAATCGGACGGAACAGCTGCGCGAACAGATACAAAGGACGGACGACCAGCATGACCGCCAGCTCCGTTTTTTGAATCGCGATGGACTTCGGCACCAGTTCGCCGAAAACGACGTGAAGCAGGGTAATCATTGTAAAAGCGGCCGCAATGCTGACCGAATGCATCAAAACAGGGTCGTCTTTCAGCCAATGACCGAAAAGGGGGTCGATAATGACCGCCAAAGCGGGTTCGCCGATCCAGCCCAAAGCCAGCGAAGCAAGGGTGATGCCCAGCTGAGTCGCACTTAAATACGAATCCAACGCGGAAGTGACTTTGATTGCCAGTTTGGCTTTTTTGTTGCCGTGCGCTTCGATTTCCTCCAAGCGGGAACGGCGGATTTTAACGATTGAAAACTCCGCGGCGACGAAAAACGCGTTAATCGCCACAAAAACAAAAGCCGCAAACAGTTTTAAAAACGTATATGAAGAAGGGGAGTCCATCTTTTCCTCTTAAGTTAATGACAAAAGACAGCGAACGGGCGCGTGATCCGACGCTTTCGGTTCGTCGCGCATTTCGCCGTCGACGGCCGCTTGCGCCAGCTTGTCCGCCAATTTCGGGGACAAAAACAGGTGGTCAAGCAATATGCCGTCATTTTTTTCGCGCGCGCCCGCCCGATAATCCCAATAGGAATAAAGCGGGGCGTCGCCGCATTTTTCGCGCAAGGCGTTGGTCAAGCCTTGGAAATACAGGGCCTTGAACCGCTGGCGCACGGCGGGAACGGTAAAGGCGGAATCTTTGAATGCGGCGGGGCTGTACACGTCCGAATCGAATTCGATGACGTTGAAATCCCCGCCCAAAACAAAGTCGGTTCCGCTTTTCAGCAATTCGCCCGCGCGGGCGTTCAGCGCGTCGAGCCACTTGATTTTGTAGTCCAGGCGCGACGTGTCGTCGGGTTCGGCCGCGGGGGCTTGCCCGTTCGGAACGTACACACAGATAAAGCGCGTGCCGTTTTGTTCAACCTCCAAATAGCGGGCTTGGTCGGCGAATTCGGGGGCGATCGTGTCGGAAATCACATTGACGGGGGTTTTGGATAAAACCGCGACGCCGTTATAACTTTTTTGCCCTTTGACGGCGCAATGATAACCGGCGGCCTGCAGTTCAAAAAAAGGAAAGCCGTCGGCTTCGGTTTTGATTTCCTGCAACAGGACGACATCGGGGGAATATTTTCCCAAGTATTCAATCACTTGCGGCAACCGCGCCTTGATTGAATTGACGTTCCACGTTGTAACCGAAAAAAGCCCCGTATCCGCAGGGGAAGCAGGGGGAGGGCGTGAAATAGTACCGGAACCGTCGTTCATTTTTTATCCTTTTTCCCCTTTATACACAAAAAACAAAACGGAATCCAGATAAAAGATTGTCTTTTTGCGGCTTGTTTCTTAAACTGTTTAAAAGAGGTTGCGAAATGCGCGTTTTTAAAACGGTTTTATTGTTGTTGTTCTTGACCGGTCGGGCGTTTTCCGCTTCGCCGGAATTGTCGCTGTCCGTCGAAAACGGAAAAATAACGTACAACCGTTCCTTGCCGCAAATCGACTGCAACGGGGTTGACGCGGCGGGATGCACCGAAGCGCAGATTTATATGGACGCGCCGCGTTTTTCGTATGATGAAAACGGCAATATCGCCAAAGTTGACCTGCGATTCGGGTTGCGGAACATAACGGTTTACATTTTGTCGACGATTCCGAAAGGCAGCTGCGAGTTCGATTTGACGCTGAAGCACGAACTGACGCACGTTTCCGTCGCGCGCAAAGTTGTCAAACGTTATGCGGCGGAAATTTCAAAAGCTTTGCTGGCAAGGCTGGATGAAGGAACGGCGGGGCCGTATCAGATCGCGCAAATGATTGACCGATACCGCCGGCAAATGATTGCCGAAAAAAACAGGCAGGACCGGCTGATGGACGCGCCGGGGGCGGTTGTGTATCAATGGGAGCAATGTCTGAAATGAAAAAAGTATTGCTGATTATACTGACTGCCGTTTTGCTGTGTTCGCCCGCCTACGCGGTCAAACAAAAACGTCCGCATACTTACCAAAAAGGAACGGCGGTTTATCAAAAACGTCCAAGAACATATATGCGCAACGCCATTCCCGAAACGGAGGATTACAAAGCGTCCGAAAAAAATAAAACGCAAGGGGAGGACGGTCAAAAAGCCTCTTTTCCCGTTCCGAACAAATACGCTTTGCCAAATGCGAACGCCTATGCGACGGTTTCGCGTTCCCCGCCGGCGATTGACGTCAAAGTCGAACGCAAAGACGTGGAATACGTTTTGAAAGACGGGATTTTTCAATGCGATTCGGAAAAAGCGACGGCGGACGGCTGTACGCACTACAAAACAAGCTGGAGCGCGGTTGTCGATTGTGCAAAACCGTCGGTTGTTCTGACGGCGAAAGAGACTGAAGTTGCGATTGATTTGAATAAACGGCATCCGAAAGGGTCGTGTTTGTTCGACTTGACGCTGAAACACGAATTGACGCATTTGTCTTTGGACCGAAAAGCGCAGGATGCCGTTTTGAAATCCGCTGCAACAGCGATGCTGACGGCTTTTCAAACAATGCAAAAACAAGGCAATTCGTGTGAAGAAATCAAACGTTCCTTGTTCGAGCAGATGCGGTACTATGCCGATGTTTTTTACAAAGAGCAGGAAAAACAAAACAATTTGATTGACGGGGACGAACACTACAAATATCAGAACGAACAATGCGCGGGCAAGGATTAGGTTTGACAACGCTTTTTTAATCGCTTAGGTATATTTTCCGATAAACAAAAAGGATTCCGATATGGCTTTGGCAAAATACGCAACGGACGCAAGCAAAACGCACGGCAGGCTGTACCCCGAACGGGAAGCGCCGTACCGCACTTGTTTCCAGCGCGACCGCGACCGCATCATCCATTCCGAAGCGTTCCGCCGTTTGGAATCCAAAACGCAAGTGTTTGTGTATCACGAAGGATCAAGTCTGCGCACACGGCTGACCCATTCGCTGGAAGTATCGCAAATTACCCGTTCGCTGTGCCGCATGTTAAACTTGGACGGCGATTTGGGGGAAGCTTTGGCTTTGGCGCACGATTTGGGGCATACGCCGTTCGGTCATGCGGGGGAAATGGCTTTGAACGAGTGTATGGCGGCTTACGGCGGGTTCGACCACAACGCGCATTCGTTGAAAATTGTAACGAAGCTGGAACAACGCTATCCCCGTTTCGACGGCATCAACCTGTCTTGGGAAACGCTGGAGGGGCTGGTCAAGCATAACGGGCCTTTGACAGAAAAAGAAAAGCTTTCTGTTGATATCGTTGAATATAATGCAAAGCATGACTTGATGCTTGACACTTTTGCGGGGGCAGAGGCGCAAATAGCGTCTTTGGCCGATGACATCGCTTATTCCAATCACGACACGGACGACGGACTGAAAACGGGGCTCGTAACGGTTGAACAGCTGATGGATGTCCCGTTGTTTAAACGCCATTACGAGCAGGTCAAAAAAGAATATCCCGCAGTGGAACAATCCCGTGTGGACGCCGAAACGGTGCGGCGCATGATTAACGACATGATTTTGGATGTGGCAACGCAATCGCAACGGATTTTGAACGATTTGAAACCCGAAACGGTCGAAGACATCCGCCTGATGGGACGTCCCGTTATTGCTTTTTCCGAAAAAATGCGCACGGAAATGCAGGAATTGAAAGATTTCCTCTTTCCCAATATGTACAGACACTATACAATCAACCGCATGACCAGCAAGGGCAAGCGCATTGTGCGCGATTTGTTCGGATTGCTGTTCAGCGAAACCAACATTCTGCCGCCCGTGTGGCAGAAAAAAGCCCGAAGCTGTCCGCAAACGGCGGAGGGCGAAACAATGAAAGCGCGTATTATTGCGGATTTCGTCGCAGGATTGACCGACGCGTCCGCGATTGAACTGCATACGCGATTGTTCGACCCGCAAGTGAGACTTTAAAACGATGAATATTTTTACGGCAATCAGAAACAACATCCTTGATTCTTTGAACGAATTGGTCAAAGACGGCAAACTGCCCGCGACAATCGACGCGTCGCGCATGGTCGCCGAACCGCCCCGCGATGCCGCGCACGGCGACGCCGCGACAAACGCCGCGATGGTTATGGCAAACCAGGCGGGGATGAAGCCGCGCGAATTCGCCGAACTGCTGGCGGAAAAGCTGAAAGCTCTGCCGATTGTCGACTCTGTTGAAATCGCGGGGCCGGGATTTGTCAATATGCGCTTGTCCAAAACGTTTTGGGACGGCTGTTTGCAGGAAATTTTAGAGGCGGGGGAAAGCTTCGGATCGTCCGATATGGGCAAAGGGCGCAAGAAAAACGTCGAATTCGTTTCCGCCAACCCGACGGGACCCATGCATGTCGGCCACAGCCGCGGCGCGGTGTTCGGCGACGCTTTGGCGTCGCTGCTTCAAAAGGCGGGATACGACGTTACACGCGAATATTATATCAACGACGCGGGGGCGCAGGTTGACGTTCTGGCGCGCTCGGCGTTTTTGCGCTATAAAGAAGCTTTAGGCGAAAACATCGGCGCGATACCCGAAGGGCTGTACCCCGGCGCATATTTGATTCCCGTCGGCAAAGCCTTGGCTGAAAAATACGGCAAGGTTTGGCTGGACAAGCCCGAGGCCGAATGGCTGTCCGTGTTCCGCGCTTTCGCGATTGAAAAGATGATGGATATGATTCGCGACGACTTGGCGGCTTTGGGCATCAAGTTTGACGTGTTTTCATCCGAACGCGCTTTGGTTGAAGCGGGCAAAATCGACGAAGTCATCGAATTCTTGCGCGCCAAAGGCTTGGTTTACGAGGGCGTTTTGGAACCGCCCAAGGGCAAAATCGTCGAAGACTACGAACCGCATCCGCAAACGCTGTTCAAGGCGACTTTGTTCGGCGACGATGTCGACCGCGCTTTGAAAAAATCGAACGGCTTTCAAACTTACTTTGCATCGGATATGGCGTATCACTTGGACAAGTACCGCCGCGGCTTTGACGATATGATTGACGTGTGGGGCGCGGATCACGGCGGCTATGTCAAACGCATGCAGGCGGCGATTAAAGCGCTGACCGACGGCAAAGCCAAACTGGACATAAAACTGTGCCAAATGGTCAATCTGATGAGCAACGGCGAACCCGTCAAAATGTCCAAACGCGCGGGAACTTTTGTGACTTTGCGCGATATGGTCGACGCGGTCGGCAAAGACGTGATGCGCTTTATCATGCTGACGCGCAAAAACGACGCCCAGCTGGACTTTGACGTCGAAAAAGTCAAGGAGCAGTCCAAAGACAATCCCGTGTTTTACGTCAACTACGCCTATGCGCGCGCCGCATCCGTCCGCCGCCGCGCGCGGGAAATGTTCCCGAACCGCGATTTGAGCCTGTCCGCTTTGGCAAAAGCCGATTTCAGCCTGTTGAACGATGAGGCCGAAGTCGCGTTGATTCGCCTGTTGGCGGAATTTCCCCGCCAAGTCGAAGTCGCGGCCGCCGCTCACGAACCGCACCGCATTGCCTATTATTTGAACGATGTGGCTTCCGCGTTCCACGGATTGTGGAACAAAGGGCGCGAAAATGCGGATTTGCGTTTCTTGGAAGCCGACAAACCCGAACAATCTCTGGCGCGTCTGGCCTTGATTGAAGCCACCGCCGTTGTTATCGCTTCGGGGTTGGGGATTTTCGGCGTCACCCCCGCCGAGGAGATGTAATCAATGAACGACGACGCTTTTTCTTCGTTTCGCGAAGAACGATTGGAACAACGCAGAAAACGCCCCGCCATTTTAATCGGTGTCGGTATCGGCGTTGTTGTTGCTTTGGCAATCGGGGGCGTTACGTTTTGCAAATATGTATCGCTGTCGGGATCCTCGAACGGCGAATTGCCGGTTATCCGTGCGGACAAAACGCCGGACGGCATGGCGCCGAAATTCGCGGGCGGGCTTGATGTGCCGAATCGTGATAAAATGGTGTACGAACGGCTGCGTCAAAACAGCGCGGATTTACCGGTTGAGCGGCTGCTGGCTCCGATGGAAAAGCCCTCTGCGCCGGCTCAGCCTTTGCCGGAAGACGCCATAGCCGCTTTGGTTGAAAAGGTTGAGGCCGAACACGAACCCGCCGCCGCAATCGTCAAAGACGAAGACGGGCAGGCGGTCGAAGTCGTCTTTAAAACCGTTGAAACCGCGCCCAAACTGGAAAAGAAAGAGCCCGTCAAAGAAGTCCAAAAAGCTCCCGCCCCCAAACCCGCGCCCAAGGCGGCGGAAAAGGCTTTTGCCGTTCAGCTGGTTTCCGCACGCTCTAAAAAGGCGGCGGAGGACGAATTTAAACGCTTGTCCAAAAAACATCCGGAACTGATGGCAAAAATCCAGCATCACGTTTCGGAAACGACGTCGGACAAGGGAACTTTTTACAGACTGCGCGTCGGGAATTTTGCCGCGCGCGACGACGCCAAGGCGTTGTGTGATAAATTCAAAGCCAAAAAACAGGAGTGTTTCGTTGTCAACAAATAAACATCCTTCCGCCGTCGTCTTCGGCTGTGCGGGAACAACTTTGTCAAAAGAGGAAAAAAAGTTTTTTACGGCTGTCAATCCCGTCGGCTTTATTCTGTTCGCGCGCAATATTGAAACGCTGGAACAGGTCAAGACGCTGATTGCCGAATTGCGGGCTTGCACTGACAGACCCGACGCGCCTGTTTTGGTGGATCAAGAGGGCGGGCGCGTCGCGCGCTTGAAGCCGCCGTTCTGGAGCGTGTTTCCCGCTCAAAAAGTGTTCGGCGATTGGTACGGATTGGATAAAGACGTCGCAAAAGAGCTGTGCGCCAAAAATTTTGCCGCCATCGGCCGCGAATTGGCTGATTTGGGCTTTAACGTCGATTGTTCGCCCGTTTTGGACGTTCCCGTTGAAGGCGCAAACCCTCAAGTTGTCGGCGACCGCCCGTTTTCGTTCAATCCCGACGTTGTCGCAGAATTGGGCGCGGTTGCCTGCGAAAGTCTGATGCAAGAGGGTGTCTTGCCCGTTATCAAGCATATTCCGGGGCACGGACGCGCCAAAACGGACAGCCATTTCGACTTGCCCGTTGTCGATACAGACCTTGAAACGCTGAAGGAAACGGATTTCAAGCCGTTTAAGGTTTTGGCCGGGGTGTCCCCGTGGGCGATGACCGCGCATTTGCTTTATACCGCCATTGACGCGAAAAAGCCCGCTTCTCTGTCCGAAAAAGTCATTGAAACGGTTATTCGCGGAGAAATCGGTTTTGACGGATTTTTGATTTGCGACGATTTGTCGATGAAAGCGTTAAGCGGCCGCTTTTCCGATTTGACCAAACAGGCTTTGGCCGCGGGATGCGACGCTGTCTTGCATTGCAACGGCGATATGAAAGAAATGAAGAAAATCGCATCAGCCGCGCGTCCTTTGACGGACAAGGCGTGGGAACGCTATTGCCGCGGGCAGGAGGCCGTTTTGGGAAAATAAATGCAGGAGGACAGCGGGCTTTATCTGATTTTGGCGATATGCGCGATAGTGCCGGCCGTGCTGCTGCATGAAATCGCGCACGGCTTGGCCGCTTTATACTTCGGCGACACGACTGCGCGGGACAGCGGCAGGCTGAGCATAAATCCTTGGAATCATGTCGACCCGTTCGGAACCGTTATTTTCCCGCTGCTGCTGTTTTTAGCCAACTCTCCATTTTTGTTCGGATGGGCAAAGCCTGTTCCCGTCAATTTCAGCGCATTGCGTCAACCTAAAAAAGATATGGTTTGGGTGTCGCTCGCGGGACCTGCGATGAACTTTGTTTTGGGCGTTTCGGCGCTGGGCTGTTTGGCGGTTATGGCTCATTTCAACTGGTTCAGCAAGCCCGTCGTGTTTTTCCTGTCAAAGACGGCGCTGTTTAATTTTTCGTTGATGGTGTTCAATCTGCTGCCCGTTTTGCCGTTGGACGGCGGACGGATTTTGACGGGACTGCTTCCGTTTTCCGCCGCTGTGAAATTTGCCGGAACAGAAAAATACGGTATGGCGGCAATGGTTGTTTTGTTAATCGGACTGCCCGTGCTTGGAAATGAATTCGGCCTTGATTTGGATATTATCGGCCGGTATTTGTCGTATGTTGTTAAAGCTTTTGTGACGTTTTTTGTTGAATTGTTCGGAATCGCGTAGGAGGTTTCAATGGGTATCAGCTTGTTTCAGTTGTTGGTCATTTTGCTGATTGTACTGGTCTTGTTCGGCCGCGGCAAATTGCCCGCTTTGGCGGAAGATTTGGGAAAAAGCATCAAAGCTTTCAAAAAAGGCGTTGAAGATGCCGACAAACCCGACGAAAAACAGGACAAAGAATAGTGTTCGGCATCAGTTCCGCTGAATTTGCGGTTATCGTTTTGATTGCTGTTCTGGTTGTCGGGCCGAAGCAGCTGCCGCAGGTTCTGCGTACGGCGGGCAGGGTGTACAGAAAGTTAAACCGTTTTTTGAGAAAGATGTCGCAAGTCATTGACGACACAATGTATGATGCCGATAAAATCGCCGATAAACTGACAGAGAAAAAAGATGACGGAAGCAACGGAAAATCTTGAACCCGAGGATGAAAAAGTGATGACTTGGGTCGGACATCTGACCGAAGCGCGCAACCGTTTGTTGAAAGTGTTTGTCTTCTTCATAGCGGCGTTTTTATGCGTTTATCCGTTTTCGGGCGAAGTGCTGAAATACCTGATGTTGCCGCTGGCGCAGGCGATGAAAACGGCGGGCGGGGCGGAACGCGCCATTTTTACCGGCGTGGCGGAGGGCTTTATCGTCCACTTGAAAGTGTCCGCTTTTTCGGCGGCGGTTGTCAGCTTCCCGTTTATGGCGTTTCAAGCGTGGCGTTTTATTGCGCCTGCGCTGTATCCGTCGGAACAAGGGTTTGTCAAACCGCTGTTTTTCGTGTCGCCGCTGCTGTTTGCCGCGGGGGCGTGCTTTGTGTTTTATTTGATTGCGCCGCCCGCGTTTAAATTCCTGCTGTCCTTTCAGCAGTTGGAAAAGGATGCGCTGCCCGTTGTTTTGGAGGCGCGTATCGCCGAATACCTGTCCTTTATGATGACCTTGATTTTGGCGTTCGGAGCCAGTTTTCAGCTGCCGATTGTACTGGTTGTGCTGGCCAAATTGGGATTGATAACGGCGCAAACTCTGGTCGCGGGACGGCGGTATGCGATTGTGCTGATTTTCATTGTCGCCGCTGTTTTGACGCCGCCCGATGTCATCAGCCAGTTCGCTTTGGCCTGTCCGCTGATTATTTTGTATGAAAGCGCGATTTTGTCCATTCGCGCCCTTGAAAAGAAACAAAAATAGAGTTATAAGGGCATAACTTTTTTTATTTAGGAGCCTGTCATGTACGACATTAAATGGATACGGGAAAACCCCGAATTGTTCGACAAAGGACTTGAACGCCGCGGATTGCCGCCCCGTTCCGCCGAAGTTTTGGAATTGGACAAGAAGTACCGCGCCGCGCAAACCGACCTGCAGGATATGCAAAGCCGCCGCAACGATTTGTCCCGCCAAATCGCAGAAGTCAAAAAGAACGGCGGCGACGCCGATGTTTTGATGCACGAAGTCGGCGCTTTGAAACGCAGCATGGCGGACACCGAAGAAGACGTCCGCGCCATTTGCGAACAGATTGACCATGTTTTGGAACGCCTGCCGAACCGTCCCGCCGACGATATTCCCGACGGATTGGACGATACGACGAACCGCGAAATCCGCCGCTGGGGCGAACCGCGCAAATTCGACTTCAAACCGTTGGAACATGATGAAATCGGCGCCAAACTGGGACTGATGGACTTTGACCAGGCCGCCCGTGTTTCCGGTGCGCGCTTTGTGTATCTGCTGGGCGATTTGTCGCGTTTGGAACGGGCTTTGGCGCAATACATGCTGGATTTGCATCGCGAAAAACACGGCTATATCGAAATGGAAGTGCCTTTGATGGTCAACAGCTCCGCAATGTACGGTACGGCTCAACTGCCCAAGTTTGCCGAAGATTTGTATCACACGACGGACGATTACTGGCTGATTCCGACGGCGGAAGTCAGCTTGACGAACTTTGTCGCGGGCAAAGCCTTGGATGAGGATTCTCTGCCGTTGCGTTTGACGGCTTTGACGCCATGCTTCCGTTCCGAAGCGGGGGCGGCGGGCAAGGACACGCGCGGGATGATTCGTCAGCACCAGTTCTACAAAGTTGAAATGGTCGCCATTACAACGCCCGAAAAGTCGTGGGAAGAACACGAATACATGACTCAATGCGCCGAAGACGTTCTGCAGGGCTTGAACCTGCCGTACCGCGTGATGTGTCTGTCCGCGGGCGATATGGGATTTTCGTCGCGCAAAACCCACGATTTGGAAGTCTGGATGCCCGGTCAGAACAAATACCGCGAAATTTCCAGCGTTTCCAACTGCTGGGATTTCCAGGCGCGCCGTATGGACGCCCGCTGCAAAAACAAAACGCAAAAAGGAACTCGCTTTGTCCACACGCTGAACGGTTCGGGCGTTGCGGTCGGCCGCTGCATGATTGCCGTCATGGAAAATTATCAGCAGGCTGACGGGTCGGTTTTGATTCCGGAAGTTTTGCAGAAATATATGAACGGCCAGACGGTTATCACCGCGAAAAAATAACGTTTGGTGAATATGAAAACGCCCCGTTGACGACAGCGGGGCGTTCTTTATATCAGTCTGTTAAAGAACTGTTTTGCGGACTGATTATTTGTTCATCGCCAGCCAATGTTGTTGCGCGGCCAGCATCGGGTTGCTTGACCCGCCGCGCTGTAAAGCCTGCACTGTCAAAGAGTAAGCTTTTTCATAGTTTTTCTTCGCCATTTCGACGGCGGCTAAGGCGGCCAATCCTTCCCATGAATCGGGGGTTTCGGCTTCCAATCCTTTCGCCAAATCGGCCGCCAATTCCGTTTCGCCCGCGCGCGCCAACAACCGGATAAGGCGGTAATGCGCTTTCGGCGTTTTAAACAAGTCCGTATTCAAATATTTTTCGGACAACACTTCAATCAAGCGTAAAACTTCATCGTGTTTGTCTTTCTCGCTCAGCATTTCCGCAACCAACAGCAGGGTGTCCTGCAAATCGGGACACAAAGGCAAGAAGCCGGCATAATCTTTGCCGTTTGCAATCAACGCCGCCGTATAATACGTCAAAACGGGCGCATCGGCTTTGTTCGTGTCGTCAACGGCTTGTTTCAAAAAGCTTTCCGCCTGTTCTGTTTCGCCCGTCATCAGCGAACACAGTCCCGCCTGCGCCGACGCAATGACACAATGTGGGTCAAGCGTCAAACATTCTTTCAACGCTGCAATCGTTTCGGACAATTTGAAAGCCTGCTTCAAAGCGCGGGCCTTGTTTAATTTTTCCATTAACTGTGGATTCATGGCGCATCCTTTCAAGGCGTCAATTCCATGCCTGTGTAATAGCAGGCGCGGGTGTCGATTTGGCGGGCGTAAATTTCGTTCAAAGCGGCATTGCGGATAGCTTCCGGACGCCAGTTTTTGGTGGCTTGACACAAATCGGGCAACGGCGCTGTTTTCGCCCATTCGCGCGCTTCGGCTGGCAGGGCGTAAGCGCGTTCGTAAAACGGCTGTTCACCGCGGGGCTGAAACACGGCGCATCCCGCCAAAATCAAAGCGGAGGCAAGAACAAAAAGCTTCATTTGTCCAGTCCGAACGGGGCGGTTACACGGTCAAGCACGCCTTGAACAGCAGACAAGGCCATGCCGAAGTTTGTAACGGGAACATTTGAACGCACACATTCATTCAGACGGCGCAAAGTTTCCTGTCTGGTCAACATGCAGCCGCCGCAATGGATGACCAAATCGTAATTCTCCAAATCGTCGGGGAAGTCAATGCCGGCGCACCAGTTGAAATTGATTTTACCCGAGCACGCTTTTTGAATCAAGGCGGGCATTTTGACGCGCGCAATGTCGTCATCTTGAACGTGATGGGAACACGCTTCCGCAATCAAAACGCGGCTGCCGTCCGTCAGATTTTTCAGTTTTTGCGCGCCGTTCAGCAGGATTTGCAAATCGCCTTTGTAGCGGGCGAACAGCGTGGAAAACGTTGTCAAAGGCACGTTTTGCGGAACGGTTTCGGCGACCGCGCGGATAAGCTGGGAATCTGTAATCACCAATGCGGGCGGATTTTTCAAATTGGCTTCGGCAGCTTTGTAATCATTCTGATTCTGCACGGTGTAAGCATACGCGCCCGCGTCCAAAATGTCGCGGATGACTTGAACCTGCGGTAAAATCAGCCGCCCTTTCGGCGCGGAAGCGTCTATCGGCGCAATACAAACGACCGTGTCGCCCGCTTTAATCAAATCGGCAACCAAAGGCGGGCGTTTTTTGAACGATTCGGGAACGAGGCTTTTCAGCAAAGCTTTCAATTCTTCAATATTCGCGCCGTCTTTGGCGGAAACGGAAATCGTCGGGAAATCGAAACCGTAGCCCGTGATGTTGACCTTGTCGCATTTATTGAACACGACGACAAAGGGAACGTTCAGTTCTTTCAATTCCTTGATAAGGGCGTCTTCCTCGGCTCCGACGCCCGTTTCGTCGGTGATAATCATGGCAATATCGACTTTTTTCATCACGCGCATGGTGGCGTCGACGCGTTTTTGCCCGATGTCGCCCTTGTCGTCAACGCCCGCCGTGTCAAAGAAGGTTACAGGACCGACGGGGATGAGTTCGTAAATTTTGCTGACGGCGTCCGTGGTTGTTCCCGCAACGTCGGAAACAATGGATACTTCCTGTCCGCACAAAGCGTTCAAAAGGGATGATTTACCCGCGTTTCTGCGTCCGAACAGCCCGATATTCAGCCGTTCCCCGCGCGGAGCCGTTTGTGTCATGGAAACCTCCTGTCTGATTGATATCTGCACGGAATATACCTGTTTTAGGCCGCAAAGTCATTTGTTTTCTTTAGACTTTTTTAGCTTTTTTCATGCAAAATAAACCAATCGGAGAAACAAGTTTATGGCGGCCGCTTTGAAAAAAGTTTGCAAATGTATAAAAACAATCGCTTTTTTATCGGCGGCGCTGTCGGTGCGGGCGGTTTGCGCCGAACAGAAAGGCGTTTTTCTGCATCCGAATGACAACGCGTATGCTTTGGATAAAATTTTGACTCGCCCCTATTTGCAAAGCGTTCCTATCCGCGAAGTTTGGCGTTCCGGCGCAATCGGGGACGATTTGGCTTATTACCTGCTGGACTACAACGTTCCCGTTCAAAACGAAGAAATACAGGCGGAAGCTCACTTCTGGAAAGTTGACGCGCTGGAACGCGACTTTGAATTTGCGGATGCAAAGCGGGACACCAATCAAAGCGTTGACTTCATTGCCGATTTTTCATCGTCGGCGTATCCCGAATTGGATGCGCAAGCCGTGGATTTCATCAAACAAATCGACCGCGCGGATTTGGATGTAACCAACATGACGCTTGACTATGAAAGCAAAAAGGAAATGGTTCGCGATGCCGATGCTTTGGCCGATTTCAACCGCGGCCGAACGGGACGGGCTTTGATAGACGTCGTTTTCGCCCAGCTGGATGCCGCCATGCGTCCTTATGACAGAAAGGTCGAGGCGGCTTTGGCTGAAAAGAAAAATGACGTTCTGGACGATTACGCCGCTAATCCGGACAAGTATTTTTCGGAAACAGCCCTTGCGAACCTGCGGAAAAACTATGATATGGCGGTGCTGGGCATGCTGACGGACGATTTGACCGATTTAAAAACAATGGTCGATGTTTCCGCCCAAGACGCCGCGGATTGGGCGAAATTGGATTTGGGGCTTGACTCGTCAGATTTTTCAGCGAAAATCCAGAGCGAAAAACAATCGGAACAAAAGCGTTTGCTGAAGTTGATTCGCGACGTTATGGAACGGGAAGGTAAAAAATGAAAGACCTCTTTGCAAAACAAAAAAAATTGTGGAAAAGGACGTCTTTTCTGACTGCGGGGATGACTCTTGCCTTTGCCGCCGCCTGTACGGTCGAACCCGAACCGCTGAGCGATTGGGAACGCGCCGTCCGTGTTGACCGCGATATACAGGAAATGTTTGCGGATCAAAGAACCGACGTCGTTTTCAAACCGATGACCATGTATGACGCCATGGCGCGGGCACTGAAATACAACTTGAATTCCAGATTGAAAATGATGGAAACTGCCTTGACCGTCAAGCAGATGAACTTGAATTCCACGGATATGCTGCCTCAAATCGCCGCAAACGCGGGATATTCCGGACGCAATAATTACGAAGCGATTGTGTCAAAGTCGATGAAAACGGGCGTTCTGTCCGATCCGACGGCGTACGGGGAAAAAACGCACGGTTTCGCGGATATCCAAGTATCTTGGAACATCCTTGATTTCGGCGTCAGCTATTATCAGGCGCGGCAGGATATGAACAAGGTCTTGATTTCCAAAGAAGAACGCCGCAAACAGACGCAGTCTTTGCTACAGGACGTGCGCGAAGCGTTCTGGCGAGCGATTGCGGCGGAACGGCTGATGCCGGAAATCGACGATTTGATGGAAGAAGCCACTGCCGTTTTGGAAATTTTGCGTTCCGGTCAAAAGGAAAAGAATGCTCAAACGCTGACTTATCAAATGTCGCTGATGGAAACCATGCGCGATTTGAGCGAAATGAAAAAAGAATTGCAAATGGCGCGCGACAAGCTGGCTTCTTTGATTAACTTGAAGCCGGGAACGCGCTTCCGTTTGGTCGCGCCGGAGGAGGGCAATTACGTCTTGCCCGAAATCCGTTCAAATCTGGACAGGCTGGAATGGCTGGCGCTGATGAACCGTCCGGAATTGTGCGCAGAAGATTACAAGCTGCAAAATACGCGGCTGGAAGCCAAAAAAGCGCTGATGAAACTGTTGCCGAACTTGAATTTGTTCGCGTCCGCGAACTATGACAGCAACTCGTATCTGTCCAATTCATCATGGATGCAGGCGGCGGCGCAAGTCGGCTTCAATCTGTTAAATCCGATGAAAATGCAGCAAACGGTGACAACGTCCGAAGTCAAAGAAGCGGTTGACAATTTGAACCGGCAAGTCATCGCCATGGCTGTTTTGACGCAGACCCACTTGGGATGGGCGCGCTATCAAGGGGCGAAAGAAACGTATCAGCTGAGCGTCGAAATTTCAAACGTCGCCGAACAGCTGGCGCAAAAAAGCGCGGAAGCCAATGCGGATAACACTGAAGAAATGGCGCAAGCCGCAACCGTTGCTTCCGCGGCGCGCGCCTTGTTCGCCAAATTGCGCATGGCGATGAATTTCGCCGAATTGCAGGATGCGACCGGAACGATGTTCGCAACGCTGGGCTTGGATGCCTTGCCCGAAGACTTTGCGTCGAATGACTTGAACACGATTGCCGCGGCGTTGGAACGCGTTATGGGGGCGTGGGATATCGGACGCTTTACCAATGAAGACGCGCCGAAACTGCCGCCCGTGCCGATGCACCGCCCGCCCGTGTTTTTGAACGTCACGCTTCCGATGAAAAAAGTCGTCGAGGATTCGCGCTTTATCGTCACAATCCCGCCGACCGTTTTTGCCGAAGCGGATTTGGGATGGGATGTCGCGTATACGGCAACCTTGATTGACGGTTCGCCGCTGCCGCCGTGGATGTTCTTTGATTCCAAAACGATAACGCTGTCCGGAAAACCGCCCGCAACGTCGGAAGGATTCTACGAAATCAAGATTACCGCCCGCAACAAAAAGAAAATGTCGGCCTTTGTCGTGATGACGGTTCAAGTCGTGCGCGGCTACAGGACAATTATGGATATGCGCGGGGCGGAAAGGGATTCGCGTGTAACCGTCATTCAAAAATGCACGGCGGACGAGGTATGCAAAAACAATCAAAACGTTCGGCTGATTGATGTGTTCCCCGAACGGGTTTCCGTTGCTCCTCTGCCGCTGAAAAGGACAAAGTAAGGGACGCTGTCGGAAAGGGATTGTCGCATCGCGCTATTCGTCATCGCGCGGGGCGGA
>DJPN01000041.1 GCA_002438565.1 Alphaproteobacteria bacterium UBA6411 | reverse complement strand
CTTTACCTCGTCTACCGATGTACTCCAAGCCAACGTCTCGTCCTAAAACAAGCCCGCCGCCTGTACATCTCTTCTCTTCTCTTCCTCAACTCTCTCTAGTAGCTCTGCACCACCTCCGCAGCGCAAAAACGTGTATATGCCTGTTGGAAATTTAAGTCAACAACTTTTTTCAAAAAAATTCACTTTTTTTTATCCCGATGTATGCTATCTGTTTAGAAACAACGTTTTTCAAAGGAATTCCGCCAATGTCAGCGCCTAAACTTATCAGCCGTTATATCTTACGCCAGTTTTTAATGTCGTTCTTTGCCGTCATGCTGACATTGGGATTCATTATATTGCTGTTTGACGTCATCGAATTGATGAAAAAAGAATCTGTCGTTCCATCCTTCGGTTTTTCCAATGTGCTGGCCATGGGGCTGTTGAAATTGCCGAACATGCTGATTACGATTCTGCCGTTCGGCGTTCTTATCGGCGGAATCATCGTGTTTTGGCGCCTGACAAAAAGTCACGAGCTGGTCATCATCCGCGCGGCGGGACAATCCGTTTGGCAGTTTGTAACGCCTTTGCTCATCGTGTCTTTTTTAATAGGCGTTTTTTCGGTCACGGTTTTCAACCCCTTTTCGGCGGCCATGTATGCAAAATTCGAGCGGCTTGACGACGCGCGCAAAGGTTCGCCACACTTTTCGACGGCATCAAAAGATTTGTGGCTTCGCGAACATCGGGACGGAAAAATGTACGTCCTTCACGCAAACGGGCTGAGACAGGAAAAATACGAACTGACATTGCGCGACGTCAGTATTCTGGAATTTTCGGAAAGCAACGTTTTTCTGAAACGAATCGACGCTCATCACGCAACGCTGCATGACGGCTTTTTCGTATTGAAAGACGCGCGGACATATGTTCCCGGAAAAAACATTGATTTCAGCGGCACCGTGAATATCCCGACCGAGCTGACTTTGGGAAAAATCCAAGAAAACTTCGCATCGCCGGAAACCATTTCGTTTTGGGATTTGCCCAATTTGATTGATTTTTTTGAAAGCTCGGGCTTTTCAGCTCATTCGCACCGTCTGCATCTTCATTCTTTAATCGTTTCGCCGTTTTTGCTGATGACAATGATTTTGATAGCCGCCGTATTTTCGGTTGATCCCAACCAACGGCGCGGCGGCGGGGCTTTGAAGCTGTCCGGCGCGATTGTCTGCGGATTTTTGCTGTACTTTATGACAAAAATCACTTACGCCATGGGGTTTGCGGCCAACCTGCCGATTGTTTTCGCCACATGGAGTCCTCCCGTCATTTTTGCGTTGCTCAGCATCGCAGTTCTGCTTCACCGCGAAGACGGCTGAGCCAGCAGTTTAGGCAGTTTCGTAAAATCGTCGAATGTCAGATCCGCCCCCGCGGCTTTGAGTTTTTCACTGTGATTCGGAGCGCAGTGCGATCCGCCCGCGAATCCGAAAACGGTCATTTTGGCGGCTTTTGCCCCGACAATGCCCGAAACGCTGTCTTCGATTACAACGCAGTTTTCGGGCGATTCGCCCATTTTTTCCGCCGCATACAGAAAAATGTCGGGCGCAGGCTTGCCGTTTTTGACGTAATGAGAGCTGAAAGTGTTGCTTTTGTCAAAAAACGATTCGAGATGAGCGACTCGAAGGCATTGGAACAACCGTTCGGGACGGCTGCCCGACGCTATGCATATCGGCAAAGTCAGTTTCGGCAGCGTTTCCAAAACGCCTTTGACGGGCAAAAGCTCGCGTTCCATCAAGTCTTCGACCGCCGTGTTGACTTGCGGCAGGAAATCGGGCGGCAAAGTACAGCGGTATTCTTCCTCTATCATTTTGCAAATCAGCGCGCCCGTGCGCCCCGTATAGCCGAGCATGGCTTGCAGACTGACATCGGCGTACGGTTTCAAACAATCCGACCACACTTGACATCCGAGCAATTCGCTGTCAATCAAAACACCGTCGAAATCGAAAATTATCAATCTATTCATAATAAAAATCCCCGTCTTCATCCGTTTCCAGCGCTTGTTTCGCGACATCAAAGGAAAAACCCGCCCGCGCCATCGCCGCCAAATCCTTTTTAAAACATTCTTTTTGTTTTTCAAGAGGACGATAACGGCCGATTTTTTTCTTTTGCACAAAACGGCGTGCGGCTTCCAAATCCGAATCGGTCAAATCCGCCGTCAATTCACAAATCAAATCCGAATCGATGCCTGCCGTCTTTAGCTTTCCGATTAAAAATCGCCGTGATTTTCCCGCGCTTTGACATTTTCGCACAACGCCTTGGGCAAACCGGCGGTCGTCCACATAACCGTCGGCAATCATTTTTGACAGAATCGATTCAATAACGGCTTCGACATCGGCGGGAATGTCCGCGCCTTTCATTTTTTCTTTCAAAACACGCCGCAACAAAATTTTTCGCAGCTGCTCGACAGAACTTTCGTAGCGACCTAAATAATACAAAGCGATGTTGGTCAGTCTTTTGGCGGTCAAAGGACGCGCGTTTCCGGATTCGGGCATTTTTTTGCTTTCAAAAGGATGATTGACTATCGGATATTAAGCTTTTTTAAAGAAAATTATAGCATTAAATTGAAAAAGGAGGCAACCTCATGACCGACACATCGGAAAACATCGTTCAGCCGTATTTGATAGACAACGGAATGTCCCGCGGACAAGCCGTACGCTTGACAACGGTTCTGGACACGATTATCGGACAGCACGGTTATCCCGAATCCGTGGGCAAGTTTTTGGCCGAAGCCGCCGTTTTAACGGCCTTGCTAGCTTCATCGGTCAAATATGACGGCGTTTTCACGCTCCAAATCCAAAGCGACGGGGCAATTTCGATGCTGGCAATCGACTTGACGACGGACGGAAAGATGCGCGGATACGCCCGGTTTGACGCAGCCGCCTTGAAACAGGCGGGGCAGGCACCGGACGGCGAAGCGGCAACGCTTTCGCGGTATTTCGGCAAAGGAACGTTGGCCTTCACGACGGAACACGACGGACAAACCTATCAAGGCATTGTCGCGCTGGAACAATCGTCCTTGACGGATTGCGTTCTGAATTATTTCCGTCAATCCGAACAAATCGACACGGAAATCCGTTTGGCGGTCGGCGCGCCCGACGGCAAACACGGATGGATTGCCGGCGCCGCTTTGCTGCAAAAAATGCCCTTTGACAAGAAAGCCGCCGAACTTTTGAAAAAAGAGGAAGCCGACGATTTGTGGGCAACGGCGTCCGTTTTACTGGAATCTTTAAGGGATTTCGAGATTTTGGACACAACGTTAAGTTTGGAACAGCTGCTTTACAGGCTGTTTCATTTAAATGATTTGCATTTTTTTGCCGCAAAACGGATAGAATTCGGTTGCCGTTGTTCGCAAGAAAAGGTAATAGAAATGTTAAAACGCTTTTCACCGCAAGACAGAAAAGACATGGTTGTCGACGGAGTCATCAAAACGCAATGCCGTTTCTGCGGAAAAAGCTATACGTTAACGTTAAAGGATTTAGGAGAATAAACATCATGTCTTTCAAGCTTTCGCGTCTGATTTCTCCGGTAGCGGCAATTGCTGTAACGGCGGCGTGCGCGCAAAACTATCAAAACGCTCCGTACGGATACGCTCCGGCGCAAACGGCGTATGAAGCCGAAGCGCCGCAAGCTTATACGGATGCGAACGGTCAGCCGTACGTTCAGCAGGCGCAGGGGAATCTGTATCAGCCCGTTCCGCAGGGACAGAAGATTCGCTTTAAAGCGCAGGACATCAAATTCATTTCCAGCTACAACGCGCCGGGCAGAGCGCCGAACGTCGATCACCGCCTGCTGGTTTATCCAGAACAGATTGTTCACAAATGGGCGGTCAACCGTTTCGGCATTGACAAAACGCCCGATCGTCACGTCCGCTTTATGATTAAAGACGCCAGCATCGTCGAAGAAAACATCGTCACCGGCGGTTCGATGAACAAACAAATTCAGCAGCAGTATACGGGAAAAATCGACGTTACGATTCAAGTCGTCAATTCCGAAGGCGCCTTAATCGTCGAAACGTCGGCTTCCGTTATGCGCCGCCGCATCATTGACCGCGAAGCATCGCTGGAAGATCATGAAAATTTATGGATTATCTTGACATTTGATTTAATTAAGGCATTATCTAACCGGTTGGATCAAGATTTGTCCGCTCCGTCGTTCAACGACGTGATTGAAAGATAAAAACTCGCGGGTGTAGCTCAATGGCAGAGCAGCAGCTTCCCAAGCTGAATACGAGGGTTCGATTCCCTTCAC
>DJPN01000035.1 GCA_002438565.1 Alphaproteobacteria bacterium UBA6411 | reverse complement strand
ATACCGGTACTCAATGCTGCTGCGAGAAATAACACAGGCAGGGGCGGCGTGCCGACCTCTATTCGTCATCGCGAAGCCCTTTAGGGCTGTGGCGATCCATTTGCAGGATGCCAACCGTAAACACGGAGTCAATGTGGATTGCTTTGTCGCTGTCGCTCCGCGCAATGACGATTCCGAGGGCACGTTTTATCCGTGCCGACCAAGGCGGAGATTGTGATTTAAGGATATTTTCAAACCAGCGTGTCGAAATGCCCCGTTTGGTGCAAAGCTTCGCTTAAAACAATCGCGCCCGCCATGGCGACGTTGATTGAACGCGTGTCCGCCCGCATCGGAATACGCAAACGCGCGTCCGCGGCATGGTGAACGCTGTCGGGAACGCCCGCGCTTTCGCGCCCCAACAGCAAAATGTCGGATTCTTGGAATTGAAAGCGGTGGTGCGGTTCCGCGCCTTTGGTCGTCAGCAAAACAATGCGCCCCGTATGCTGCGCATAAAACTTTTCCCACGAATCGTGGCGCGTGTAATCGACAATGTTCAGATAGTCCATGCCCGCGCGGCGCATGCGCTTGTCGTCAAAAATAAAGCCGCACGGCTCGATAATATCGACGGGCAGATTGAAACACGCCGCCAACCGCAGCAAAGTTCCCGTGTTTTGCGGAATGTCGGGTTCGTACAAAGCCAGACGCATGGAAAAACCTTAGACGTTAAACAGGAAATGGCAGATGTCGCCGTCCTGCATGACATACGTTTTGCCTTCGGAGCGCAGTTTGCCCAGCTCGCGGGCTTTGGCTTCGCTTTGGCAGTCTATAAAGTCTTGATACGAAATGACTTCCGCGCGGATGAAGCCCTTTTCAAAGTCCGAGTGGATGACGCCCGCGGCCTGCGGCGCGGTCATGCCGTTTTTAATCGTCCACGCTTTGGATTCCTTAGGGCCGACCGTGAAAAACGTTTTCAAATCCAACAGCTTGTATCCCGCTTTAATCACGCGGTTCAAACCCGTTTCCTCCAGCCCCAGCGTTTCCAAAAATTCCTTTTGTTCCGTCGGGTCTTCCAGCAAAGCGACTTCGGATTCGATTGCCGCCGACACGACAACGGCTTCGTTGCCTTGTTTTTTAGCCATTTCAAACACGCGCTTTGAAAAATCGTTGCCCGTTGCCGCAGACGCTTCGTCCACGTTGCAAACGTACAAAACAGGCTTGGAGGTCAGTAAAAACAGCTGTTTATAAATTTTTTTCTGCTCTTCGTCCTCGAATTGGACGGTGCGGGCTGGCTTGCCGCTGCGCAAAGCATCCAGAACGGGCTGCATGACGGCAACCATTTCCTTGCCCTCTTTTTCGCCTGCACGCGCTTTCTTTTCAAACGGCACAATACGGCGTTCCAAGCTGTCCAAATCCGCCAGCATCAGTTCGGTTTCAATCGTGTCCGCGTCGCGCACGGGGTCAATCGAACCTTCGACATGCGTGATGTCGCCGTCCTCAAAACAGCGCAAGACGTGCACAATCGCGTCGACTTCGCGAATCGACGCCAGAAACTGGTTGCCCAAGCCTTCACCCTTGGACGCGCCTTTGACCAAGCCAGCGATGTCCACGAATTCCAGCTGCGTGTAAATCGTCTGCTTGGATTTCGCCAAATCTGACAATACCGCCAAACGCGCGTCGGGAACAGCGACGCGCCCGACGTTCGGTTCAATGGTGCAGAAAGGATAATTCGCCGCCTGCGCCGCCATAGTCGACGTCAGCGCGTTAAACAAAGTCGATTTTCCGACGTTCGGCAATCCGACGATTCCGCAATTAAAACCCATTTTTTATCCTTTCTGAATCAACGCAAGTCTGGACGTGAATTCGCCCGTTCCGTGCGCCAATAATTGCGGCAAAGCTTCCGCAACATGTTCCAATTCCGTGGTGATGATTTCCTTGTCCGCTTTCGGAAAGTTCGACAATACCCAGCCGACGACCAAGTTTTTGTCGCCGGGGTGTCCGATGCCGATGCGGACGCGCGCATAGTTCGGCGTGCAATGCGCGTCAATGCTTTTCAATCCGTTGTGACCACCCGCGCCGCCGCCGACTTTGGCTTTGATTTTGCCGACGGGAATGTCCATTTCGTCATGTAAAACAATGACTTGCGAAACGGGCAGTTTGTAAAAGTCCATGGCGGCGCGCACCGCTTGTCCCGAATTGTTCATAAATGTTTGAGGCTGTAAAACGATGACTTTTTCACCGTCAATCACGCCTTCGGACACTTGAGCGTTAAAGCGGGATTTCCACGCGCCAAAATTATAGCGACGGACAATTTCGTCCGTCGCCATAAATCCGATATTATGCCGATTGCCTTTATATTCCGCCCCGGGATTCCCAAGACCGACAACCAAAAACATCGGCAATCACCCTTACTTCGCAGCAGGAGCCGCAGCAGCGGGAGCAGCCGCAGCAGCATCAGCCGCAGGAGCCGGAGCTTCTTCGACTTCTTCAGCCGCAGGCGCAGCAATCGCCGCAATCGTGGTATCCAAGTCTTCAACGGGTTTGACGCCGGCGGGGAACTTGATATCGCCCATTTTCACGACATCGCCCATTTCCAAGCCCGTCAAATCGACAAACAGGGTTTCGGGAATGTCTTTGGGTTTGCACATGACTTCGATAGAACGGTAAATCGCGTTCAAAACGCCGCCGTTCTTCAAGCCCGGAGCAGCCAATTCGTTTTCGTACATGACGGGGACTTCGATCTGCAGTTCGGTATTTTCCGAAACGCGCAGGAAATCGATGTGAATCGGACGATCCGTAATCGGGTGCGTCTGAATGTCCTGACAAATGGCGTGGTATTTGTTTTTGCCGACTTCGATTTCGAACTGGCGGGTCCAGAAACCCGGCTGACGCATCTGCGCGTCCAAATCCAGAGCGGAAATCGAGAACATCACGGGTTCTTTCTTTTCACCGTAGATAACACCGGGAATCAAACCTGCGCGACGTTCGGCACGAGCCGCCCCCTTACCTGCCGTTTTGCGTTCATTGACGCGAATATTGACTGTTTTAGCCATAATTTTCAAATCCTTTTAGATGATTAAGTCTGTTCGACCTCCAGGGGTGTCGAACCTTGACGGAGTCTGTTTACACCGTTTAAGCGCGAAAAGCAACCTGTTTTGAAAAGAATTAAATCTTTTCTGTATTTAAATGTTTGGTAAGTAATTTCACCTTATCCTTTACCCGAAACATTTGATGAATGTTTCGGGGTGTGGAAACCCCTCTAATGCGTCTTGTGTAAAGACGATAATTTTGCACGCCTTCTGGTTCAAACGACCGGAAGGCGACAAAATAAGTGTATGCGAAACACCGCGGGATACTAGTTGACCGCGGCGTGTTCGGCATATGCGAATATGTCGCACTATTTCATTAGAGTAGTTTCCAACTTCCGGTCGCCTTCATCAGGCGACTTTTTCGTTTAAAGGAAACGCTTGATGCCCAGTATCGAAGAAAAAATCGAAAACATCGCCAAGGAACAGCTGAAAAAATGCCGGACGTTCACCAAAACCGAAAGCGTTAACGCCGAAATCGACGACGCGTTGAAAAACGCTCCGTCCAAAAGCGGCGGAAAAGGCAGCAACTATCCCGACATCAAATTGTTTCTGACGACGAAATCCAACCGGAAAATCCCCGTGATGATCGAAGTCAAAGGAACGAAAGGGGATTTGATCAAAACCGCGCCAAGCGGCGAAATCGACAATTCCAAGGCGTCCAACATTCAAAAATACGCGGTGAACGGAGCGGTTCATTACGCCGACGCGATTGTGAAAAACACAGTATCGTACAAGGAATCCGTCGCCGTCGGCGTGAACGGATACGAAGACGCGGGCGAAATCAAAACGGAACTGGGCGTTTATTACGTTTCGGCGAACAACTTTTGCATCCCGAAAAAAGTCGGCGATTACAGCGATTTAAGTTTTCTGTATCCGGAAAATTTTGAAAGCTTCGTTCAAAAAATCGACGCGCTTTCCCTGACCGAAGAGGAAAAAGAGGCGAAAGCCAAAGATTACGAAAACCAAATCGAAATCAAGCTGAAAGCGTTGAACCAAAAAATGCACGACGAATTGAAAATATCCGTCGGGTCGCGCGTTCAGCTGGTGGCGGGGCTGATTATGGCGGCTTTGGGCGTTGACGGCAGGGTTTCCCCGCTGGAAATAACGGATTTAAAGGGCGACACGGGGGAAAATTCAAACGACGGAAAGATCGTCGTCAACAAAATCGCCGACTTTTTAAACGAAAAGAATCTGCCCAAGGAAAAGCGGGAGCTGATCGTTTCCGATTTGTCGCAGGTGTTCGTTTATTCGCAAATCTACAAACCCAAAAACGGCGAAAGCGCGATTAAAACCGTCTATACCGTCATTAAAAACGACATCATGCCGATTTTCACGTCGGCGCGGCATTTGGATTTTACGGGCAGGCTGTTCAACGTGCTGAACGAATGGGTGGACATTCCGGACGGCGATAAAAACGATGTCGTGCTGACCCCGCGCTATGTCTGCGAATTTATGGCGAAGCTGTGCAAAGTCAACAAGGACAGCTATGTTTGGGACTATGCGACGGGCAGCGCGGGATTTTTGATTTCCGCGATGAAGCAAATGATCGACGACGCGGAAAAAACGATCGCAAGTCCGAAAGAACGCGCCGAAAAAATCGCGCACATCAAGTATTTTCAGCTGCTGGGCGTCGAACTGCGCGCCGACATTTACATGCTGGCGGTTTTAAACATGATTTTGATGGGGGACGGATCGTGCAACATTTTGCACAAGGATTCCCTGACCGAATTTAAAGGCAATTACGAACAGGGAACGCAAAAGGACACGCCGTTTCCCGCGGACGTGTTCCTGTTAAATCCGCCCTATTCCGCCAAAGGAAAGGGATTCGTCTTCGTTGAACGCGCGTTAAGCCGGATGTCGGGCGGCCGCGCCGCGGTTTTGATTCAGGAAAACGCCGGCAGCGGCAACGGTTTGCCCTACACAAAGGAAATTCTGAAACGCAATACGCTGGTCGCCGCGATTCACATGAGCGACATCTTTTGCGGCAAGGCGGGCGTGCAGACGGCGATTTACGTTTTCGACGCCGGCGTTCCGCACGGCGCGGACAATCTGGTGAAATTCATTGATTTTTCAAACGACGGCTATACGCGCCAAAACCGCAAAAAATCAAGCGCGGACGTTAATTTGAAAAACACGGGCGACGCCGCCGGCCGCTATCGCGAAGTCGCCGACATCGTTTTAAACCGCAAAAAGGCGACGCATTATTTTGACGATTGCGTGACGGAGGACACGATTTCCCTGAACGGCGACGATTGGACATACGCGCAGCACAAACGGGTGGACACGATTCCGACCGAATCCGATTTCAGAAAAACCGTCGCGGATTATCTGGCGTGGAAAGTGTCAACCCTGTTGAAATCGGAGGGAACATCCGAAAATTTTTGACAAGCCCCCGTTTGGAAAAATTGAACAAGGAATTTGAACAAAACGGGGGCAAATGGAAAGAATTTAAAATCGGGGAATTGTTTTCCGTATCCTCAAATCCGCAACTAAACAAAGAAAGTTTCCATTTTTCAACAAACGGACAATACCCTTATTTTACCCGTACAGTTTTTAACAATGGAATACTCGGTTACGTTGATTATCTTGATGATGAGCATAAAATATCTGGAAACAGTATCGCTGTAGGTATGCTTGGTATGCAGTTTTTCTATATGCCGTCTGATTTTTACGCCGGGCAATTTACGAAAACCGTTTTTCCAAAGTTTAAAGAATTTAATGACAAACTGGCAATATATTTTATTGCGTTTTTCAACAAACTTCAAAAAATCCTTCAAGGAGTTCTGGTTCGTGACTTTGAAAAAATTTTTTGCGAATCCAAAATGCTTCTTCCAGCCACACCCGACGGAACACCGGATTTTTCCTATATGGAACGGTATATCGGCGAGCTTGAACAAGCGCGCGTCAGCGAGCTTGCGGCGTACCTGCGCGCCGCCGGATTGGAAAATTACGATTTGACCGCCGCCGAACAAACCGCGCTGGATGATTTTAAAAACGGAAAAATCCGGTTTGAAGAATTTAAAATCGGGGATTTGTTTGATATCGTTAAAGGGAAACGGCTGACAAAAGAAAATATAAAACCCGGAAACATCAATTTTTTAGGAGCTATTTCCTCTAATAACGGCATACGGGAACGCATTGAAACAACAACGGTGTGGAAGCCGAATTGCATATCCGTTAACTACAACGGCAGTGTCGGCTGTTCTTTTTATCAGGAAGAGCCTTTTTACGCTTCCGATGACGTGAATATATGCTATTCAAAAGAAAACTGGATGCTGAACAGAAAGCGAGCGTTGTTTTTCTGTGCCGTATTTAAAAACTTTTCGCAGAAATTCAGCTATACGCAAAAATGGAATAAAGAGCGAATGATAGAAAGTTTTGTCTTTCTTCCCGTCACTGACGGCGCGCCCGATTTCGCCTTTATGGAATCGTTCATCACGGCGCAGCAAAAGCTGGCGATCAGGGACGTTGTGTTGTTGTATTCAGAAAACCCCGCGCTAGGCGCGG
>DJPN01000007.1:128246-130027 GCA_002438565.1 Alphaproteobacteria bacterium UBA6411 | reverse complement strand
TTTTACGCGGGGGTCTCTTTTTTGTGTCCGCGAAAAAAATCGAAAAAAAGGTGTAATTTTCCAGACAATCGGGATATAAAGAAAAGGTAATTCAATTTTTCTTACTGGAGTAAGCATTCAATGACTTGTTCTTATCAGTGTTCGAACGAAGTTAAGGAAATGTGCTGTGTCGCCAAGGGCGCGCGCCATGATCCGGCTCCCATTCCCGAAGAAGGCAAATGGGTTAAATCAAAAGAAATCAAAGACATTTCGGGCTTGACGCACGGCGTCGGCGCTTGCGCCCCGCAGCAGGGTGCCTGCAAATTGACCTTGAACGTCAAAGACGGCGTGATTCGCGAAGCGTTGGTTGAAACCGTCGGCTGTTCGGGTATGACGCACTCCGCCGCCATGGCCGCCGAAGTGCTGCCGGGCA
This sequence comes from Alphaproteobacteria bacterium UBA6411, assembly GCA_002438565.1. GTDB lineage: Bacteria > Pseudomonadota > Alphaproteobacteria > CAAGCB01 > CAG-977 > UBA2903. The sequence continues at coordinate 129,615 of DJPN01000007.1, read as the reverse complement.
AAACCATTCTGGAAGCGTTGAACACGGACTTGGTTTGCGACGCAATCAACGTTGCGATGCGCGAACTGTTCCTGCAGATTGTTTACGGCCGCACGCAGTCGGCTTTCTCCGACAACGGCTTGCCTGTCGGCGCGGGATTGGAAGACTTGGGCAAAGGCTTGCGTTCGCAGGTCGGCACGATGTATTCCACCGAACCCAAGGGCGTTCGCTATCTGGAAATGGCGGAAGGCTATGTTTTGGCTGAAGGCTTGGACGAAAACGGCGAAGTTATCGGCTACAAAACCGTCAATCTGGGCAAAATGATGGAGGCCATCAAAAAAGGCGTCGACCCGAAAGAAGCGTTTGAAAAGAACGTTGCGACGAAAGGTCGCTTTAACGAAGCCGCCAAAGTTATCGATCCGCGCAAAGAATAAGGAGTTTGAAAATGAGTCTTTTTGAAGGTTATGAACGCCGCATTGCGCAGATTGAAAAATGCTGCAAGGAATACGGCATCGCCAATATCGAAGAAGCCGACAAAATCTGCAAAGACAAAGGCATCGACGTTGCTGCCATCGTCAAAGGAATTCAGCCGATTTGTTTTGAAAACGCATGCTGGGCTTACACGCTGGGTGCCGCCGTCGCGATTAAAAGCGGGGCGAAAGACGCCGCCGAAGCCGCCGAAAAAATCGGCGTCGGCCTGCAGGCGTTCTGCATCCCCGGTTCTGTCGCGGATCAGCGCAAAGTCGGTCTGGGACACGGCAATCTGGGCGCTATGCTGTTGAGCGAATCGACGAAATGCTTCTGCTTTTTGGCGGGACACGAATCGTTCGCGGCGGCTGAAGGCGCCATCGGCATCGCTTTGACGGCGAACAAAGTCCGCAAAGAACCCCTGCGCGTCATTCTGAACGGCTTGGGCAAAGACGCGGCTTACATCATTTCCCGCATCAACGGCTTTACGTCGGTTGAAACGGAATACAACTACAAAACAGGCGAACTGAAGATTGTTTCCGAAAAAGCTTTCTCCAAAGGCGACCGCGCGAAAGTCAAATGCTACGGCGCGGACGATGTGTCCGAAGGCGTTGCCATTATGATTCACGAAGGCGTCGACGTGTCCATTACGGGCAACTCGACCAACCCGACGCGCTTCCAGCACCCCGTTGCCGGCACTTACAAAAAGTGGGCGATCGAAAACGGCAAAAAGTATTTCTCGGTTGCTTCGGGCGGCGGTACGGGTCGTACTTTGCACCCCGACAACGTCGCGGCGGGTCCTGCTTCTTACGGCATGACGGACACGATGGGACGCATGCACGGCGACGCGCAGTTCGCGGGTTCGTCGTCCGTTCCGGCGCACGTCGAAATGATGGGCTTGATCGGCATGGGCAACAACCCG